>NZ_JBIVKZ010000026.1:0-152687 GCF_044751025.1 Streptomyces sp. NPDC088747
GACCTGCTGAGGTGCTGGACCGGCATCTGCACCACCTGCGGCCGCCCTCTCATCGCCAGCAGACCCAGAGCACGAACCTAACGAAGCACTACTAGAGGTAGTCCTCCAGCCGCGCCGGCGTGTACCCCTCGGCCTGGATCCGGCGCAGCAGTCCGACCGTCGCCTCCGTGAGGTCGGGCTCGTCGAAGCCGGACAGGATGTCGCCGGGCCGCAGCGGGCCCGTCCCGGCCTCCCGCCCTCGTACGACGGCCGCGATCCCGCAGTCCGCGGCGGCGCGCAGGGTGGTGGTGTCGTACGTGCCGTAGGGGGGCCGCAGGAAGCGGGGGCGGATGCCGAAGCGCTCTCTGAGCTTGTCCTGCTGGCCGCAGATCTCGGCGCGCTGGCCGGCGTACGGCAGGCCGCGCAGCGAGGAGTGGTCCAGGGTGTGGTTCTGCACGGTCGCGCCGACCACCCGCAGCCGGGCGAAGTGGCCGTATCCCGGCCCGACCACGCTGTCGGTGAGGAACATGCCGACCGGCAGGCGCAGTTCGCGGACCATGTCGACGAACCGCGGGTCGCGTTCGGCGCCGTCGTCGTACGTGAGGAAGACGACCTTGTCGCGGGTGGGCACGCGGTCCACGACGGGCGCGAGACCCGGGCCCGCGGCACGCACGGTGGGCCGGGCGGACGGTTTCGGCGCGACGGCGAGCGGCGCGGACAGCCCCCAGTGGCGGTACGTCGCCAGGGTCGGCCCGTGCGACCGCGCCTTGCCCACCTCGTGCGCCGCCCTGCCGCCCGGCCGTTCGAGGGGGTCGAGGGACTGGGCGCAGCCGGACACCAGCACGCAGGCGAGCAGTGCGGCGGCGACCCCGTACGGCTTCGACCTCACAGATAGTCCTCCAGGCGGGCCACCGCGTATCCCTTGTCGGTGACCGTCTTCATGAAACGGCGGACCATGTCGGTCATCGAGCCCTTCCAGTCCTCCTTGCCCCGGAAGTGGCTGAGGACGATGTCGCCGGGGTGCAGGTCGCGGTCCCACTCGCGGTACTCCCAGTGGTCGACGAAGATCTCCTCGTTCCACAGCGGGGCGGCCTTGATGCCGCAGGACTTGGCGGCGCGCAGGGTGTCCGCGTTGTAGTTGCCGAAGGGCGGCCTGAAGAGCGTCGGGCGCTTGCCGAACTGCTTTCTGATCACGTCCTGCATGCCGCAGATCTCGTGCCTCTGCCGCTCGTAGGAGAGTCCGGGCAGGTAGGGGTGGTGGAGGGTGTGGTTGTTGAGTACGACGCCGCGGTCGCGCATCTCGCGGAAGTACCCGTAGTCCTCCTTGACCAGGTAGTCGCTGAGGAAGGCGGTGTACGGGATCTTCAGCTCGCTCATCATCCGCAGGAAGGCGGGGTCCTTCTCGGCGCCGTCGTCGATGGTGAGGAAGACGACCTTGTCCTTGGTGGGGATGGTGGTGAAGACCGGCGGCAGGTCCTCCCCGTCCTCGACCTCGAAGCCCTCGCGGAACTTGATCACCGGCTTCCTGGCCGGGGCCGGCGGCGCGGCCAGCGGGGTCTTGGCGAGGCGCCAGCGCTTGGCGGCGGCGGCCCTGGCCGCCTGGGCGAGCTTGAGTTTGGCGGCGGCGTCGAGCGCCGGGGCGGGCGCCGGTTTCGCGGGGGTGGAGTCGGCCCCCGTGGCGCAGCCGGACACAAGGGCGGCAAGGGCGAGCGCGGCGATGCCGGTGCGGGCCGCCGTCACTTTCATACCCTTTTTATAGTTTTGTCGTACTGATCGCATGGCGCCGGATCCTCGCAGGTCACCGCCCTCGCGGGGGTACGACACCTCGGCCGCACGCGCGCCGTCCACCGACTGGCCCACAATGGCCCGGTGAACGACCTCCCTCCGCTGACCCCCCTCGCCTCCTTCGCCGCCCTCCTCGCCCCGGAGGGCCGGGCCCTGCTCGACGAGGTGCGCGGCACCGACCCGGCGCGGGAGCTGGCCGTCGCCACCCGGCTGCGCCGCGAGCACCCGGCGGACCTGGTCTCGGCGGCCCTCGGACAGGCGCGGCTGCGGCAGCGGGCGGCGGCGAAGTTCGGGGCCGCGGACGCGGAGCTGATGTTCTTCACCCCCAACGGGGTGGAGCAGTCGACCCGTACGACGGTCGCGGCGCACCGCGCGGATCGGCTGCGCGCCCTCGGTGTCGGCTCCGTCGCCGACCTCTGCTCCGGTATCGGCGGCGACGCGATCGCGCTGGCCCGCGCCGGGATCCGGGTCCTCGCCGTCGACCGGGACCCGCTGACGGTGGCGGTGGCGCGCGCGAACGCCGACGCGCTCGGCCTCGCGGACCTGATCGAGGTGCGCGAGGCGGACGTCACGGAGGTGGACGTGTCCGGGTTCGAGGCCGTGTTCGTGGATCCAGGGCGCCGGGGCGGGCGGGGACGGATCTTCGACCCCGAGGCCTACTCGCCGCCCCTGTCGTGGGCGGTCGGCGCCGCCTCGAAGGCTCCGCTCGCCGCGCTGAAGATCGCTCCCGGCATCCCGCACGAGGCGGTTCCCGCCGAGGCGGAGGCGGAGTGGATCTCGGACGGCGGCGACGTGAAGGAGGCGGTGCTGTGGTTCGGCACCGAGCCGGGCCTGGTACGGGCCACGCTGCTGCCGGGGCCGCGCGAGGTGCGCGGGCGCGGGCTGCCCGATCCGGCGGTGCGGCCGGTCGGGCGGTATCTGTACGAGCCCGACGGCGCCGTCATCCGGGCGCATCTGGTCGCGGAGGTGGCCGAGGAACTCGACGGCGGCCTGGTCGACGAGACGATCGCGTACGTCACGACGGACCAGGCGCGCGCCACCCCCTACGCCTCCGGGTACGAGATCACCGACCAACTCCCCTTCAGCGTGAAGCGGTTGAAGGCGCTGCTGCGGGAGCGGGGCGTGGGCGTACTCACGGTGAAGAAGCGCGGGTCGGCCGTCGAGCCTGAGGAGCTGCGGCGCAAGGTTCTGCCGAAGTCGCAGGGCTCGAAGTCGGCGACCGTGTTCCTGACCCGGGTGGCGGGTGCGCCGACGATGCTGCTGGGGCACCCGCTGACGGCCTGAACCGCGGCGGGTCGGGGCGATGGCGTTCCGGGGCGATGGCGTTCCGGGGCTACGGCGTTCAGGACCGCCGCGGGTCAGAACTGCGGCGATTCAGGGCTACGGCGGCTCAGTCCTGCGGCGGTTCGCGACTGCGGCCGTTCAGGACCGCGGCGGGTCAGGACTGCGGCGGTTCGGACTTGCGGCATTCAGGTCCACGGCGGCTCGGAGTTACGGCGGCTCGGAGCTACGGCGTTTCAGACCGCGGCGGGTCCAGTTCGCGCACCCGCGCCCGCAGTAGTTCCCGTTCCTGTTCGTTGCGCGTCAGTGTGATCGCTCGCTCGAATTCCGCGCGCGCCTGTGCCGTGCGGCCGAGCCGGGCGAGCAGGTCGCCGCGGACGCTCGGGAGCAAGTGGTAGTCGCGCAGGGCGGGTTCCGCGGCGAGGGTGTCGACGATGGCCAGGGCGGGTGCCGGGCCGTCGGCCATCGAGACGGCGACCGCGCGGTTCAGCTCGATGACGGGGGACGGGGAGCGCGCGGCAAGCAGGCCGTACAGGGTGGCGATCCGGCCCCAGTCGGTGTCCTCGTACGCGTACGCCTGTGCGTGGCACGCGGCGATGGCGGCCTGGAGGGCGTACGGGCCCGGCCCCGTGGTGGTGACGGCGCCGGCGCGGCCCAGGGCGGCGAAGCCGCGGCGGATCAGCATGCGGTTCCAGCGGCGGCGGTTCTGGTCCTTCAGCAGGACCGGCTCGCCCGCCGGGCCGGACCGGGCCGCCGCGCGTGACGTCTGGAGCTCCAACAGCGCGGCCAGACCGTGCACTTCGGGCTCCTTGGGCATCAACTCGGCCAGCACGCGGGCGAGTCGCAGGGCGTCCTCGCACAGGGCGGGCCGCAGCCAGTCCGCGCCCGCCGTGGCCGCGTAACCCTCGTTGTAGATCAGGTAGATGACCTCAAGCACCGATCCGAGGCGGGCCTCGCGCTCCGGGCCGTAGGGGACCTCGAAGGCCACTCCGCTCGTCGCCAGTTTCCGTTTGGCGCGCACGATGCGCTGAGCGATCGTCGCCTCGGGGGCGAGGAAGGCGCGGGCGATCTCGACGGTGGTCAGGCCGCCGAGCAGCCGCAGGGTGAGGGCGATGCGGGCCTCGGCCGAGAGGACGGGATGGCAGGTGGTGAAGACGAGCCGCAGCAGGTCGTCGTCGATGTCCTCCGGGTCGGCGGGTTCCTCGAAGGGCGTGGTGGTGTCCAGGTCGCGGCCGATCTCCGCGAGCTTGCGCGCGTAGCGCTCCCGGCGGCGTACGAGGTCGATCGCGCGGTGTTTGGCGGTGGCCATCAGCCAGGCGCCCGGGTTGTCCGGCACGCCGTCCCGCGGCCACTGCTCCAGCGCCGCGACCAGGGCGTCCTGCGCGAGTTCCTCGGCGATACCGACGTCGCGGACGACGCGGGTGACGCCCGCGATGACGCGCGGGGACTCGATCCGGAAGATCGTCTCCACGGTCGCGAGAGCGTCGGCATCGGCGTCGGTACCGGGGCCGGTGCCAGGGCCGGTGCCAGGGCCGGTGCCGGAACCGGAGCCGCTGCCGGGGCCGGGCGAGGCCGACGGCGCGGATGCGGGTGTGGTGACGGGGGGCTGCTGGTCCACAGCCCCCCATCAGACACCAGGGACGGCCTCAGGCCAAGGAACGGCTCAGCCGCCCATGATCTCCCGCACCTCGGACGTGACCGTCCAGTGCTCCTCGTGGACCCTCAGGAACCGCTTGGCCCACTCGACGGCCTCGGCCTTGTCCTTGGCCTGGATGATCGCGTAGCCGCCGACGACCTCCTTGGACTCGGTGAACGGGCCGTCGGTGACGGTCAGTTCGCCCTTCTCCCAGTGGACCCGGGTGCCCTGGGCGGTGGGGGCGAGGCCGGCGGTGTCCAGCATCACGCCCGCCTTGGTCATCTCCTCGATCAGCTCGCCCATCCGCTGCATCAGCTCGTCACTGGGGCCCTCGGCGGGAGCGTTCTTCTCGTCGATCCGGACCATCGACAGGTAGCGCGGCATGGTGACTCCTTCAGCAGCGGGCGGGGACTGTCCCCGCCTCTCACCCATGCGTCGAACGGGAGACGCCGGTCTCGACACTGTCCCCGGATTTCTTCGGATTTCTTCGGTCTGGATCTTCCGGGGGCTCGTTTCCGCTGTTCGCAGGCCCACGGACGGCTCAATCGGCGAAGTCCTTGAGCTTCTCGGTCTCCAGGGTGAAGCCGACGGGATCGGGCAGCTCGACCAAGGCGCCGAACGGCCGAGCGGTACCTGAGCGGTACTTCCCGTCCTCCGGATCGGAGTACACCGTGACGGTCGCGGCTTCCCTGTCGATCAACAGGTAGACGGGGATGCCAGTAGCCGCGTAGGCCTCCGGCTTCTCGATCCGGTCACGCCGGGTGGCGTCGCTGTCGGGGGACGTGACCTCGACCACCATCAGGACACCGTCAGGCGCCGCCCACTCACCCTTTCCGGCGAAGTACTCCTCGGGTACCAGAGCACCGTCGGGCCGGGCTCGCCCCTGACGGTACGCCTCGACCTGGAGCCCCTGTTCCGGATAGAGGAACAGCTCGGGGCGATGCTGCATGCACCGCCTGAGAAGCCAGGCGACGATCTCGCCGTGATTCCCGTCAGGCACGGCCTTGACCCCGATCTTTCCGTTCAGGAACTCCAGGCGCGCCGTCTCGTGCGTGAGGAGGGCGAGCTCTTCGAAGTCCTCGATGCCCATCTGGGGGTGGTCGGACGTGCTGGGGGTCATGGCGTCGCCTCCTCCACTCCATCCTGCCCCGGCAACGGGCGGACCGTGCTGCAAGGTCGTCACGTGCCTGTTCCTTTCCCTGTACGTGTCCCGTTGCGCAGGGCCGCTCGCAGCCGCCCCGCATGGGTCTGGACCCGGTCCGCCGGGAGACCGGGCCGGTCGCCCCAGCAGCCGCCGCACAGGCCTCCCCGCAGGCTGGTGCTTTCGCTCGGCTCGCCGCAGGCCGTGCACAGGGCCTCGTAGGGCGACGGTGTCGGCGGTGCGGGCGGGAGCTTGGCCAGCAACCGGGCGCGTACGAAGCCGTGCGCGTGCGCCACCCGTTCCGGGAGGCCGGCCGTCATCGCCGCCACGAGCTGCGCCTCGCCCGCGCCCCGCGCGAGCCACTCGGCGGCGTGTTCCTCCAGCGCCCCGCACTCCCCCGCCGACAGCGTGAGCCGCGCGTCGATCCGGCCGAGTCCCGCCAGCACGCCGTACGCCGCCGATCGCGCCGCTTCCGGCGAGCGCCGCTCGGTGACCGGGGCCGCCCCGGCGAGCAGGGCGTCCCACCAGGCGTCGTCGCGGGCGGTGCGCGAGAAGAACGTGTGCCAGACCCAGCGCGGGCAGCCGTCGACGGTGACCGGACGCCGTACGCGGCGCAGATGGCCCGCTACGGAGAGGTTGTTGAGGGCGGTGCCGATGGCGCACTGGCCGTAGTCGAGATGCCTGGCCAGCGTCTTGATGGACATGTCCGCCTCGTCGTCGAGCCGGTCGAGGTACGTGGCGATCGACGACTCACGGGCGGGCAGATGTGCGAAGTCCCGTCCGGTGCGCGGTTCCTGGTCCGGGGCGGACCTCTTCCCGTATCCGGGATTGGCCGCGGGGTGGGCGGAGGGGCGCGGGGCAGCACTAAGCTGGGCCGTAGCCAATGGATCGACCTCTTTCGATCTGCTGGTCAGACCCCCGCGTGGTGCTGCTAACACCCACGGGGGTCGATGCTTTCCCGGCGCACGCTACACGTCCGCCACGCTCCGGCGCGACCCGGTCACGAAAAGTCATCTCCCCTGGCCCGAGCGGCACTTCGGCCGCCGACAAGGGAGGGTGGGCGGGTTGAGCCACCCACCCATTCCTTGCAAAAAGAGTCTCGAATCCCGACCCCCGAAGCTCAAGCCCCGACGTGCGTGATGAACTCCGCCCACACGGAGGCGGGAACCGTCAACTCGGGCCCACTGCCGGACGGGTTGAGCTTCGAGTCCCGGACATGGACGGTACGGGGGGTGAGGGCGACCTCGACGCAGTCGCCGCCTTCGGTGCCGCTGTACGTCGACTTGAACCAGGCGTGGGCGACCTCGACGCAGTTGCCACCTTCCGTGCCGCTGTAACTCGACTTGAACCAGGCGAGTCCGGTGTTCACCACTCGTCAGCCACCTTTCCGATGAACCGTGCCGACTCCTCCGTACTGAGGGCCTGCGTCCGGATCATGCCAAAGCGCTGGGTCAGATTGCTGAGTTCCTCCGAACGGGAGTGCAGCACGCTGACCGCCTGCCCTTCCTCGTAGGCGTAATGCTCTCGCTCGGGCGTCTCGATCAGCACCATGGGGCCGTTGAGTCCGGCATGCGCGCCCCGGTCGGTCGGCAGCACCTGGACGGAGACATTGCGCAACCGCCCCAGATCCAGCAGGCGTCGGCACTGTTCCCGCATCACCGCCGCCCCGCCCACGGGACGCCGTAGCGTGATCTCCTCGAAGACGAAGCCGTAGTACGCCGTCGGCTTGCGGACCAACAACTGCTGCCGCTCCAGCCTGGCGGCCACCCGGCTCTCGATCGTCTCGTCGTCCAGCGGCGGGTAGTGGGCGTTGAGCAGCGCCCGCACATACGCCTCAGTCTGGAGCAGGCCGGGAATCAGCAGGGTCTGGTAGGACTGCAAGGCGATGGCGTCGGCCTCGCAGTCCATAAAGTCCTGCGTGCGCGGCGGAAACCGCTCCGGCTCCAGATACTGCGCCGCCGCCTTCAACTTCCCCCGCGCCCCGAACAGTTCATCGCCCACGGCGAGCAACCGCGCCGTCGGCCTCCGCACCCCGCGCTCGAACGCGGTGATCGTGTCCGGCGAGTAGTTGGTCTCGTCGCCGACCCGCTCGCGGCTGACCCCCGCCTCCTGGCGCCACATCTTGAACTGGTTGCCGCAGTACTTCCACGCGGTCGGCGACTGCTCGGTCACAAGCCCTCCCCCACCTGGGGCACACCACGCTGTGTGCATCACCGGTCATCCAAGGTTACGGCAGGTCACCGGAGCGACGCCCACAGTTCGCTCGCCTCCGGTTCGTCCGCCACCACCCTGTTGGGGTCCGAGGCGGCCGGCAGCACCGGCATGGTGACCGTCTTGAGGGCGTCCGAGGGCAGCGACTTGAGGCTCTGCCCCAACCGCATCAGCTCGGTCAGGGAGTTGAGGCCGGTGTCGGTCGTGAGGCTGCCTGTGACCGCGTCGGCGACCTTGTACAGCTTGGTGGGGTCGGTGAGGAGGCTGGTGTCGGACATCTGCTCCAACAGGGCCTTCACCAGGGTCTGCTGGAGGCCTATGCGGCCGAGGTCGCTGCCGTCGCCGATGCCGTGCCGGGTGCGGGCGAGGGCCAGCGCCTGGGTGCCGTCGAGGTGGTGCTCGCCCGCCTTCAGGACCAGGTGGCTGTCCTCGTCGTCGATGTCCTCGTCCGTGGTGACCGTGACCCCGCCGAGCGCGTCGACCAGCTTGGCGAAGCCGGAGAAGTCGATCTCGATGAAGTGGTCCATGCGGACGTCGGTGATCGACTCGACCGTCTTCACGGCACAGACCGGACCGCCCACCGAATAGGCGCTGTTGAACATCGAGTTGTAGGCCACCGAGGTGGTCCCGCCGGAGGAGGTGGGGCAGGACGGGCGGGTGACGAGGGTGTCGCGCGGGATGCTGACCACCGTCGCCGCCGTACGGCCCTCGTCTATGTGGACGACCATCGCGGTGTCCGAGCGGGCTCCCGAGGTCGTGCCGCCACCGCCGAGCGCCGCGTTCTCCTCGCCGCTGCGGGAGTCGGAGCCGAGGACCAGGATGTTGAGCGCCCCGCTGGGGAGGGGGCTCGCGGAGGCCGCCGCCGACGGGGTGGACACGGTCTTCGGCGGGCGGTCGTCGCCGAGGGCGCTGTTGATGTCGACGGTTCTGATGTTCTGGTTGAGGTGCCAGTACACCCAGCCCGCCCCCGCGGCGGAGAGGACGAGGGCGCCGGCGAACACGATGCCGGCGACTTTCAGCAGGCCCCGCCGTCGGCCACCCCGGCCTTCGACGCCTTCGCCCTGGTCCCCTTCGACGCCCTCGTCATGATCCCCGTGCTCGTCTTCAGCCGTCACACGAAGGAACATAAGTCCGAATTATTACGAGCAGGAACCCCTTCTGCCCATTCCTTCGGAAAATCTCAGACTTCTCAGCCATGGCTCAGAGCCGACCCCAGAACGCTCAGCCCACCGTCACGGCGGGCACCGGATTGCTCCCACTCCATGCCCCGTTGAACCCGAATGTCACCGAACCGCCGTTCGGCACCGTTCCGTTGTAGGACGCGTTGACGCAGCTCACCGCCGCGCCCGTCTGCGTGCAGGTCGCGTTCCAGGCCTGCGTGATCCGCTGGCCCGCGCCGAAGCTCCAGCTCACCCGCCACGCGGACAGGGCCGCCCCCGAGCAGGCGATCCGCACCTGGCCCGTGAAACCGGTGTTCCACTGACTGGTGACGCCGTACGTCGCCGTGCACGCGCCCGTCGGCGGGGTGGTCGTGCCGCCGAGCGCCGTCGCGATCGCGTGGTACGCCGGTTTCGGCACGTAGTTCTCGTCGTACGGGGTCGCCGCCCCGTAGCCCTCGAAGACGTCCGGAATCCAGGAGTCGGAGTCGGTGAAGCCCCAGACGGTGACCCCCGAGCACCCGCTGACCGCGACGCAGGCGTCGAGCACGGCCTTGTAGTCGGCGGCCTGCTGCGTCAACTTCGCCTCGGAGGCCGGGAGTTGCATGCGGATGTCGAGTTCGGTGATCGCGACGTCCACCCCGAGGTCGGCGAATCGCTGGATGTTCTGCTGGAAGGTGGCCGGGACCTGGCCGAGGATGAGGTGGGCCTGGAGGCCGACGCCGTCGATCGGGACGCCGCGCTCCTTCAGCGACTTGACCAGGTTGTAGAGGGCGGTGCTCTTGGCGTTGACGCCCTCGACGTTGTAGTCGTTGATGTAGAGCTTGGCGCTCGCATCGGCCGCCCGCGCCCAGGTCAGCGCCTGGGCGATGTAGTCGGCGCCGAGGCCGTTGTACCAGAGCGTCGAGCGGTAGGTGCCGTCCTCGTTGAAGGGCTCGTTCACCACGTCCCAGGCGGCCAGCCTGCCTTTGTAGCGCGTGACTTCGGTGCTGATGTGATCCTGGAGCAGCGTGCTCAGCTCGGCCGGGGTCCAGGTGCCGTTCTCCAGCCAGTCCGGGTTCTGGCTGTGCCAGACCAGCGTATGGCCGCGCACCTGCTGGTTGTGCGCCTGCGCGAACGCGACGATCTGGTCCGCCTCGGCCCAGTTGTAGGTTCCGCGGCTGGGCTCGACGGTCTCCCACTTCATGGCGTTGCCGGGGGTCAGCCAGTTGAACTGGGCACCGGCGATGTCGCCGTACGTGCCGGTGAGCTTGGACCCGGTGACGGCGGTGCCGATGGCCTTGCCCTTGGCGGCGGCGAGGTCGCGCAGCGGGGTGTCGGCGGCCTGGGCGGCGGGGGCCGCCACCAGCAGGGCGCCGAGGGTGACGAGGGTGGCGGCGCCGGTCAGCAGTGACGCCGGGGAGAAGCCTGATCTCAGAGATCTCATTGCGGGTACCTCCGAAAGTTTCGGTCGTGCAACCGATTGGCTTCGGAGAGTGTGGAGCGGCCCGCACCACTCGTCAATACAGGAACAGCGTCCCGTCCCGGACCCAGGAACCGCGCCCCGCCCCGGCATGGCCGGAACACGGCTACACCGGCGACTCCCCCGCATTGCACCGCCGGAACACGGCTACACCGGCGACTCCCCCGCATTGCACGGCCGGGACACGGCTACACCGGCGGCGCCCCCGTGCTGCTGCGCACCACCAGGCTCGTGGCCAGCTCCATCCGGGTGCCCGCGGCCGGCTGTGCGCGCCGTCCGAGTTCCAGCACCAGCCGCGCTGCCGCCTCGGCCATCTCCGTCAGCGGCTGCCGTACGGTCGTCAGCGGCGGGCCGACCCAGCGTGCCACCGGCAGATCGTCGAAGCCGACGACGCTCAGGTCCTCCGGCACCCGCAGCCCCAGCTCACGGGCGGCCTCGTACAGACCCAGGGCCTGGAGGTCGTTGCCCGCGAAGACGGCGGTGGGCCTGTCCGGTGACCTGAGCAGTTCGAGGCCCGCGCGGTAGCCGGAGTCGTGGTGGAAGTTGCCGGGCAGGATCAGCGCCGGGTCGACCGGCAGCCCGGCCGTCTCCAGGGCGGCGCGGTAGCCGTCGACGCGGGCGCGGCTGCACATCATGCGCGTAGGGCCGCTGATCGCGCCGATCCGAGTGTGGCCGAGCTCGACGAGGTGGCGGGTCGCGGCCAGCCCGCCCTGCCAGTTGGTGGCGCCGATGGACGGCACGTCGTCGCCGGGGTCACCGGCCGGGTCGAGCACCACGAACGGGATGGCCCGGCTGGTCAGCAGCGCCTGCCCGGAGGCGTCGAGGCCGGACAGGACGAGGATCACGCCGTGCGGGCGGCGGGCGGCGACCTGGTCGGCCCAGGTGCGGCCGGGGGTGAGCCGGCCCGCGCTCTCGGAGAGCACGACGCTCAGCCCCTCGTCCCGCGCGACGTTCTCGACACCCCGGATGACCTCCATCGCCCAGGCGCTCTCCAGCTCGTGGAAGACCAGGTCGATGAGGGGTGACCGGCTGGACTCGGCGCGGCGGCGCCGGTAGCCGTACTCGCGCAGCAGCCCTTCCACCCGGGTACGGGTCGCCGGGGCCACGTCGGCCCGCCCGTTGAGCACCTTCGAAACAGTCGGAGCCGATACCCCGGCCTCGCGGGCGATCTCGGCGAGCGTGGCGGTCTGGGTCGACCGCCGTGCCGTCCCCGTCCCCAGAGGCCGCGCCGGATTGGCAGAAGTCATGGCGGAGATCGTAGCCCCGCCCACCCGCGCGGCTAACCCCCTTTGACGCCACACTCCTCCCAGGACAGTCGGCCACCGGCGCGAAACATTCGGTCCGCGCGCCGCCCGACTCCTTTCTCTGGCGCGGCCCGGTTCACTTCACCCGCACCTCGCACCGCATCCGCCGCTCCCGCCCCACCACCCGCTCCGGCCCAGTCAGCGTCACGAGCACCGAGTGCCGTGCGCCCTCTCCCCCACTGGAACCGCCCAACCACAGCTCCAGCTCGCCCGGTTCGACGATCCGGTCGCCGTCAGGACCGGTGTACGCGGCGAGGTCGGCCGGGAACGTGAAGTGGACCTCCGCCGAGGCCCCCGCCTCCAGCGGCACCCGCGCGTAGCCCACCAGCCGGGCCACCGGCCGCGCCACCTTGCCGACGGGGTCGTGGAGGTAGAGCTGCACGACCTCCGTACCGGCCCGCTCCCCGGTGTTGCGGACCGTCAGGCGCAGCGTCGTCTCACCGTCCGTGGGGAAGGTGTCGGTGTCGGCCGTGGGGCCGTGCCAGGCGTACGTGGTGTAGGAGAGCCCGTGCCCGAAGGGGAACAGCGGGGTCGGGTCGAGGTTGCTCGCCTCGCCGCGCAGGCCGAGCGGCGGGGCGAGGTAGGTCCACGGCTGCCCGGCGGGGTCGCGCGGCACGCTCACCGGCAGGCGGCCCGAGGGGTTCACCCGGCCGGACAGCACCCCGGCGACCGCGGGTCCGCCTTCCTGGCCCGCGAAGAACGCCTGCACCACGGCCGCGCAGCGGTCCGCCCACCGGCCGAGCGCGTAGGGCCGCCCGGAGAGCACCACGAGCACGACCGGCGTCCCGGAGGCCAGCGCCGCGTCCACCAACCGCCCCTGCCCCTCCGGTAGTTCGAGGTCGGCCGCGTCGCAGCCCTCGCCCGAGGTGCCCCGGCCGAACAGCCCCGATCGGTCCCCGACGGCGACCACGCACACCTCGGCGGCGGCAGGGTCGTCGGTGAACTCCGCGTCGGGCAGCTCCGCCCGCAGCGCTTCCAGCAGCGTCGGCACGGCGACGCCCATCGGCAGCTCGGGGTGGTCGAGCAGCACATGGCGGGGGAAGGTGTAGCAGCCGAGCATGGCCGCAGGGTCGTCGGCGAGCGGTCCCAGGACCGCGATCCGCCGGGTCCCCTCACCGAGCGGCAGGACACCGCCGTTGGACAGCAGGACGACCGACTCCTCCGCCAACCGCCGTGCCAGCAACCGCATATGGGGCGGATCGAGATCGGCCGGGGACCCGTCGGCGGGCGGCGGCGCCCAGTCCGGGTCCAGCAGCCCCAGTTCGCACTTCTGCGTGAGGACCCGCAGCGCCGCCCGGTCCACCAACTCCTCCTCCAGCGGGCCGTCCCCGAAGCACCGCACCGAGGGCAGCTCCACGTCCACGCCCGCCGCGAGCGCGAGCGCCGCCGCACCGGCAGGCGAGTCGGTGAGCCCGTGCGCCGACTCCAGGAAGGAGACACCGAAGTAGTCGGCGACGACCGTCCCGCCGAACTCCCATTCCTCCCGCAGGAGTCGGGTGAGCAGCGCGTGATGAGCGTGCGCGGGCAGGCCGTCGACGTCGTTGTACGCCGCCATCACCGACCGCGCGCCGCCCTCCCGCAGGGCCATCTCGAACGGGGGCAGGATGACGTCCGCCAGCTCACGCGGCCCGATCGAGGCGGGCGCGTGGTTACGGGCGCCGCGTGAGGCCGAGTAGCCCGCGAAGTGCTTGAGCGTGGCGATGATCCCGGCCGACTCCAGCCCCTGGACGTAGGCGGTGCCGACGGTCGCGACCAGGTAGGGGTCCTCGCCGATCGACTCCTCCGTGCGGCCCCAGCGCGGATCCCGTACGACGTCGAGGACCGGCGCGAGGCCCTGGTGCACGCCCACCGACCGCATCGAGGCGCCGATCGCCGCGGCCATCTCCTTGACCAGGGCCGGGTCGAAGCTCGCGCCCCAGGCGAGCGGCGTGGGGAAGATCGTCGCCTGCCAGGCGGTGAAGCCGGTGAGGCACTCCTCGTGGGCGACGGCGGGCAGCCGGAAGCGGTTCGCCGAGCGGATGCGCTCCTGGAGTGCGGCGAGACGGGCGGCGCCCTCGGCCGGCTCGACCGGCGTGGTGCCGAAGGGGCGCGTCAACTGGCCGAGGCCGTCGGGGAGAAGCTCCGTCAGGTCGACCCCGCCGGACAGCGCGTGCTGGAGCGGCGCCATGTCGCCGCCCGGCGTCTGGTCCGAGCCGGGCCAGATCCCGTAGAGCTGCGCGGTCTTCTCCCGGAGGGTCATCCGGGAGAGCAGATCGGCGGCGCGGACGCCTGCGGGGAGAGCGGGGTCCTGCCAGGGGTGGGTCATGTAACTCCTCACAGCGGTGGAGGGGAGGGGGTCAGCCCTTGGTCGCGCCGAGCGTGATGCCGCCGATCAACTGCCGTTCGGCGACCGCGTAGAAGGCGAGGGCGGGCGCCATGGCGAGCACCAGATACGCGAAGATGCGGGCCACGTCGGAGGCGTACTGGCCCTGGAACTGCTGGATGCCGACCGGGATGGTCCACCAGGTGGGCTCGCTGAACACCAGCAGGGGCAGCAGGAACTGGTTCCAGCTCCCCACGATCGCGAGGACCGAGACCGTGCCGAGCGCGGGCCGCGCCAGCGGCAGCAGGATGCGCCAGAAGAAGCCGAAGCGTGAGCAGCCGTCGATGGTCGCCGCCTCCTCCAACTCCCCCGGGATCTCCCGGAAGAAGCCGCGCAGGATGACGATCGTGAGCGGCAGGCCGAAGGCCGCCTCGGGAAGGATCACGCCCCACGGGTTGTCGAGGAGCCCGAAGGTGCGCAGCAGGATGAACAGCGGCAGGATCGCCACCGCGAACGGGAACATCAGCCCCATCGTGAACAGGGTGAACATCAACTCCCGCCCACGGAAGGCGAACCGGGCCAGCGCGAAGGCCGCGAGCGCCGCCGTCGCCACGGTGAGCACGGTCGCGCCCACCGCGATCAGCGTGCTGCTGCCGATGGACCGCCAGAACGCGCCCGAGCCGAGCAGCGACGTGTAGTTGGAGGTCACCCAGGGGTCGGGAAGCCCGAAGGGGTTGCTGGAGAGCTGGTCGGTGGACTTGAAGCCGGAGATGAGGGCGTACAGCAGCGGGGTCACCATGAAGACCCCGACCAGCCAGAGGACCGCGTACAGGGGCGCCTTGCGCAGCCTGCGCCGCCGCACCACGTCCTTCGGTACGCCGTTCCGCGCGCCCGGCACCGCGTCCTTCTCCGCGCCCGGCGCCGCGCTCATCGGTTCGCTCGCATGGTGGTGATGGCTCCTTCGGTGTCACGGCGCAGCACGAAACGCTGGTAGGCGAGGGCGAAGACGAGGCTGATCAGGAACATCGCGACGCTGATCGCGCTCGCGTAGCCCATCTGGTAGCGCTTGAAGCCGTACTGGACCATGGAGATCGCCATCGTCTCCGAGGCGTGGTCGGGACCGCCGGTGGTGATCACCCACACCAGGTCGAAGAGCTGGATGGAGAAGATGACGGACAGGAACGCGCTGATCCGGATGGTCGGCGCCAGCAGCGGCAGCGTGATGTGACGGAACCGCTGCCAGGTGCCCGCGCCGTCGATGCGCGCCGCCTCGTGCAGTTCGGCCGGGATGCCCTGGAGCCCCGCGAGGTACAGCATCATGTGGAAGCCGAAGTACTTCCACGTCATGACGAGGAAGAGCGTGGGCAGCACGGTGTTCTGACCGGCGAACCAGTCGCCGCCCAGCGCGCTCAGCCCCACCTCGTCGAGGACCTTGTCGGCGAGCCCGTCCCCCGGCGCGAAGATCATGCCGAACAGCACGCCGGTGATGACCTCGGACAGGATGTAGGGCGCGAAGAACAGCATCCGGTACACCGCCCGGCCGCGCAGCTTCTGGTTGAGCAGCACGGCCATGGCGAGCGCGAACGGCAGTTGGACCACGATCGAGAGCCCGATCAGCAGCCCGCCGCGCGACAGGTCGCCGAGGAAGACAGGGTCCTTGAGGAGCCGCGTGTAGTTGCCGAGGCCCTCGAAGTCCGCGATCGGCCCGAAGCCGCCCCAGTCGAAGAAGCTGATGTAGAACGCGTAGCCCATCGGCACCAGCACCAGGAGCCCGAAGAGCAGGAGCGCCGGGACCGTGAACACGAACGCGCCGAGCCAGTCGCGCAGTCGGCGCCCGGCGGGCCCACGGGGTTCCACGCCGGGCGGTGACTGCGGCACCGGGCCGGGCTCCTTGCCGGCGCCGGCCTCGGGCGCGTACGTCGGTGTCGTCGAGTGGGTCATCGGCGGCGGCTAGCCCTCGCTCTTGGCGACCTGGGTGACCGAACGCGTGACCTGTTCAGGGGACTTGGAGCCCGCGATGAGCGCGGCAACGCTGTCGTTGATCTCCTGGCCGACGGCGGGGGCGTACGCCTGGTCGAGGTAGAGCTGGAAGCCGGTGGCGGTGTTCAGCGCGTCGGACACGGCGGTGAGGTTGGCGTCGGTCAGCGCGCCGCGCGCGGCCTTGGACACCGGTATCAGCCCGGTGTCCTTGACGAGTTTCTCGGCGAACTCCTTCTCGGCGAAGAACTTCAGGAACTCCACGGCCGCGTCGGGGGCGCCCTTGCGCAGCGCGTGTCCGCCGCCCCCGCCGAACACCTCGGTGAGCGCGCCCTTTCCGCCCTCGACGGCGGGGAAGGAGAAGAAGCCGAGGTCCTCGCCGATGCCCTTGCCCGAGTCGTTCTGGACGACGGGCGCCCACTGGCCCATCAGTTCCATGCCCGCCTTGCCGTTGCCCATCGTGGCCGCCTCGCCGTTGGGCGTGGAGTAGGCAGCCCCGAGGAACCCCTTCTGGAACGGTTCAAGGGCGACGAGGTCCTTGAGGTGCTGCCCCGCCGTGACGAACCCCTCCCCGGTGAAGTCGGCGTCGGTGGCCGCCTTCTGCATCGCTTCGAGCCCGGCGACCCGCATGGAGAGGTACGCCCAGTAGTACATGCCGGGCCACTTCTCCTTGCCCGCGAGGGCGATCGGGGTGACCCCGGCGTCCTTGAGCGCCTGGACGGCGTCCAGGTAGCCGGACCAGGTGGTGGGCGGCGAGGCGATCTTCGCCTTCTCGAAGAGCGCCTTGTTGTACCAGAAGCCGACCATCCCGATGTCGAAGGGCACCGCGTACGTCCGGTCCTCGATCTCGTACGCCGCCTGCGCGGCCGGCACGAAGTCCTTGGTCCAGGACGCCACCTTGTCCGTCAGGTCCTCCACCAGACCGGCGTCGACCTGCTGCTTCAGGACCCCGCCGCCCCAGGTGTGGAAGATGTCCGGCAGCTTCCCCGAGGTGGTCAGCGCGGTCATCTTCGACTTGTACGCCTCGTTCTCCAGCGTGACGATCTTGATCCGCACGTCGGGGTGCGCGGCCTCGAACTCCTTGGCCCGCTCCGCCCACAGCTTCTTCGCGGGCTGGGTCGTGGTGATGTTCCACCACTCGACGGTGGTCCTGCCCGAACCGCTCCCCTCGTCGGAGGAACCGCACGCGCTCAGGGCGGCCGCCCCGAGCCCGGTCGCCGCGGAGGCCGCGAGGAACCTCCGGCGATTGAGAGAGGGGTAGGTGTTGCTCAACGCTCGCATCGCGCACCTTCCGGAAGCCTGCCGAGAATTATCGGTCGAGTGCGCGGGAAGTTACGGACGTACGACAGGTAAGTCAACGGCCCTGACAAATAAGGGGTTTATGAGCGCGCTGCGAACGCCGGGCGGATCAGTGCCCCTTCAGGGGCGCGGGGAACTGCGCGACCGGCCCCCACCGGCCCGCGGCCGGTGAACGACCCCGCCCACCCCGCCCGGGGCCCGCGGGCCGTCAGCCCAGCGGCGCCGTACTCGCCCGCACCACCAGCTCGGTGGCGAGCTCCACCCGTGGAGACGCCGGCTCCTCCCCCACCGCGAGCCGCAACACCGTACGAGTCGCCAGCTTGCCCATGTCGGCAAGCGGCTGCCGCACGGTGGTCAACGGCGGCGCCGACCACCGCACCTCGGGCAGGTCGTCGAACCCGACCACACTCATGTCCTCGGGCACCCGAAGCCCCCGCCGCCGCAACGCCTCGATCGCCCCGAGCGCCATCTGGTCACTCGCGGCGAACAGCGCGGTGGGCGGCTCCGCCAGGTCGAGCAGCCGGTCACAGCCCTCGAACCCGGACTGGTGGTAGAAGTCCCCCTGCACGACGAGGTCGTCGTCGACCGCGACCCCCGCGCTCTCCAGCGCCGCCCGGTACCCGTCGAGCCGCGCCCGCGAGCACAGCAGCCGCACCGGCCCGGCGACGAAGCCGATCCTGCGGTGCCCGAGTCCGAGCAGATGCTCGGTGGCCGCCATGCCACCGGCCCAGTTGGTGGCACCGACGGTCGGCACGTCCTGGAACGGCGACCCCGCCGGATCGACGACCACGAGCGGCACCCCGAGGCGCCGCAGCTCCTCGTGCATCAGGGGCTCCAGCACCGAGGTCACCAGGATCACCCCGTCCGAGGCACGGGCGCGCAGGTTGGTCATCCACTGCCGGGCCGAGCCGGACGCCCCGTGGATGGCCGACACCACCGTGCCGACCCCGGAGGCGTGCGCGACCTCCTCGACGCCGCGGATGATCTCCACGGCCCAGGGGCTGTCGAGGTCGTTGAAGACCAGGTCGACCAGGGCGGCCCGGTCGCCGGGCGCGGACGGCTTGCGCCGGTAACCGTGGTGGCGCAGCAGGTCCTCCACACGGGCCCGGGTCTCCGGCGACACATCGGAACGGCCGTTGACGACCCGCGACACGGTGGGCACCGAGACGCCGGCCTCCCGGGCGATCTCGGTGATCGTCACCTTGTTCTTGATGCTCTCCCGGGCCACGCGCCCACCTCCGTCGACAATCATGAAACCTTGCAGGAGTCTTCCGGAAAAGCGAGGTCGACGGGAAGCCAAGCCGGAAGTCGACGTGAAGCCCGGCCGGAGTCGCAGATGACCCGACAGCCGTCAGGGCACCGGCTCGAACCGCCACCTGTGCACCGCCCGGGTGACCAACTCACCCTCGGGTTCCGGCAGTTCGGGAAGTTCGGCGTCGTACGGCGCGTCCCACCAGGTGAGCACGAGCACCCGGTCCTGGGGCGCCCGGAAGATTTCCCGGCGCACGGGCTCGGCCCCCAGTTGCTGCTCGCGCACCCAGTCGAGCAGTTCCCCGCCCCGCCCGGCGGCGGCCCGCGCCTCCCACATCAGCACCACGCTCACGAGTACAGGTTCTCCTTCGAGACCTCGTGCACATGGTCGTGCGAAGCGGTGGCGTGCCCCCGCCCCGGCACATGGGTGTCGGTCACCGGCAGCGACGAGTCCGCCGACAGGTCCCAGTCGGAGGCGGCCCGGTTACGCGCGACCATCTCGGCGCCCAGCGCGGCGACCATCGCGCCGTTGTCCGTGCACAGCTTCGGCCGCGGCACCCTCAGCCGGATCCCGGCGGCCTCGCAGCGCTCCTGGGCGAGCACCCGCAGCCGGGAGTTGGCGGCCACCCCGCCGCCGATCATCAGGTGGTCGACACCCTCGTCCTTGCAGACCCGTACGGCCTTGCGCGTCAGCACGTCGACGACCGCCTCCTGGAAGGACGCGGCCACGTCGCGCACCGGCACCTCCTCGCCCGCCGCCCGCTTGGCCTCGATCCAGCGGGCCACGGCGGTCTTGAGACCGGAGAAGGAGAAGTCGTACGCCGCGTCGCGCGGCCCGGTGAGCCCGCGCGGGAACGCGATCGCTCTCGGGTCGCCCTCCTTGGCGTACCGGTCGATGACCGGGCCGCCGGGGAAACCGAGGTTCAGCACCCGCGCGATCTTGTCGAAGGCCTCGCCCGCGGCGTCGTCGATGGTCGCGCCCATCGGCCGTACGTCGGAGGTGATGTCGGCCGAGAGCAGCAGCGAGGAGTGGCCGCCGGAGACGAGCAGCGCCATGGTCGGCTCGGGCAGCGGCCCGTGCTCCAGCTGGTCCACGCAGATGTGCGAGGCGAGATGGTTCACGCCGTAGAGCGGCTTGCCCAGCGCGTACGCGTACGCCTTCGCGGCCGAGACCCCGACGAGCAGCGCGCCGGCGAGCCCGGGGCCCGCGGTGACGGCGATCCCGTCCAGGTCGGAGGCGGCGACTCCCGCCTCCTTCAGGGCGCGCTGGATGGTCGGCACCATCGCCTCCAGGTGCGCCCGGGAGGCGACCTCGGGCACGACCCCGCCGAAGCGGGCGTGCTCGTCGACGCTCGACGCGATGGCGTCCGCGAGCAGCGTGGTGCCGCGGACGATGCCGACGCCGGTCTCGTCGCAGGAGGTCTCGATGCCGAGGACGAGCGGTTCGTCAGCCATTGCTCTCGGTTCCTTGTACGCCGTTTACTGAGGTGGAGGGGTCGTTGAGGCGCATCACGAGCGCGTCGACGTTCCCCGGTTGGTAGTAGCCGCGGCGGAAACCGATGGCCTCGAAGCCGAAGCGTTCGTACAGCTTCTGTGCGCGGATGTTGTCCACCCGGCACTCCAGCAGCACCTCGGCGCACTCGAAGGCGGTCGCGGCCCGCAGCAGTTCGGTCAGCAGCCGGGCGCCGAGCCCGGTCCCCCACTGCTCGCGTCGCACGGCGATCGTCTGTACGTCGCCGAGGTCGCCGGAGGCCGCGAGTCCCGCGTACCCGTCCAGGCGCCCGTCCTCCTCGGCCACGACATAGCGCCGGGTCGCCTCCGGCCCGCGCGCGTGGGCGAGCTCGGACCAGAACATCCCCCGCGACCAGGCGTCCTCGGGGAAGAGGTCCTTCTCCAGACCCAGTACGGGATCGATGTCCCACCAGCGCATCTCGCGCAGCACGGCGGTCACTTGGGGGTGACCACCTTGTAGTTCTTGGGCACCTGGGCGTCCGGGCGGCGCAGGTAGAGCGGCCGGGGAGCGGGCAGTTCCTCACCCGCCGCGAGCCGCTCCGCCGCCAGTGCGGCGAGCGCGGCGGCCGAGACGTGCTCGGGTCCGCGGGCGTCCGGGAAGCTGTCGGGGTAGAGCAGCGCGCCCGCTCCGACGGCGGGCAGACCGCCGAGGTCCAGCTCCGCGGGCCGGTCCACGGCGGGCTCCGACACGCGGGTGCGCGGATCGGCGTAACGCGCCCAGTAGACCTCCTTGCGCCGTGCGTCGGTCGCCACGACGAAGGGGCCCTCGACGTCGGCCGCGTAGGCGAGCCCGTCGAGGGTGCACAGGCCGTACACCGGCACGCCGAGCGCGAGGCCGAAGGTGTCGGCGGTCATGAGGCCGACGCGCAGCCCGGTGTAGGGGCCGGGGCCGACCCCGACAACGATGCCGGTGACGGCGTCGAGGCGCAGCTCCGCCTCGGCGAGCACCCGGTCGACGGCCGGCAGCAGCAGTTCCCCGTGCCGACGCGCGTCCACCTGGCTCGACGAGGCGATGACGGCCGTGCCGTCGTGCAGGGCGACGGTCACGGCGGGGGTGGCGGTATCCAGAGCGAGCAAGAGCACGCAAACAGCGTACGGCGCCCGAGCCGGACGTATGGCCGCCCCGGTGTTCAGTACCCGCCCTGCTACCGTCACCACAAGCGACGTGCAGGGCAGGAACGTGGTTCGAGAGGCAGGCGTACAAGGTGGCTAGGAGCAGCTCGGGAATCGTGGCCGGGCTCACCGTGGCGGCGGTCGCCGCAGTCGGTTTCCTCGCCTACCAGGCGTCCGCGAACGTGCCGGACGACCTGGGCAAGGGGAACTCGGGTGCGACGCCCAAGGCCTCCGCCTCGAAGACCCCCCGGCAGTCCGCCGACCCGGCGGCACTGCCCGCCGCGTCCGGCACCGGTGAGCGCGTCGTCTACGCGACCGGGACGGACCGCGTGTGGCTGGTCGGCGCGAACAACAAGGTGCGGCGCACCTTCGAGGTCACGCCCGGCACCGTGGACCCGGCCAAGGGGACGTACGCCGTGACGACCCGCGCCAACGCGGTCACCGGCTCGGACGGCGTGCAGATCGAACACGTCGTCCGCTTCACCTCGGTCGACGGCGTCGCGATCGGCTTCAGCGCCGCCGTCGACGGCACCACCACCGCCCCCGACGCCACCAAGAAGCTCGGCGGCATCCGAGAGTCCCGCGAGGACGGCACCGCCATGTGGAACTTCGCAACAGTCGGCGTAAAAATCGTCGTCCTGAAGTAACAGCCCGCGACCGGACGACCCCGCCAGTGCCCCTTCAGGGACGCGGGACACGGCACGATCAGCGCCCCTTTAGGGGCGCGGGGAACTGCGCGGCCAGCCCCCACCGGACCCGCGGACGAAATCCCCCCCCACCAGCGGAGCGCTCACGCAGCCCTGCGAGGCTCCGACTCCGCATCCGGCACAGCCGGCAACGGCGCCCGAGGCGGAAGCGAAACCGCCTCGGCCGCAGCGCAGGAAGCCAACAGCTCCCGCATCGAAACCCCACCGACAGCCGCCGGCACCGGCACCGCACGCGATGAATCCGACCGCTCTGAAGCCGACCGTTCTGAAGCCGACATGGACGCCTCCTGGAGCTTCGGGGGCCACCATGATTAGGTAGACCTAACCACGACCTGATGTCCATGTGACCACGCCCGGGACGCGAAAAGCAACATCTTGCCGACGCCTTGTCGGAACGTTATTCGAACGTACGAAGAATCCGGCGTTCAGGCGGAGAGCACGCCCAGATCCGCCCCCGCCCAGCGCCCCCCGAGCCCGGTCAGCGCGACGTGCCGGACCTCGTCCGTGGTGTCGCCCACGGCCCGGTGGATCACGACGTGCAGCCGGTCGTCGGTCAGCTCCTCGACCTTGCCCTCGCCCCACTCCACGACGATCACCGAGTCGGACAGCGAGACGTCGAGATCGAGGTCCTCCATCTCGTCGAGCCCGCCGCCGAGGCGGTACGCGTCCACGTGGACGAGCGGCGGACCCTCGCCGAGGGAGGGATGCACGCGGGCGATGACGAAGGTCGGCGAGGTGACCGCACCGCGCACGCCGAGCCCTTCGCCGAGGCCGCGGGTCAGTGTCGTCTTGCCCGCGCCGAGTTCGCCGTTCAGCATCACCAGGTCGCCCGCGCGCAGCAGCTTGGCGAGGCGGAGACCCAACTCCCGCATCTGCTCCGGGGAGTTGACGGTGATCCGAACGCCGGTGCTCCCCGCGGTGGGCTCAGCCGGGTTGTGGGCTGCTGCTGGTCGTTCCATAGCCACCAACGGTAGCCCCTGCCGGGACGGCTCCCGCGCGCATCAGGAGGTCGGCGAGACGGTCTATGACCACCTCGGGGTGCTCCAGCATCACGAGGTGTCCGGCGTCCGGCACGAGCACCAGCTCGGCGTCGGGCAGCAGGTCCGCGATCGCCTCGCTGTGCTCGCTCGGCGTCACCAGGTCCTTGAGACCGGCGAGGACGAGCACCGGCATGGCCGCGAAGTGCACGAGCGCCGCGGTCTTGTCGTGTTCGGTGAACGCCGGGTAGAACTCGGCGACCACGTCGATCGGGGTGCCCTCGATCATGCGCTCGGCGAACCGCTCGACGGCCGGGTCGACGTCCCGGGTCGCGAACGAGTACCGCTTGATGATCCCGGCGAACAGATCGGCCGTGGCCCGCCGCCCCCGCTCCACCAGGGCGGCCTGCTGTCCGAGCGCCTTCAGCACGCCGGGCAGCGCCCACCGCACCGCGTTGACGCCCGCTATGGGCAGCCCGAAGTTGACCTCGCCGAGCCGCCCCGACGACGTACCGACGAGTGCGGCGGCGACGACCCGCTCGCGGATGAGTTCGGGGTACTGGTCGGCCAGCGCCATCATCGTCATGCCGCCCATGGAGTGCCCGACCAGCACGATCGGCCCCTCGGGCACGGCGGCGTCGATGACGGCCTTCAGGTCCTGGCCGAGCTGGTCGATGGTGACCGGCTCCCGCTCCTGGACCTGGCCGACGCCCCGGCCGGAGCGCCCGTGGCTGCGCTGGTCCCAGTGCACCGTGCGCACCACACCGCGCAGCGCGGCCCGCTGGAAGTGCCAGGAGTCCTGGTTGAGGCAGTAGCCGTGGCTGAAGACGACGGTGACGGGGGCCGGTGCCTTGCGGCCGAAGAGCCGTCGGCGGCGGCCGTTGAGCGGGGCCTCCGGTTCGAGGTCGTCGACCTCGTAGTACAGCTCGGTGCCGTCGGAGGCGTACGCCTTGCCGGGCGTGCCGCGCAGCGCGCCGTAGGGTCCCGCCGAGTCGAGGGCGAGCCGGGCCCTCTGCCGCATGCCGCGGCCGACGGTGAGCCGCTCTATGGCGACCCCGGCGGCGGCACCGGCCGCGACCACGCCTATGGCGACGCCCGCGATACCCGTCGCCTTGCGCCAGTTCCCGGCGGAGGCGGCGACCGCCGAGGCCGCATCCACGACGGCCTCCGCGCTGCTCTCGCTCACTTCCCGCTCCTTTTCACCGGCTGCCCGCACTGTTCGAGGTCCTGGCGCGCACTCGTGGCACGCGGATTCGCTGTACACCCCTCCGCTGTTACCCGCTCAGTTCGTTATTCACCTTCACGTGGACGCGGGGTACGCGGGTTCCGATCCGGGTGACGATTTCGTACGCGATGGTTCCCGCGGCGCGTGCCCAGTCCTCGGCGGTCGGTTCGCCCCGGTCGCCGGGCCCGAACAGCACCGCCTCCTCGCCCACCGCGGGCTCGTCCCCGCCGAGGTCGACGACGAACTGGTCCATCGCGATCCGTCCGGCGACCGTCCGCAGCTTGCCGCCGACCAGCACGGGTCCGGTGCCGGAGGCGTGCCGCGGGATGCCGTCCGCGTAGCCGACGGGGATGAGGCCGAGGGTCGTGGCGCCCGGCGTGACGTAGTGGTGGCCGTAGCTGATGCCGTGGCCGCCTTCCACGTGCTTCACCAGTGCGATCGACGCGCTCAGCGTCATCACCGGGCGGAGCCCGAAGTCGGCCGGGGTGCCGATCTCGGGGCTGGGCGAGATGCCGTAGACCGCGATTCCCGTGCGGACGAGGTCGAAGTGGCTCTCGGGGAGGGTCAGCGTGGCGGGCGAGTTGGCGATGTGCCGCACCTCGGGGCGGGCGCCCCGCTCCTCGGCGTACGCCACCATCTCGCGGAAGAGGGTGAGTTGGGGCCGGATGGAGGGGTGGCCGGGTTCGTCGGCGCAGGCGAGGTGCGACCAGAGGCCGGTGACCGTGATCAGTCCCTCGGCCTCGGCCCGCAGGGCCGCGGCGACGAGTTCGGGCCAGTCGGCGGGCCCGCAGCCGTTGCGCCCGAGGCCGGTGTCGGCCTTGAGCTGTACGCGGGCGGGGATGCCGACCGCTCGCGCCGCCTCGACGACCTCCCGCAGCGCCCACATGCCGCTGACCGACACGTCGAGGTCGGCCTCGATGGCCTGGGCCCAGGGGCCGCCGGGGGTCCAGAGCCAGCACAGGATCCGGCCCGGCAGCCCGGCCTCGCGCAGGGCGAGCGCCTCCTCGGGGGTGGCCGTGCCGAGCCAGCCGGCGCCCGCCTCACGCGCCGCGCGGGCGCACGGCACCGCCCCGTGGCCGTACGCGTCGGACTTGACCACGGCCATCACGGCCGCGGACGGCGCGTGGGCGCGCAGACTCCGCACGTTGGCCCGGAGGGCGGCAAGGTCGATCTCGGCGCGGGCGCGCAGGGGTGCTGTCTCGTTCATGGCGCCCCCAGTGTCTCAGAGGGGTCGGACAGCACTCCGGCACCGGTGCCGCTCAGCCGTCCGTCCTGCGGCCCCATACGTATACCCGGTCGCCCTTCTTGAGCACCCCCCACAGTTTCCGGGCGTCGGCGAGCCGCAGATTCACGCAGCCCCACGAGCCGACGGTGGTGTGGATGCTGCCGTAGACGGCGTGGAAGGCCTGTCCGCCGTCGAAGAACTGGCTGTACGGCATGGAGGTGTTGTAGAGCGTCGACCAGTGGTTCTTGTGCTTCCAGTAGATCTTCTTCCACCCGGTCCGCGTCCCGTAGCCGGCCCGCCCGCTGCGCATCGGCACCGGCCCGTAGACGACCTTCTTGCCCTTCTGCACCCAGGTGAGCTGACGGCTGAGATCCACGCAGGCGACGCGGTACGACCGGACGGGACACTTCTTCGCCGCGTTCGGGTTCTTCCTCGCCGACAGCAGCCGCATCTGCGCCCAGGTGACGGTCCCGGCGAAACCGATGCTGGGCTTGATCCTGTGCTTGGTCTGGAAGGTACGGATGGCCAGGCAGTCGGCGCCGGACTGCTTCCCGTCGACCCTGAGTTTCAGCCACCGCTCGACCTGCCGCTGATAGGGCCCGGTCCGCTTGCTGCACGTCACTTTCGCGGCGGCGTCCCCGAGCGGCACGTACTCGACGAGGTCGTACGTCCCCGCCCTCGCGTCCCTCGGTTCGACCGCGTCCTCCGAGGCGGGCGGCGTGTAGACCTTCGGCGGCAGCACCTGGTCGGGCGTGTCGATGTGCCACGGCTGGTACGGCCCCGGCGGCACCCCCGGCACGAGCTCCGCCTCGGGCCCGGAAGCAGGCGGAACAGGCTCCCCGTACGCCACCCCGACAGGCAGCACACTCACCGCGGCGAGCAGCACCGCGAGGCCACGGCACATCATTCGTCTGCTGATCATGAGATCAGCTCTACGCGGCGGCGGGACGCCCATGAATGAGCCGCGCGCGCCTTTAGCCCGTCCGGCGTTTGAGGACGAGCCCTTCGGGCGATGGGGGGCCAGGGGGCGCAGCCCCCGGACACGGGACGGGAAGGGGCGGAGGGGGCGAGAAACCCCTCACCTCACCCCCGTACGTCCCGCCACGCGTCCGGAATGGCCGCGGCCACGTCGTGCGCCCCCGCAGGCGCCCCGTCCGCGGCGAACCGCCCCGCGAGCCCATGCAGATACGCCCCCACACTCCCCGCGTCCAGCGCGGACAGCCCGGCCGCGAGCAACGACCCCGCCAGCCCGGACAGCACGTCCCCGCTCCCCGCCGTGGCCAGCCACCCCGTCCCGGTCGGATTCACCCGCACCGCCCCGCCCCCGGAGTCGGCGACCAGCGTGGTCGACCCCTTGAGCAGCACCGTCGCCCCGTACCGCCGCGCCAGCTCCCGCACCGAGGCCAGCCGAGCCCTCTCGACCTCCTCCCGCTTGACGCCGAGCAGCGCGGCGGCCTCCCCGGCGTGCGGGGTCATCAGCGTCGGCGCCGTACGGTCCCGCACGGCGCCGACGTCGGCGAGCCGCAGGCCGTCGGCGTCCAGCAGCACGGGTACGTCGGACGCGAGCACCTCACCCACGGCCGACGCGTCGTCCCCGGCGCCGGGCCCCACGACCCAGGCCTGCACCCGCCCGGCCTGCGCGGGCCCCTTGTCGGTCACGAGCGTCTCGGGGAACCGGGCGAGCACCGCGTCCGCCGCGGGGCCCACGTACCGCACGGCCCCCGCGCCGCCCCGCAGCGCACCGGCCACGGCGAGCACGGCGGCGCCCGGATACCGCGCGGACCCGGCGGCGATCCCGACGACGCCCCGCCGGTACTTGTCGCTCTCCGCCGCCGGTACGGGCAGCAGGTCGGCCACGTCGGCGTGCTGGAGGGCCTCCAGGTCGGGCTCCGCGGGCAGTTCGGCACCGAGGCCGATGTCGACGAACCGCACCGACCCGGCGTACTCCCGCGCGGGGTCGACCAGCAGGCCGGGCTTGTGCGTCCCGAAGGTGACCGTCAGGTCGGCCCGGACCGCGGAGCCGCGCACCTCGCCGGTGTCCGCCTCGATGCCGCTGGGCAGGTCGACGGCGACGACGGCGGCCCGGGAGTGCGCGACGAGAGCGGCGAGCTGTGCGGCGGCCGGCCGGAGCCCGCCCGTGCCGCCGATCCCGACGATGCCGTCGACGACGAGATCGGCCCGGCGGACGATGTCCTCAGCGGCGTCGGGGGCGACCGTACGGCCGCCCGCCCGGCGCAGCGCCGTGAGTCCGCCCGGGTGCGTGCGTTCGGGGCTGAGCAGGACGGCGGTGACCCCGGCGCCGCGCCGCGCGAGGCGGGCGCCCGCGTACAGGGCGTCGCCGCCGTTGTCCCCGCTTCCGACCAGCAGCACGACGCGGCTGCCGTACACCCGCCCCAGCAACTGACCGCAGGCGACGGCCAGTCCGGCCACCGCCCGCTGCATGAGTGCACCCTCCGGGAGCCGCGACATCAGCTCCCGCTCGGCTGCCCGGACCGTCTCGACGCTGTACGCAGTTCGC
The DNA here is from genome assembly GCF_044751025.1 of Streptomyces sp. NPDC088747. Classification (NCBI taxonomy): domain Bacteria; kingdom Bacillati; phylum Actinomycetota; class Actinomycetes; order Kitasatosporales; family Streptomycetaceae; genus Streptomyces; species Streptomyces sp. NPDC088747. The sequence continues at coordinate 28,063 of NZ_JBIVKZ010000026.1, forward strand.
ATGCGTTCGAGTCTCCCGCACGACGCCCCGGACCACAGCCCCAGCCCGCGGGCACCCCCGCCGGCCGGGCTATCCCTCCGCCACCACCACGGCCGAGGCGACCCCCGCGTCATGGCTCAGCGACAGGTGCCACGACCGGACGCCCAGCTCGGCCGCGCGGGCCGCGACGGTGCCCTTCACCCGTAGCCGCGGCTGCCCGCTGTCCTCGACGTAGACCTCGGCGTCGGTCCAGTGCAGGCCCGCCGGGGCGCCCAGCGCTTTCGCCAGGGCCTCCTTCGCCGCGAAGCGGGCCGCGAGCGAGGCGACGCCCCGGCGCTCCCCGCTGGGCAACAGCAACTCGCCCGCCACGAACAGCCGCTCCGCCAGCCCCGGCGTCCGCTTCAGCGACGCCGCGAACCGCTCGATCTCGGCCACGTCGATACCGACCCCGATGATGCTCATGCCGAGACCCTACGGCGACCGGCTCGGGCGCCAGTCTGCCGACCTGCCATGATCGGGGCTGAACGGGTTTGTGCAGGTTTGCGACCCGCGCCTGGGGGCCATTGCTGAGGACGACCCTTCAACTCATCGAACAGGGAGTCTTTTCATGCGCATGCGTACCATTATGTCGGCCGCGGTTCTGTCGGCCGGTCTCGTTCTGGGCGGTTCGGCCTCGGCGCTGGCGCACGGCTGGGACGGACAGGGCGACGACGACGGCCAGTCGTCGAGCGCGTGCTGGATCGCGGCCGGCGCGGGCGACGGCAAGGGCTTCTACACCCAGGGATGCCAGCGCACCGGCGACGAGCACGAGGACCGCGACGGCTTCCTGTTCGGCTCGCACTTCGGCGGCCGTCAGCACTGATCGTCCCGCCGCGCCTCCCACCTTGGCGGCCAGCGCCGGACCAGGCCCGCTGCGAACCAGCGCGCCAGGGTGGGTAGGCCGCAGGACATCCGCTCCCCCGCGTAGACACAACACCGGTCCCGTCACCTCGGCCGTAACGGGACCTTTCGCATGCGCCCCGCCACCGGCTCACCGCCAGGAGTTCCGGCTAAGCCGCGGCCAGCTCGCACCACACGTATTTCCCCCGCCTGCCGTCCCTGGCCAGCGGCTGCCAGCTCCACAGGTCGGCACACGCCCGCACCAGCGCGAGCCCGCGCCCCTCCTCCAGGTCGACGCCCTCGCCGAACGCCCGCGGTGGCTCCGGTGGCCGGGGATCGGCGTCCCACGCCCCGATCCGCAGCACGCCCGCGGCCCAGGACACCCGCAGGGCGGCGGGACCCTTCGTATGGCGTACGGCGTTGGAGACCAGCTCGGTCGCGAGGAGTTCGCCGACGTCCGCGAGGCGGATCAGCCCGTGCATGGTGAGGATGAGCCGCAGGGTGCGGCGACTGACCGTGACGGCGCGGAGGTCGTTGGGGACGTAGAGGTAGTACTCCCAGGGCGCGGTCTCGTTTTCGGGCATGCGTGAACTCCGGTTCGGTGGAGGGTTTTCGGAGACCTGCGGGTGACGGGCGGTGGCATGGCCACGTCCGTCATGGCAGGACGGAGTGGTGCGCTTCCGGGGCCCCGGGATTCCGCAGAGTGTGCGTCGCGTGACTGACGGTAGATCTAAATATAGAGACGCAGCAAGCCGATCGCGTAATCTGACGCCGAACGAGTAGCGCCCGCAGGCGCGTTGAACCGAGGAGCGGTCGAGAGCTTTGAGGCGCGAACCGACGGCACGTCAGATGCGTCTGGCGACTGAACTGCGCAGACTCCGTGAGGCGGCAGACCTCAACGCCCGCCAGGCGGCTGCATTGCTCGGCGTGAGCCCGGCCCAGATCACCCACATCGAGTCAGGACTCGCAGGCGTGAGCGAGAAGAGACTCCGCCGCCTCGCATCCCACTACGCCTGCACGGACGAGGAGTTCATCGACACCCTGGTCGCAATGGCCACCGATCGGACACGCGGCTGGTGGGAGGAGTACCGGGGCCTGTTGCCCACGTCGTTCCTGGACCTGTCCGAGCTGGATCACCACGCCTCGTTCCGGCGCGATGTGGCGATCCTCTACGTGCCGGGCCTGCTTCAGACCGAGCAATACGCTCGCGCCGTCTTCTCTTCCAGGCTTCCTGAACTCACGCCTGAAGAACTCGAGTTGCGTGTCCGCCATCGGATGGCACGCCAAGAGATCACCATCCCGTACGAAGTGGTGATCCACGAGGCCGCACTACGTATCAGGGTCGGCAACCGCGTCGGTTCACAGACTCAACTCGCCAGCCTGGTTCAGCTTTCCGAGGCAGACAACATCACCCTGCGCGTCATCCCCTTCGACCTGGACGGCTTCGCCAGGGCCTCAAGCACCATGCAGTACGTGGGCGGCTCTCTATCAAAACTGGACACGGTGGTGCGAGACGCACCCCACGGCTCGGTCTTCATCGATTCAGAAGCTCAACTCAACGCCTATCGAACACGCTTCCGTAAGGTGCAAGCTGTATCAATCGAGCCCGAACGATCGCGTGACTTCATCCACAGGCTGGCGAAAGAGATGTGAGGCACCCCCATGGACAACTGGCGAAAGTCGTCCTACTCCGGCGAGGGGGACGGCAACGACTGCGTCGAGATCGCGAACTCCCCCACCCACACCGCGATCCGCGATTCCAAGGCCCCGGCCAGAGCCACCCTCACCTTCCCGGCCGGAGCCTTCGTCACCTTCCTCGACGGTGTGAAGCGCTACTCCACCGTCACCGACTTCGCCAGGTTCCGAGGCTGATCGACCTCGTTGCCGCGGGCGGTGGCCAACTCGCAGGCGAAGACCTGCAAGGGGACCGTCGCGACGAGGGGCTGGAGCAGCGTCGGGGTGGCCGGGATCCGGATGAGGTGGTCGGCGTACGGGACGACCGCCTCGTCGCCCTCCTCGGCGATGACGATGGTCCGCGCACCCCGCGCGCGGATCTCCTGGATGTTGGACACGATCTTGTCGTGGAGGACGGAGCGGCCCCGGGGTGACGGCACGACCACGACGACGGGGAGGTCCTCCTCGATGAGGGCGATGGGCCCGTGCTTGAGCTCGCCCGCCGCGAAGCCCTCGGCGTGCATGTAGGCCAACTCCTTGAGCTTCAGGGCGCCTTCGAGGGCGACGGGATAGCCCACGTGGCGGCCGAGGAACAGCACGGTGTCCTTGTCGGCGAGGGACCGCGCCAGCTCCCGTACCGGCTCCATGGTCTCAAGGACGCGGTCCACGGAGGCCGAGATGTGCGACAGGTCGCGGATGACGTCCTGGATCTCGTCGCCCCACTTGGTGCCGCGCACCTGGCCGATGTAGAGGGCCACCAGATAGCAGGCGACGAGCTGGGTGAGGAAGGCCTTCGTGGACGCGACGGCGACCTCGGGGCCCGCGTGCGTGTAGAGCACCGCGTCGGACTCACGCGGGATCGTCGAGCCGTTGGTGTTGCAGATCGCCAGCACCTTGGAGCCCTGCTCGCGGGCGTGCCGCAGGGCCATCAGCGTGTCCATGGTCTCGCCGGACTGGGAGATCGCGATCACCAGGGACCGCACGTCCAGGATGGGATCCCGGTAGCGGAACTCGCTCGCGAGCTCCACCTCGCAGGGGATCCGCGTCCAGTGCTCGATGGCGTACTTGGCGATCAGCCCGGCGTGGAAGGCCGTACCGCACGCGATGATGACGATCTTGTCGACCTCGCGGAGTTCGGCGGCGGAGATCCGCACCTCGTCCAGGGTCAGTGAGCCGGCCGCGTCGATGCGGCCCAGCAGGGTGTCGGCGACCGCCTTGGGCTGCTCGGCGATCTCCTTGAGCATGAAGTAGTCGTAGCCGCCCTTCTCGGCGGCCGAGGCGTCCCAGTCGACGTGGAAGGAGCGGACTTCGGCGGGCCGGCCGTCGAAGCCGGTGACCGTGACGCCGTCCACGGTGAGCTCGACCACCTGGTCCTGGCCCAGCTCGATCGCGGAGCGCGTGTGGGCGATGAAGGCGGCGACGTCGGAGGCGAGGAAGGCCTCGCCCTCGCCGACGCCCACCACGAGCGGCGAGTTCCGGCGCGCCCCGACGACCACGTCCGGCTCGTCGGCGTGCACCGCGACCAGCGTGAACGCGCCTTCCAGGCGGCGGCACACCAGCCGCATCGACTCCGCGAGGTCGGCGCAGGAGGAGTACTCCTCGGCGAGCAGGTGCGCCACGACCTCGGTGTCGGTCTCGGAGGCGAGGTCGTGCCCGCGGTCGGCCAGCTCGGCCCGCAGGGCGGCGAAGTTCTCGATGATCCCGTTGTGCACGACGGCGACGCGTCCTGCGTTGTCCAGATGCGGATGGGCGTTCGCGTCGGTGGGGCCGCCGTGCGTGGCCCAGCGCGTGTGCCCGATCCCCGTCGGCCCGGCCGGCAGCGGCCGCTCCAACAGCTCCTTCTCCAGGTTGACGAGCTTCCCGGCCCGCTTCGCCGCGACCAGCCCGCCGTCGGCGAGCACGGCGACCCCGGCCGAGTCGTACCCCCGGTACTCCAGCCGCTTCAGCCCGGCCATCACCACGTCAAGCGCCGACTGCGACCCCACGTATCCCACGATTCCGCACATGAACGGCAGCCTAGACACCAAAAGACGCCCAAACCCGACACTTCATGCCCGAAATCGGAAATTCCCGCCTGGCCTCGCCCGCCCCGCCGGGTAACCCGCGTGACGGACCCCACGTACCGTCCCGTCCATACTCCCGTAACAATGGACTGTGATCTCTCCGGTCTCCTCGACCCCCCGGAGCGCCCACCGGTCCAGGCCGGAGGCGACTCCCTACGTCGACCTCACCCGTGCCGAGTGGAGCGCGCTGCGCGAAAAGACGCCGCTCCCGCTGAACGCCGAGGAGGTGGAGAAGCTGCGCGGCCTCGGCGATGTCATCGACCTCGACGAGGTGCGGGACATCTACCTCCCGCTGAGCCGGCTCCTCAACCTCTACGTGGGGGCGACGGACGGCCTGCGCGGCGCCCTGAACACCTTTCTGGGCGAGAAGGGCTCCCAGTCCGGCACGCCGTTCGTGATAGGCGTCGCCGGCTCCGTGGCGGTCGGCAAGTCGACCGTCGCCCGCCTCCTCCAGGCCCTGCTGTCCCGCTGGCCCGAGCACCCGCGCGTCGAGCTGGTCACCACGGACGGATTCCTGCTCCCCACCAGGGAGCTGGAGGCACGCGGCCTGATGTCCCGCAAGGGCTTCCCCGAGTCGTACGACCGCCGCGCGCTCACCCGGTTCGTCGCCGACATCAAGGCGGGCAAGGACGAGGTGACGGCCCCCGTCTACTCACACCTCATCTACGACATCGTCCCCGGCCGCGAGCTCACCGTCCGCCGCCCCGACATCCTGATCGTCGAAGGGCTGAACGTCCTCCAGCCCGCCCTCCCCGGCCAGGACGGCCGCACCCGCGTGGGCCTCGCCGACTACTTCGACTTCAGCGTGTACGTCGACGCCCGCGCCGAGGACATCGAGGCCTGGTACCTCAACCGCTTCCGCAAGCTCCGCGCCACCGCCTTCCAGAACCCCTCCTCGTACTTCCGCAAGTACACCCAGGTCTCCGAGGAGGAGGCCCTCGACTACGCCCGCACCACCTGGCGGACCATCAACAAGGTCAACCTCCTGGAGAACGTGGCCCCCACCCGAGGCCGCGCCACCCTCGTCGTCCGCAAGGGCCCCGACCACAAGGTGCAGAAACTGAGCCTGCGCAAGCTGTGAGCACCGGGCAGTCATCGACCCGCCCCCAACTTCCCTCCGTGGCGATACAGTTACCGCCTGCTATCACCAACGGGGAGGCGCTGTGGCGGTGGAGGAGATGTCGGTCGAGCTGGTGCTGGACCCACAGGGTGGGGACCCGGAGCGCACCGGAGAGGAACTCCATTTCCTGCTGGCCGAGTTGAGCCGACTGGACGTCGAGAGCATCGAACGCGTTACGCACCGTCCGGCCCCGGCGGGCACCCGCGGCGGCGACGCCGTAGAACTGGGCGCACTGCTGATCGGCCTGGGCGGCAGCGGCGCCCTGCTCCCGCTGCTCGTCGGGCTCGTACAGGACTGGCTGCACCGGCGGCGGTCAGGCAGCATCCGCCTGAAGATCGGCGACGACGAGCTGGAACTGACCGCGGTGTCCGACGAGATGCAGCGGCGCGCACTGGAGGACTTCCTCCGCCGCCACGGGGAGTGACCCCGGTGGCGAACCGCGCCCTGATCATCGCGAACAGCCGCTACGACGACGAGCACTTCGCCACGCTGCCCGCCGCGTCCGCGGACGCCGCCGCCCTGGCGGAGGTCCTGGGCGCCCCGGACATCGGCGGCTTCGAGGTCGAGACCCTGGCCGACGTCGAACAGCGCCCCGCGCTGCGCGCGCTCGAATCCTTCTTCACCCGGGCCCGCCCCGACGACCTGCTCCTCCTCCACCTGTCCCTGCACGGCTGGAAGGACCTGCGGGGCCGGCTGTACTTCGTCATGCGCGACACCGAACGCGACCTTCCCGGCTCGACGGCAGTCTCCGCGGAACTCGTCGGCGACTGGCTGGGACAGAGCCGCTCCCGACGCGTCGTCGTCATGCTCGACTGCTGCTACAGCGGAGCGTTCGCCCTGAACGCGGTGCGCCGCGACGCGGGCACGCCCACGGTCGACGTCGCCGAGCCCTTCGCGGGCAACGGCCGCGTCGTCCTCACCGCGTCCACCGCCCTCCAGTACGCCTACGAGGGCGAGCGGGACGTCCGCTACAGCCGGACGCCGACCCAGCCGTCCGTCTTCACCTCGGCGGTGGTGCGCGGCCTGCGGGACGGCTCGGCCGACCTGGACGGCGACGGGCTCGTGTCGGTCGACGAGCTGTACGACTACGTGCACGAGCAGGTACGGCAGCGGATCGCAGGACAGACCCCGACCCTCAGCGTCGACAACGCCCAGGGCACGATCTACCTGGCCCGCAGCCCCCGGCACGGCGATGTCGACCAGCTGGCCGAGATGCGGGCCGCCGTACTCGACGTACAGCCCTGGAAGCGCATCGGCTCCCTGCACCTCGTGGAACAGCTGCTCGGCAGCGTCCGCGAAGCGACCCGGAACACGGCACGGGCGGCGCTGCTCGGGCTGATCGCCGACGCGGACCGTGAAGTCGCCCGGCGCGCACGGGAGTTGTGGCACGCACGAGGCCTCGGGGAGATCCCGACGGCCCGGGCACCGCGTCCGAAGAGACCGGCCACGCCCCGGCCGGGCGACACCCACCCACCCGTGGTGGGCGTCGACTTCGGTACCACGAACTCCTCGATCGGTCTCTTCCAGGGCGACGACGTCCGGATGGTCCCCAACGCCGAGGGAGCCCTCAGCACCCCGAGCCTGCTGGCCATCACCGCCGAGGGCGAGATCCTGGTGGGGACGGCGGCCAAGCGACAGGCGATCACCAACCCCGACTACACGGTGCGTTCGGCCAAGCTCAAGCTGGGCACGGGCTGGAGCATCACGCGCGGCGAGGTGCGACTGACCGCGGAGGACGTCGCGGAGCGCATCCTCGCGAGGTTGCGCTCGGACGCGGAGGCGTTCATCGGCGGCCCTCCGGCCATCGCCGTACTGACCGTCCCCGCCAACTTCGACCTGGGCCAGCGCGCGGAGCTGGTCGAGGCCGCTCGGCGGGCGGGGCTCCCTGTCCAACGTGTCATCAACGAACCGACGGCCGCCGCGATCACGTACGGACTGAACCGCGAGACCGAGGCGACCGTCCTGGTCTTCGATCTCGGCGGCGGCACCCTGGACGTCTCCCTCATCGAGGTCGGTGACGGCGTCGTCGAGGTCAAGTCGACCGGAGGCGACAACCACCTCGGCGGGGACGACTGGGACCGGCGACTCGCCCAGTACCTGGCGCGACGGGTGTGGGATCGCTACGGAGTCGACCTCACCCACGACGTGGCGGCCATGCAGCGGCTCCAGGAGGCCGCCGAGGCGGCGAAGGTCGAGCTGACGTCGGCAGGCAGCGCGACCATCAGCCTGCCCTACCTGGCGACCACGGCGGACTTCACTCTGCACCTCGAAGAGACCCTTACCCGCGAGAAGTTCGAAGCCTTGACGCAGGACCTGCTGGAGCGCTGCCGTAGGCCCGTCCTGCAAGCCCTCCGGGACGGCGGGATCCGGCTCGCCGAACTGGACCAGGTGATCCTGACCGGCGGGGCCACCCGGATGCCCGCCATCGAGGAGCTGGTCCGCGAACTCACCGATGGCCGCCAGCCCTACCGCGGGCTCATCCCGGAGGGAATCGTCACCGGCGCCGCGCTGCAGAGCGGCATCCTCAGCGGCTCCGTCGTGGACTCGCTGCTCCTCGACGTCATCTCGACCTCGCTCGGCATCGAGACCCAGGGCGGCACAGTCATGACGATGATCGCGCACAACGACACGATTCCCACGCGCCGCCGGGAGTTCGTCACACCGAGCGCGGACAACCAGCGCACCATGATGCTCCACCTCGTGGAGGGCGAACAGGAGACTGCCGCGGCCAACAGGTCCGTGGCCGTGCTGGAGCTGATGGACCTGCCCCGCCATCCCCGGCGCACGCCGCTGATCGAGATCACCGTCGACACCGACGCCAACGGCATCGTGGGCATGACCGCCCGCGAGCTGCGGGGCCGCACGAACCAACTGCCCGACCGGGTGGAGGAACTGGTGCGGACCCGGAGACAGGCCGGCCGGAAGAACCTGCCGGAGCCGGACGCACGGCGGGCACAGACGAAACTGGCCGAACTGGAGGACACGTACTTCACCGGCCGACGGTGGACCGTCACCGCGGACCGGTCCGCCGCCGCACAGGCCGCCGAGCTCGTCGGCTCCCCCCGCTGGCCGGAACTGCGCCGCCTCACCCCGTACGTCTGGGAGCCCTCCGGATAGGCAACCGGCGGCGATGACCGTCGGCACGGCTACCCTGCCTCCATGCTGCACCTCCGCCTCATCACCCCCGCCGACAAGACCGACGACGTCCTGCGGCTCATCGAGAACACGGTCGGCACCGCCCACCTCGTGGTCATGCCGGGTGCCGCCCGCGATCCGGCCGGAGACGTGGTGACGGTCGACGTGGCCCGCGAGGCGGGTGACGAACTGATCGGGGCCCTGCGCGAGTTGGACCTCGACAGGACCGGCTCGATCGCCATCGAGAACATCGACCTCTCCCTGTCCAAGCGCGCCGACGAGGCGGAGGAAGCGGCGCCGGGCGAGGGCGTGGACGCGGTCCTGTGGGAGCAACTGGCCGAGGCGACGAACGAGGAGTCGACGCTCACCGTCACCTACGTGGGTCTCCTGGCGGTCGCGACGATGCTCGCGGCCTGCGGTGTGATGCTCGACAACGCGATCCTGATCGTCGGAGCGATGGCCGTGGGCCCGGAGTTCGGACCGCTCGCCGGGATCTCCACGGCGCTGGTGCGGCGCGCCCCGCACCTGGTGTGGCGGTCGCTGTGGGCGCTGCTCGCCGGATTCGCGATCGCCATGGTGCTGACGGCGGGCTTCAGTTACCTGCTCGACCTCTGCGGGCTGTTCGAGCGGTCGATGGTGGAGGGCGACCGCCCGAACACGGCCTTCATCTGGAAGCCCGACAGCATGTCGTTCGTGGTGGCGTTCCTGGCCGGTATCGCCGGAACCCTCTCCCTCACGTCCGCCAAGTCGGGCGCGCTGATCGGCGTCGCGATCTCGGTGACGACGGTCCCGGCGGCCGCCAACGCCGCCGTGGCGTTCAGCTACACGGACTACTCCCAGACGTGGGGCTCCAGCCTGCAGCTCCTCGCCAACCTCGGCGGCATCATCGTGGCCGGCACGCTCACACTGCTCGCCCAGAAGTGGTTCTGGGCGAGGCAGCGCGCGCGTACACCCGAAGTGGCCCGGCCTTGAGGCGACTTGGGCCCTGTCCGGCCTAGCCGAGGGCGGACTTCACCGCGTCCGCGAGCCGTCCGGCCACCGAGCGGGCGTGGTCGATGTCGGCCGCCTCGACCATCACCCGTACGAGCGGCTCGGTGCCGGAGGGGCGGAGCAACACCCGCCCGGTGGAGCCGAGTTCACGCTCGGCGTCGGCGACCGCCGTGGCCAGCTCCGCCGAGGTGCCCACCCGGGACCTGTCGACGTCGGGCACGTTGATGAGCACCTGCGGCAGCCGCTCCATGACGGCCGCGAGGTCCCGCAGCGTACGGCCGGACTGGGCGACCCTGGCCGCGAGCAACAGCCCGGTCAGCGTGCCGTCACCCGTGGTGGCGTGGTCGAGGATGATCACGTGCCCGGACTGCTCGCCACCGAGCGCGTACCCGTGCTTCTTCATCTCCTCCAGGACGTAGCGGTCACCGACCGCCGTCTGCACGAAGGACAGCCCCTCGCGCTCCATGGCGAGCTTGAAGCCCAGATTGGACATGACAGTCGCGACAACGGTGTCGGAGCGCAGTGCGGAACGCTCCCGCATCGCCAGCGCGAGAACTGCCAGAATCTGGTCGCCGTCCACCTCGGCACCCGTGTGGTCCACGGCGAGGCAGCGGTCGGCGTCACCGTCGTGCGCGATACCGAGGTCGGCACCGTGTTCGAGTACGGCGGCCTGGAGCTTCTCCATGTGGGTGGAGCCGCAGCCGTCGTTGATGTTGAGCCCGTCCGGCTCGGCACCGATCGTGATGATCTCGGCGCCGGCCCGCGCGAAGGCCTCGGGCGAAACACGCGCGGCGGCACCGTGCGCCTCGTCCAGGACGACCTTCAGACCGTCGATACGGTTCGGCAGCACGGCGACGAGGTGGGCGACGTACTGGTCGAAGCCCTGGTCGTACGAGCGCACGCGGCCCACGCCCGAGCCGGTCGGCCGGTCCCAGGGAGCGCCGGTGCGGTGCTCCTCGTAGACACCCTCGATACGGTCCTCCAGCTCGTCGGCGAGCTTGTGCCCGCCGCGGGCGAAGAACTTGATGCCGTTGTCGGGCATGGCGTTGTGGCTGGCGGAGAGCATCACGCCAAGGTCGGCACCCAGCGCGCCGGTGAGGTACGCCACCGCGGGGGTGGGCAGCACACCGACGCGCAGGACGTCCACGCCCGCGCTGGCCAGCCCGGCGACCACCGCGGCCTCCAGGAACTCCCCGGACGCACGCGGATCACGGCCGACCACCGCGACGGCCCGGTGGCCCTCGAACGTGCCCGCCTCGGCCAGTACGTGTGCCGCCGCGACGGAGAGGCCGAGCGCGAGCTCGGCCGTCAGATCCGCGTTGGCGACACCGCGCACCCCGTCCGTGCCGAAGAGTCGTCCCACTTGTCCTCCTGAGGAAGCTTCAGAATTCGGAAGTCATCCGATCACACGAGCCTTTGAGCACCTTGTGCCGTTATACGCCCAAGGCTGTGATAAACGAACGCCCCGGCGGCACTGTGGCGTGCCGCCGGGGCGTTCGGACGTACTACGCGCAACTACACGTACTCCGCGGAGCGCATGTGCTACGCGTACGAGCAGGCAGCGAAGATTAACGCTTGCTGTACTGCGGGGCCTTACGGGCCTTCTTGAGACCGGCCTTCTTGCGCTCGACCGCACGGTCGTCGCGCTTGAGGAAGCCGGCCTTCTTGAGGGCGCCGCGGTTGTTGTCGACGTCGGCCTCGTTCAGCGCGCGGGCGACACCGAGACGGAGCGCACCGGCCTGACCGGAGACGCCGCCACCCGTGATGCGGGCGACCACGTCGTAGCGGTTGTCGAGCTCGAGCACCTTGAAGGGCTCGTTGACTTCCTGCTGGTGCACCTTGTTGGGGAAGTAGTCCTCAAGGGTGCGACCGTTGATCTTCCACTTGCCGGAGCCCGGGACGATCCGGACGCGGGCGATGGCGTTCTTGCGACGGCCCAGGCCGGCGGCGGGCTGCGGGTCGCCGAAGCGGCCCGCGAGCGACTCGGAGGTGTACTCGCCCTCGACGGGCGGCACCTCGGACTCGGTGGTGTAGCTCTCGACGTTCTCGGCGTTCTCGACGAGCTCGGTCCCGGTCTCTTCGACCGGCTGCTCAGCGGTGGTCTCGGCCACGATTGTCCTCAGATTCTTTTTCGTCTTAGGGGGTGGCCGGAACTACTGCGCGACCTGGGTGATCTCGAACGGCACCGGCTGCTGCGCAGCGTGCGGGTGCTGGTCGCCCGAGTAGACCTTCAGCTTGGAGAGCACCTGACGGCCCAGGGTGTTCTTGGGGATCATGCCCTTGATGGCCTTCTCGACGGCCTTCTCGGGGTTCTTCGCCAGCAGCTCGTCGTAACGGACGGAGCGCAGACCACCCGGGTAACCGGAGTGGCGGTACGCCATCTTCTGGGTCTTCTTGTTGCCGGAGAGATGCACCTTGTCGGCGTTGATGATGATGACGAAGTCACCGGCATCGACGTGGGGCGCATAGATCGGCTTGTGCTTGCCCCGCAGGATGGTCGCGGCAGTGGTGGCCAGACGACCCAGGACGACGTCCTGGGCATCGATGACATACCACTGGCGAGTGATGTCGCCGGGCTTGGGGCTGAACGTACGCACTTCGTAGCCTTCGCTTCTTCAGTGGATGGGTCCTGACACATGGCATCACTGAAGCGATCGTGCAGCTGGGGACGACAGTGCCGGGAACGCTGACCCGTATGCCGCCCTCTGGTAACTGCTCCAGGGAACCTACGTAAGGGCCTCTCGCGTGAGAACGACCAAGCCGATACGCATAACGAAGCACAAGACTACTCGTGCCGCCCCGGACGGGTCAAAACGCGCCCCGAAGCCCGCATCGCACTCGCCCACGTCTCGTACGAACACATGAAATCCACGCGCCCTCCGATCGCGGGGCCACGTGACGCACCAACCACCCGGAGATGTCACTTTTGCCCGTACGCGGTCAGGTCACACCGACGTCTCAAGTGCCCGGCGGAGCGGAACGACACCCCCCAACGCCCGTCTAAGATGCGGCGCATGAGCTATGGGCAGGGTGGGCAGGGGCAGCCCCCGTGGGATCCCTGGAATTCGGGATCCCAGCGGCCTCAGTGGGGCAGCCAGACGGACGACCGGACTCCGGACTGGGCGGCACTCGCCGACGCCTCCGAGTCGCGCAACAGGCGCCGCAGGCTGCTGCTGATCTGCGGCGGAGCGCTCGCCACGGTCGCGGTCGGCGTCGCCGTCGCGGTGGCCGTCGTGTCCGCGAACGGCAGCAGCCAGGCCTCGAACACACCCAGCAACCTGCCCGCCACCGCGGACATCCCGAGCGACACCACCGGGCCGACACCGTCCTTCGAACCGACCTCGGCCCCGCCCCCGCTGGACCCCGAGGACTTCATATCCAGCGTGAAGAAGGACACAGCGCCGCTCAGCCCGGACATCCTCTTCCCCGGTTCGTCGCTGACCATGGGTGACCGCGTCTACCTCAAGGGCGCGAAGGCCGACACGACGAACTGCGCCTCGGCGGTGAAGGGCACGCTCGGCACCGTCCTCACCAAGAACTCGTGCAAGCGCATGCTGCGCGTCACCTACAGCAAGGGCGGCGTCGCGGCGACGGTCGGCGTGGCCGTCTTCGACACCGCGGCCCAGGCCGCCAAGGCCAAGGGCCAGGCGGACGCCAAGAGCATCATCGCCTCACTGCCCGGCAACGGCGTCAATGCCTTCTGCAACTCGGCGGTCTGCCGCTCCACCACCAACTCCTACGGCCGCTACGCCTACTTCACCCTCGGCGGCTACACCAGCGGCAAGGACGTGACCGCCAAGGACACCGCGGTCTTCACGGCCGGGGACGACCTCGCCGAGTTCGCCTTCCGCCAGATCCGCCGCCGCGGCGAGTCCCAGGCGTCGGCCGCGGCCAGCGAGTAGCGGCCAACGAGTAATCGGGCCCTCCGCCGAACACCCGAAGGCGCCCGACGAACGGGCCCGGAGACGGCCCGAAGGGCCCGGAGACGCTCAGCAGCACCCCGCCGACGGCAGCGTCCGCTTGTTCCGCGCCTCCTTGCTCCGCGCGGCCAGCAACTCGTCGGCGGGGTAACCGACTTCCTCCAGCGTCAGCCCGTGCGGCCGTACGACATGGACGGCCGAGTCCCGTACGCCGGCACCCAGCACCTTCCCGGGCCACTCGACCCCGCGGTGCCCGTCCCCCACGAACAGCAGCGCCCCGATCAGCGAACGCACCATGTTGTGGCAGAAGGCGTCGGCGCGCACGGTCGCGGTGACGACCCCGTCACCGTCGCGCACCAGGCTCAGCTCCTGGAGCGTACGGATGGTCGTGGCACCCTCCCGCTTCTTGCAGTAGGCGGCGAAGTCGTGCTCGCCGACCAGGAGTCGGGCGGCCTCGTTCATGGCGTCGACGTCGAGCGGCCAGTCGTGCCACAGGACATGGCCACGCAGCAGCGGATCGACGCCGCCGGGGTTGTCCGTCACCCGGTACGCGTACCGCCGCCAGACCGCCGAGAAACGGGCGTTGAACCCGCTGGGCGCCTGAGCCACCGACCACACCCGTACGTCCTTGGGCAGCCGCCCTGCGAGCCGCTTCAGCAGCTTCTCCCGGTGCTCCTCCCACAGAGCCTCGGGCAGGTCGACGTGCGCCACCTGCCCGCGTGCGTGCACCCCGGCGTCGGTCCGCCCGGCCACGGTCAGCTCATGAGTGGCGTCCCCCGACCGGGTCACCGTCCGCAGGGCGTCCTCGATCTCCCCCTGCACGGTCCTGCGCCCGCTGGCCTGCTTGGCCCACCCGGAGAACTCCCGCCCGTCATAGCTCAGGTCCAACCGCACCCGCACGAACCCGGCCGCTGCTTCATCACTCACAAACAGATCCTCTCAGGGACTGCCATGGACGACCCCCGCTCCCCCGTCGGGGCAACGCGAAAGCGGGCCCGCCCCCAAGGGGACGGACCCGCTCACACGCGAGCCGAAGCTCAGGCGTCCTTGGACTTGGACTCGTCGCCCTCGACGGCGTCAGCCGGCTTCGCGTCCTCGACGACCTCGTCGGAAGCCTCGGTCTTCTCGACCGGGGCGTCCTTCTTGAGGGTGTCTTCCTTGACGGCACGCTTGGTCGCCGCCTCGGCCTCACCGGTGGCTGCCTGCGCCACGGTCAGGGCCTCCACCAGCTCGATGACAGCCATGGGCGCGTTGTCGCCACGACGGTTACCGATCTTGGTGATACGGGTGTAGCCACCCGGACGGTTCTCGTAACGCGGGCCGATCTCGGTGAAGAGCGTGTGCACGATGCTCTTGTCCGTGATCACCGAGAGCACCTGACGGCGGTTGTGAAGGTCACCCTTCTTCGCCTTGGTGACCAGACGCTCCGCGTACGGGCGCAGGCGACGGGCCTTCGCCTCGGTGGTGGTGATGCGGCCGTGCTCGAAGAGCGACTTCGCGAGGTTCGCGAGGAGCAGCTTCTCGTGCGCGGCGCTGCCGCCCAGACGGGCACCCTTGGCAGGCTTCGGCATGGTCTTTCTCCTTGGTGTCTGCCCCGGCCGTATCAGGTACCGAGGTCAGTGTCCGAGCGGGCGATCGCCCGTCGGAGATCCGGGACCCCGAAGGGCCCCGGAGGTGTGCATCCCGATCAGTACTGGTCGGTCAGTACTGCTCGGTCTCCACGAAACCCGCGTCCACGTCGTCGTCGGCGCCGAAGGCGTCGGCGGCGGCGGTCGGGTCGAATCCGGGCGGGCTGTCCTTGAGGGCCAGGCCCATGCCGGCCAGCTTCGCCTTGACCTCGTCGATGGACTTCGCACCGAAGTTGCGAATGTCGAGGAGGTCGGCCTCGGAGCGGGCGACGAGTTCACCCACGGAGTGGATGCCCTCACGCTTGAGGCAGTTGTAGGACCGAACGGTGAGCTCCAGCTCCTCGATCGGCAGGGCGAGATCGGCGGCGAGGGCGGCGTCCGTGGGCGAGGGGCCCATGTCGATGCCCTCGGCGTCGATGTTGAGCTCACGCGCCAGACCGAACAGCTCGACCAGCGTCTTGCCGGCCGACGCCATGGCGTCACGGGGACGCATGGCCTGCTTGGTCTCGACATCGACGATCAGCTTGTCGAAGTCGGTGCGCTGCTCGACACGAGTCGCCTCGACCTTGTACGTGACCTTCAGGACCGGCGAGTAGATCGAGTCGACCGGGATGCGCCCGATCTCCTGACCCACCTGCTTGTTCTGCACCGCCGAGACGTAACCGCGACCGCGCTCGACGGTCAGCTCCATCTCCAGCTTGCCCTTGCCGTTCAGCGTGGCGAGGACGAGGTCGGGGTTGTGCACCTCGACACCGGCCGGCGGCGCGATGTCGGCGGCGGTGACCAGACCCGGACCCTGCTTCCGCAGGTACATCACGACCGGCTCGTCGTGCTCACTGCTCACGACCAGCTGCTTGATGTTGAGGATCAGGTCGGTGACGTCCTCCTTGACGCCCGGCACGGTGGTGAACTCGTGCAGGACACCGTCGATCCGGATGCTGGTGACAGCAGCGCCGGGGATCGAGGAGAGGAGCGTGCGGCGGAGAGAGTTGCCGAGGGTGTAGCCGAATCCCGGCTCCAGCGGCTCGATCACGAACCGGGAACGGAACTCGTCGACGACCTCTTCGGTCAACGACGGACGCTGAGCAATCAGCATGTTGCGATCCTTCAGTCATGGACGCCCACTATTTGACGTCCTGCTGTTACTGCAAGGGTACGGGCGGCACCGCCCCGAAGAGCCGTACCGCCCGAATCCCAGAACTACCGTGCGTCAGACGCGGCGGCGCTTCGGCGGACGGCAGCCGTTGTGCGGGGTGGGGGTGACGTCCTGGATGGAGCCGACCTCCAGGCCGGTGGCCTGGAGCGAGCGGATCGCGGTCTCGCGACCGGAGCCCGGGCCCTTCACGAAGACGTCAACCTTGCGCATGCCGTGCTCCTGCGCGCGACGGGCGGCCGACTCGGCGGCCATCTGCGCGGCGAAGGGGGTGGACTTGCGCGAGCCCTTGAAGCCGACGTGGCCGGCGGAGGCCCAGGAGATCACGTTGCCCGAGGGGTCCGTGATCGAGACGATCGTGTTGTTGAACGTGCTCTTGATGTGAGCGTGCCCGTGGGCGACGTTCTTCTTTTCCTTGCGGCGCACCTTCTTGGCAGCGCCCTGACGACCCTTGGGGGGCATCTATTACTCCTACGGGGAGGTGGTCGGTCCTACAGCGAAGACCGCTGATGAAGCGTTGTCCGCTGAGGACTACTTCTTGCCCGGCTTCTTCTTACCGGCGATCGCGCGACGCGGGCCCTTGCGGGTACGAGCGTTCGTGCTGGTGCGCTGACCGTGGACGGGCAGGCCGCGACGGTGACGCAGACCCTGGTAGCAGCCGATCTCGACCTTGCGGCGGATGTCGGCCTGCACCTCGCGACGGAGGTCACCCTCGGTCTTGAAGTTGGCGTCCACGTACTCGCGGATCCTGACCAGCTCCTCCTCGGAGAGGTCACGAACGCGGGTGTTCGGGTTGACGCCGGTCTCGGCCAGCGTCTTCTGCGAGAGGGTCCGGCCGATGCCGAACACGTAGGTGAGGGCAACCTCCACGCGCTTTTCGCGCGGGATGTCAACACCGGAAACGCGTGCCATTCAATGGCTCCAGTTGTCGTTCGGAGGTCTTCCGCAGAACCGTTTCCCGCCCGCCGTCCTCTTCGTTTCGAAGATTCGGTACGAACCGGGTCCCCAGCCTCCGACCGGGGGTGTCAGGCCTGATGAGTGTCAGCCCTGGGCTCTGCGTATGAACATGTACTACTTGCGTCGCGCGAAGTATCTGCGGATGCAGAAGGTCGGTCGTGCGTCAGCCCTGGCGCTGCTTGTGGCGCGGGTTTTCGCAGATGACCATGACCCGGCCGTGACGGCGGATCACCCTGCACTTGTCGCAGATCTTCTTGACGCTCGGCTTGACCTTCATTGGTGAGGTTCTCCGGGTCAGTGCCACCACCCCGCGTGAGCGGGGCACAGGCAAGATCTACTTGTACCGGTAGACGATCCGGCCACGCGTCAGGTCGTACGGAGACAGCTCCACCACGACCCTGTCGTCAGGGAGGATGCGGATGTAGTGCATACGCATCTTGCCGCTGATGTGTGCCAGAACCTGGTGGCCGTTCTGGAGCTCAACCTTGAACATGGCGTTCGGAAGAGACTCGACGACAGTGCCCTCGATCTCGATGGCACCTTGCTTCTTGGCCACGCTTCGCCCTTCGAATCGACTACCTTGATCGACTCCGTACGAGCGCATGCAGGCATGCGGGTGCACGAGAGCCGACGAGTCAGTCTACGTCAGCGCACCCGGAAAGACGAATCGAGGAAGAATGCCCGCCTTGGAAGATCATTAACCAGATCCACCCAGCCCCGACACCCACGCCCCACCAAAAAAGGACGCACCAAAACCCCACCCACCCCGCCCACCGACGAGCGCCGCACACGCCCCACCACACGGCCACCCACCCGGCAAACCAAGGGCACCGGTCGACGGAACTCGCCTCCGGCCGCTCTCCTACCGCCCACCGGACCGCGAAGCGGAGCTGAAGACGCCCGGCGTCAACCAGACGGCGCGGCTGCGCCGGCCTCCGATCGGCGGACCGGACGACGCCCGGCGTCCGGCGTCAGGCCGACGGGTCCGGCGCCGCCACAATCCCGTACTCCGCCAGCTTCGCCCTGCCGCCATCAGGCGCCGTCAGCACCAACGGGCCCGCCTCCGTCAACGCCACCGAGTGCTCCCAGTGCGAGGACCAGGTCCCGTCCGTGGTGATGACGGTCCAGTCGTCCTCCAGCACCTGGGTCTTGGGGGTGCCGAGGGACACCATCGGTTCGATGGCGAGGCAGAAGCCGGGGACGAGCTTGGGGCCCTTGCCGCGGCGGCGCTCGACGTAGTTCAGGAGGTGGGGGTCCATGTGCATCTCCGTGCCGATGCCGTGGCCGCCGTAGTCCTCGACGATCCCGTACCGCCCGCCACCGACCTTGGGCTGACGTCGGATGTACGTCTCGATGGCACGGGAGACATCGACGAGCCGGTTGCCCAGCTTCATCGCGGCGATGCCCGCCCACATCGACTCCTCGGTCACCCGGGAGAGCTCAAGCAGCTCCGGAGCGTGCCCGGTGCCCACGAACGCGGTGTACGCGGCGTCGCCGTGCCACCCGTCGACGATCGCGCCGGCGTCGATGGAGATGATGTCGCCGTCCTTCAGGACGGTCTTGTCGTCCGGGATGCCGTGGACGACGACCTCGTTGGCCGAGGTGCAGATGGTCGCCGGGAACCCGCCGTACCCGAGGAAGTTCGACTTCGCCCCGTACTCGGCGAGGACCTTGCGCGCGACCTCGTCCAGATCCTTCGTCGTGGCGCCGGGCACGGCCGCCTCACGGGTGGCCGCGTGAATGGCCGCGACGACCAGGCCCGCCTCACGCATCTTGGCGATCTGCTCGGGGGTCTTGATCTGCACCATGGGACTGCGGCCTTCCTGACCGAAAAGAACGGACTGCTCCAACGATACGGGTGCTCCCACCCACCCCGCGGACCGAGGCACCCGGCCCACCGACCCCGCGGCCCTCACCAGGCACCAAGCGGGCGACCTACGACCGGGGCGACGCCCCACGACGGGCCCGAGACGCTCGCCATACCCGCCGACCGCGGGACCACCCGCGTACACGAGCCCTCGTAGACCCTCGGACCGGCACCCTCGGACCGGCAACCTCGAACCAGCACCCGCGGACCGACGACCGCCACCCTCGAACCGCCACCCCGGACCGACGACCACCACCCCAAACCCGCCCGTTCCCCCGACAGCGCGGCCACGTCCGCACTCCCCCGCCGGACACCGGCTCCCGCCCCCGCGGGGGGGCACCAACCCACCGCACACCTCGGCCGCGGCACCCTCGGGGTGCCGCGGCCGAAGCAACGTACTGCGAAACGCGCCCACGCGAGAGAACGGCGCCCACGCGAGAACTAGGCGTCCTCGCGAGCCAACGCTTCCATCGCACGCGCCGTGACGTCCTCCACCTTGCCGAGCGCGGAGATCGTGACGACCAGGCCCTGGGCCTTGTAGTAGTCGATGATCGGCTCGGTCTGCGTGTGGTAGACCTCGAGTCGCTTGCGCACGGTCTCCTCGGAGTCGTCGTCCCGCTGGTACAGCTCGCCGCCGCAGACGTCACAGACGCCGTCCTGCCTCGCGGGCTTGTACGTCACGTGGAAGACGTGCGCCGAGTCGTTCCGGCAGATGCGCCGGCCGGCGATCCGCTTGACCACCTCGTCCTCGGGTACCTCAAGGTCCAGCACCGCGTCGAGCTTCATGCTCTCGGCCTTCAGCATGTCGTCGAGCGCCTCGGCCTGCGAGACGTTACGAGGGAAGCCGTCGAGCAGAAAGCCGTTCTCCGCGTCGGGCTGTTCCATGCGGTCCTTGGCCATCGCGATGGTGACCTCGTCCGGTACCAGTTCGCCCTTGTCCATGTAGGACTTCGCCAGTTTGCCGAGTTCCGTCTGCTGGCTGATGTTGGCGCGGAACAGGTCGCCCGTGGAAATGTGCGGGATCGACAGGTTCTGAGCAAGGAACGCGGCCTGCGTTCCCTTGCCGGCGCCGGGCGGCCCGACGAGGACGATTCGCATCAGCGGAGGAACCCTTCGTAATTGCGCTGCTGGAGCTGGCTCTCAATCTGCTTCACCGTCTCCAGACCGACACCCACGATGATCAGGATGCTGGTACCACCGAACGGGAAGTTCTGGTTCGCCCCGAAACCAACCAACGCCATCGTCGGCACGAGAGCGATCAGACCCAGATACAGCGAACCCGGCCAGGTGATCCGGTTGAGTACGTATCCCAGGTACTCAGCGGTCGGCCGGCCAGCCCGGATGCCCGGGATGAAGCCACCATACTTCTTCATGTTGTCGGCTACTTCTTCGGGGTTGAAGGAGATTGCCACGTAGAAGAAGGCGAAGAAAACGATCAGCAAGAAGTAGACCGTGATGTAGATCGGGTGGTCACCCTTGGTCAGGTTCGTCTCGATCCAGGTCTTCCAGCTGGACGTTCCGCTGGAGAACTGGGCGATCAGAGCCGGGATGTAGAGCAGCGACGAGGCAAAGATCACAGGGATGATGCCGGCCTGGTTGACCTTCAGCGGAATGTACGTCGAGGTACCGCCGTAGGACCGGCGGCCGATCATGCGCTTCGCGTACTGGACCGGAATGCGGCGCTGGGCCTGCTCGACGAAGACCACGAGTCCGACCATGACCAGGCCGACCAGGATGACGGTGCCGAACTCGATCCAGCCGTCGGCCAGCGTGCCCTGGGTCTTGATGGCCCACAGCGCGGACGGGAAGGTCGCGGCGATCGAGATGAACATGAGGATCGACATGCCGTTGCCGATACCGCGGTCGGTGATGAGCTCGCCGAGCCACATGACCATGGCCGTACCCGCGGTCATCGTGATGACCATCGTGATGGTGACGAAGATCGACTGGTCGGGCACGATCTCGGTGGCGACCTGGCAACCGCTGAAGAGCGCGCCGCTGCGGGCGGTCGCGACCAGGCCGGTGCCCTGGAGGATGGCCAGCGCCACCGTCAGGTAGCGGGTGTACTGCGTGATCTTCGCCGTGCCGGCCGAGCCCTCCTTCTTGAGGGCTTCGAGGCGCGGGATCACCACGGTCAGCAGCTGGAGGATGATGCTCGCCGTGATGTACGGCATGATGCCCAGCGCGAAGATCGTGATCTGCAACAGCGCGCCACCACTGAACATGTTGACCAGCCCGAACAGACCCTGGTTGCCCTTGGCCACTTCGATACAGGTCTGCACGTTCTGGTAGTCGACACCCGGGATCGGGATGTGGGTACCCACCCGATAGACCACGATGATGCCGAGCGTGAAGAGCAGCTTCTTGCGCAGGTCGGGCGTCTTGAACGCCCGGGCGAACGCGGTGAGCACGGTGCCTCCTGCGACCCCCGCGCTACTGCGTCAGAGGTGACGGTCTTGAGGTTCGACGGATAAGTGACGGACAGCTAGCTAACAGTGAAAAGCGCCCCGGAGTTCCCTACTGGCACACCGGAAAAAATCAGCAGCGCAGGCCACCTTACCGGCGACACCACGCCCCTAGGAACGACCAACCGGGGATGCCCCTTTTGTGGGGCATCCCCGGTCGGGATCGCTCAAGTCATCGAGACGCCTGCTGAATTCAGACGAGCTCGGTGACGGTACCGCCGGCGGCGGTGATCTTCTCCTTGGCGGAACCGGAGACGGCGTCGACCGTCACCTGCAGTGCCACGGAGATGTCGCCCTGGCCGAGGACCTTGACGAGGCTGTTCTTGCGAACCGCACCGTTGGCGACGAGCCCTTCGACGGTGACCTCGCCACCCTCCGGGTACAGCGACGCCAGCTTGTCGAGGTTCACGACCTGGTACTCGGTCTTGAACGGGTTCCGGAAGCCCTTGAGCTTCGGGAGACGCATGTGGAGGGGCATCTGGCCACCCTCGAAGCGCTCCGGAACCTGGTAACGGGCCTTCGTGCCCTTGGTTCCACGACCAGCCGTCTTACCCTTCGACGCCTCACCACGACCAACACGGGTCTTGGCGGTCTTGGCGCCCGGGGCGGGACGGAGGTTGTGGATCTTGAGCGGGTTGTTCTCCGCCATGATCAGTCGACCTCCTCAACCGTCACGAGGTGGCGGACGGTGTGAACCATTCCGCGGAACTCGGGGCGGTCCTCCTTGACGACCTGCGTGTTGATTCCCTTGAGACCAAGGGAGCGCAGGGTGTCGCGGTGGTTCTGCTTGCTGCCGATGTACGACTTCGTCTGCGTGACCTTGAGGCGAGCCATTACGCACCCGCTCCCGCACGTGCACGGAGCAGAGCCGCGGGGGCGACGTCCTCGAGGGGCAGACCGCGGCGGGCCGCGATCTCCTCGGGACGCTGCAGGCCCTTGAGGGCCGCCACGGTCGCGTGCACGATGTTGATCGCGTTGGACGAGCCGAGCGACTTCGACAGGATGTCGTGAACGCCGGCGCACTCCAGGACAGCACGCACCGGGCCACCGGCGATAACGCCGGTACCGGGGGAAGCAGGCTTGAGCAGGACGACGCCCGCGGCCTTCTCGCCCGTGATCGGGTGCGGGATGGTGCCCTGGATACGGGGGACCTTGAAGAAGTGCTTCTTGGCCTCTTCAACACCCTTGGCGATCGCGGCCGGCACCTCCTTGGCCTTGCCGTAACCGACACCGACGGTGCCGTCACCATCGCCCACTACGACGAGCGCAGTGAAGCTGAAGCGACGACCACCCTTCACAACCTTGGCGACGCGGTTGATCGCGACAACGCGCTCAACGTACGCGGTCTTCTCGGCAGCGCTGGCGCCGCCGTCACGGCCCTTCCGGTCCCGCCGCTCGCCGCCACCGGCACCGCTTCCGCGGCGCTGGGGTCCAGCCATTGGATTACCTCTCTCTTTTTCCGCTAGCTACGCAGCGGCCTAAGCCGCTAGCGCGACGGGCGACTCAGAACTTGAGTCCGGCTTCGCGGGCGGCGTCCGCCAGAGCGGCGATGCGCCCGGCGTACTGGTTGCCACCACGGTCGAATACGACAGCCTCGACACCGGCGGCCTTGGCGCGCTCGGCGACCAGGGCGCCGACCGACTTGGCCTGCGCGGACTTGTCGCCCTCAGCACCGCGGACCGTGGTGTCCAGGGTCGACGCCGACGCCAGGGTGTGACCCTTTACGTCGTCGATGACCTGGGCCACGATGTGGCGGTTCGAGCGCGTCACGACCAGGCGAGGACGCTCAGCCGTACCCGAGATGTGCTTACGGATCCGGATGTGACGACGCTTGATGGCAGCACGCTTGTAAGCGTCGCCCTTAGCAATCTTGACACCGTATGCCATGGCTTACTTACCCGCCTTTCCGACCTTGCGGCGGATGACTTCGCCTTCGTACTTGACGCCCTTGGCCTTGTACGGGTCGGGCTTGCGCAGCTTGCGGATGTTGGCCGCAACCTCTCCGACCTTCTGCTTGTCGATGCCCTCGACCGAGAACCGCGTCGGGTTCTCGACCTTGAAGGAGATCCCCTCGGGGGCCTCGACGGTGATCGAGTGGCTGTAGCCGAGCGAGAACTCCAGGTTGGAGCCCTTCGCCAGGACGCGGTAACCGACACCGCTGATTTCGAGCTTCTTCACGTAACCCTCGGTCACGCCGGTGATCATGTTCGCCACCAGCGTGCGGGACAGGCCGTGGAGGGCCTTGTTCTGACGCTCGTCGTTCGGGCGGGTGACGTTCAGAACGCCGTCCTCGCCCTTAGCGATCTCGATCGGCGCCGCGACGGTGTGGGAGAGAGAGCCCTTGGGGCCCTTCACCTGGACCGTACGGCCGTCGATGGTGACGTCCACGCCGGCGGGAACCGTGATGGGGAGCTTGCCAATACGCGACATAGCTGTTTCCTCCGTTCCCTTCCGCTACCAGACGTAGGCGAGAACTTCTCCGCCTACGCCCTTCTTGCCGGCCTGCTGTCCAGTGAGGAGACCGTGCGACGTGGAGATGATCGCCACGCCGAGGCCGCCAAGCACCTTGGGCAGGGAGGTGGACTTCGCGTAAACCCGGAGACCGGGCTTGGAGATCCGCTTGATGCCCGCGATGGAGCGCTCACGGTTCGGGCCGAACTTCAGCTCGAGGACGAGGTTCTTGCCGACCTCGGCGTCCTCGACCTTCCAGCCCGTGATGAAGCCCTCCTGCTGGAGGATCTCCGCGATGTGCGACTTGATCTTGCTGTGCGGCATTCCCACGGAGTCGTGGTACGCCGAGTTCGCGTTGCGCAGACGCGTAAGCATGTCTGCGATCGGATCAGTCATGGTCATGAATTGGCCTTCGGCCTCTCTCGCCGGGGTTTCCAGTGCGCCATCCCTCTCCCCACTCAGTGGCGGGACGGGTGCGGTGCGGGGACCTACGGCGTAGTAAGTCGTACGGGGCGGCAGGCGCCCAACCCTCCTAGCCTAAGCCATGAAGGGGAGGGCACCTTACCGACCCATTGCTTACCGAGAGCCTCTGGGTATCCCTAACGTCCTACGGACGGAAAGGAGTTACCAGGAGCTCTTGGTCACGCCCGGCAGCTCGCCACGGTGAGCCATCTCACGAAGGCAGATGCGGCACAGGCCGAACTTGCGGTACACGGAGTGCGGACGGCCGCAGCGCTGGCAGCGCGTGTAGCCACGTACGCCGAACTTGGGCTTACGAGCAGCCTTGGCAATCAGAGCCTTCTTCGCCATCTCGGTTACGCCTCCTTGAAGGGGAAGCCGAGGTGACGGAGAAGGGCGCGGCCCTCAGCGTCGTTGGTCGCCGTGGTGACCACGGTGATGTCCATACCCCGGACGCGGTCGATCTTGTCCTGGTCGATCTCGTGGAACATGACCTGCTCCGTGAGACCGAAGGTGTAGTTGCCACGCCCGTCGAACTGCTTGGGGGACAGACCACGGAAGTCGCGGATGCGCGGAAGCGCGAGCGACAGGGTGCGGTCCAGGAACTCCCACATGCGGTCGCCACGGAGCGTGACGTGAGCACCGATCGGCTGACCCTCGCGCAGCTTGAACTGCGCGATGGACTTGCGGGCCTTGGTGACGGCCGGCTTCTGACCGGTGATCGTGGTCAGGTCACGGACGGCACCGTCCATGAGCTTCGAGTCACGGGCGGCGTCGCCGACACCCATGTTGACCACGATCTTGACGAGGCCGGGAACCTGCATGACGTTCTCGTACGAGAACTCCTCAAGCAGCTTGCCCGCGATCTCCTCGCGGTACTTCGTCTTGAGACGCGGAGTCGTGGTGGTAGCCATCAGATGTCCTCACCCGTCCGCTTGGCAACGCGGATCTTGTTGCCCTCGTCGTCGAAGCGGTAACCGACACGCGTGACGACCTTGTTGCCGTCCTTCTCAACGACCAGCTGGACGTTGGAGACGTGGACGGGCGCCTCGGTCGTGACGATGCCACCGGCCTGCGAACCCTTTGCGGTCGGGCCGGCCTTGGTGTGCTTCTTGACCCGGTTGACACCCTCGACCAGGACGCGGTCCTCGCGGGGGTAGGCCGCGATGACCTTGCCCTGCTTGCCCTTGTCCTTGCCGGTGATGACCTGAACCGTGTCACCCTTCTTGATCTTCATGCTTACAGCACCTCCGGCGCGAGCGAGATGATCTTCATGAACTTCTTCTCGCGCAGCTCCCGGCCCACCGGGCCGAAGATACGGGTGCCACGAGGGTCGCCGTCGTTCTTGAGAATGACAGCGGCGTTCTCGTCGAAGCGGATGTACGAGCCGTCCGGACGGCGGCGCTCCTTGACGGTGCGAACGATGACCGCCTTGATGACGTCACCCTTCTTCACGTTGCCACCGGGGATCGCGTCCTTGACGGTGGCGACGATGACGTCGCCGATGCCCGCGTAGCGGCGACCGGAGCCACCGAGCACACGGATGCAAAGGATTTCCTTCGCACCAGTGTTGTCGGCGACACGAAGTCGCGACTCCTGCTGGATCACGTCTATCTCCTGATTGTCTGCCGGTTCCCGGGGCGGGGTCAGCCTTTACGGCGCCCCGCCCCGAGCCTGGCGGAACCAACCTGAGGGAACCCTCAGGTACTTACTTGGCCTTCTCGAGGATCTCGACGATGCGCCAGCGCTTCGTCGAGGACAGCGGCCGGGTCTCCATCAGGAGGACGCGGTCGCCGATGCCTGCGGCATTCTGCTCGTCGTGGGCCTTGAGCTTGCTGGTACGGCGGATGACCTTGCCGTACAGCGCGTGCTTGACGCGGTCCTCGACGGCGACGACGACGGTCTTGTCCATCTTGTCGCTGACGACGAGACCCTCACGGGTCTTGCGGAAGGCACGACCCTCAGCGGTCTCAGTCACATTGCTCTCACTCATCAGGCGCTCTCCACCGTCTCGATGCCCAGCTCGCGCTCACGCATCAGGGTGTAGATCCGCGCGATGTCCTTGCGGACGGCCTTGAGCCGCCCGTGGTTCTCGAGCTGACCGGTCGCCGCCTGGAAGCGGAGGTTGAACAGCTCTTCCTTGGCTTCGACGAGCTTCGCGAGAAGCTCCTCGTCACCCAGTTCGCGCAGCTCGGACGCCTTGGTACCGGCCGACATCACGCTTCACCTGCCTCGCGCTTGACGATCCGGCACTTCATCGGCAGCTTGTGCGCTGCGCGAGTAAGGGCCTCACGGGCGATCTTCTCGTTGGGGTAGGACAGTTCGAACATGACCCGGCCCGGGTGCACGTTCGCGACCCACCACTCGGGCGAACCCTTACCGGAACCCATGCGGGTCTCGGCAGGCTTCTTGGTCAGCGGGCGGTCCGGGTAGATGTTGATCCAGACCTTGCCGCCACGCTTGATGTGACGGGTCATCGCGATACGCGCCGCCTCGATCTGGCGGTTGGTCACGTAAGCCGGCGTGAGGGCCTGAATGCCGTACTCGCCGAACGAAACCTGCGTACCGCCCTTGGCCTGACCACGGCGCTTCGGGTGGTGCTGCTTGCGGTGCTTGACCCTACGAGGGATCAGCATGTCGGTCAGGCCTCCGTTCCGGTGCTCTCGGCCGGAGCGGCAGCGGCGGCGGGAGCGTCGGCCTTGGGGGCCTCGGCTGCCGGCGCGGACTGCTGCTGCGGCTTGCGGCCGCGGCCGCCACGCTCGCCACCACGGGCGCCGCCACGGGCCGGGCGGTCGCCGCCGCCACCCGCGCCACCGCGCGCCGGGCGGTTACCCGCACGGGCAGCGGCGTTCTCGGCGCGGACCTCGGCGATGTTCTTGACGTTGCCCTTGTAGATCCAGACCTTCACACCGATGCGGCCGAAGGTCGTCTTGGCCTCGAAGAAGCCGTAGTCGACGTTCGCACGGAGGGTGTGCAGGGGCACACGGCCCTCGCGGTAGAACTCCGAGCGGGACATCTCGGCGCCGCCGAGACGGCCACCACACTGGATCTTGATGCCCTTGGCGCCGGCCTTCATCGACGACTGCATGCTCTTGCGCATGGCACGCCGGAAGGAGACGCGGGAGGACAGCTGCTCGGCAACGGCCTGAGCGACCAGCTGAGCGTCCGTCTCGGGGTTCTTGACCTCGAGGATGTTCAGCTGGACCTGCTTGCCCGTGAGCTTCTCGAGGTCACCGCGGATGCGGTCGGCCTCGGCGCCACGGCGGCCGATGACGATGCCGGGACGCGCGGTGTGGATGTCCACCCGCACGCGGTCACGGGTGCGCTCGATCTCAACCTTCGAGATGCCGGCGCGCTCCATGCCGGACGTCATCATCCGACGGATGGCGACGTCTTCCTTGACGTAGTCCTTGTACAGCTTGTCGGCGTACCAACGGGACTTGAAGTCCGTGGTAATGCCGAGCCGGAACCCATGCGGGTTAACCTTCTGGCCCATTACCGGGTTCCTTCCTTGCTGCTGACGACCACGGTGATGTGGCTGGTCCGCTTGCGGATCCGGTAGGCACGGCCCTGGGCACGCGGCCGGAACCGCTTCAGGGTCGGACCCTCGTCGACGTACGCCTCGGAGATGACGAGGCTGCCGGCGTCGGTGTGGTCGTAGTTGTGCGCGGCGTTGGCGATGGCGCTGTCGAGCACCTTGCCAACCGGCACGCTCGCGGCCTGCGCGGCGAAACGCAGGACCGCCTGAGCCTCCGTGGCATCCATGCCACGGATAAGGTCCACCACACGGCGGGCCTTCATGGGCGTAACGCGGATGTACCGCGCCTGGGCCCTGGCTTCCATGGTTGTCCTTCCAGTGTCTGTCATGGTCGATTCCACCCCGCGCTAGCGGCGCTTCGTCTTCCGGTCGTCCTTGACGTGACCCCGGAAGGTGCGCGTCGGCGAGAACTCGCCGAGCTTGTGGCCGACCATCGACTCGGTGACAAACACCGGGATGTGGATCTTGCCGTTGTGCACCGCGATCGTGTGACCGAGCATGGCCGGGATGATCATCGAGCGACGGGACCAGGTCTTGATGACGTTCTTGGTGCCGGCTTCGTTCTGTACGTCCACCTTCTTGATCAGGTGGTCGTCGACGAAGGGCCCCTTCTTGAGACTGCGCGGCATCTAAACCCGCTCCTAGCGCTTCTTGTTCGACTTGCGGCGGCGGACGATGTACTTGCTCGAAGCCTTCTTCGGCGAGCGAGTACGACCCTCCTTCTGACCCCACGGGGAGACCGGGTGGCGACCACCGGAGGTCTTGCCCTCACCACCACCGTGCGGGTGGTCAACCGGGTTCATCGCCACACCGCGAACGGACGGGCGGACGCCCAGCCAGCGCTTGCGGCCGGCCTTGCCCCAGTTGATGTTGCTCTGCTCGGCGTTGCCGACCTCGCCGACCGTGGCGCGGCAGCGCTGGTCGACCAGGCGGATCTCACCGGACGGCATGCGGAGGTGGGCCATGGTGCCCTCCTTCGCGAGCAGCTGCACCGAGGCGCCGGCGGAGCGGGCGAACTTGGCGCCGCCACCCGGACGGAGCTCGATCGCGTGGATCGTGGTACCGACCGGGATGTTGCGGAGCGCCAGGTTGTTGCCCGGCTTGATGTCGGCCCCGGGACCGTTCTCGACGCGGTCGCCCTGCGACAGGTTGCGGGGGGCGAGGATGTAACGCTTCTCGCCGTCCGCGTAGTGCAGCAGCGCGATGCGCGCGGTGCGGTTGGGGTCGTACTCGATGTGCGCGACCTTCGCCGGCACGCCGTCCTTGTCGTGACGACGGAAGTCGATCACGCGGTAGGCGCGCTTGTGTCCGCCACCCTGGTGGCGAACGGTCACACGACCGGAATTGTTACGGCCGCCCTTGCTGTGCAGGGGGCGAACCAGCGACTTCTCCGGCGTGGACCGCGTGACCTCGACGAAGTCGGCGACGCTGGAGCCACGGCGGCCCGGCGTAGTCGGCTTGTACTTGCGGATTCCCATTTCTCAGTCCTCGTCCGATATTCGGACCAGGGCGCTCCGTTAGGAGGCCTGGCCGAAGATGTCGATACGGTCGCCCTCAGCGAGGGTCACGATGGCGCGCTTGGTGTCAGCACGCTTGCCGAAACCGCTCTTGGTCCGCTTGCGCTTACCCTGGCGGTTGATCGTGTTGACCCCGGTGACCTTGACCGAGAAGACCGCCTGGACGGCCTGCTTGATCTGGGTCTTGTTGGCGCCCGGCGCGACGACGAAGGTGTACTTGCCCTCGTCGAGCAGCGCGTAGCTCTTCTCGGAGACGACCGGCTTCAGCAGAACGTCACGGTGGTCCGTGAAGCTCTTGCTGATCGGCGTCTCGACGGTGTTCTTGCCCTCGGTCTCGTGGCGCTTCGCCTTGGCGACGCGCGCGACCTTCTTGGCCTTGGCGGCCTTCGAGGCGATGCTCGGGTGACGCGTAGCCATCAGGCTTCGCTCCCTTCGGTGTCAGCGTTCCGCTCCTCGGAGGGCGCGCCGGACACGAAGGACTCGAAAGCGGCCTTGGTGAAGACCACGTCGTCCGAGACGAGAACGTCGTACGTGTTCAGCTGGCCCGGCTCCAGGATGTGCACCTGGGGCAGGTTGCGCGCGGAAAGCAGCGCGGCCTCGTTGGAGCGCTCGATGACCAGGAGCACGTTCTTGCGCTCCGAGATCTTGCCGAGGAAGCTCTTCGCGGCCTTGGTGGAGATGGTCTCGCCGTCGATCACGTCGGTGATGACGTGGATGCGAGCGTTGCGGGCCCGGTCGGTGAGGGCGTGGCGCAGGGCCGCGGCCTTCATCTTCTTCGGGGTCCGCTGCGAGTAGTCACGCGGGGTGGGACCGTGAACGACGCCACCGCCGGCGAACTGCGGCGCACGGGTCGAACCCTGACGGGCGCGGCCGGTGCCCTTCTGGCGGTACGGCTTGCGGCCACCACCGCGGACCTCGCCACGACGCTTGACCTTGTGCGTGCCCTGACGGGCAGCGGCCAGCTGTGCGACGACGACCTGGTGGAGCAGCGGAATGCTGATCTTCTCTACGTCGAAGATCTCGGCCGGGAGCTCAACGGTCCCGGCGCTGTCGCCGGAGGGCGACTGAATGTCGATGGTGGTCATGTCCTCAGACCCCCTTGGCCGCGGTACGGACCAGGACGAGGCCGCCGTTCGGACCGGGGATGGCTCCCTTGATGAGGAGCAGTCCCTTCTCCGCGTCAACAGCGTGCACGGTCAAATTCTGGGTGGTGACCCGCTCGTTGCCCATGCGGCCCGCCATGCGCATGCCCTTGAAGACACGGCCAGGGGTGGCACAGCCACCGATGGAGCCGGGAGAGCGGTGCTTGCGCTGGACGCCGTGTCCGGCGCCGAGGCCACGGAAGTTGTGGCGCTTCATGACACCGGCGAAGCCCTTGCCCTTGCTCTTGCCGGTCACGTCCACCTTGACGCCGGCCTCGAAGGTCTCGGCGGTGATCTCCTGGCCGAGGGTGTACTCGCTGGCGTCAGCGGTACGGATCTCGACGAGGTGGCGGCGGGGGGTGACGTCGGCCTTGGCGAAGTGACCCTTGAGGGGCTTGTTCACCTTGCGAGGGTCGATCTCGCCGAAGGCGATCTGGACCGACTCGTAGCCGTCGGAGTCATTCGTACGGACCTGGGTCACGACGTTCGGGCCGGCCTTGACGACGGTGACGGGAACAACGCGGTTGTTCTCGTCCCACACCTGCGTCATGCCGAGCTTCTCGCCCAGGATGCCCTTGATCTGCTTAGCCATTCTCAGACCACATCCCCTAGAGCTTGATCTCGATGTCGACACCGGCCGGGAGGTCGAGTCGCATCAAAGAGTCAACGGTCTTGGGCGTCGGGTCGAGGATGTCGATCAGGCGCTTGTGCGTGCGCATCTCGAAGTGCTCGCGCGAGTCCTTGTACTTGTGCGGCGACTTGATGACGCAGTACACGTTCTTCTCAGTGGGCAGCGGCACCGGGCCCGCGACCGACGCACCAGTTCGCGTCACCGTCTCGACGATCTTCTTCGCCGAGGAATCGATGACCTCGTGGTCGTAGGCCTTGAGCCGGATGCGGATCTTCTGTCCCGCCATGGCTACTCAGTAGTCCTTTGTCTAGTGAAACGCTCTGGTACCCGGGGGTTCGCGTCCCGTCCTCCGACCCACGCGGTCGGGTGTGTCGCGCTCCTGCCGCACAGATATCCGTCACGGATTTCCCTGCGAGGGACGCGGCTCGCCCGAAAGCAACCGCTGGACCGGGGGCTGAACACCCACCGGGTGCCTGGCCCGCACCCCGCTGACACTTCCCGAAAGATTCCCGTACGTCCGCCCCAGCGCTGCCTTACGGCAGTTGGGGCGACGAGTACTGTGGGACTCGCTTTCGGTCCTCCCGACGGGAGGCGCGCAGCATCGGCACTCGACCGAGCAACTCCGACAGTCTGCCATACGGGGCATGGGCCTGGCCAATCGAGCCAGGGATCGTACCCCGAAGGTGACGCAGGTCAAACACAGGCTCGGTTCGCGGGGTCCCGTTTTCCGGTCAGGCCGTGTTACGGGGGTCGCGCAGCCGGGCGAACGACGAGTCGAGGCCCTTCTTCAGCCACCCCGCCACCGGCTTCTCCACGAAGCGGTGGACCAGGTAGCTCAGGACCAGGAAGCCGACGATCATGTTGACGACCAGCAGCCGGGCGTCCATGGTGTCACGCAGGCGGTTGATCAGCGCCGTACCGACCGCGTAGTGCATCAGATAGAGCGGGTAAGTCATGGTGCCGGCGGTGACGAGCCACCTCCACTGGATCCGGTCGGTCATGCCCAGCGCGATACCGACCATGACCAGCAGGAACACGGTGAAGATCAGCACGCTGCCCCGCCAGCCGGAGACGTACTCGACGTGGTCGATCCGGTACCCCAGTTCCATCTGGCCCATCAGCCACGCCATGGCGAGGATGCCCCACAGCAGCAGGTCCTGGCCGAAGCGGTGCATGAGGTAGAGGGCGAGGCCCGCGATGAAGTACCAGGCGCCCTCGGGGTTGGCGACGAGTTCCAGCAGGTGGAAGTCGGACGCCGGGGCGAGCATCGCGGCGGCGCCCCACACGCAGCAGAACACCACGACCTTGCGGTACGTCAGGCCGGTCGCGACGACGAGCATGAAGAGCAGGTAGAAGCGGAGCTCGGACCAGAGCGTCCAGTAGACCCCGTCGACGTTCTGCACGCCCGAACCGGACTGCAGCATCGTGAGGTTGAGCAGGACCTCGCGCAGCCGCAGCCGCTCCCACACCCCCGGCACGGCCACCAGCATCCCCGTGGTGAACAGGACGGCGAACCAGTACGCCGGGTAGAGCCGGATCACCCGGGAGACGAAGAACTGCCGGGGGGTGCGCCCCCAGCACGACATGCAGATCACGAATCCGCTGATCACGAAGAAGATCTCGACGCCGATCCAGCCGTACGTCGCCACGCGGAACACGGTGGGCATGATGTCCGACACCGGACGGTCCCAGATCGCGTTGCCGGGCTGGTTCACCCGCCGCGTACCGGCGAAGTGGTGCAGGGCCACCAGGAGCGCGGCGAGGATGCGGATGCCGTCGATGGCGTACAGCCGGGTGCCGGCGCGCTGCGGACGGGCGGACTTACCGTCCTGACCGCCCTGGGCGTCCTTGCCGTCCTTGGCACCCGAGGGCGGCCGGGTGAGCCGCTCGGCCGTGGCGACACCGGTCCGCCAGTCCGACTCGGCGAGCGGAGGGAGCGGCTGTTTCAGCCCACCCGAACCCCGCACGGGTATCGCCGATCCGCCTGCGGCGCCGCGCATGAACACCTACCCACCATCACAAGGAACCCCGGAGCCGAGCGACCACCGGCCGGCTCAGGCTACGACCGCCACAACCACCCCACAGCGGCCAGACAGGAACAAACTCCCCACCAGGGACGCACACTTGCCCCAACGGCCACCCACGCACCGTATGCCGTTCACCCTCGATTCACCTACTGAACGCGGAAGCTTCGGCCGGGCTCCGCCTTCAGGAACGGCGCCGTCCGCGCAGTGCCTTCCAGGCGTCACCGACGGCGTATCCCGTCTCCAGCCGCCAGGTCTCCACCTTGTCCCGCACCTTCGACACGACCGTCCACCACTTGAGCCACAGCGGCAGCTGCCGGAACGGGACGTAGTCGAGAGTGTCGTTGATGGCGTGCTCGGCGATGCTCTTGCGACCGGGACCCTCCGCCCGCAGCGCGGCGTACAGCTCGGGTGTCAGGGCACCGTTGAGCCGGGCCGCGGTGCCCGCCGCGGTGTACGCGAACCCTCGCTGAGCGATGTCCGGCAGCCGCATCGCCCGGACGATCCGAGGCGACGCCTCCTCCAGCGAACAGTTGAAGGCCAGGCCGATCACCGCCGTGCCCAGATGGTCCGCGCCACGCCCGAACGCGGCGTCCACCTCGGCGGGGTCGTCGATACCGAGAAGGCCCTCACCGCTTTCCCAGTCCCATTCGGACGCCATGTCTGACTCTCCCCGTGTCAACGACGTCGACGCAGGGCCCGCCAGGCATCCCCGACCGCGTCCTCGGACCGCAGCCACCAGCCCTCCAGTTTGTTGCGCACTGCGTTCACCACCTTCCGCCACTTGAACCACGGTGGCAGGTCCCGAAACGGAACGGAGTACAACGTGTCGTTGATGGCATGCTCGGCCAAGCCATGAGGCCCCTCCGTGCGCAGCGCGGCGTACAACTCCGGCGTCAGTTCCCCATTGAGGCGAGCCGCCGCACCCGCCGCAGTGAACGCAAACCCCCGCTGATCAGGGTCCGACAACCGCATCGCCCGGACAATCCGAGGCGACGCCTCCTCCAGCGAACAGTTGAAGGCCAACCCGATCACCGCCGAACCGAGAGACCACTCGCCACGCTCAAAAGCGGCGTCCACCTCGGCAGGATCGTCGATATGCGACACACCCTCGCCGGTCTCCCAGTTGTACTCGGAAGTCATACCGACCTTCGCCCTTCGTCCGTCACCCATCGCACTTGGGGGGGAGCACGCGCTGCTTCTTGACGTTATTAATCATGCCTGCCCTCTTCAGCTTGGTCAGATCGCCTTCCGTGATGCCGTCCGACGGGTACGAGGCCCGGACGTGGCCGTGATAGATCTCCTTGACGATGTTGCCGTCCTTGTCCAGGAGCTTCTCGTGCCGGTCCAGGACCACGATCTCGTTGTTCACATGGTCCACGCCGAGTCGCCGGAACTTGTCCGGGTTGTTCGGATCGCCCAAGGGGATGGACCGATCCAACGCGGCCTGGCCGTCGCTGGGCGCACGACTGACCTCGCCCTTGGCCGAGGACCCGCTGCGCGAACCGTGCTTGCTGTATGACGAGTCGTCGTAAACGCGGGCAGACTCGTCGCCCTCCAGACCGAGCGGGTCGCTCCAGCGCAGGGGGTTGTCGACGTACGCGTGGTGGTTCGGTGAGGGGGCCAGGCCGAGTGGGTCGGGCGAGAGGTAGCTCGCGGTGTCCGGGTCGTAGTAGCGGGACAGGTTGTAGTGGAGGCCGGTTTCCGGGTCGCGGTACTGGCCCGGGAAGGCGAGCGGGCACAGGCCGCCGCTCTCGCCGGTGAGCGGCCTTCCCCACAGGCTGGTGGCCGCCCGCCAGGCGATCGCGCCGTCCTGCCCGACGAGTTCACTGGGCGTCCCGACCAGGTCGGTGACGATCGCGTAGAACTGCCTGCTGACCTCGTCCGGGTCGGCGATGCGCCACCGGCTGCGGACCTGGGCCGCAGCGCGGTGGGTGCCCGGCTCCCAGTCCCAGGTGTCGGCCTCCACCACGTCCCCACGGACCGTCCGCTGCTCCGCGAGGTTGGTGCCGTCCCAGCTGAAGAGGACCTCGTCGGCGACCGAACCGTCCTCTTCCACACGGAACTTGGCGGTACGCCGGCCGAGCGCGTCGTAGCGGTACCGCCAGACACCGCTGCTGGGCGTCGCCGCCTCGGTGAGCCGGTCGTCGGCGTCCCAGGTGTACGTCCAGATCCGGCGCAGCCCGGACAGCGTCCGCCGGATCACCCGGGCCACGCGCCCCTGGGCGTCGTGCTCGTACGCGGTGCGGCCCGCCGACTCGACCATCGTCCCGGAGTGCCGCGTGGGGCCCTGGGCGTCCTCTCCGCCGGGGGCCGGGTGGGCGGCGGCGGTGAGGTTGCCGAGTTCGTCGTAGGCGTAGGACTCGGTCCAGGTCTCGGCCGACACCCGAGTGACGCGGCCGGCGCGGTCGAGGTCGAACCCGCGGCTGCCGCCGAGGCGGTCGGTGATCCCGGTCAGGTGGCCGTCCGCCCGGTAGGCGTAGGAGCGGGACTGCCGCACGGTCGCGGCGCCGGTTCCGCCGTCGTCGACGGACCCGGACCGGATGATCTGTTCGACGAGACGGTGGCCCGAGTCCCAGGACTGCGACAGGGTGGCGGCGCCGCCCAGGCCGCGGGCGGTCTCCCGGCCTGCCGCGTCGTGCGTGAAGGTCAGCTCGCCGCCGGCGGTGACGAGCGAGGTGGGCAGGCCCGCGGAGTCGTACGACCAGTGGGAGGCGGCGCCCGACGGCGTGACCCGCCGTACCCGTCGGCCCAGCAGGTCGTACGAACTGGTGACGGTCCGGCCGTCGACGGTCTCGGCGACGATCCTGCCCACCGCGTCGTAGCCGTAGGTGACCCTGCTGACGGGGTTAACGGCCTCGACGAGGCGTCCCGCGGCGTCGTAGCGCAGGGAGGTGACCTGGCCCTCGTCGGAACGTGACGTCACGACACGGCCCGCGGTGTCCCGGGTCATCCGCACCCTCTGGCCGCTGCCGTTCGCCCGCTCGACCTGGCGGCCGGCCGCGTCGCAGACGTAGGTGAGCGTGCGGCGGTCGAAGTCCGTCTCGCCGATCAGGCAGCCCCCCGCGTCGTAGCGGTAACTCCACTCGTCGCCGCGCGGACCGGTCACGGCGGTGAGCCGCATCTCGGTGTCGTGGGTGAAGCGGTAGCGGGTGCCGTCCGGGTCGGTCCTGGCCGTGGGCCGGTCGAACGCCCCGTACTCGAAAACGGTGGTGGACCCGCCCGCCTCACAGTGCTCGGTGAGGTTGCCCTCCGCGTCGTACGCCCAGGTCTCCCGGCCGCCGTCGGCTCGCTCCCGCCACAGCAGCAGGCCCTCGGAGTTCCAGCCCTGGCGGACGGTCCCGCCGACCGGGTCGTCGACGCGCACGACGCGGCCACTCGCGTCCCTGTCCACGGTGACGGCGCTGCCGCGCGGATCGACGACACGCACCGGAAGCCCGGCCCCGTCGGTGTCGAACCGGAAGGTGTTGCCCAGCGCGTCGGTCTCCGCGATCCGGTGCCCGCGTCGGTCGTAGGTGTACGAACTCACTGCGCCCAGCGGGTCGGTGGTGGTGACCAGGTTGCCCCGGTCGTCGTACGCGCGCTCCCAGCGAGCCCCGTCGGCCTGCGTGACGGCGACCGGCAGGAGGGCGTCGTCGTAGGCCACCTGGACGCTGGTGCCGTCCGGCCGGTCCAGGCGCACCGGCTGGCCGTGCTCGTCGAGGGTGAAGCGGGTGGTGTTCCCCAGCTCGTCGGTACGGGACAGCAGCCGCCCGTACGCGTCGTGCTCGGTGACCACGGCGAAGCCCAACGGGTCGACGACGCGGGTCAGGTGGAGCTGCTCGTCGTAGTGGTACTCGGTGCGGTGGCCGAGGCTGTCGGTCATCGTGGTCACGCGCCACGCGTCGTCGTACGCGAACCGCGCGGACATCGCGCCGTCCTGCCCGATGCCGCGCGCCACCCGGTCGGTGGCGCCCTCGTACTCGTAGCGGTACCAACGGCCGTTCCGATCGGTCCACGAGGTGATGCGGCCGAGTTCGTCGTACGTGAGCCGGTAGGGACGGTCGGCGGAGTCCGCTATGCCGGTGAGGTGCCGGTGAGGGCCCTCGTACGTGTAAGTGCGCAGGACCGTGCCGGGGCGGGGGTGGCCGGTCGTGCCGTCGGAGGAGCCACCATCCGCGGAGTCGCTGTCCGACGGCTCGCCGTCCGCGGGCTCCACGAGGCGCAGGGCCGTTATCCGACCGTCCTCGGTGTCGACGGTGAGGTGGTAGCCGCCGGAGTGGCGGACCGCGACGGGCGTGCCTTCGGGGGTCCGCTGGAAGTCGAGACGGTTGCCGTTGCCGTCGATGACGGCGCGCAGTGGCAGCACGACGGCCGACGCGGGGCCTCCGCCGTTGGAATCCGGGACCAGGGCGGGGCCGTAGAGCCGGGTCAGCCCGGTGAGCGGGTCGCTGACCGTGACGGTGCCGTCAGGGGTTCCGTCCCAGGTCATCGACCGCCGCGGACCGCGGCTCGGCAGCACCGGCCTGCCGGGCTCCGGAACGGGATAGACCTGGAGCATGCCGTCCGCGTTGGCGCAGACGGCACCGTCGGCGTCGAGTTCGAGGCGCTCGTCGAAGGTCGACATCCACGCCGGGCCGAACCAGCACCCGGAGCGGAAGCCCGACAGGTGGTGACGCTCGATCACCAGGGGCAGCAGGCCCGGCAGGCGGACGTCCGTGTGGGACATCAGCATCTCGCCGGTGACCATGTCGACGGGGTCGCCGCCCTTACAGCGGCCGTCCATCGCCTTGCCGGCCTTGGCCTCGTCCCCCGCCCCCGAGCGCAGCCCCCTGAAGAGGTCCTTCATGTGCTGCGCGCCGGTCTTGCCGAGCCCGCGCGCGGCCAGGCCCATCCCCTTCAGCCCGCCCCTGAGCCCCTTGAGGGCGGCCGCCCCACCCTTCAGCCCCTTGGCAAGCCCCCCGAGAGTGGTCAGTCCCTTCATCCCGGGTATGCAGTCCAGCGCCGCGAACGCCACATCCCACAGCGACGCCTGCCCCTTGGAGTACTTGTTCAGGGTGTCCGCGAGGACGACGAGGGCCGCGATGAGGACGATCGCCCCCAGGATCGGCCCACCGATGACCAGCGCGATGATCCCCACCACCGCCACGACGACCTTGCAGACCGTGACGATGGTGTCCCAGTTGTCGGAGAACCAGTCCCCGACCTCCTCCCACCACTTCCGGTTCCGGATCCCCGCGTCCGACGCCTCGTCGATCTTCCGCTTCGCCTCACCCGCCGCGTCCTCCCGCATCTTGCGGGCGTCCGCAGCCATCTTCATCGCCGCGTCCAGCGCGTCCTGCGCGGAGCTGACGTCCGACCGGGCGGACGTCTGGGCCGACTTCGCATGCTGGGCGTCACGGGTGGCGGCACGGACCTTCGCCTCGTCCGGCTTCTCCGCGCTCTTGCTCCCCGTCGGATCGTCCTTGTACTTGTCCGCCTCCTTACCGGCCGTCGTCACCCACGAATCAGCCGACGCCAGACGCGACTTCGCGGAGCTGAGGTCACTCTGCGCGGCACGCCCATCAGCCAGCGCCCGATCGGCCAGAGCCTGCGCACGCTCCAGCTTCGGCCAGTACGCCGCCAGCGCACCCCCCGCCATGTCGTACGACGTCTTCAGCTTCTTCAGCTGCTTCGGCACACCCGAGAACTGATCCTGGAACGCCTTCGCCGACTTCCCCGCCCACTGCAGGACCGCTTCCTCGTCCGCCATCCCCTTGATCAGACGCAGCGCGTCCCCGACGTCATCGGCGAAATCCTGCAAGTTCTTGGCCAGCGACCGCACCCGGTCCGGATCACCCGGAGTCGGATCCCTGTCCAGGTCCAGGACATGCCAGTCCTTCGGCCGCACCCCCGCCATACCGCAACCCCCGTCACGTTCACCTCAGTAACTGTCGTACGCATCAGCGAAATTACCGGAGAAGAACGCCCAGTCCCAGATCGGCCACGAGACCATCACACGAGGCGGGCGAGTAGGCCGACCGGTGCCCCGCCACTCCCGCCTGGAGCACCCCCGCGCGACACCCACGCCGGGCCGACCGATGGTGGACCCATGGCAGAAGACACCACCACCCTGACCGGCCAGGCCCCTCCCCCCGTGCGGGACTGGCCCCCGCGCGAGCTGCACGCCACCGAGTTCGACCCCGTGCTCACCGAGCTGATGCGCGAGGGACCCCTGACCCGGATCCGGCTCCCGCACGGGGAGGGCTGGGCGTGGCTGGCGACCCGCCATGAGGACGTGCGGGCGATCACGAACGACCCGCGTTTCAGCCGTGCCGAGGTCGTCGACCGCCAAGTCACCCGGCTGGCACCGCACTTCAAGCCGAAGCCGGGGTCACTGGCGTTCGCCGACCAGCCCGACCACAACCGGCTGCGCAAGGCGGTGGCGGCGGCGTACACCGTGAAAGCCGTGCAGCGGCTGCGCCCCCGCGCGCAGGAGACCCTGGACGCCCTGGTCGACGGGGTGGTGGCGGAGGGTTCCCCCGCCGACCTCGTCGAGCGCGTCCTCGAACCGTTCCCCATCGCCGTCGTCTGCGAGGTCATGGGTGTGCCCGAGGCCGACCGGGAGCAGGTGCACGCCTGGACCCGGCAGATCATCTCCACCGCGGGCGGCGCCGAGGCCGCGGAACGCGCCAAGGAGGGGATGTACGGCTACATCGCGCGGGCGATCCGCGAGCGAAGCCGCAGCGAGAGCGAGGACGTCCTCTCCCTGCTCGGCGCCGCCGTCGGCCGCGGTGACATCAGCGAGGAGGAGGCCATCGGCGTCGCCGGCCCGCTCCAGATCGGCGGCGAGGCCGTCACCCACCACTGCGGCCAGATGCTCTACCTGCTGCTGACCGACCCCGAACTCCTCGACCGGGTGCGCAGCCACCCCGAGTCGCGCCCCGCCGCCATCGACGAACTCCTGCGCTACATCCCGCACCGCACCTCGGTCGGTCTGGCCCGTATCGCGCTGGAGGACATCGACATCCAGGGCGTACGCATCACCGCGGGCGATCCCGTCTACGTCTCCTACCTCGCCGCCAACCGCGACCCGGACGTCTTCCCGGACCCCGACCGCATCGACATCGACCGGGACACCAGCGCGCACCTGGCCTACGGTCACGGCCCGCACTACTGCACCGGCGCCGTCCTCGCCCGTATGCAGACCGAGCTCCTGATCGACGCCCTGCTCGACCGGCTGCCGGGGCTGCGGCTCGCCGTGCCCGCCGACGAGGTGCCCTGGCGGCAGCGCACGATGATCCGCGGACCGGTGGCCCTGCCGGTCGCCTGGTGACGACCGGAGCATGGCAAAAGGGCCCGTACGACCGAAGTCGTACGGGCCCTTTCAGGAGCTCTTGAAGGAGCTACCAGGTCAGGCGATCGACAATTACTTGTTGATCGAGATGACCTGGCCGGCGCCCACGGTCCGGCCACCCTCACGGATGGCGAACTTCAGGCCCTCTTCCATGGCGACGGGCTGGATGAGGTCGACCGTCATCTCAGTGTTGTCGCCGGGCATGACCATCTCCGTGCCCTCGGGGAGGGTCACAACACCGGTCACGTCAGTCGTACGGAAGTAGAACTGGGGACGGTAGTTGTTGAAGAACGGCGTGTGACGGCCACCCTCGTCCTTGGACAGGATGTACGCCTGGGCCTCGAACGAGGTGTGCGGCGTGACCGAGCCGGGCTTGATGATGACCTGGCCGCGCTCGACGTCCTCGCGCTTGATGCCACGGAGGAGCAGACCGACGTTCTCGCCCGCCTGGCCCTCGTCGAGCAGCTTGCGGAACATCTCGATGCCGGTGACCGTGGTGGTGGTCTTCTCGGTCTTGATGCCGACGATGTCGACGGTCTCGTTGACCTTGAGGACACCACGCTCGATACGGCCGGTGACGACCGTACCGCGACCGGTGATCGTGAAGACGTCCTCGATGGGCATGAGGAACGGCTTGTCGACGTCACGCTCGGGCTGCGGGATGTTCTCGTCGACGGCCTTCATCAGGTCGAGGACGGTCTGGCCCCACTCCTTGTCGCCCTCAAGGGCCTTGAGCGCCGAGACCTTGACGACCGGAAGGTCGTCGCCCGGGAACTCGTACTCGGAGAGCAGCTCACGAACCTCGAGCTCGACGAGCTCCAGGATCTCCTCGTCGTCCACCATGTCGGCCTTGTTCAGCGCGACAACGATGTACGGAACGCCGACCTGGCGGGCCAGGAGCACGTGCTCCTTGGTCTGCGGCATCGGGCCGTCGGTGGCCGCGACCACGAGGATGGCGCCGTCCATCTGCGCCGCACCCGTGATCATGTTCTTGATGTAGTCCGCGTGACCGGGGCAGTCGACGTGGGCGTAGTGACGCGTCTCGGTCTGGTACTCGACGTGCGCGATCGAGATCGTGATACCGCGCTGACGCTCCTCAGGAGCCTTGTCGATCTGGTCGAAGGCCGAGGCCTCGTTCAGGTCCGGGTACGCGTCGTGCAGCACCTTGGTAATGGCGGCCGTGAGGGTCGTCTTACCGTGGTCGATGTGACCGATGGTGCCGATGTTGACGTGCGGCTTAGTCCGCTCGAACTTTGCCTTCGCCACTGGGTCCTCCTGCGGAGTGGTTCTGGTACGCCTTACTCATCGGCGCCAGGTGATCTTTGCTGGGATGCCGCCCGCCGGGGTTTTCCCTCCCGGGTCTGCCCCGGCGGTCGGGTCAAGCCTAAAGCGTGCAAACGGGGTGCGTTACTCGCCCTTGGCCTTCGCGATGATCTCCTCGGCGACGTTCCGGGGAACCTCGGCGTAGGAGTCGAACTGCATCGAGTAGCTTGCGCGACCCGAGGTCTTGCTGCGGAGGTCGCCGACGTAGCCGAACATCTCCGAGAGGGGCACGAGGCCCTTCACGACGCGAGCACCGGCACGCTCCTCCATGGCCTGGATCTGACCACGGCGGGAGTTGATGTCGCCGATGACCTCGCCCATGTAGTCCTCGGGCGTGGTGACCTCGACGGCCATCATCGGCTCAAGGAGCACGGGGGACGCCTTACGCGCGGCCTCCTTGAAGGCCTGCGATCCAGCGATCTTGAACGCGAGCTCGGAGGAGTCGACCTCGTGGTAGGCACCGTCGAGCAGCGTGATGCGGACACCCGTCATCTCGTACCCGGCGAGGATGCCGAACTGCATGGCCTCCTGCGCACCGGCGTCCACCGAGGGGATGTACTCCCTCGGGATACGGCCACCGGTGACCTTGTTCACGAACTCGTACGCCGGGCCGTCGGACTCGGTGATGGGCTCGATCGCGATCTGCACCTTGGCGAACTGACCGGTACCACCGGTCTGCTTCTTGTGGGTGTAGTCCACGCGCTCGACGGCCTTACGGATCGTCTCACGGTAGGCGACCTGCGGCTTACCGACGTTGGCCTCGACGCGGAACTCGCGCTTCATACGGTCGACCAGCACCTCGAGGTGCAGCTCGCCCATACCACCGAGGATGGTCTGGCCGGTCTCCTCGTCCGAGTGAACGTGGAAGGAGGGGTCCTCCTCCGCGAGACGCTGGATGGCGACACCCAGCTTCTCCTGGTCACCCTTGGACTTGGGCTCGATGGCGACCTGGATGACCGGCGCCGGGAAGTCCATGGACTCCAGGATGACCGGCTGCTTGTCGTCGCACAGCGTCTCACCGGTGGTGGTCTGCTTCAGGCCCATGACGGCGACGATGTCGCCGGCGCCCACCGCGTCGATCTCCTCACGCTTGTTCGCGTGCATGCGGTAGATCTTGCCGATGCGCTCCTTCTTGCCCTTGACGGAGTTCAGCACCGCGGTGCCAGTCTCCAGGCGGCCCGAGTAGACCCGGACGAAGGTGAGCTTGCCCAGGTGCGGGTCGCTCATGATCTTGAACGCGAGGGCGGACAGCGGCTCGTCCACGGACGGCTTGCGCTTGACGACGACCTCGGGGTCCTTGACGTCGTGGCCCTCGATGGCCTCGACGTCGAGCGGGGTCGGCAGGTAGCGCACGACCGCGTCGAGCAGGGGCTGGACGCCCTTGTTCTTGAACGCGGTGCCACAGAACACCGGGGTGACCGTGACGTCCTTGGACTTGCCGGACGCGATGGTGACACGACGGATCGCGGCGTACAGCTGCTCCTCGGTGGGCTCCTGGCCCTCCAGGAACAGCTCCATGATCTCGTCGTCGTTCTCCGCGACGGCCTCGACGAGCTTGCCGCGGTACTCCTCGGCAGCCTCGGCGTGCGTGGCCGGGATGTCGACGACGTCGTACATCTCGCCCTTGGCCGCCTCGGCGGACCACACGAGCGCCTTCATGCGGACCAGGTCCACAACGCCCTTGAAGTCCATCTCGGCACCGATCGGAAGCTGCATGATCAGCGGAACCGCGCCGAGGCGGTCCTTGATCATGTCGACGCAGCGGTGGAACTCCGCGCCGGTCCGGTCGAGCTTGTTGACGAAGCAGATACGCGGTACGCCGTAACGGTCGGCCTGACGCCACACCGTCTCGGACTGCGGCTCGACACCGGCCACACCGTCGAACACCGTGACGGCACCGTCGAGGACGCGCAGCGAGCGCTCCACCTCGACCGTGAAGTCGACGTGGCCCGGGGTGTCGATGATGTTGATCGTGTAGTCGTTGTCCTCGAGCGGCCAGTGACAAGTGGTGGCGGCAGAAGTGATCGTGATGCCACGCTCCTGCTCCTGCTCCATCCAGTCCATCGTGGCAGCGCCGTCGTGGACTTCACCGATCTTGTAGGAGACACCGGTGTAGAACAGGATCCGCTCGGTCGTCGTCGTCTTGCCCGCGTCGATGTGAGCCATGATCCCGATGTTGCGGACCCTGGCCAGGTCAAGTGAAGTGGTAGCCATAAGGCTTCGGTCTTCTCTCGGTCTCGATGGGGGTAGCGACTACCAGCGGTAGTGCGCGAAGGCCTTGTTGGACTCGGCCATCTTGTGGGTGTCCTCGCGCTTCTTCACAGCGGCACCG
Source organism: Streptomyces sp. NPDC088747 (assembly GCF_044751025.1). NCBI lineage: Bacteria > Bacillati > Actinomycetota > Actinomycetes > Kitasatosporales > Streptomycetaceae > Streptomyces > Streptomyces sp. NPDC088747. The sequence continues at coordinate 72,625 of NZ_JBIVKZ010000026.1, forward strand.
AGGCCGTTGGACGCGTCGAGAAGCTCGTTGAGCAGACGCTCGGTCATCGTCTTCTCGCGACGGGCGCGGGAGTAACCGACGAGCCAGCGCAGCGCGAGCGTGTTGGCGCGACCGGGCTTGACCTCGATCGGAACCTGGTACGTCGCACCGCCGACTCGGCGGGACTTGACCTCAAGGGTCGGCTTGATGTTCTCCAGAGCGCGCTTGAGCGTGATGACCGGGTCGTTGCCGGTCTTCTCGCGCAGGCCCTCCATGGCGCCGTAGACGATGCGCTCGGCGGTGGAGCGCTTGCCGTTCAGCAGCACCTTGTTGATCAGGGAGGTCACCAGAGGGGAACCGTAGACCGGGTCGATGATGACCGGGCGCTTCGGGGCGGGGCCCTTACGAGGCATTTTCTACTTCTCCTTCTTGGCGCCGTAGCGGCTGCGGGCCTGCTTGCGGTTCTTCACACCCTGGGTGTCAAGGGAACCGCGGATGATCTTGTAGCGAACACCGGGCAGGTCCTTCACACGGCCACCACGCACGAGCACGATGGAGTGCTCCTGCAAGTTGTGTCCCTCACCCGGAATGTAAGCAGTGACCTCGATCCCGCTGGTCAGACGCACACGCGCGACCTTACGCAGGGCCGAGTTCGGCTTCTTCGGGGTGGTCGTGAACACACGCGTGCAGACGCCGCGACGCTGGGGCGAACCCTCGAGTGCGGGCGTCTTGTTCTTCTCGACCTTGTCCTGCCGGCCCTTCCGGACCAGCTGCTGGATCGTAGGCACTACTTCTCCGGTTTCTGTGTGCCGAATGGTGAAGCTAACCTGGAACATCGCCGACCCACGCGGTCGGGTGTGTCGAAGCCTGCAGACTTCCGCCCAAAGGCGAAAATGGCGCAGATTCACGGTGGCCGCTTACGGCTTCCCGCGCGGTTCGAAGGCACGCACGAGAGCCAGGGCACACCCCAGGCACAAGGTATGAGCGTACCTACCTCATTCGCTGTGGTCAAAACAAATGCCCCGGGGCCGACACACCGGGGGTTCCGGCCGGGCCCGGACACGGATGTGCGAGTCTGTCGCGATCTCACGTACAGACAGTTCACAACCACCGGGGCCGTGCGTCACGCTCTGGGTCAGGTGGCCGGACGGGGGGACCGTCATGAGCACGATTTCCGGCAACACGGCGACGGACGGCGACGTGACCAGCGATTTGGGCAAGCCGGGCCGGGCACGAACGTGGTGGCCGCGGCACCGGTGGCGGCCCCGAATACCCGTCGGCCGCCCCACCCTGCCGGCCGGCGCACGGCAGTACGCCGCCCCGCTGGCCCTCTACGGAGTCGCCAAACTCACAGGGCTCGGCGTCTTCGCCTGGCTGCTGGAAAGCGCCGGTGAATACCAGAAGAAGAATCCGCGCTTCGGCGGCGGCGCCCACTGGTGGGACGTGCTCGCCAGCTGGGACGGCTGGTGGTATCTCCAGGTGGCCGAGAAGGGGTACGACCCCCGCCCCCTCGAACGGCTCGCCCCCGGCGGCATGTTCACCGTCAAGCAGAACTCCGTCGCCTACTTCCCCCTCTACCCGGCGCTGATCCGGTCGGTGTCCGAGATCACGGGCCTCGGCCTGTTCGGAGCCGGGATGCTCGTATCAATCCTGGCCTCGTTCGTCGCCGCGGCCGGCGTCTACGCCGTGATCTCGCTGCTCGCCGGTGCCCGTGCCGGCACGATCGCCGCCGGACTGTGGGCCGTCGCGCCCGGCGCCGGCGCCGAGTGGGCGATCTACTCCGAGTCCCTGTTCGTGGCCATCGCCTCCTGGTGCTGCTACTGCGTGATGAAGCGCCAGTGGGTGGCCGCCGGACTGCTCGCCTTCGCCGCCGGCCTCAACAGGCCGACCTCCGCCGCGCTCATCGGCGCCGTGGGACTGGCCGCGCTGGTGACACTCGCCCGCCGCGAGAGCAGACGGGAACACGGAATCGCGGGCCCCGCGTACGCCATGTTCGCCGCACCGCTCGGCCTGCTCACCTACATCACCTGGGTCGGCGTCAGCATGGGCGACCTCACCGCCTACTTCACCCTCCAGAAGGAGGGCTGGGCGCACTACTTCGACTTCGGCCACTACACCTACGACGTCCTGCGCAACACCGCGATCGGCAAGCACGACTACATGTTCGCCTTCACCGTCCCCGACCTGATCGGCGTACAGCTCGTCCTGGCCCTGCCGTTCCTCATCGCGCTGATGCTGCGCAAGCGCCCGCCGCTGGTACTGGTCGCCTACACGCTGGCCGGGCTCGTCTCCGTGCTCGGCACCCAGCAGATGTTCGGCAACACCGCGCGCTACCTGCTCCCCTGCTTCCCACTGCTCCTCGCCCCGGCCGCCGCGATGAGCCGCCTGAAACTGCCGAGCCTGATCGTGTTCTTCACGACGGCGGCGGTGGCCTCCGGGTGGTACGCGCACTATGTGATGTTCGAACTGGGGATTCCCTAGCCCGACCGAGCCGAGCACCCCTGAGCGGCGCTGAAGGGCCCGTACAAGCCCTGCACCCGCCGATGACACGCCGAAGGGCGGCCACCCCGTACGAAACGGGGTGGCCGCCCTTCAGCAGACGTACGCCTTACTGGTTGTACGGACCGTAGTCGTAGTCCTCCAGCGGAACGGCCTGGCCGGAGCCCGTGCCGAACGGCGAGTAGTCGATGTCGTCGTAGCCGACGGCCGAGTACATCGCGGCCTTGGCTTCCTCGGTCGGCTCGACCCGGATGTTTCGGTAGCGGGACAGACCCGTACCGGCCGGGATGAGCTTACCGATGATGACGTTCTCCTTGAGGCCGATCAGGGAGTCGGACTTGGCGTTGATCGCCGCGTCCGTCAGAACCCTGGTCGTCTCCTGGAAGGACGCCGCCGACAGCCACGACTCGGTGGCGAGCGAGGCCTTGGTGATACCCATCAGCTGCGGACGACCGGAGGCGGGCTGACCGCTCTCCTGGACCACACGACGGTTCTCGGTCTCGAACTTCGAACGCTCGACCAGCTCGCCGGGCAGCAGCTCCGCGTCGCCCGACTCGATGATCGTCACACGGCGCAGCATCTGCCGGATGATGATCTCGATGTGCTTGTCGTGGATCGACACACCCTGCGAGTTGTAGACCTTCTGGACCTCGCCGACCAGGTGGACCTGGACCGCGCGCTGACCGAGGATCCGCAGCACGTCGTGCGGGTTGGTGGCACCGAAGGTGAGCTTCTGGCCCACCTCGACGTGGTCACCCTCGCGCACCATGACCTTGGCACGCTTCGAGATCGGGAACGCCGTCTCGTCGCTGCCGTCGTCCGGGGTGACGACGATCTTCTTGGTCTTCTCGGTCTCCTCGATACGGATGCGGCCGGCCGCCTCCGAGATCGGGGCGACACCCTTGGGCGTACGAGCCTCGAAGAGCTCGACGACACGGGGCAGACCCTGGGTGATGTCGTCACCGGCCACACCACCGGTGTGGAAGGTACGCATCGTCAGCTGCGTGCCGGGCTCACCGATGGACTGGGCGGCGATGATGCCGACCGCCTCACCGATGTCGACCAGCTTGCCGGTGGCCAGCGAACGGCCGTAGCACATGGCGCAGGTGCCGACGGCGGACTCGCAGGTCAGGACCGAGCGGGTCTTGACCTCCTCGATGCCGTGCTTGACGAGCTCGTCGATGAGGACGTCGCCCAGGTCGGTGTTGGCCGGGGCCAGCACCACTCCGTCGACGACGATGTCCTCGGCCAGCGCACGTGCGTACACGCTGGTCTCGACGTTGTCCGCCTTGCGCAGCACGCCGTCCGCGCCACGCTCCGCGATGTGCAGCTTGAGGCCGCGGTCGGTGCCGCAGTCCTCCTCGCGGATGATGACGTCCTGCGAGACGTCCACCAGACGACGGGTGAGGTAACCCGAGTCGGCGGTACGCAGGGCGGTGTCGGCGAGACCCTTACGAGCACCGTGGGTCGAGATGAAGTACTCGAGCACCGACAGGCCTTCACGGAAGGAGGCCTTGATGGGGCGCGGGATCGTCTCGTTCTTGGCGTTCGACACCAGACCGCGCATACCGGCGATCTGACGCATCTGCATCATGTTTCCTCGGGCACCCGAGTCGACCATCATGAAGATGGGGTTCGTCTTCGGGAAGTTCGCGTTCATCGCCTCGGCAACCTCGTTGGTCGCCTTGGTCCAGATCGCGATGAGCTCCTGAGTGCGCTCGTCCTTGGTGATCAGACCGCGCTCGTACTGCTTCTGGACCTTCTCGTCCTGCGCCTCGAAGCCCTTGACGATCTCCTTCTTCGCCTCGGGAACGACGATGTCGGAGATGGCCACGGTGACGCCGGAGCGGGTCGCCCAGAAGAAGCCGGCCGCCTTCAGGTTGTCGAGCGTCGCCGCCACGATGACCTTGGGGTAGCGCTCGGCCAGGTCGTTGACGATCTCGGAGAGCTGCTTCTTGCCCACCGAGTAGTCGACGAACGGGTAGTCCTCGGGCAGCAGCTCGTTGAAGAGCGCGCGGCCCAGCGTCGTACGGAGACGGAAGACGTCTCCCTGCTGCCACTCCGACTCGCCCTCCTCGCGGACCGGCGGCACCCAGCCACGCGGCGGGATGGTGCCCACCGGGAAGCGGATGTCGATGGCCGACTGGAGCGCGAGCTCGCCGGCGTCGAACGCCATGATCGCCTCGGCCGTGGAGCCGAAGGACCGGCCCTCGCCCTTGACGTCACGCAGCTCGCCGTCCGTGGTCAGGAAGAACAGACCGAGGACCATGTCCTGGGTCGGCATCGTGACCGGGCGGCCGTCGGCCGGCTTCAGGATGTTGTTCGAGGACAGCATCAGGATGCGGGCCTCGGCCTGCGCCTCCGCGGAGAGCGGCAGGTGCACGGCCATCTGGTCACCGTCGAAGTCCGCGTTGAACGCGGTGCAGACGAGCGGGTGGATCTGGATGGCCTTGCCCTCGACCAGCTGCGGCTCGAAGGCCTGGATGCCGAGGCGGTGCAGCGTCGGCGCACGGTTCAGCAGAACCGGGTGCTCGGCGATGACCTCTTCCAGGACGTCGTACACGACCGTGCGGCCGCGCTCGACCATGCGCTTGGCGCTCTTGATGTTCTGCGCGTGGTTCAGGTCCACCAGGCGCTTCATCACGAACGGCTTGAAGAGCTCCAGCGCCATGGCCTTCGGCAGACCGCACTGGTGCAGCTTCAGCTGCGGACCGACGACGATCACGGAACGCGCGGAGTAGTCCACACGCTTGCCGAGCAGGTTCTGACGGAAACGACCCTGCTTGCCCTTGAGCATGTCGCTCAGGGACTTCAGCGGGCGGTTGCCGGGACCGGTGACCGGACGGCCACGACGACCGTTGTCGAACAGCGCGTCGACGGCCTCCTGAAGCATGCGCTTCTCGTTGTTCACGATGATCTCGGGGGCGCCGAGGTCGAGAAGTCGCTTCAGACGGTTGTTGCGGTTGATCACGCGGCGGTACAGGTCGTTCAGGTCGGAGGTCGCGAAGCGGCCACCGTCCAGCTGCACCATCGGACGCAGGTCCGGCGGGATGACCGGCACGCAGTCGAGCACCATGCCCTTGGGGCTGTTGCTGGTCTGCAGGAACGCGGAGACGACCTTGAGGCGCTTGAGCGCACGGGTCTTCTTCTGGCCCTTGCCGGTGCGGATGATCTCGCGAAGCCGCTCGGCCTCTTCGTTCAGGTCGAAGGACTCCAGACGCTTCTGCAGCGCCGCGGCACCCATCGAACCGTCGAAGTACGTGCCGAAGCGGTCACGCAGCTCGCGGTAGAGGAGCTCGTCGCCCTCCAGGTCCTGGACCTTGAGGTTCTTGAACCGGGTCCACACCTCGTCGAGACGGTCGATCTCGCGCTGCGCACGGTCACGCAGCTGCTTCATCTCACGCTCGGCACCTTCGCGCACCTTGCGGCGTACGTCGGCCTTGGCGCCCTCGGCCTCCAGCTCGGCCAGGTCGCCCTCGAGCTTCTTGGCGCGGGACTCCAGGTCGGCGTCGCGACGGTTCTCGACCTGCTGACGCTCGACGGAGACGTGCGCCTCCAGCGAGGGCAGGTCACGCGTACGGCGCTCGTCGTCGACGTACGTGATCATGTACGCCGCGAAGTAGATGACCTTCTCCAGGTCCTTCGGAGCGAGGTCGAGCAGGTAGCCAAGACGCGACGGAACGCCCTTGAAGTACCAGATGTGGGTGACGGGCGCGGCCAGTTCGATGTGGCCCATCCGCTCACGACGCACCTTGGCGCGAGTGACCTCGACGCCGCAGCGCTCGCAGATGATGCCCTTGAAGCGGACACGCTTGTACTTACCGCAGTAGCACTCCCAGTCCCGGGTCGGACCGAAGATCTTCTCGCAGAAGAGTCCGTCCTTTTCGGGCTTGAGGGTGCGGTAGTTGATGGTCTCGGGCTTCTTGACCTCGCCGTGGCTCCACTGACGGATGTCGTCAGCGGTGGCCAGACCGATCCGGAGCTCATCGAAGAAGTTGACGTCGAGCACTATGCGTCAATCCCTCTCAGGGTTGTAAGTCTTAAAGGTCTGATTCGGGGGTCCTGGGGCCGGAGACCTGTGAGTACAGGTCTCCGGACTCCCGTCAGACCTCTTCGACGCTGCTCGGCTCGCGCCGGGACAGGTCGATGCCGAGCTCCTCCGCCGCGCGGAAGACGTCCTCGTCGGTGTCGCGCATCTCGATGGACATGCCGTCCGAGGACAGCACCTCCACGTTGAGGCACAGGGACTGCATCTCCTTGATGAGCACCTTGAAGGACTCGGGGATGCCGGGCTCTGGGATGTTCTCGCCCTTGACGATGGCCTCGTAGACCTTCACGCGGCCGGTCACGTCGTCGGACTTGATGGTCAGCAGTTCCTGGAGGGCGTACGCGGCGCCATAAGCCTCAAGCGCCCACACCTCCATCTCACCGAAGCGCTGGCCACCGAACTGGGCCTTACCACCCAGCGGCTGCTGGGTGATCATCGAGTACGGACCGGTCGAACGCGCGTGCAGCTTGTCGTCGACCAGGTGGTGGAGCTTGAGGATGTACATGTAGCCGACCGAGACCGGCTCCGGGAACGGCTCGCCGGAGCGGCCGTCGAACATCCGCGCCTTACCGGTCGGCAGCACCATGCGGTCGCCGTCGCGGTTCGGGATGGTGTGCTGGAGCAGGCCCGCGAGCTCGTCCTCACGCGCACCGTCGAAGACGGGGGTGGCGACGTTGGTACCCGGAGCGACCTGGTCGGCGCCGATGGCCTGGAGGCGCTGCGCCCAGTCCTCGCCGAGCCCGGAGACGTCCCAGCCGCGGCTGGCGAGCCAGCCGAGGTGGATCTCCAGGACCTGTCCCGGGTTCATTCGGGACGGGACACCGAGGGGGTTGAGGATGATGTCGACCGGGGTGCCGTCCTCCAGGAACGGCATGTCCTCGATCGGCAGGATCTTCGAGATGACGCCCTTGTTGCCGTGCCGGCCGGCGAGCTTGTCACCGTCCGTGATCTTGCGCTTCTGCGCCACGTAGACACGAACCAGCTGGTTCACGCCCGGCGGCAGCTCGTCGCCCTCTTCACGGTCGAAGACGCGGACGCCGATGACCTTGCCGATCTCGCCGTGCGGCACCTTCAGCGAGGTGTCGCGCACCTCGCGCGCCTTCTCACCGAAGATCGCGCGGAGCAGGCGCTCCTCGGGGGTCAGCTCGGTCTCACCCTTGGGCGTGACCTTGCCGACGAGGATGTCACCGGCGACGACCTCGGCACCGATACGGATGATGCCGCGCTCGTCGAGGTCGGCGAGGACCTCCTCGGAGACGTTCGGGATGTCCCGGGTGATCTCCTCGGGGCCGAGCTTGGTGTCACGGGCGTCGACCTCGTGCTCCTCGATGTGGATCGAGGAGAGGACGTCGTCCTGCACGAGGCGCTGCGACAGGATGATCGCGTCCTCGTAGTTGTGACCCTCCCACGGCATGAACGCCACGAGCAGGTTCTTGCCGAGCGCCATCTCGCCGTTCTCGGTCGCCGGACCGTCGGCCAGCACCTGGCTGGCGACGACCCGGTCGCCCTCGTCGACGACGACCTTCTGGTTGACCGAGGTGCCCTGGTTGGAGCGGGAGAACTTCGCGAGGCGGTACGTGGTGTACGTGCCGTCGTCGTTGGCGGTGGTGATGTAGTCCGCGGAGACCTCCTGGACCACACCGTCCTTCTCCGACTTCAGGACGTCACCGGCGTCGACCGCGCAGCGGTACTCCATGCCGGTGCCGACCAGCGGCGCCTCGGACTTGATGAGCGGCACGGCCTGACGCATCATGTTCGCGCCCATCAGGGCACGGTTGGCGTCGTCGTGCTCGAGGAACGGGATCATGGCGGTCGCGACCGACACCATCTGGCGCGGCGAGACGTCCATGTAGTCGACGTCGTCACCGGGGACGTAGTCGACCTCTCCGCCACGACGGCGGACCAGCACGCGGGACTCCTCGAACCGAAGCTCTTCGGTGAGCGGCGCGTTGGCCTGCGCGATGACGAATCGGTCCTCTTCGTCAGCCGTGAGGTAGTCGACGTCGTCGGTGACGACACCACCGGTGACCTTGCGGTACGGGGTCTCGACGAAACCGAACGCGTTGATCCGGCCGTAGGAGGCGAGCGAGCCGATCAGGCCGATGTTCGGGCCTTCGGGGGTCTCGATCGGACACATGCGGCCGTAGTGCGACGGGTGTACGTCACGGACCTCGAAGCCGGCCCGCTCACGGGACAGACCACCGGGGCCCAGCGCGTTCAGACGGCGCTTGTGCGTGAGGCCCGACAGCGGGTTGTTCTGGTCCATGAACTGCGACAGCTGGCTGGTGCCGAAGAACTCCTTGATGGAGGCGACGACCGGCCGGATGTTGATCAGGGTCTGCGGCGTGATCGCCTCGACGTCCTGAGTCGTCATGCGCTCGCGGACGACGCGCTCCATACGAGCCAGACCCGTGCGGACCTGGTTCTGGATGAGCTCGCCGACGTTGCGCAGACGACGGTTGCCGAAGTGGTCGATGTCGTCGGTCTCGACGACGATCGAGGTGCCGTTGGGGCCGACGGTCTCGGTCTCACCGGCGTGCAGCTTCACCAGGTACTTGATCGTCTCGATGATGTCCTCGACGGTCAGGATCCCGGCGTCCAGCGGGGCTTCGCCGCCCAGCTTCTTGTTGACCTTGTAACGGCCGACGTTGGCCAGGTCGTAGCGCTTCGGGTTGAAGTAGAGGTTCTCGAGCAGCGTCTGCGCGGCCTCACGGGTCGGCGGCTCGCCCGGACGCAGCTTGCGGTAGATGTCGAGCAGCGCGTCGTCCTGGCCCTGGGTGTGGTCCTTCTCCAGGGTGGCGCGCATGGACTCGTACTCGCCGAACTCCTCGAGGATCTGCTCGGTCGTCCAGCCGAGAGCCTTCAGGAGAACGGTGACGGACTGCTTGCGCTTGCGGTCGATGCGGACACCGACCATGTCGCGCTTGTCGATCTCCATCTCCAGCCAGGCACCCCGGGACGGGATGACCTTGACCGAGAAGATGTCCTTGTCGGACGTCTTGTCGATGGAGGAGTCGAAGTAGACGCCCGGCGAACGGACCAGCTGCGTCACGACGACACGCTCGGTGCCGTTGATGACGAAGGTGCCCTTGTTGGTCATGAGCGGGAAGTCGCCCATGAAGACCGTCTGGGACTTGATCTCGCCGGTCTCGTTGTTGGTGAACTCGGCGGTGACGAAGAGCGGCGCGGAGTACGTGAAGTCACGGTCCTTGCACTCGTCGATCGAGTTCTTCGGGGGCTCGAAGCGGTGGTCGCGGAACGTCAGGGACATCGACCCGGAGAAGTCCTCGATCGGAGAGATCTCCTCGAAGATCTCCTCCAGACCGGACTTGGTGGGGACGTCCTGTCCACTGTCCAGAGCCGCCTCGACACGAGCCTTCCACGATGCGTTGCCGAGCAGCCAGTCGAAGCTCTCGGTCTGCAGCGCAAGAAGGTTCGGAACCTCGAGGGGCTCCTTGATCTTTGCAAAGGAAATGCGCAGCGGGGCGGTGCTGGCGCCGTTGTTCGTATTCGCGGTCGAGGCAGTGCGCGAGGCGGCCAAGAGGGGGTCCTTCCGAGGGCTCGGACTCACTACGCGCGTACCGGTCCCATGTCGGGCACAGCATTGAGGCGTTCCCGGATCGGCCAAAAGGCCAGGTCAGGGACGATCCAATCGTCAGTGCTCATACACGGGTATGCCCCTGGTGACGGGCAGGAGGCAGCTAACAGGCAGCGCAAAGGGTCAGTGTAGCCACTAGGCCCACTGATGTCCAGTCCCGGTTTTTTGAGACCCTCGTTGTTCTCAACACCTGCGGCAAGCCACGCCCTCAATGCACATCGATACTGCCCTCTTCGCCACCGATCCATGCCTCGGATCCGGATCGTTGTGACGACGCGTCCTGAGAATTGCGCGCTGCGTGCGGTTCGTCAAGGCCCCCCATGCCCAAACCGAGTGCAGCGATTGTCACGTACAGCCCGTCTTGCAGCCCGTCACTGGGGCGGCCGGAGGCACAACGAAGATCACCTTACTCGTCGCGAACTCCAGCGCAAGGCAGCCGCCGCCCGACCCCCGGAACGCCGAAGAGCGACCACCCAGTTGGGTGATCGCTCTTCGGTGCGTCAGCGTTACAGCGCTACTTCAGCGGCTGTGTCAGCACGCGGGAGAGTCCGGGCGGACTCGTCGGGTCACTTGACCTCGACGGAGGCGCCGGCGCCCTTGAGGGACTCGGCAGCCTTCTCGGCGGCCTCCTTGGCGACCTTCTCGAGGACCGGCTTCGGAGCGCCGTCGACGAGGTCCTTGGCCTCCTTCAGACCCAGCGAGGTCAGCTCACGCACGACCTTGATGACCTGGATCTTCTTCTCGCCGGCACCCGTGAGGATGACGTCGAACTCGTCCTGCTCCTCAGCGACCTCGGCAACGGCGCCCGGGCCGGCGGGGCCGGCAACGGCGACCGCGGCGGCGGCGGTGACGTCGAACTTCTCCTCGAACGCCTTCACGAACTCGGCAAGCTCGATGAGGGTGAGGTTCTCGAACTGCGCGAGCAGCTCTTCCTGGGACAGCTTCGCCATGATGGCGTCCTTCCACTAATTCGGCAGGTGCCGGTATGTACTGGTGAGGCGGGCGTACGTTCGGCCCGCTACGACCGTCGCCTCAGGCGGCGGTCAACGCGCGAGCCGAATTACTCGGCACCGCCCTGCTCGTCGGCCAGCTTGACGCGAAGCGCCTCCGCGGTGCGGACGAACTTCGACGGAAGCGCCTGGAAGAGCGAGGCAGCCTGCGACTGCTTGCCCTTCATGGCGCCCGCCAGCTTGGCGAGCAGAACCTCGCGGGACTCGAGGTCCGCAAGCTTCTTGATCTCGTCGGCGGACAGCGCCTTGCCGTCAAGGACACCGCCCTTGATGACGAGGTTCGGGTTGTCCTTGGCGAAGTCACGAAGACCCTTCGCCGACGTCACCGGGTCACCGGTGATGAAGGCGACCGCCGTCGGACCATTGAACAGGTCGTCGAGCGTGGAGATCCCGGCCTCGTTGGCCGCGATCTTGGTCAGCGTGTTCTTCACCACGGCGTACTGGGCGTCTTCACCGAGCGAACGACGCAGCGTCTTGAGCTGCGCCACGGTGAGACCCCGGTACTCGGTCAGCACAGCGGCGTTCGAGCTACGGAACTGGTCCGCGAGCTCGGCTACCGCGGCAGCCTTGTCGGGCCTTGCCATAAGCGTGGCCTCCTTCCGGGTGATGAGGACCGCTCAGAAGGGGCTGAGGAAAACGAAACGCCCCGGCGCAGGCGCACGGGGCGTAGCTCGACCAGAATTCCGGAGAACTCCAGGAGCATGTCCACAGTCACCTACGCGGGTCGTCCGCAGTTTCAGCGGATCCTTCGGTCACCCTGTCCTCTGACGAGCACAAGACAACGACCAGCGGTCTTTGGCTTCCTCGGAAGAGTACGTGAACGGTCGCGCGTCAGGCAAATCCGCCCATGAGCGGCTCTCGCGACACCCGCGGCGGCCTCTCGCGGACGCTCACGAGGTGGCCCCCTGCGACTTCATCAGCTCCTGGAAGTCCGCGGTGTCGCCGGCCGGGGGCTCCTGGGCCGGGACCCGCACGCCGTAGTCGCTGTAGTACGCCGTGGAGGACATCGAGCCGGTGGCCAGCTCGCCCTTCTCGACCTTCTTGACCAGCAGGTCGTCGCCGTTGACCCAGACGTCGACCGTCTCCGTGGTGACGCCGGCCTGTTCCAGCTGGGCCTTGAGGGCGTCGGTGTCCTTGAGGTCGGCCACGTCCACCGTGCCTGAGTAGTGCGTGGTCCGCTCCCCGCGCACCTCCTCCTCGCCGACCCTGTGGACGTCACGGGAGACCAGCAGGAGCTTGACAGGTGGGATCGGGGCGGTGTTCGCGAGCTGCTCCTTCAGATACGTCCCCGAGCCCCCGGGCAGGCTCGCCAGGTCGTCGTAGTCGTACCTGATCCAGTGCTTGCCGTGGATCCGGGCGGCGAACTCGTCACCGACCTTCGCGTAGTAGGCGTCGGGCAGCAGCCGGGCCTCCATCGGGGAGCTGTTCAACTTCCGCATGGTCTCGGCCAGTTGACCGCCGGTGTAGGTGAGCCTGAGCCTGCCCGTGGCCGCGCCGGCCCAGCCGAGGGCGCCGTCCGTCCTCATGGCGAGCAGGTCGCCCATCACCGAGGTGGAGGTGATCCTGGCGGAGCCGGCCCTGCCGGTGGCCTTCTCGGCGGCCCGCAGCGCCGCCACCGAGCGGGCGTCGGGGTGTCCGCTCCCTCCGGCGGGCTCCCCGGCGCGGCTGTCCGAGTCCGCCCAGAAACCACAGGCCGCGACCGTGGCCAGCGCGGCCAGCACCGCGGTCGGGACCATCCCTCGTCCCGCCAGTCTGTACATCGTCCGTGCCCCCCTTGTGCGCCCCGTGGGGTCCAAGCTAACTCCGGGGCACGACAACCGGCAGGGGTATCGCCGCGAACGGCGGCGGGCCCCGCACCTCGGAAGGTGCGGGGCCCGTGTCAGCTACGCGTGCGCGACGCGGTCACCGGGTGAGCGGGAGGCTCAGACGGCGGCCGGGTCCTCCTCGACGAGGAGGTTGCGGGTGCGGTTCGGGTCGAGCGGAATGCCGGGGCCGATCGTGGTGCTGATCGCGGCCTTCTTGATGTAACGACCCTTGGCGGCCGACGGCTTCAGACGAAGGATCTCGTCGAGCGCGGCGCCGTAGTTCTCCACCAGCTGGGTCTCGTCGAACGAGGTCTTGCCGATGATGAAGTGCAGGTTCGAGTGCTTGTCGACGCGGAACTCGATCTTGCCGCCCTTGATCTCGGTCACGGCCTTGGCCACGTCCGGGGTCACGGTGCCGGTCTTCGGGTTCGGCATCAGACCACGCGGGCCGAGGACTCGGCCGAGGCGGCCGACCTTGCCCATGAGGTCCGGGGTGGCGACGACGGCGTCGAAGTCCAGACGGCCCTTCGAAACCTCGTCGATGAGCTCGTCGGAGCCGACGATGTCGGCGCCCGCGGCGAGTGCGGCCTCGGCACGGTCACCGGTCGCGAAGACCAGGACCCGGGCGGTCTTACCGGTGCCGTGCGGGAGGTTCACGGTGCCACGGACCATCTGGTCGGCCTTGCGCGGGTCGACACCCAGACGGAAGGCGACCTCGACGGTGCCGTCGAACTTCGAGGTGGAGGTCTCCTTGGCGAGACGGACGGCCTCGAGCGGGGCGTAGAACTTCTCCCGGTCGACCTTGGCGTCCGCAGCGCGGAGAGACTTGCTGCGCTTGCTCACTGCTTCTCCTGATGTGTTCTGAGGAGTCGTGGTGCGGACCGAGCAGGCCCTGCCACGTGCGGCCGAGGCCGCATGATTCCTACGAAGGTGGGTGTCAGCCCTCGACCGTGATGCCCATGGAGCGGGCGGTGCCGGCGATGATCTTCGACGCGGCGTCCAGGTCGTTGGCGTTCAGGTCGGGGAGCTTGGTCGTGGCGATCTCACGGACCTGCGCCTGGGTGATCTTGGCGACCTTGGTCTTGTGCGGCTCGCCGGAGCCCTTCTCGACACCCGCGGCCTTGAGGATCATCTTGGCGGCCGGCGGAGTCTTGGTGATGAAGGTGAAGGAGCGGTCCTCGTAGACCGTGATCTCCACCGGGATCACCCAGCCACGCTGCGACTCGGTCGCCGCGTTGTAGGCCTTGCAGAACTCCATGATGTTGACGCCGTGCTGGCCCAGCGCGGGGCCCACCGGCGGAGCCGGGTTGGCGGCGCCGGCCTGGATCTGGAGCTTGATAAGCCCCGTGACCTTCTTCTTCTTGGGAGGCATTCCGGGTCCTCTTTCGTTTTCGCCTACCTACGTCCGAGACAGGCCCGGACGGCTGCCTCCAAGCGGGCCAAGGACTCCGACTCGGATGGAGGCATACCGCACAACGATAACGGGTATCCTCGCGCGGCCAAAAACCGAGCAGGTCAGACCGGCTACGAGAGCCCGTCTGACCTGTTCGGAAGACGTACGTCCAGAAGGTGTCAGTTCTTCTGGATCTGGTCGAAGGAGAGCTCGACCGGAGTCTCGCGGCCGAAGATCTCGACAAGGCCCTTGACCTTCTTCGAGTCGGCGTTGATCTCGTTGATGGTCGCCTGGAGCGTGGCGAACGGGCCGTCGGTGACGGTGACCGAGTCGCCGACCTCGAAGTCGAGCACCTGGACTTCGAGCTTGCGGGCCGGAGCCGGCCTGCCCTCGGCCTCGGCGGCCTCACGGGCGGCCTTCTCCTCGGCCTCCGGGGCGAGCATCTTGACGATCTCGTCCAGGGTCAGCGGGTACGGGTCGTAGGCGTTGCCCACGAAGCCGGTGACGCCGGGGGTGTTGCGGACGACGCCCCAGGACTCGTTCGTCAGGTCCATGCGCACCAGCACGTAGCCGGGAAGCTTGTTCTGCCGGACGGTCTTGCGCTCGCCGTTCTTGATCTGCGCGACCTCTTCCTGCGGCACCTCGGCCTGGAAGATGAAGTCCTCCACGTTCAGCGAGACGGCACGCTGTTCGAGGTTGGTCTTCACGCGGTTCTCGTAACCGGCGTACGTGTGGATGACGTACCACTCGCCGGGGAGCGCGCGCAGTTCGTCGCGCAGCGCGGTGACGGGGTCGACGGGCTCGGCCTCTTCTTCTGCCTCCGCGTCGGCTTCCGCGTCCTCGACCGCGAGGGCCTCGTCCGGAACGTCCTGGTCGGCGAGGTCCTCACCGGACTCGTCCTCGACGTGCAGGGCCGCCTCTTCGGCGGGCTCGCCCGCGGCGGCGTCGGCAGCCTCGACCTCGTCAGAGTTCTCGGTGTCAGCGGTGTCCGCGCCCTCCACGATGTCGAGCTCGTCCTCAGCGGACTCGACCGACTCGATGGCGTCGTTCAGGTTCGGGTCAGACACGGTGGCTGCTTCTTCCTGGATACATGGGGGTGGAACACGCGAAAGGGGCGCCGGTCCCGGCGCCCTTCGCGTTTGGCTCAGCCAAATACGTATTTGGCGGCGTGGTCGAGTCCGTAGTCAATCAGAGTCACCAGGGCGATCATGATGACCACGAAGACAATGACCACTGAGGTGTACGTCGTCAGCTGGTTGCGCGTCGGCCATACGACCTTGCGGAGTTCAGCGACGATCTGGCGGTAGAAAGTGGCGAGGCGCCGCAGAGGGCCCTTCTTGCCACGCTTGCCGCCCTTGCGAGCCTTCTTGTTGGACTCCGGTGCCTCGGCATCAGGCATGTCGATGGAGCCCACGGCGTCCGTCACTCGTCCTCACCTGATTCCGGGTCGTGGCCGTGCCGCGCCCGGCCAGGCCGCACGGCGGTGCATTGCAGTACGTACTTGCACACACATCCTGGCGAAGGATTGTGTAGCAGGGCCGGAGGGACTTGAACCCCCAACCGCTGGTTTTGGAGACCAGTGCTCTACCAATTGAGCTACGACCCTTTGATTTCCCCCCAACGTACCGCATCCGCCCGGGTGCTCGGTGTGCACCGGGTGAGTGCGGCCGGTGAAGGCCAACGAGGAGAGAGTGTACGTGCTCCTGAGCCGGTCGTCGAACAGAAAGTGTCCGTACGGGCTTTGGTCCCGGAAGATCGTCCAGCCCACCGCCCGGATCCGGACGGTTGTTCAGTCCTTGTTCAGTACGTGAAACCCGCGTGCCGGGGAGGTTTCGGGTCTGAAACGATGGGGGGCATGAGCGCTGCAACCCCTCCCACCGAGCGCCGGGTCTCCGCCCGAGTCGGCGCGATCTCCGAGTCCGCCACTCTCGCCGTGGACGCCAAGGCCAAGGCCCTCAAGGCCGCGGGGCGGCCGGTGATCGGCTTCGGCGCCGGTGAACCGGACTTCCCCACCCCGGACTACATCGTCCAGGCCGCCATCGAGGCCTGCTCGAACCCGAAGTACCACCGCTACACCCCGGCCGGCGGCCTGCCCGAGCTGAAGGCCGCGATCGCCGCGAAGACCCTGCGCGACTCCGGCTACGAGGTGGAGGCCGCGCAGGTCCTGGTCACCAACGGCGGCAAGCAGGCCATCTACGAGGCCTTCGCCGCGATCCTCGACCCGGGCGACGAGGTCATCGTCCCGGCTCCGTACTGGACGACCTACCCGGAGTCGATCCGTCTCGCCGGCGGTGTCCCGGTGGACGTCGTCGCCGACGAGACCACCGGCTACCGCGTCTCGGTCGAGCAGCTGGAGGCCGCCCGCTCCGAGAACACCAAGGTGCTGCTCTTCGTCTCCCCCTCCAACCCGACGGGCGCGGTCTACACCCGCGAGCAGATCGAGGAGATCGGCCGCTGGGCCGCCGACAAGGGCCTGTGGGTCCTGACCGACGAGATCTACGAGCACCTGGTCTACGGCGACGCGGAGTTCCACTCCCTGCCCGTCGTGGTGCCCGAGCTGCGCGACAAGTGCATCGTCGTGAACGGCGTCGCCAAGACGTACGCCATGACCGGCTGGCGGGTCGGCTGGGTGATCGGCCCCAAGGACGTCGTCAAGGCCGCGACCAACCTCCAGTCGCACGCCACGTCCAACGTCTCCAACGTCGCGCAGGTCGCCGCGCTCGCCGCCGTCTCGGGCGACCTGACGGCCGTCGAGAAGATGCGGGAGGCCTTCGACCGCCGCCGCAAGACCATCGTGCGCATGCTGAACGAGATCGACGGCGTGCTGTGCCCCGAGCCGGAGGGCGCCTTCTACGCGTACCCCTCGGTGAAGGCGCTGCTCGGCAAGGAGATCCGCGGCAGGCGCCCCCAGGACACGGTCGAGCTGGCAGCGCTCATCCTGGAGGAGGCCGAGGTCGCGGTGGTACCGGGCGAGGCCTTCGGCACCCCGGGGTATCTGCGTCTGTCGTACGCGCTGGGTGACGACGACCTCGTCGAGGGCGTCTCGCGTCTCCAGAAGCTGCTGGCGGAGGCCACGGGCTGACGTTTCCGTAACTCCACGCGCGCGGGGCACCTGCTTTTCGGAGCGGGTGCCCCGTTTCTTCGTTAGGGATTCTGTTCGGACAAGCCCACGATCAGGGAAAGCGCTACCGGCACGTCATCCACGTGCGGCAAGATCCTGGGATGGAGCGCGTACGTGATGTGAGTGAACTGCCGAAAGCCCATCTGCACCTGCACTTCACCGGGTCGATGCGGTCCACGACCCTGCTGGAGCTGGCCGACAAGTACGGCGTGCGGCTGCCCGACGCCCTGACCAGCGGTGAACCGCCGAAGCTGCGGGCGACCGACGAGCGCGGATGGTTCCGCTTCCAGCGGCTGTACGACGCCGCGCGGTCGTGCCTGAGAGAGCCCGAGGACATCCGGCGGCTGGTGCGCGAGGCCGCCGAGGAGGACGTGAAGGACGGCTCCGGGTGGCTGGAGATCCAGGTCGACCCGACGTCGTACGCGCCCCGGCTGGGCGGCCTGATCCCGGCCCTGGAGGTCATCCTGGACGCGGTGGACTCGGCCGCGCGGGAGACCGGGCTCGGAATGCGGGTCCTGGTGGCCGCGAACCGGATGAAGCACCCGCTGGACGCCCGTACGCTGGCCCGCCTGGCCGTGCGGTACGCGGACCGGGGGATCGTCGGATTCGGGCTCTCCAACGACGAACGGCGGGGCATGGCCCGGGACTTCGACCGGGCCTTCGAGATCGCGCGTGAGGGCGGTCTGCTGGCCGCGCCGCACGGCGGCGAACTGACGGGGCCGGCCTCGGTCCGCGACTGCCTGGACGACCTGCACGCCTCCCGGATCGGCCACGGGGTGCGCGCCGCCGAGGACCCCCGGCTCATGAAGCGCCTCGCGGACCGCCAGGTGACCTGCGAGGTGTGCCCGGCCTCGAACGTCGCCCTGGGGGTGTACGAGAAGCCGGAGGACGTCCCCCTGCGCAAGCTCTTCGAAGCCGGGGTCCCCATGGCGCTCGGCGCCGACGACCCCCTGCTCTTCGGATCCCGCCTCGCGGCGCAGTACGAGATCGCCCGCCAGTACCACGGGTTCACCGATCCCGAACTGGCCGAGCTGGCCCGTCAGTCGATCCGGGCCTCCGCCGCTCCCGACTCCGAGCGCGACAAGCTCCTGGCAGGAGTCGACGAGTGGCTCAGCAGCCCGCCCGCCTGACCGGCCCGAGGGGCGGACCCGCCGCTCAGTAGGGGCCCTGGGCGACGGAGATGCCGCCGCAGGAGCGTGCGGGCGAGCGACGGGGCGAAGGTGTCCAGGGGCGGCGGCTTGCCGTCCTCGGTCATGTCGTAGGCGAACGCCCGCTGGGCGCAGGCGCCGAGGAGCAGGGAAGCGGCCGCGGAGGTGTCCGCGCCGAGGTGGACGCGCCCTGCCCGCTGTTCCGCGCGCAGATAGGCGGTGAGCCCCCGGATGGGCATGTGCGGCCCCGCGCCCATCGCACGCATCGCCTCCTCGTGGCGCCGCTTGAGCTGCGTCTCCGCGTACAGGGAGGCGAGGATCGGGAAGATCTGCTCGTAGAAGAGGGCCGCCTGGCGGGCGATCTCCGTGAGGTTCTCCTCGACGGTGTGCTTCCCCGGCTCGGCGGTGAGCCTGCCCAGGAGGGGGCCGAGCGTCGGGAGCCGTTCCTCCAGGACGCGGATGAACAGTTCCTCCTTGCTCGAGAAGTACTTGTAGAGCGCCGCTTCGGAGCACTCAGCCGCCTTGGCGATCTCCTTGGTGGTGGTCCGGGCGAGGCCGACGGTGAGCATGAGCTCGTGCGCGGCGTCGAGGAGCTCCTCCACAACAGCCCACACCAGGGAGCACGCCATGAAGCTCACCGTTTTCGGTGCCACAGGGGGCATCGGACAGGAGATCGTCCGGCAGGCGCTGAACTCCGGCCACCAGGTCACGGCCGTCGTACGGGATCCCGCGCGGCTCACCGTCACGGGCGCGAGCCTGGAGGTGGTCCGCGCCGACCTCACCGATCCGCGGCCCCTGCGCCCGGCCGTCGCGGGCAGGGACGCGGTCCTCTCCGGGCTGGGCGCCCGCGGCCGCAAGGACGCCGGGGTCGCGGCCCGGCTGACCCGAGTGGTACTGGCCGCCATGGAGGCGGAGTCGGTACGGCGGCTCCTGGTGGTGAGCGCGGCCCCGGTCGGTCCCGACGCCGAGGGCGCCGCGCTCGTCGACCGCGCCATGCGCACCGCACCATGATCTCGGGCCTCCTGAAGAGCGTCTACGCCGATCTGCGGGAGATGGAGGCCGAGTTGGGCCGCAGCGCCACCGACTGGACGGCCGTACGCCCGCCGCGCCTCCAGGACAAGCCGCTGACCGGTTCGTACCGGACGGTGGCCGGGGGCTTCCCGCTGGGCGGCAGGTTCGTCGGACGCGCCGACGTGGCCCACGCGATGCTGGCGATGACCGACGACCCGGGAACGGTGAAACAGGGGGTGGGAGTCGCCTACTAGAGCCGTGCGAGAGGGCTCGTCCTAGAGCTGGACCCCGACCGTCACCGGCTCGTTGACCAGGGTGATCCCGAAGGCGTCACGTACTCCGTCGACGACCTCGCGGGCCAGCGCGAGGAGGTCCTCGGTGGTGGCCCCGCCGCGGTTGGTGAGGGCCAGCGTGTGCTTGCCTGAGATCCGCGCGGGGCCGCTTCCGTAGCCCTTGGTGAAGCCCGACTTGTCGATCAGCCAGGCAGCGGAGGTCTTGGTGTGACCGTCGCCCGCGGGGTAGGCGGGCGGCACGGTCCCGGCGCCGAGCCGCTCCTCCACGCGCGCGTGGAAGTCGGCGAACTCCTCGTCCGTGAGAATCGGGTTGGTGAAGAACGACCCGGCCGACCAGGTGTCGTGGTCCTCGGGATCGAGCACCATTCCCTTGCCCGAGCGCAGCTTCAGGACGGTCTCCCGGGCCTCCGCGAGCGGTACACGGTCGCCGGGCTCCACGCCCAGCGCGCGAGCCGTCTCGGCGTACCTGAGAGGCGCGCTGAGACCCTTGGCGTCCTCCAGCTCGAAGCGGACGCGGAGGACGACATGGCGCTCCGGGTCGGCTTTGAAGCGGCTGTGCCGGTAGGAGAAGGCGCACTCGGCGTTCGTCAGCGTGACCGTCTCGCGCGTTTCCCGGTCGTACGCGACCACTTCGGTGATGGTCGACGACACTTCCTGGCCGTACGCGCCCACGTTCTGGATCGGTGTCGCGCCCGCGGAACCGGGGACACCGGCGAGGCACTCGATCCCGGCGAGTCCCGCCTCGACGGTGCGGGCCACCGCGTCGGTCCACACCTCGCCCGCCGCCAGCTCCAGCCTCCCGCCGTCGAGCTCGAAGCCGCGCGTGGCGACGCGCAGCGCGGTCCCGGCGAAGCCCTTGTCACCGATGACCAGGTTGGACCCGCCGCCGATCACCAGGAGCGGCGTACCGGCGTCGTCGGCCTCGCGAACGGCGGCGATCACCTCGGCGTCGGTCGTGGCGGTGATCAGCCGGGTGGCCGGCCCCCCGAGCCTGAAGGTGGTCAGCGGGGCGAGCGGGGCGTCATGGAGTACCTGCACGGGCTCAACACTACGAGAAGGAACGGGGGAGCCCGGCCCGCGGGACACGGCGAGGGCCCCGCCGGTCGGACGGGGCCCTCGCCGTGCGCTCTTCAGAGGGTTCAGGAGGCTCAGGGGTTCAGGAGGTTCAGGGGTTCACGGGGTCCGGTGGTCGTCAGCGGACTCAGGGGCTCAGGAGTCGTCAGTGGGCGACGGCGTCGAGTGCGGGTGAGGGGGCGGAGGCCGCGACCGGGGTTCCGGTCACCGGCCGTCGGCGGGGCAGCAGGGCCGCGGCCACCGCGCCCACGCCGACCACCGCGGCGCCCACCCACAGTGCGGGCGAGATGCCGTCCACGAAGCGCTGCGCGGACTCGTAGCCGCCCCGGGCCGAGAAGACCGAGGCCAGGACTGCGATACCGAGGGCGCCGCCGACCTCGCGGAGGGCGTTGTTGGCACCGGAGGCGATGCCCTGTTCGGACGGGCGGACGCTGGACATGACCAGGGCGGCGGCCGGGGCGAAGTAGAGGCCCATGCCGATGCCGCTGAAGATCAGGGCGGGCAGCTGGGCCGCGTACGACACGTCCGGCGAGACGATCAAGGCGAACCAGCCGAGTCCGACGGCCTGGAGCGCGAGACCCGCGGTGACGACCGGCCGTCCGCCGATCCGGTCCGACAGATACCCGGCGATGGGGGCGACGATCATCGGCATGCCGGTCCACGGCAGCATCCGCAGGCCCGCCTCGGTCGGCGAGTAGCCGATGACACCCTGGAGGAACTGGCTCAGCAGGAAGATCGAGCCGAACATCCCGACGAACATCAGCAGGCTGGCCGCGTTGATCGCGGCGAAGGCGCGGCTGCGGAAGAGCCGCATGGGCAGCATCGGGTTCTTGCCGCGTATGCCGTGCAGGACGAAGCCGGCGAGCAGCGCGCCGCCCCCGATCAGGCCGGTCAGCACGGGAGCGCTGGTCCAGCCGTCGACGTTGCCGCGGATCAGGGCGTACACGATCCCGAAGAGACCACCGCTGGCGAGTACGGTGCCGGCGAGGTCGAGCGGTGCGCCGGTGCCGTAGGACTCGCGAAGGCGCAGCCGGGCGAGCGGCAGCAGGGCGAGGCCCAGCGGAACGTTCAGCCAGAAGATCCAGTGCCAGGACACGTGTTCGGTGAGGCTGCCGCCGATGAGCGGTCCGGAGGCGACCGCGAGGCCGTTGACGGCGCCCCAGATCCCGTACGCCATCCCGCGCTTGGCGGCCGGGACCGCGGTCGTCAGCAGGGTCAGCGTCAGCGGCATCATGATCGCCGCGCCGACGCCCTGGACCGCTCGGGCCGCGATGAGCGAGTCGATCCCGGGCGCCATGGCCGCGGCGGCGGACGCGCCGGTGAAGATGGTGAGCCCGACGAGGAAGAGCCGCCGCCGGCCGAAGCGGTCGCCCAGGGCCGCGCCGAACATCAGCAGCACGGCGAAGGTGAGCGTGTACGCGCTCACGGTCCATTCCAGGTCGTCCAGCGCTCCCCCGAGGTCGTCACGGATGGAGGGCAGGGCGGTGGTGACGACGAGATTGTCGAGGGCCGCCATGAATCCGGCGACGCTGGTGATGACGAGGGCCCAGACGGCTCCCCCGCGACGTTCGGTCTGCTGTGACATCACTCCCCCAAAGGGTGATCACTATCGACGGTTGGCACTGATGATTAGTTATTGATGACTAACTTTTGAGGACATGAAGAGGCGCCGAGCCGTTCCCCTTCCCTCAGGCGCTTGTTCCTCTCCGAAGATTCGAGAGAGGTCGCCCTCTTCAGTCGGCGCCGGGGCCGGTTTCGTGCGCGCCGGTCCCATCGGGGTGCTTTTCGAGCCGCCCCTTCGTCCGGGCCGACGGATAGAGCCCTTCCCAGACCCGGTGCTGCGGCGGAAACCCCATGGCCACCAGGCAGTTGATGAGCATTCCGTACGCCATGAAGGTCGTGGTCTCGTTCGGGTCGGCCCCGAGCGGCAGGTGGGCGGTGTCCCAGAGCCGCATCCAGCGGTCCCGCACCAGCTCACCGAGTTCGTGGTCGCCGGCTTCCTCCGCCGCGGCCACCGCCACGTAGGTCTGCATCTGCATGAGCAGCCGCTCGGGCTCATCCGCGATGACCTTGGTGTACGCGTTGGCCATGGAGTGCAGGGCCTCTTCACCCTCCAGCCCTTCGGAGGCGTCCTCGAACGTCTGACGGAAGAGCTCCATACAGCGCTCGGCCGCCGCGAGGAAGATCGCCTTCTTGCCCGGGAAGAGCCGGAAGAGGTACGGCTGCGAGACACCCACACGCTTGGCGATCGCCTCGGTGGAGGTACCGCTGTAGCCGCCGCGGGCGAACTCGCTCATCGCCGCGCGAATGACGCTCTCGCGCCTCTCCTCTGCGCTCATCCTGACCATGCAAGAAAGTTAGTACTCAATCACTACCTACGTCAACACCCGGGCACACGTAAGGGGCGCCCGCCGTAGCGGACGCCCCTTACCTGCTTCGTCCACGTCGTCGCCGCCGCCCCTCAGGACAGGCGTACGACCGCTCGTGACATGCCCAGGACCTTCTGGCCCGCGCTGGTCGCGGTGAGGTCGACGCGGACGGTGTTGTCGTCGAGCTTGGCACCGATCTTCGCGCTGACCTCGACGGTCGCACCCTTGTCGTCGTTCGGGACGATGACGGGCTTGGTGAAGCGGACGCCGTACTCGACGACCGCGCCCGGGTCACCGGCCCAGTCGGTGACGACGCGGATCGCCTCGGCCATGGTGAACATGCCGTGCGCGATGACGTCGGGGAGGCCGACCTCGACCGCGAACTTCTCGTTCCAGTGGATCGGGTTGAAGTCCCCGGACGCGCCCGCGTACTTCACGAGCGTGGCGCGGGTCACGGGAAAGGACTGGGCCGGCAGCTCGGTGCCGACCTCGACGTCGTCGTACGCGATCTTCGCGGTCATGATCAGCCCTCCGCCCGCGCCACGAGCTTGGTGATGGACGTCACCACGTGCTCGCCCGCTTCGTCGTGGACCTCGCCGCGGATGTCCAGGATGTCGTTGCCCGCCATGGACTTGATCGCCTCGATGGTCGAGGTGACCGTGAGCCGGTCGCCCGCGCGCACCGGGCGGTTGTAGGCGAACTTCTGGTCGCCGTGCACCACGCGGCTGTAGTCGAGCCCCAGCTGGGGGTCCTCGATGACCTGCCCCGCGGCCTTGAAGCTGATCGCGAAGACGAAGGTCGGCGGGGCGATCACGTCGGGGTACCCGAGCGCCTTGGCGGCTTCCGGGTCCGTGTACACCGGGTTGGTGTCCCCCACGGCCTCCGCGAACTCGCGGATCTTCTCCCGCCCGACCTCATAGGGGTCGGTGGGCGGGTAGGACCGCCCCACGAAGGACTGGTCGAGCGCCATGGGCCCGGCACCTCCTGGCTTTGGCCGACGAACGAACGCCGGTGGAACTGACGCTGGTGGAACTGACGCTGGCGGAACGAAGTCTGGTGCGACGAGATCTGGTGCAACGAGATCTCGTGCAACGACGCGAGGCCGCCCCCCGCGAAGGGGACGGCCTCGTGTACGAGCCTGAAACTTATCGCGTTTCGCGGTGCGCGGTGTGCGCGTTGCAACGCGGGCAGTGCTTCTTCATCTCCAGTCGGTCCGGGTCGTTACGCCGGTTCTTCTTGGTGATGTAGTTCCGCTCCTTGCACTCCACGCAGGCCAGCGTGATCTTCGGGCGGACGTCGGTGGCAGCCACAGGAGTGCTCCTTGACGAACGGATAGGACGATTAACACAATGAACGCATAGAAGAGTAGCCGACCGAAGGACCGACCCCACAATCGGCTACTGTCAGTAGCGGTGACCGGACTTGAACCGGTGACACAGCGATTATGAGCCGCTTGCTCTACCGACTGAGCTACACCGCTGAGATGCGATCGGTTCCCGCCTAGCGACGGGAACCTCCCACACCAGAGCCCCAATACGGAATCGAACCGTAGACCTTCTCCTTACCATGGAGACGCTCTACCGACTGAGCTATTGGGGCGAGCGATGAAGACATTACACGGTCGGCCGCCGATCGCCCAAATCCGTTTCGCGGCAACCGCCCCGGCCTGTTCCCCACCGGTTCGCGGCCGTTCCTGCGGCTCTCTCACGCACCACTAACCACACCTGTGATTCCGGTCGTCCGGCTGTCCGGGGCCACGCCGTTCGGCTGCCCGGTCCACTCCGTCCGGCCGTCCGGTCCACGTCATCCAGCCGTCCGGTCCACGTCAAATAGCCGCCTCGGCCCGTGACCCGATCGTCTGGTCCGGACCCCGGCCCGGCTGATCTCCGCGGCCTCGCGGCCAGTGCCGTCAGCCCTTTTCCCGCTGCCGTCTCCCTGCGGACCACACCGGTACGACTATTGCGCTCATCCCCGATGAGGGCAGGTCGCCGTCCTAGGCTCGGCACACTGTGTGATCTTGCGTCACTCACTCTCCGCAGTCGCCCACCCCGCAGCCGCCCCCGAGCCTCAGGAGCGCGATGCCCGACAGTCCTGTGCCCGGCAGTCAGCCGCAGCCGCCCCACTCCTCGTCCTCCGCGTCGGGACAGACCGACCCGGCCGCCCTCCTGCTGAGCGGGGCACGGCTCACCGACGGCCGGACCGTGGACGTACGGCTGGGCGGCGGACGTATCGAGGCGGTCGGCACCGCCGGAAGCCTCAGCGCACACGCCGCACGCGTGGACCTGAGCGGCTACCTCCTCCTGCCGGCCCCGGCCGAACCGCACGCACACGGCGACACGGCCCTGACCGCCGAAACCGACGGCCCCCTCTCCCAGGACGCCGAGGAGATCCAACGCCGCGCCACCGAGGCCGCGCTGCTGCAACTCGGGCACGGGGCGACGGCTCAGCGGTCACACGTGCGCGTCGGCGACGTACAGGGACTCGACGCGCTGGCCGCCGTACTCCAGGCACGGCGGTCGCTGCGCGGGCTGGCCGAGTTGACCACGGTGGCGATGCCCCGGCTGCTGACCGGGATCGCCGGGGCGGACGGGCTCGCGATGCTGCGGGACGCGGTGAAGATGGGGGCCTCCGTGGTGGGCGGATGCCCGGACACCGACCCCGATCCGACCGGATACGTGGAAGCGGTCCTGGAGTTGGCCTCCGAGCACGGCTGCCCGGTCGACCTGCACACGGACGCCACCGACCCCGCCCGTCTCGGCCGGCTCGCGGCGATGGCGGGCGGACTGCGCTCCACGGTCACGCTCGGCCCGTGCGCCGGACTCGGCCGGCTGCCCGCCGAGGTCGCCTCCCGGGCGGTCGACCAACTCGCCGCGGCCGGCGTCACCGTCGTCTGCCTGCCGCAGGGCGGATGCGGGGCCGTGGAGCGGCGCGGAACCGCTCCGGTACGACTGTTGCGGGCGGCCGGGGTCCAGGTCGCGGCAGGCAGTGGCGCCCTGCGCGACGTGGCGAATCCGGTGGGCCGCGGCGATCCGCTGGAAGCCGCCTACCTGCTGGCCTCGCGGCACGGCCTGCGGCCCGAGGAGGCGTACGACGCCGTGAGTTCCGACGCCCGCGCCGTCCTCGGGCTGCCCGAGGTGCGCGTGGAGGCGGGTTTCCCGGCCGAGTTGCTCGCCGTACGAGGGGACCGGCTCGCGGGGGCACTGTCCCTGGCGTACAGCCGCATCGTGGTGCACCGGGGGCGTGTGGTGGCGCGGACCAGCGCGGTGCGGGAGTACTGCAACTCCGCGGCGGCGGGGCTGGATCTGCCTCGGCAGGGGCGGGGGTAGTAGGCATACCGGCGGGCGGGGCGCCGTGTGCGGGGTCACCGAGTTTTTGTGAGGGCACGCGCGCGTGGGGAGGCAGGTGCCTGCCGTCCCACGCGCGCGGGGTTGGTGCCTAAGTGCTTACCGACCGTTGCGCTCCCCGTCCCCCTGGGGCTCGCCGTCGGGGTACCCGATGCCACCGGTGGAACCGGCGTGACCGGTGCTCAGAACGCGCCGCCGCCCAGCAGAGCGCCGGCGAACGGGCTGCTGCCGCCGAGCATCTCGTCCGCGGGGATCTCCGTGGCACCCGACGGCGCGCTGACGTCACCGGCGTCGGTGAACTTCAGGACCAGCGGCAGCTTGGTGCCCTTCGCGGCTTCGGTGAGGGGCGCGAGGTCGACCTGGACCTGCTTCAGGTCGCCGTTCTTCAGCGTGAAGTCGACCGCGACCTTCTTGTTCGGTGCGTCCTTCAGGTCCTTGGCGGTGGGAAGTTCGGCGCCCGCCGGAAGTTCGCTCTCCAACGGCCCGAGCTTGTCGATGATGGCGGTGATCAGGTCACGGAAGTGGGCCTGGGCGAGGACGTGTTCGGTTCCGTCACCGCCGTCCTTCGTGCTGAACGTGACGTTGCGGGCGATGACACCGCGTACGGCATCGAGGATCTTCTTCTGGGTCTTGGCGTCGACACCCTCACCCGCGCCACCGGAGGACGAGCCGGACTCCTGGGCCCCCTCCAGGGCACTGTTGTCGATCTTGACCCACTTGCCCTCGAAGATCTTCCTGAACTCCTTCGCGCTCTCCGGGATCTCGTCGAGCGTGGGCATCGGCATACCCATGGTTTCGCCCAGGGCCGCCATGTCGACCCGGTAGTACGTGAAGTCGCCGACCACCCGGAGTTCGACCAGGACGCCTTCGGGGCCCTCGACCGTGGCGCTCGTACCGACAAGGTCCTTCTCGCCCGAATCCGCCAGCGCCTTCTTGGACTTGACCGAGACCTCGACGCGCAGCCCGGCCAGGAACTTCGCGAACTCCGGCGGCATCTCCTCGTCGGTGCCGGCCTTGCCCGCCATCGCCTCGAGCGTGGCGGCGTCGGCGTCCAGGTCCAACTCGAAGGCGAGCGACTTCTGTTCGCCGAGCCGGTCGACGGCCTCGTCGACCTTCTGGCCCGCGGTGAGATTCTGAACCGTGCCACAGGCGGCCGCCGTGGCGAGCAGGACGGCGGTGCAGCCGGCGGCTATG
Source organism: Streptomyces sp. NPDC088747 (assembly GCF_044751025.1). NCBI lineage: Bacteria > Bacillati > Actinomycetota > Actinomycetes > Kitasatosporales > Streptomycetaceae > Streptomyces > Streptomyces sp. NPDC088747. The sequence goes on from NZ_JBIVKZ010000026.1 coordinate 100,511, forward strand.
ACGGTCTTGCGTATGGCGATGATGGCGTTCTCCTTATGATGCCGCGCGTCTGACACGACATCCCCCTCGTTCCCGCGTTCACAGTGATCACCCATGTGACCCGTGAGTCGCCCCCAGGGTTGTGCGGCAAACGCGTCCATCCGGGCGTACGGTCGAAACCATGCGCATTGTTATCGCTGGAGGTCATGGTCAGATCGCGCTGCGGCTTGAGCGGCTGCTCGCCGCGCGCGGTGACGAGGTCGCGGGGATCATCCGCCGCGCCGAACAGAGCGACGATCTACGGGCGGCCGGCGCCGAGCCGGTCGTGTGCGATCTGGAGTCCGCGTCGCCGGAAGAGGTCGCCGCCCATCTGCGAGGTGCGGACGTGGCGGTCTTCGCCGCGGGCGCGGGGCCGGGCAGCGGCGCGGACCGCAAGGGCACGGTGGACCGAGGCGCCGCCGTCCTCTTCGCGGACGCGGCGGAACGCGCCGGCGTGCGCCGTCACATCGTCGTCTCCTCGATGGGCGCGGACCCCGCGCACCCGGGGGACGAGATCTTCGACGTCTACCTGCGCGCCAAAGGCGAGGCCGACGAGTACGTACGCGGCCGCGAGGCCCTGGACTGGACGATCCTGCGCCCCGGCAGCCTGATCGACGACGCCGGCACCGGCCTCGTACGCCTGGAAGCCTCCACCGGCCGCGGACCGATCCCGCGCGACGACGTCGCCGCGACTCTGGCCGAACTGGTGGACACCCCGGCGACGGCCGGCCTGACCCTGGAACTCGTCAGCGGTTCGACCCCGATCTCGGTGGCGGTCAAGTCGGTGGCGGGGAACTAGCGGGGCGGCGGCGTAGGGGCGAGTGGGAGCCGTAGACCCGAACACGGCTCAGAACAGGGCGAGTGGGAGCCGAAGACCCGAACTCCGCTCAGAACAACGACATCTGCCCGGGGAAGTCCGGCACGGCGTACCCGTCCAGCGCCGGCTGGGCCGCCCCGATCTGCGCCTGCCTGCGCGACCCCGGGCACGAGACCAGTTCGCCGCTCCCCCGCGCACCCGGTGGATCATGCCGAGCGAACCGCCCCGCGACAACGGCGATCTCCCGGCGGCACTCAGGGCAGTTCCTACGACGCGAAGACATGCCATCAGTGTGCCCGCCACTCACCGGCCCGACCCTCAGCCACAACCTCGTGCCCTCCGCCGTCAGCCCACACGACAAAGGCCCCGTGACCTGCGTAGAGGGCAGGTCACGGGGCCTTTGTTTCCCATGTGGCGGCGCGTGGATTCGAACCACGGAAGGCTAAGCCGGCAGATTTACAGTCTGCTCCCTTTGGCCGCTCGGGCACACCGCCAGGGTTTGCTGCCTTGAGAACCGGTTTTGGCGGTGCTCTGTGGCAACGACGTAAACGATACCTGATGACCGGGGGTGCTTCGCCACCTGATTGATCGGCCCCGCGCGGGGGCGGGTGGCTAGGCTTATGCGGATGCGGCCGGGGACCACGCCGGGCTCGACGGCCGCCCCGACACACCCCGATACAAGGAGCCACAGGACATGGCCGACTCCAGTTTCGACATCGTCTCGAAGGTCGAGCGGCAGGAGGTCGACAACGCCCTCAACCAGGCCGCCAAGGAGATCTCGCAGCGCTACGACTTCAAGAACGTGGGCGCCTCCATCACCTGGTCCGGCGAGAAGATCCTCATGGAGGCGAACTCCGAGGAGCGGGTCAAAGCCATCCTCGACGTGTTCGAGACCAAGCTGATCAAGCGTGGGATCTCGCTGAAGTCGCTGGACGCCGGTGAGCCGCAGCTCTCCGGCAAGGAGTACAAGATCTTCGCGTCGATCGAGGAGGGCATCTCCCAGGACAACGCGAAGAAGGTGGCGAAGATCATTCGTGACGAGGGCCCCAAGGGCGTGAAGGCTCAGGTGCAGGGCGAGGAGCTGCGCGTCAGCTCCAAGAGCCGCGACGACCTTCAGGCCATTCAGGCACTGCTCAAGGGCAAGGACTTCGACTTCGCCCTGCAGTTCGTGAACTACCGGTAGCCCCGGTAGACCACAAAGGGTGGGCACCCGGAGTCCCAGGGTGCTCACCCTCCTCGCGTGCCGGCGCGGTTCAGGCGTACGCGCTCAGCGGCGCGAGTCGCCGAACAGGATCCGGTAGAGGATGAGCAGGACGAGCGCGCCGCCTATCGCGGCGGCCCAGGTGGCACCGTCGTAGAACTGCTTACTGATCGGGTGGTCCAGCCAGCGGGCGGAGATCCAGCCGCCTATGAAGGCGCCCGCCACACCGATGACGGTCGTCCCGACGAAGCCGCCCGGGTCGCGGCCCGGCAGCAGGAATTTGGCGATGGCTCCGGCCAACAGCCCCAGAATGATCCAGCTGATGATGCCCATGCCCTGAACCTGCCTCTCCGTACTGTGCTCGCGCTGTGTTCCTGCTCCGGGCAGGCTGTGCTCATGCCTTGCCCGGTGATCTTTTGACGCTTCGTGTACTCAGGACGCTCGGTCTGCCGCGGCGGTTCGCGGGCCCGGCCGCGAAGCAAGCCCGTGCGCGCTCCCCCGGCTACGAAGCCCTCGGTGCCGCCGTACGTATGCGAAAGTCGGGCCAAGGGGCCATCCCCATGTCCTCGTTGCACTCCTCGTACCAACCGGTGCCGTCGAGCCAGGCGCGCAGCCAGGTCGCCAGGTCGGGCGCGTCCACGTACCAGGCTTGGTCGGCCTCCTCCGCGTTCGGCTCGAAGAGGAGGACCGTGCCGTCGGGGTCCTGGCAGTCCACGCACGCGTACATTCCGCAGCCCCAGTGGGATATGGGCAGGACGCCCTCGGGCCAGGGCCAGTCGGGGTCCTTGCGGCCGCTCTTCCTGTTGGCCAGGTACTGCGGGACGACGGCCGGTTCGCCGGAGGGAGGGCCGTCGAGCAGGGGCAACAGACCGTAATCCGGGCCGAATCCGCCGTCCCCTATGCGCAGGTAGAGCGCGACGAGCAGTGCGGGCAGCGGGAAGCCGAGGACGGCTTCGGCGCGGGCCACCGTGGCCGTGTCCACGGGCTCCGGGAGCGAAGGCCAGCCCCACGGGCGGGTGTTGCGGGCGCCTTCCGCCACCTTCTCCAGCAACTGCTCGATTTCGGTCATGGATTCATCATGCAGCGCGGCACCGACAATCGGGCAGCCTGTGGATAACCACGGCGCCGGGCGCCGCCGAGCAACGCGGGCCACGGTCAGGCGAGATGGACGTCGACATGCCTTTCGGCGAAGAAGGCGAGCAGTTCCTCGAAGGTCACCGGGCGGTGGCCGGTGTGCGGGGTCACGCCGAGGCAGGCGCGGGCGACCTCCGCGTCGTGCCAGAGGAGAGTGAAGGGCGCCTTCGCGCCCCAGCGTCCGCGGAGGCAGTCGTCGAGGGCGCCGAGGGCCCAGCCGAAGTATCCGCCGGGCCCGTTCACCGCTTCGCCGATCGCGCAGAAGAAGCCTCGCTCATCGGTGATGTGGCGGCCGTCGAGGTGGTAGGTGGTGCCGGGCGGTCTGTCGGGCTCGCCGTACGCGCGGTTCGCCAGGGCCGTCCGGAGCCAGAACTCGCGGCCTTCGGAACCGCACCGCGCCCAGAGGTTGGGCTCGGCCGGGCGGCCGTCCCACCACAGGTCCCAGACCTCGGGCGCCGCGGTGGGCGGCCGTTCCGACCAGGGTTCGAATGTCAGGTCGATCAGGCCTCGGCCACGCGCCGAGGGGATCCACGCGGTGAGCTCGCCCTCGACGGCCGGCTGTACGGCGCGGCCGTGCGCGTCTAGGCGCAGCAGCTTGGCGTGCCCCAGGTCCTCGTCTCCGGCGTCCAGCGCCGCGCGCAGTGCTCCGCCGGCAGCGCAGCCGAGCAGCCGCACCGAAGGCTCCGGTGGTTCGGCCGGTTCGAGCTGTACGTGTGCCAGGTCGTGACAGGTGCCCCAGGGGCGGCGGTCCGCGCCGAACAGCCGGTAGCCCGGCGAGAGAGGTGGGCACTGGGGGTAGTCGGACGCGTTGTCGGCCGATTCCGACGCCTCCACGGTGAGGTCGCGGAGCGAGAGGTCACGCGCGCACGGGCGGTCGCCGATGACACGGGCGTCTTCCAGCTCCCACTCGACGACGCAGTCGCCCCTGTTGTCCAGGATCTCCAGGGTGAGAGGGCCCAGCGGCGCCGAGCCCTCGGCACGCGCGCGCGTGAGGGCGGTCCTCAGCTCGCCCTCCGGAGCGGAGCCGAGCAGTTCGTACGTCCCTCGCGTGGGACGGGGTGGATCGCTGAAGAGTCCCTCGGCCTCCGCGCACGACGCCCAGGTCTCCTCGTACCCGTCCTCGCCGTCGAACTCGGCTGCGGTGTCGTAGGAGAGCAGTAGGTACTTCGGCGGCTCCACCCCCCGGCCCGACCGCTAACGCGTCGCGAACGGCTGGTCGGTGCGCACGATCTCGCGGCCCAGGGGGAGCAGCGACACGGGGATGAGCTTGAAGTTGGCGATGCCGAACGGGATGCCGATGATCGTGAGGCAGAGGGCGAGGCCGGTGACGATGTGGGCGAGGGCGAGCCACCAGCCGGCGAGAACCAGCCACAGGACGTTGCCGACGCAGGACGGGGCGCCCGCGTCACGGCGCTCCACCGTCGTGTAGCCGAAGGGCCACAGTGCGTAGACGCCGATACGGAACGCGGCGAGGCCGAACGGGATGCCGATGATCGTGATGCACAGCAGCAGGCCCGCGAGCATGTATCCGAGGAACAGCCAGAAGCCGCTCAGGATGAGCCAGATGACGTTCAGGATTGTCTTCACTGGGGGCGACCTGCCATCTTTTCGAGCCGGGCGATGCGCTCCGCCATGGGCGGGTGGGTGGAGAACATCTTCGACATTCCCTTTCCGGGGCGGAAGGGGTTCGCGATCATCATGTGGCTTGCGGTCTCGATGCGCGGCTCGGGGGGCAACGGCAGCTGCTTGGTGCCCGCGTCGAGCTTGCGCAGGGCACTGGCGAGGGCGAGCGGGTCGCCGGTGAGCTGGGCGCCGGACGCGTCCGCCTCGTACTCCCTGGAGCGGCTGATGGCGAGCTGGATGACGGACGCGGCGAGCGGGCCCAGGATCATGATCATCAGCATGCCCAGGATGCCGGGGCCGTCATCGTCGTTCGAGCGGCCGATCGGGATCAGCCAGGCGAAGTTGACCAGGAACATGATCACGGAGGCGAGGGCGCCGGCGACCGACGAGATCAGGATGTCGCGGTTGTAGACGTGGCTGAGTTCGTGGCCGATGACACCGCGCAGTTCCCGCTCGTCGAGGATGCGCAGGATGCCTTCGGTGCAGCACACCGCCGCGTTGCGCGGGTTGCGGCCCGTCGCGAAGGCGTTCGGCGCCTCCGTCGGGGAGATGTACAGGCGCGGCATGGGCTGGCGTGCCTGGGTGGAGAGCTCGCGGACCATGCGGTAGAGCGCCGGGGCCTCGAACTCGCTCACCGGGCGTGCGCGCATCGCGCGTAGAGCCAGTTTGTCGCTGTTCCAGTACGCGTACGCGTTCGTGCCGATCGCGATGACGAGCGCGATGACGAGGCCGGTGCGCCCGAAGAAGCTGCCGATGACGATGATGAGTGCGGACAGTCCCCCGAGGAGTACGGCGGTCCTGAGCCCGTTGTGCCGGCGGTGCACGGTACGCCCTCCAAATGGTGCGGCGGGGGAACCCTTTGCCTACTGCTGCTCTGCTTCCACTTCCACTCTTCAGTGGACCCTCCCGTACTGGTCAACGCCAGACGAGGAGCACTAGTTCCCTTGTGCGCGCACCCGCGATCGTGGGCCGTCCGGGTGACGGTCCACGCGCGCGTGTGCCCGGCGGGCGTCAGAAGAGGGCGATCGCCGAGAAGCGCAGGGCCAGCTGCGGTGCTCCGGAGAGGGCGATGCCGAGGACGGCCGCCAGGGCGATCGCCGCCGTGAGCGGAGCCGGGACGCGGTGCTTGGCGGACTCCCCCTCCGGGGCGCGGAAGAGCAGCGTGGTCCATTGGAGGTAGTAGAAGAGCGCGATCACCACGTTGACGGCCATGACCACGGCCAGCCAGCCGAGCCCGGCCTCGACGGCCGCCGAGAAGACGGTGACCTTGGCGAAGAGACCGATGATGCCCGGCGGCAGGCCCGCGAGGCAGAGCAGGAAGAAGCCGAGGAGCAGCGCGGACAACGGGCTGGCCGCGTACAGGCCCCGGTAGTCGCTGATGCGGTTGAGGGGGCTCGTGCGGGCGACCAGGGCGGCCACGGCGAAGGCGCCGAGGTTCACGGCGGCGTACATCAGGGCGTACGCGACGGTGGAGCCGATGGCCTTCTCGGCGTCCTTGGAGTAGGCGGCTGCCGCGATCGGCACCAGGAGGTAGCCGGCCTGGCCCACGGAGGACCAGGCGAGCAGCCGTACCGCGCTGTACGCGCGCGTGGTGCGCTGCCGCAGGGCGCCGATGTTGCCGACGGTCATGGTGAGGGCGGCCAGGGCGGCGAGCGCCGGGCCCCAGACGTCCGCGTACGACGGGAGGGCGACGACGGTGACGAGGATCAGCCCGGAGAAGCCGACCGCCTTGCCGACGACCGACAGGTAGGCGGCGATCGGCAGGGGCGCCCCTACGTAGGTGTCGGGCACCCAGAAGTGGAAGGGCACGGCGGCCGTCTTGAAGGCGAAGCCGACGAGGGTGAGGGCGACGCCCGCCTGGGCGAGCGTGTGGAACTGGCTGTCGACCTGCTGGATCTTGTCGGCGATCTCAGTGAGGTAGAGGGTGCCGGTCGTGGCGTAGACGAAGCTGACGCCCATCAGGCTCACGGCGGTGGCGGTGACGGAGGACAGGAAGAACTTCAGGGCCGCTTCGGAGGACTTCTTGTCGCCGCGTCTGATGCCGACCAGGGCGAAGGCCGGCAGGGAGGCGACCTCCAGGGCGACGATGAGGGTGGCGAGGTCGCGCGAGGCGGGGAGCAGGGCGGCGCCCGCGGCGGAGGAGAGCAGCAGGAACCAGTACTCGCCCTCGGGCAGTTCCTTGTCGGCGTCCTTCAGGGCGGTGACCGACAGGAGTGCCGTCAGGAGCGCGCCGCCGAGGACCAGGAGCTGGATGACGAGCGTGAAGCGGTCCGCCGTGTAACTGCAGACGTCCGTGTCGCCGGTCAGGCAGAAGGTGGCGCGATCGCCCTCCAGGAGGGGCAGCAGGGTGAGCGCGGCCGCGGCGAGGCCCGCGACGGACACCCAGCCGAGCAGTGCCTTCCTGGTGTCGCCGAGGAAGAGGTCGGCCACGAGCACGACGAGTCCGACGACCGCGACGACGGTGGGCGGCGCGATCGCGAGCCAGTCGACGGACTGGACGACCGACTGGGCCAGGGAGCTCATCGGGTGCCTCCTGCGAAGAGCTGCTGAACGGCCGGGTCGGTCAGGCCGAGGAGCGCCTTGGGCCAGAGTCCGGCGACGAGGGTGAGGGCGACGAGCGGGGCCCAGGCGGCGTACTCGTAGCTCTGGACGTCGGCGAGCCGTGGGCTGTCCGGCTGTGGGGTGGCGCCCATGCAGACGCGGCGTACGACGACGAGCATGTACGCGGCGGTGAGCAGTGTGCCGAAGGCGGCGATCGCCATGAACGTCAGGAACGCGGGGCGGCTGAGGTCGTCGGCGGGGTTGAACGCGCCGAAGAGTGCCAGCATCTCGCCCCAGAATCCGGCGAGTCCCGGCAGTCCGAGGGAGGCGACGGCGCCGAAGGCGAGGAGGCCGCCGAAGCGGGGCGCCCTGCCGTAGAGGGCGGCTCCGGTCTCCTCGGCGAGGGCGTCGAGGTCGGTGGTGCCCGTGCGGTCCTTGAGCGCGCCGACCAGGAAGAACAGGAGGCCGGTGATGAGGCCGTGGGCGATGTTGGCGAACAGGGCGCCGTTCACGCCGGTGGGGGTCATCGTGGCGATGCCGAGGAGTACGAAGCCCATGTGGCCGACGGACGAGTACGCGATGAGCCGCTTGAGATCGCCCTTCGCGCCCTGCTTGGCCAGGGCCAGGCAGGCCAGGGATCCGTAGATGATCCCGACCACCGCGAAGGCGGCGAGGTAGGGCGCGAAGGTGTGCATGCCGTCGGGTGCGATCGGCAGCAGGATCCGGACGAATCCGTACGTGCCCATCTTCAGCAGGACGCCGGCCAGCAGGACCGAGCCGACGGTGGGCGCGGCGGTGTGGGCGTCCGGCAGCCAGCTGTGCAGCGGCCACATCGGCGTCTTGACCGCGAGCCCGATCCCGATCGCCAGAACGGCGATGACCTGCACGGATGTGCTCAGCGACCGGCCGTTGTCAGTGGCGAGTGCCACCATGTCGAATGTGCCGGACTTGATTCCGATCAGGAGCAGGCCCAGCAGCATGACGACGGAGCCGAGCAGTGTGTAGAGGATGAACTTCCAAGCGGCCCGGGTCCGTTGCTCACCGCCCCAGCGGGCGATGAGGAAGTACATCGGGATGAGCACCATCTCGAACGCGAGGAAGAACAGCAGGAGATCGAGGACGGCGAAGGTCGCGAGGGTGCCGGACTCGAGCAGGAGGACGAGTGCGACGAATGCCTTCGGGGTCGGGCCCGCGGGCATCTTGAAGTAGCTGTAGAGCGCGCAGAGGAAGGTCAGCAGCGCGGTGAGGACGAGAAGGGGGAGGGAGATGCCGTCGACGCCGAGGTGGATCCGCACGTCGAGTGCGGGGATCCAGCTGATGTCCGTCGTGGCCTGCATCCGGTGTGCCTTCGCCGGGGTGTCGTGGTCGAAGCCGAGCGCGAGGACGATCGCGGCGATGAGCACCACACCGCTGACGACCACGCCGTGCCGCAGCACGGCCTGCTCGGGCGACTTCCCCTTCAGTCCGGGCGGGGCCGGCAGAAGAGCCGCGGCGGCGCCGATGAGCGGGCCGACGACGATGAATGCCAGAAGGATCTGCATCACGGATTCGCTGATATCGATCACGCCTGCTCACGCTCCCGTGGCGACTAGGAGGGCGGCGACCACCAGGACGACGGTGCCGGCGAGCAGCGCGCTCACATAGGTCTGCACATTGCCGGTCTGTGCCCGCCGGACGGCTTCGCCGAGCCAGCGGGGCAGGGCCGCCGCGCCTCGTACGTAGGTGTCGACGACCTCGCGGTCGAGGAACCTGGCGAGTGCGGCTCCGGCCTGGACCGGGCGGACGAACAGTGTCGTGTACACGGCGTCGAGGTGGAAGCCGACGGCCGCGTGGCGGTGCAGCGGGCCGAGGAGCAATCGGCCCGGGTCCGCCGGGTCGGGGGCGTAGGCCACGTCTCCGTACGCGGGCGCGTGGCTCGCGATCGCCTCGGACTCGACCAGTCCGGCGTCACCGTCGGGGTGGGCCGCGACCGCGCCGAGCGGGACATGGGCGGCCATCGAGCTGGTGTGCTGCCAGGCCCCGTAGGTGACGATCACACCGACCAGGGCGAGCCCTGTGCCGAGGACCGAGGTGGTCAGGACCGGCGTCAGGTCGCGGCCGTCGAACCAGTCGGGCAGTGGGCCGTACGCCAGGCCGACGGTGAGCGACGGGACGGCGAGCACCCACAGCACGACGGTCATGGTGAGCGGCTGCCTCCCGTGGTCGGGGGCCTCGACTCCCTTGCCGCGGAAGGCCAGCAGCCACAGCCGGGTGGCGTACGCGGCGGTGAGCACGGCGCTGACCAGGCCGGCGACGAGGACGATCCAGCCCGCGGCGCCGGGGGCGTGTTCGGTGTGGCCGGTGGCGACGTGCTCGGCGGCGCCGAGGACGGCTTCCTTGGAGAAGAAGCCGCTGAAGGGCGGGATCGCGGTGAGGGCGAGCAGCGCCACGGTCATCGTCCAGTAGGCGTCGGGGACGCGGGCGCGCAGGTCCTTCATCCGGGACATGGCGGCCAGCGAGTTGGTGCCGGAGGCGTGGATGATCACGCCGGCGGCGAGGAACAGCAGGGCCTTGAAGGCGCCGTGGGACAGGAGGTGGAAGACGGCGGCACCGCGGTCGCCGACGGCGAGCGCCCCGGTCATGTAGCCGAGCTGGCCGATCGTCGAGTACGCGAGGACGCGTTTGATGTCGTCCTGGGCGAGCGCGGCGAGCCCGGAGCCGGCCATCGTGACGGCGGCCATGACGGCGAGGACGACCATCGCGGCCGAGGAGGCCTGGAAGACGGGAAGGAGCCGGGCGACGAAGTAGACACCGGCGGCGACCATCGTCGCGGCGTGGATCAGCGCGGAGACGGGTGTGGGGCCCGCCATCGCGTCGGGCAGCCAGGTGTGCAGCGGGAACTGCGCCGACTTGCCCGCCACACCGGCGAGGAGCAGCAGAGCGATCAGTGTCGGGTGGTCGAGCCCGCCGCTCGCGACGGTGCCGAGGATCTTGGTGATGCGGAAGGAACCGGCGTCGGTGGCGAGGGCGAACAGGCCGATCAGGAAGGGGACATCGCCCAGTTTGGTGACCAGGAAGGCCTTCATCGAGGCGGCGCGGGCCTCGGGGGTCTCCCAGTAGTGCCCGACCAGGAAGTACGAGCAGATGCCCATGATCTCCCAGCCGACCAGGAGCACGATCAGGTCGCCGGAGTAGACGACGAGCAGCATCGCGGAGGTGAAGAGGGAGACGAGAGCGGCGTACGAGGGGTAGCGCGGGTCGTCGCGCAGATACCCCGTCGAGTAGATCTGCACGCAGGACGCCACCAGGCCGACCAGGACGGCGACGAGGGCGGCGAAGCCGTCGATGTGCAGGGCGAGTTCGATGGGGACCGAGCCGGTGGGTGTCAGCTCGGTCGCGGCGTCGACGGCCTGGTCCCCGCCCTGGCGTACGGCGACGAACACGGCGAGGACGAGCGCCGCGAGAGTGGGGAGAACGGCGAGGGGGCGGACGAAACCGGGGGCGGTGCGGCCCAGGAAGAGGCCGGCCGCAGCGCCCAGGGCAGGAAGGAGGGGGACGAGGACGGCGAGGGTGGTCGTGGTCACGCGGTGGCCTCAGCCTTCTCGTCTGCTGTGACGGCGGCTGCCGTGGGGCCTTCGCTGTCGGGGCCGTTGGTGCCGTGGCCGTCGGTGCCGCCGGTGTCGGGGCCGCCGGGGCTGTCGGTGTCGGGGCCGTCCGTGTCCGGGCCCTCGGCGGTGGCGCGGAGTTTGTCGATGTCCGAGGTGCCGCTGTTGCGGTAGACGGCGAGGACGATCGCCAGGCCGATGCCGATCTCGGCGGCCGCGATGGCGATGGTGAACAGGGTCAGGGCCTGACCGGAGTGCAGGGTGTCCTGGGCGGTCTTGCTCAGCCACACGTCGAAGGCGACGAGGTTGAGGTTGACGGCGTTGAGCATCAGCTCGACCGACATCAGGACCAGGATCGCGTTGCGGCGCGCGAGGACGCCGTACAGGCCGGTGCAGAAGAGGAGGGCGGAGAGCACGGCGGGATAGGCGAGGTGCATCAGCGGGGGCCTTCCTTCTCGCTCCGGGGGGTCGCGGCCCGCTCGCTCCGGGCCGGCGGGGCGGTCGGAGCGGTCGGAGCGGTCCCGGTGGGCGTGATGCTCCTGGGGCCCGGGGACCTTGGGCCTGCCGTGGTCGTCTCGTCCTCCTTCGTCCTGCGGGAGAGGACGATCGCGCCGACCAGGGCGGCGAGGAGGAGGACGGAGAGGGCCTCGAAGGGGAGGACCCAGTTCTGAAAGAGGGCCTTGCCCGTCACCTCGGTGGAGCCGGCGGCCGCGCCGTCCAGGTCCATCCAGGTGGTGCGGAAGGCGTCGACGACGACCCAGACCAGGGCGGCGGCGGAGGCGAGGGCCACGATCAGGGCGACCCAGCGGTTGCCCGAGTCGGCGTCCGGGGAGCGGCCGATGGGGGCCTTGGTGAGCATCAGACCGAAGAGCAGGAGGACGACGACGGAACCGACGTAGATGAGGACCTGTACCCAGGCGATGAACTCCGCGGTGAGCAGGAGGTACTCGACGGCGAGACCGCCGAGCGCCACCACCAGCCACAGGGCGGCGTGCACCAGCTGCTTGGTGGTGACGGTGACGATCGCGGCGCCGAGGGTGACCAGGCCGACGAGGAGAAAGGCGATCTCGACGCCGGTCGGGGAGAGGAAGCCGTGGCTTTCCGCGGCGGCGGAGGTGACGGTCGCCGTGGCGGGGGTCGCCGTGGCGGTCGCCGTCGCGGCGGAGGTGACGGTGGTGGTCATGGCGTGGACCGCCGTGACCATGGTTGCGGCGACGCTCACGACTCGCCCTCCCGCGGATCGGCGGGGTCGGGCTGGGCGGAGGGCGCGGGCGGGGTCGGCTTCTCGGGCTGGGCGGACGGCTTCTCGGGAGTGGTCGGCTTCCCGGGCTGGGCGGACGGCTTCTCGGGCCCGATCTGCTTTCCGGGGTCAGCCGGCTCCTCGGCGAGGGCGGACGTGCCGACCGGAGCCGCAGGGGCGGCCGGGGTGGCCGGGGTGGCCGGAGCCGCAGGGGTGGCCGGGGTGGCCGGAGCCGCAGGGGTGCCCGGGGTGGCCGGAGTTGATCGGTCCGGTTGGGACGCTGCGAGTTTTTCGGCGGATTTGCGGGCGGCGGCGAGTTCCTTGGGTTCCTCGGAGGCGGGGTCCAGGGCGGGCGGGGCGGGGACCGTCCACATCCACTCGCGGAGCTTGTCGCGTTCGTGGGTGAGTTCGTGGATGTCGGTCTCGGCGTACTCGAACTCCGGGGACCAGAACAGCGCGTCGAAAGGGCAGACCTCGATGCAGATACCGCAGTACATGCACAGGGCGAAGTCGATGGCGAAGCGGTCGAGGACGTTGCGGCTGCGTTCGCGGCCACCGGGGGCGGCGGGCGGGACCGTCTCCTTGTGGGAGTCGATGTAGATGCACCAGTCCGGGCACTCACGGGCGCACAGCATGCAGACCGTGCAGTTCTCCTCGAAGAGGCCGATGACACCTCGGGTGCGGGGCGGGAGTTCGGGCTGGGCGTCCGGGTACTGCGCGGTGACGGTCTTCTTCGTCATCGTGCGGAGGGTGACGGCCAGCCCCTTGGCGAGGCCGGAGCCGGGAATGCGGGGACGGGTGGGCGGGAGAGGCTCAACCATGGCTAGGAGATCACCACCTTGACGATGCCGGTGAGGGCGATCTGGGCGAGGGCGAGGGGGACGAGGAGGGTCCAGACGAGTTTCTGGAGCTGGTCCTCGCGGAGACGGGGATAGGTGACGCGCAGCCAGATGACGACGAAGGCCAGCACGGCGGTCTTGAGGAGGGTCCAGACCCAGCCGAGGCCGTCGGCGCCCCAGGGGCCGTGCCAGCCGCCCAGGAAGAGGACGGTGGTCAGGCCGCACAGGACGACGATTCCGGCGTACTCGGCGAGGAGGAACAGGGCGAAACGGAGGCCGGTGTACTCGGTGTAGGCACCGAAGATGATCTCCGAGTCGGCGACCGGCATGTCGAAGGGGGGGCGTTGCAACTCCGCGAGGCCGGCAACGAAGAAGACGATCGCGCCGACGATCTGCCAGGGCAGCCACCACCACTCGAAGGCGTTCACGATGCCGGGGAGCGAGACGGTGCCGGCCGCCATCGCGACGGAGGCGGCGGTCAGCAGCATCGGGAGTTCGTACGCGAGGAGTTGGGCGGCGGTGCGGAGGCCGCCGAGGAGGGAGAACTTGTTGGCCGAGGCCCAGCCCGCCATGAGTGAGCCGAGGACGCCGACGCCCATGACGGCGAGTACGAAGAAGATGCCGGCGTCGACCACCTCGCCGACGGCTCCCTCGCCCGGGCCGATGGGGATGGCGAGGAGGACCAGGAGATACGGGAGGAGGGCTACGGCGGGGGCGAGTTGGAAGATACGGCGGTCCGCCCCGGCCGGGACGATGTCTTCCTTCTGCGCGAACTTGACGCCGTCCGCGACGAGTTGGGCCCAGCCGTGGAAGCCGCCCGCGTACATCGGGCCCAGCCGGCCCTGCATGTGGGCCATCACCTTGTGCTCGGTCTGACCGACGATCAGAGGGAACGTCAGGAAGACGACGAAGACGACGAGGAGTCGCAGGGCGACGTCGAGAACGTCGTTCACCGCGGGCCTCCGGCGGGGTCTTCGGGGGTGGGGGAAACGTCGTCGGCCTTGGGCTCGGACCCGCGCTCGGACCCGGACTTCGGCTCGGACCCGGTCCCGGCCTTGGGCTCGGACTCGGACCCGGACTCAGGCTCGGAGTCAGACGGATCAGCCTTCGGCTTCGGGGAGTTCTCCGGTTCCGGAGCTGCGTCCGGCTTCGGAGGGCTCTCCGGCTCGTCGAAAGCCGGACGCGCGTGGTGCCAAGGAGCGTCCGAGGGGCGCGCCGCGTCCGAGCCCGGAGACGGGTCCGGACCGGGACCCGCCTCGGGGGCCGCCGGTTCGCCGGTTTCCGCCCGCTGGCTCGCCGACCCCTGGCTCACGCTCCGAGCACGGCGCGGAGGCCGCGCGGAAGGCCCCGGTGCGGGAGCCGCCGGAGCGGGAGCCGTCGCAGCCTCAGAAGTCCCAGTAGCCGCCGAGGCCTCTGGAATCACAGCCTCAGAAGCCACCGAGGCGGCCTTCGGCGCCCCCGGAGCACTCGGGGCTGCCGGAGCTCCCGGAGCACTCGGAGTACTCGGAGTCTCCGGAGGACTTGCCGCCGCCCCCGCCTGGCTGACAGACCCCTCCCCCGCCGTACGGGCCCTGCGCACAGGCCGGTCGCCGGGTGCGCGGGCCGCGCCGCGGGCCGGGGCCGGGGGGAGTTGGCCCTTGAGGGGGCCCCACTCGTTGGGGTCGGGGACGCCCGGTGGAAGCATCTGGCGGCGCTTGGGGCCGCCGTGTTCGGACTCGCCGGGCTCCTTCGCGCCGGGCCACGCCTTGGCGACGCGGGCGGCGAGGACGAAGTCCTTGCGGAGGGGGTGGCCCTCGAAGCCCTCCGGCAGCAGCAGGTGGTCCAGCCCCGGGTGGCCCTCGAAGGTGACGCCGAACATCTCGTGGGTCTCGCGCTCGTGCCAGCCGGCGCCGGCGTACACGGCGACGGCCGACGGCAGGACGGGCGCCGAGTGCGGAACGGCCGTACGGACGAGAAGGCGTCGTAGCGGACCCAGCGCGGCCACGTGCGCCAGGACGCGGAAGCCCGTGTCCGGTTCGTCGACGGCGCTCAGCCAGTCGAAGTAGGTGCAGCCCAGCACCTCGCGCGAGGTCTCCAGGGCCGCGAGCCAGGAGGTCGGCGGGACGTCGATCGTCAGGACCTCGTAGGACTCCTCGGCCGTGGCCTCGGGGCCGAACAGCTCCTCGACGGGAGCGGGGAGCCAGCCGGTCATCGGGCGGCTCCCGGGGTCGGCGGCTGGACCAGACCGCTCTGGAGGGCGGCGGTCGACGGGCGCGGCGCCGGTCCGTACCGCTCGCCCAGGGACTCGCGGGCGATCTTCTCCTGGAGTTTCAGGATGCCCTGGAGGAGGGCCTCGGGGCGGGGCGGGCAGCCCGGCACGTAGACGTCGACGGGGATGATCTGGTCGACGCCCTTGGTGACGGAGTACGAATCCCAGTACGGGCCACCGCAGTTGGAGCAGGCGCCGAAGGAGATGACGTACTTGGGCTCGGGCATCTGCTCGTAGAGGCGCTTTACGGCGGGCGCCATCTTGTCCGTGACCGTGCCCGACACCACCATCAGGTCGGCCTGGCGCGGGCCAGGCGCGAAGGGGATCACGCCGAGCCGGATGAAGTCGTGCCGGGCCATGGACGCGGCGATGAACTCGATGGCGCAGCAGGCGAGGCCGAAGTTGAAGACCCAGAGCGAGTAGCGGCGGCCCCAGTTGAGGACCACCTTCATCGGCTCGGGGGCCAGCCGGGAGAGGGCGCCGAGGCGCTTGGGCTCCGGCACGTACACCGGCTCGGGCACGGACACCGGCTCCGGCGCCGGCTCGGGGGTGTTCACGTCCACGTCAGGACGCCCTTCTTGTATGCGTACAGCAGGCCCACGGCCAGGAAGCCGAGGAAGATGAACATCTCCACGAGGGTCGCGGCGCCGTAGCCGGGCGCGGCGAAGACGGTGGCCCAGGGGAAGAGGAAGATCGAGTCGACGGCGAAGATCACGTAGAGGAAGGCGTAGACGTAGTAGCGGACCTGGGTGTGGGCCCAGCCCTCGCCGACGGGGTCGACTCCGCACTCGTACGTCAGGAGTTTCTCGGGGGTGGGGACCACGGGGCGCAGCAGGCGTCCCGCCCCGAAGGCGACGGCGACGAAGAGCACGCCGACGACGGCGAGCAGTCCGACGACCGAGTACGACTGGAAGTAGTCCGCCGCGACGGCGGGTTCGGCCCCAGCCCCGGTCGCCGTGAGCACGGTCGGTTCCGGCACGTCAGCCCCTCACTCCCTGCCTCGTTGGCGGCGCGCGCACGCTGTGCGGCGCCTCGTTCGACGATCTGTACGGAGATCTGTACGGACGGGAGTCTAGGGCCTGCTAAAGAAACGGTAAGCAGGCCGTCACGCCCGGACAGGAGGCAGGCCGCCGCCGGGGCCCGGACGGGGGGTGGGGTTTTCCCCAGTGGATCCCGGCGGTCCACCTCATGGCGCGGCGGGCCGCGGGCGGGCACGCTAGCGGATATGACCGAACGCATCCCGCCCACCGGCCCGCCGGACAGAACGTCCGGCGTGGACCGGCTGCCTCCCGCGCGCTTCGCCCTCGACAAGCAGACGTGGAAGGAGATCGCGCATCTGCTGGCCAATCTGCCGGTGGCAGTGTTCGGATTCACCTACGTGATGACGGTGCTGTTCACGGGCGTCGGGCTGACCGTGACCGTGATCGGCCTGCCGCTGCTCGCGGCCGGGCTGATGGGCGCTCGCCAGCTGGGCAAGTTCGAGCGGGCCCGGGCCCGCCTGCTGCTCGGGGTGCGGGTGGACGAGCCGAGCCCGCTGCCGTTGCGCGGCCGGGGCGGGTTCTTCACTCACCTGTGGATGGCGCTGAAGGACCCGGTGGGCTGGCGGACGGTCCTGTACGACCTGATACGGCTGCCGTGGGGCATCCTCACTTTCACGCTCACCCTCACGTCGCTGTTCGTGCTGTGGCCGGTGCTGCCGTTCATCGCGCGGGGGCTGACGGAGGTGGACCGGGCGATGGTGCGCGGGCTGCTGTCGCCCTCCGAGGACCTGGAGCGGCGGATCGCCGAGCTGGAGTCGGACCGGGGGGTCGTGGTGGACACGGCCGCGGCCGACCTGCGGCGCATCGAGCGCGATCTGCACGACGGGGCGCAGGCCCGGCTGGTCAACCTGGCGATGGGGCTCGGCCTGGCCAAGGAGAAACTGCTGGAGGGCCGGGCCGACGACACGGTCGCTGCGATGGTCGACGAGGCGCACGGCGAGGTGAAGCTCGCGTTGCAGGAGCTGCGCGATCTGGCCCGCGGTATCCACCCGGCGGTCCTCACCGACCGCGGCCTGGACGCCGCGCTGTCCTCGGTGGCCTCGCGTTGCACGGTGCCGGTGAAGGTGACGGCCGACCTGGAGTCACGGCCGGCCGCGGCGATCGAGGGCATCGCGTACTTCACCGTCTCCGAGCTGCTCCAGAACGTGAGCAAGCACAGCGGGGCGCGGTCCGCGTCCGTGGAGGTGTGGCGGACGGACGAGCGGCTGCTCATCCAGGTGTGGGACGACGGCCGCGGCGGGGCCAGCCTCGACGGGGGTACGGGCATGGCGGGGCTCGCGGACCGGCTCGGCGCGGTCGACGGCCTCTTCGTCATCGACTCGCCGCCCGGCGGCCCGACCGTCGTCACGGCCGAACTACCCTGGCGCGACCGCGACCTGGACCTCCGCAACGAACCCGCACGGTGGCCGGCCCGACGGCCGTAGAACCCCGTGCGGGGGCCTGTCCGGCGGCCATGGGGTCGACACCCTCGCGGGGCCGGTCCGACGGCCATGGGTCGAGACCCGTGCGGGGGCCCGTCCGGCAGCTGCGGGCCGACACCCGCACGGAGGCCCGTCCGACAGCCACGGATCGACACCCGTGCGGGGGCCCGTCCGACAGCCACGGGCCGACACCCGCACGGGGCCCGTCCGGCAGCTGCGACGCGGCAGGCCCACGTGGGCCGACCCAGCCCGTACAGCCGCAGCCGCAGCCGCAGCACGGTACGTGCACGTCTGCCGGGCACGCAGCCGCAGCGCGGCACCGGCGCGGTGGTCAGCACGAAAGCCCACGGGTCGGCCCACGCTGGGGCCGACCCGGCAACCGCGGCACGGCACGGCACGGCACGGCACGGCACCCGCACGATGACCGGCGCGCAGCCGCCGACACGGCACCCGCACGGTGACCGGCGCGCAGCCGCCGGCACGACACCCGCCGGGTGGCCGGCGCGCAGCCGCCGGCACGGCACCCGCCGGGTGGCCGGT
The DNA here is from genome assembly GCF_044751025.1 of Streptomyces sp. NPDC088747. NCBI lineage: Bacteria > Bacillati > Actinomycetota > Actinomycetes > Kitasatosporales > Streptomycetaceae > Streptomyces > Streptomyces sp. NPDC088747. The sequence continues at coordinate 118,757 of NZ_JBIVKZ010000026.1, forward strand.
ACGAAAGCCACGCGTCGCCCCCACGCCGGGACGGCCCGGCGGCAACCGCGGCACGGCCCCCGCCCAGGGCCGGCACGCAAGCCGTGGCCCCGCGGGGATGGCCGTCCCGTGGCGTGGGTTCAGAGGGCCCGGGGGTACGCGTACCCCCGGGCCCCGCGTACGCCCGGATCCGGCCGCGCCGCGCCGACGCGAGGTAGGGAAAACCCCCGCCCCGAGACGCCGACTCGCTCCATGGTCGCCGGGAGGTGTGGACGACAAGGTTGAGGTACGAGCCGACGAGCAGGACGAGTAGAACGGACGGGACCGATGGCCACGGATTACGGACAGGGGTACGGGCAGCACAGCGGGCCCGGATTCCACGGGGCGGGCGCCGAGGAGCGGCGGCTGCGTCTTCCGTCCCCGCTGCGGGCGCCGATAGAGGCCCGCAGCTGGCGTGAGTTCGGCTATGTGCTGCTGAGCCTGCCGCTCGGCATCCTCATGTTCACGTACGCCGTCACGATGTTCGCGCTCGGCGCGGGCCTGCTGGTCACCTTCCTCGGAGTCCCGGTGCTCGCCGGAATGCTGGCCGGCTGCCGGGGGTTCGGCTCGCTGGAGCGGGCGCGGGCACGCCGGCTGCTCGGGGTCGAGGTGGCCGCGCCCGAGCCGTTGCGGATGCGCAAGCAGGGCGCGATGGCGTGGATGGGCGCCGTGCTCAAGAGCGGCGCGTCCTGGCGGCACCTGGTCTACGCGGTGGTGCAGTTCCCGTGGTCGGTGTTCTCGTTCGTGGTGGCGCTGAACTTCTGGGTGTACGGGTGGGCGCTGCTCACCTACCCGCTGTGGTTCTGGATCTTCCCGATGCACGGCGGGCAGGACGGGCTCCAGCTGTACGGCGACGACTCGCACAGCATCTATCTGAACAACCCCTTCGAGATCACCGTCACCGCGATGGTGGGGCTGCTGATCACGATGGCCTCGCCGTGGATCGTGCGCGGGCTGACGACGGTGGACCGGGTGATGGTCCGCGGGCTGCTCGGGCCTTCGCGGCTGGCGACGCGCGTGGTCGAGCTGGAGTCCGACCGGGGGATCGTCGTCGACACGGCCGCCGCCGACCTGCGGCGCATCGAGCGCGATCTGCACGACGGGGCACAGGCCCGGCTGGTCGCCCTGGCGATGGATCTGGGGCTGGCCAAGGAGAAGCTGACCGAGGACCCGGAGGCTGCCGCGCGGATGGTGGGCGAGGCGCACGGCGAGGTGAAGACGGCGTTGCAGGAGCTGCGGGACCTGGCCCGCGGTATCCACCCGGCGGTCCTGACCGACCGCGGCCTGGACGCGGCGCTCTCCGCGATCTCGTCCCGGTGCACCGTGCCGGTACAGGTCGAGGTGGATCTGCCCGCGCGGCCCGCGCCCGCGATAGAGGGGATCGCGTACTTCACGGTCTCCGAACTGCTCCAGAACGTCAGCAAGCACTCCCGCGCCACGCGCGCCACGGTTGATGTCTGGCGCGTCGAGAACCGGCTGATGCTCCAGGTCACGGACAACGGGGTGGGCGGTGCCGACGGCTCCGCCGGGTCCGGCCTCGCGGGACTCACGGAACGGCTCGGAGCGGTGGACGGGATTCTGGTGGTCGACTCGCCGGTGGGCGGACCTACGCGGATCACCGCGGAGCTGCCCTGGCGGGGGTGACCCCACAGGGCCCGGGTCCCTGGCGGGGGGACCGGCCCAGCCGGGGTGGTCGGGGTGGTCCAACACCCTGGCCACCCCGGCCACCCCCACGCGTCGCCCACGGCCTCCCCTCCCGGCGGCTCCGCCCCACCCCCCTGACACCACCACCCCCCGACACCAACACCCCCCGGAGCCCGGACAGACCGAACACCTGCCCGCCGATCCGAATGCTGGGATGCTGGGGGCTGCCGTATGAACGGGGACTAACCCGGCGCGAGCCGGGAGCAGGGCTCTGGGGGGCCGAAAATCGTGGAGGACAGAGTGCGGGTCGTCATCGCCGAGGATTCAGTGCTGCTCAGGGAGGGCCTGACCCGGTTGCTGACCGATCGCGGACACGACGTCGTGGCGGGCGTCGGGGACGGGGAGGCGCTGATAAAGACGATCACCGAGTTCGCGGCCGTCGACGCGCTGCCCGACGTCGTCGTCGCCGACGTCCGGATGCCGCCGACGCACACGGACGAGGGCGTGCGGGCCGCCGTACAGCTGCGCAAGGCGCATCCCGGACTCGGGGTGCTGGTGCTGTCGCAGTACGTCGAGGAGCAGTACGCCACCGAACTGCTGGCCGGTTCGAGCCGTGGCGTCGGCTATCTGCTCAAGGACCGGGTGGCCGAGGTGCGGGAGTTCGTGGACGCCGTGGTGCGGGTGGCCCAGGGGGGTACGGCGCTGGACCCCGAGGTGGTCGCGCAGCTGCTCGGGCGGAGCCGCAAGCAGGACGTGCTCGCGGGGCTCACCCCCAGGGAGCGGGAGGTCCTGGGGCTGATGGCCGAGGGGCGGACCAATTCCGCCGTCGCCCGGCAGCTGGTCGTGAGCGACGGCGCGGTCGAGAAGCACGTCAGCAACATCTTCCTGAAGCTGGGGCTTTCGCCGAGTGACGGGGACCACCGACGGGTTCTGGCGGTACTCACCTACCTGAACTCCTGACCGTCTGACACTGTGTCAGACGGCCACTGCATAAGGCGGCCGTCGGCACACAGGGAACGACAGAGCCGGCCGAACGGCGTGAGCACCGAGGAACGGGCGGTACGAGAACCGAAGGACGGTCGGGAGCGTCTTCAAGGGAAGCGTCGGGGGCGGGTAAGTCATGACAAGTCAGGCCGTCAAGCAGTCTCAAAATGGTGTCCACTGTGCGAATGACCCCGGGAAGGCGACCCTTACAGACGTAGGGTTGATCCTGGGATGGCCTGCGCGAAGGCCGCTCCCTGACAGCCGCCTCGAGGGAGGTCCAGTTCAGTGACCAGCCAGGTCAGTAGCGCAGCGGAACAGGCCGACGGAGCCGTCGTAGGAGAACAGCGCAAACCGGCAGGGGCGAAAGAGCTCCGCCGGCTGGACCGGGTGATCATCCGGTTCGCGGGTGACTCGGGTGACGGGATGCAGCTCACGGGGGACCGGTTCACCTCCGAGACGGCGTCGTTCGGCAACGACCTCTCGACTCTTCCGAACTTTCCCGCCGAGATCCGGGCGCCCGCAGGAACCCTGCCGGGCGTTTCGTCTTTTCAGCTGCATTTCGCCGACCACGACATCCTCACCCCGGGGGACGCGCCGGATGTGCTGGTGGCGATGAACCCGGCGGCGTTGAAGGCGAACATCGCGGATGTGCCGCGTGGTGCGGAGATCATCGTCAATACGGACGAGTTCACCAGGCGGGCGATGGCGAAGGTCGACTATGCGGCGAATCCGCTGGAGGACGGGTCGCTGGACGCGTTCAGCGTCCATCCCGTTCCTCTCACCACGATGACGGTGGAGGCGTTGAAGGGTTTCGATCTGTCGCGTAAGGAGGCGGAGCGGAGCAAGAACATGTTCGCGCTGGGGTTGTTGTCGTGGATGTATCACCGGCCGACGGAGGGGACGGAGCGGTTCCTGGCGGCGAAGTTCGCGAAGAAGCCGGAGATCGCGGCGGCGAACCTGGCGGCGTTTAGGGCGGGCTGGAACTTCGGTGAGACGACGGAGGATTTCGCGGTCTCCTACGAGGTCGCCCCGGCCGCTCAGACGTTCCCGCCGGGCACCTACCGCAACATCTCGGGGAACCTGGCCCTGTCGTACGGGCTGATCGCGGCTTCGCGGCAGGCGGATCTGCCGTTGTATCTGGGTTCGTATCCGATCACTCCGGCGTCGGACATCCTGCATGAGTTGTCGCGGCACAAGAATTTCGGGGTGCGCACGTTCCAGGCGGAGGATGAGATCGCGGGGATCGGTGCGGCGCTGGGTGCGGCGTTCGGCGGGTCCCTCGCGGTGACGACGACGTCGGGTCCGGGTGTGGCGCTGAAGTCGGAGACGATCGGGCTGGCGGTGTCGCTGGAGCTGCCGTTGCTGGTGATCGACATTCAGCGGGGCGGGCCGTCGACGGGGCTGCCGACCAAGACGGAGCAGGCGGATCTGTTGCAGGCGATGTTCGGCCGCAACGGGGAGGCGCCGGTGCCGATCGTGGCGCCGCGGACTCCGGCGGACTGTTTCGAGGCGGCCATCGAGGCCGCGCGTATCGCCGTCACCTACCGGACGCCGGTGTTCCTTTTGAGTGATGGATATCTGGCCAATGGCAGTGAGCCGTGGCGGGTGCCGGACATCGAGGAACTGCCCGATCTGACCGTGCGGTTCGCGCAGGGGCCCAATCACACTCTGGAGGACGGGACGGAGGTGTTCTGGCCCTACAAGCGTGATCCGCTCACCCTCGCGCGGCCGTGGGCGGTCCCGGGCACGCCGGGTCTTGAGCACCGGATCGGGGGGATCGAGAAGCAGGACGGCACGGGCAACATCTCCTACGACCCGGCCAACCACGACTTCATGGTCCGCACCCGCCAGGCGAAGATCGACGGCATCGAGGTCCCCGACCTGGACGTGGACGATCCCTCCGGGGCGGCCGGCACGCTGGTCCTGGGCTGGGGTTCGACCTACGGCCCGATCACGGCGGCGGTCCGGCGGCTGCGCGCGGCCGGGGAGCCGATCGCGCAGGTCCACCTGCGCCACCTCAACCCCTTCCCCCGCAACCTGGGCACGATCCTCAAGGGTTACGACAAGGTGGTGATCCCCGAGATGAACCTGGGTCAGCTCGCCACCCTCATCCGGGCGAAATACCTGGTGGACGCCCACTCCTACAACCAGGTCAACGGTATGCCGTTCAAGGCGGAGCAGCTCGCGACGGCGTTGAAGGAGGCCATCGATGGCTGAGACGACGACCACCCCACAAGACACGGCCACGGGCACGGGCACGGCCCCGGGCACGGCCACGGGGACGGGCGCGGGGACGGCCACAGGGGCGGGGGCGGTTGAGGCGCTGTCCCTGGTTCCCAAGGCCGAGGCCGTGCAGTCGATGAAGGATTTCAAGTCCGACCAGGAAGTGCGCTGGTGCCCCGGCTGCGGTGACTACGCCATCCTCGCCGCCGTGCAGGGCTTCATGCCCGAACTGGGTCTGGCGAAGGAGAACATCGTCTTCGTCTCCGGCATCGGCTGCTCCTCGCGTTTCCCGTACTACCTCAGCACCTACGGCATGCACTCCATCCACGGCCGTGCCCCCGCCATCGCCACCGGCCTGGCCTCCAGCAGACGCGACCTGAGCGTGTGGGTCGTCACCGGCGACGGGGACGCCCTGTCCATCGGCGGGAACCACCTCATCCACGCCCTGCGCCGCAACGTGAACCTGAAGATCCTCCTGTTCAACAACCGGATCTACGGCCTCACCAAGGGCCAGTACTCGCCCACCAGCGAGGTCGGCAAGATCACCAAGTCGACGCCGATGGGCTCCCTCGACGCCCCGTTCAACCCCGTCTCCCTGGCGATCGGCGCGGAAGCCTCGTTCGTGGCCCGCACCGTCGACTCCGACCGCAGACACCTCACCGACGTCCTGCGCCAGGCCGCCGCCCACCCCGGCACCGCCCTGGTGGAGATCTACCAGAACTGCAACATCTTCAACGACGGCGCCTTCGAAGCCCTCAAGGACAAACAACAGGCCCAGGAAGCCGTCATCCGCCTCGAACACGGCCACCCCATCACCTTCGGCACCGACAACTCCCAAGGTGTCGTGCGCGATCCGGCGAGCGGCGACCTGAAGGTGGTGGCCGTCACCGGCGACAACCGGTCACAGATCCTCGTCCACGACGCCCACGCCGCCTCTCCCACCACCGCGTTCGCCCTGTCACGCCTCGCCGACCCCGACACCCTCCACCACACCCCCATCGGCGTCCTGCGCTCCGTCCAACGCCCCGTCTACGACACCCAGATGTCCGACCAGCTCGACACCGCCATCGAACAGAACGGCAAGGGCGACCTCGCCGCACTCCTCGCCGGCAAGGACACCTGGACCGTCATCGGCTGATCGATCCGCACGTCGGACAGGGCCCGGACCGTCAGGTCCGGGCCGTTTCCTTTGCGCCGCCGCCGACCCCGCGCGTTGCCCTCTCGCCGCCGCCCGACCTGCGCGTTTCCTTCTCGCCGTGGCCGGCCCTGCCCGTGCCCCCGTCCGCGGCGGCCCTGTCACTGTCGTACGCCTCGCGCGCCTTCACCACGTCGTCCATCCGCTCCTGCGTCCAGAGCCCGAGCGCGCTCACCAGTTCGGCGGCCTCGCGGCCCAGGTCGGTGAGGGAGTAGTCGACCCGGGGCGGGATCACGGGCTTGGCGTCGCGGTGGACGAGGCCGTCGCGCTCCAGGGTCTGGAGGGTCTGGGTCAGCATCTTCTCGCTGACGCGGCCGATCGCGCGGCGCAGCTCGCTGAAACGGTAGGAGCGTTCGTTCAGCTCGATCAGGACGAGGACGCCCCAGCGGCTGGTGACGTGCTCCAGGACGAGGCGGTACGGGCACATCGCCTCGCCCTCGACGGTCCACCTACTTACGGCCATGCCAGTACCTTACTTCAAAGTGGGTACTTTCGAGAAGTTAGTGCAGCTCCTAGGGTTAGTGCCAGACCCCCAACAAGGAGATACCAGTCATGAGCATCGTCGTCACCGGAGCCACCGGACACCTCGGCCGTTTCGTCATCGAGGGACTGCTGGAGAAGGTCCCGGCCGACCGGATCACCGCCGTCGTGCGCGACGAGGGGAAGGTGGCCGGTTTCGCCGCCCGCGGCGTGAAGATCGCGGTGGCCGACTACAACGCCCCCGAGACCCTCGACGGCCTCTTCTCCGCCGGTGACAAGGTGCTGCTGATCTCCGGCAACGAGTTCCACCTCGGCCGGGTGGGCCAGCACAAGGTCGTCATCGACGCGGCCGCGGCTGCCGGTGTCGCGCTCCTCGCGTACACCAGCGCTCCCGGGTCCCTCACCGCCGCGCTTGCCGACGACCACCGGGCCACGGAGGAGGCGCTCCTCGCGTCCGGACTGCCGTACTCCCTGCTGCGCAACGGCTGGTACAACGAGAACTACACGGAGAACCTCGCCCCCGTCCTGGAGCACGGCGCGGTCGTCCAGGCCGCGGGTGACGGCCGGGTCGCCGGTGCCGCGCGCGCCGACTACGCCGCCGCGGCCGTGGCGGTGCTGACCGACGAGGGCCACGAGAACTCGACGTACGAGCTGAGCGGCGACACCGCGTTCGGCTTCGCCGAGTACGCCGCCGAGGTGGCCGCGCGGTCCGGCAAGGAGATCGCATACAGCCCCGTCCCCGTCGAGACCTACATCGGCATCCTGACCGGCGCCGGGCTGCCCGAGGCGCTCGCCACCGTCCTGGCGGGGGTCGACCAGTCCATCGAGAAGGGCGAGCTCGCGGTCACCACCGGCGACCTCTCCCGGCTCACCGGCCGCCCGACCACGCCGATCGCCGAGTCGGTCGCGGCGGCGCTCAAGGCCTGACCCCGGACCCCGACACCCGGCCACCTCCGCCTGTCATGACCGTATGGCGATACGGGCATGACAGGCGGGGGTGCTCGGCGCTACCTTCTTGAAGGCCGTACGAGCACGGCCGCAGGGGCGAGGAGGACGCGGTGGCGGCGAAGGTCCGGGGCGAAGCGCACATAGGTCTGCTGAACGGCATCGCCGCGTACGGCATGTGGGGCCTGGTTCCCATGTTCTGGCCGCTGCTGAAGCCCGCCGGGGCCGCCGAGATCCTCGCCCACCGGATGGTGTGGTCGCTGGTCTTCGTCGGGATCGCGCTCGTGGTGATACGGCGCTGGGCCTGGGCCGGTGAGCTGCTGCGGCAGCCGCGCAAGCTCGCGCTGATCACGGCGGCCGCGGCCCTCATCACCGTGAACTGGGGCGTCTACATCTGGGCCGTGAACTCGGGCCACGTCGTCGAGGCCTCGCTCGGCTACTTCATCAACCCGCTGGTCACCATCGCGATGGGCGTACTGATCCTCAAGGAACGGATGCGGCCCCTCCAGTGGACGGCGGTCGGCGTCGCCTTCGTCGCGGTGGTCGTGCTCACCCTCGGATACGGCAGCCCGCCGTGGATCTCCCTCACCCTCGCCTTCTCCTTCGCCACCTACGGGCTGGTCAAGAAGAAGGTCAACCTCGGCGGCATCGAGTCGCTCGCCGCGGAGACCGCCGTGCAGTTCCTGCCCGCGCTGGCGTTCCTGCTGTGGCTGGGAGCGACCGGCAGGGCGACCTTCGGCGCCGAGGGCCTCGGGCACATGGCGCTGCTCTCGGCGACCGGCGTGGTGACCGCGCTTCCGCTGGTCTGCTTCGGGGCGGCGGCCATCAGGGTCCCGCTGTCCACGCTGGGCCTGCTCCAGTACCTGGCACCGGTCTTCCAGTTCCTGCTGGGCGTCTTCTACTTCCACGAGGCCATGCCGCCCGAGCGGTGGGCCGGGTTCGCGCTGGTCTGGCTGGCGCTGTCGCTGCTCACCTTCGACGCGCTGCGCACCGCGCGCCGGGCGGCACGGACGCCCAGGGCCGAGACCAGCGTCCCCAGGAGCACCATCGCCACCGGGACGGTCAGCGCGGCGCGGAACGCGGACAGTTCGTCGCCCTCCCCCGAGCCCGTGCCGGCGGGACCCGAAGTCGTCGACGCCAAGCCGTAGACCGCGGTCACGGCCGAGATACCGATCGCGGAGCCGAACTGCGTCGCCGTGTGCAGCAGCCCGCTCGCCAGCCCCTGTTCCGACTCGGCCACCCCGTCCGTCGCGGCGATGGTCAGCGGCCCGTAGGCGAGCGCGAAGGCGACCCCCGCGATGACCAGCGTCGGGAGCATGGCGACGTAGGACCAGTCCGCGCCCACCGGCAGGAACAGGCCGTAGGCGAGGACAGCGAGCACGAAGCCGCCGAGGATCACCCGGGCGTGGCCGTACCGCTCGACCAGTTTCGGCGTGAGCGTCGGCGCCAGTACCGCGTCGCAGCCCATCACGATGAGCGCGACCGCCGTCTGGAGCGCCGACCAGCCGCGCAGTTCCTGGAGGTAGAGCGTCAGCACGAACTGGAAGCCGAAGAAGGCGCCCACGAAGAGCAGCGCGCCGAGGTCGGCACGGACCACCGAGCCCCTGCGGAGGAGTGCGAGGCGTACGAGTGGGCTGGCGGCGCGGCGTTCGACGGCGACGAAGGCCGCGGCGAGGAGCAGCGCGGCGACTGCCACCGCCGCGGTCGGCCGCCAGCCGTCCAGGCCGTGTTCGAGGCGGATGACGGCGTAGGCCGCGAGGAGCATGGCGCCCGCGGCGGTGACGGCGCCGGGGAGGTCGAACCGCCGTCCCGCCGTACGGGGCAGAGGGCGCCCCTGCTGTACGGGGATCAGCCGGACCGCCGCGAGGAGGATCGCGCCCGCGAGCAGTACCGGCGCGAAGAACACCCAGCGCCAGCCGAGTTCGGTGAGCAGGCCGCCGATGACGAGGCCGAGGGAGAAGCCGCCGGCCGCCGTGCCCGCGAAGACCAGCAGGGCCTTGTTGCGCTGCGGGCCCTCCTCGTACGACGTGGTGATCAGCGACAGCGCGGCCGGGGTCATGAAGGCGGCGGAGACTCCCGTGACGAAGCGGGCGACGATCAGCATCCAGCCCTCCGTGGCGAAGCCGCCGAGTCCGGAGAAGGCGACGAAGACCGTCAGCGAGGCGAGGAACATCCGGCGGCGGCCGAGCAGGTCGGCGGCGCGTCCGCCGAGGAGGGTGAATCCCGCATAGCCGAGGACGTAGGAGCTCACCACCCAGGCCGCGGTGGCCGTGGACAGGCCGAGGTCGGACCTGATGGAGGGGATCGCGACCGCGAGCATGGCGACGTCGATGCCCTCCAGGAAAATCGTTCCGCAGAGGACCAGCAGCAGGGCCCAGGCGCGGGTGCCCATGGGGACTCCTCAGATAGGTGCGGTTACGCGAGTGAGGGTCGGTTCCCTCTTGTAACCATGGCCAGCCTGCGGCAGCATCGACGGGTATGGAAGAAGGCACTTTGAAGTCACCGAGTAACTGCGAAGGCACCGTGGACTACGGGGACGCCGATCCCTTCCAGTGGGACACCCGGGAGGACTGCGAGGTGCGGCAGATCCTCGACCGGGTCGCCGACAAGTGGTCCCTGCTGGTGATCGCCCTGCTCGACCGGCGCGTGCTGCGGTTCACGGAGTTGCGGCGCGAGATCGACGGGGTCAGCCAGCGGATGCTCACCGTGACGCTGCGGCAGCTTGAGCGGGACGGGCTGGTGAAGCGGACGGTCCACGCCGTGGTGCCACCGCGGGTGGAGTACCAACTCACGCCGCTCGGGGGCACGTTGCACGCCACCATCCAGTCCCTGGTGACCTGGACGGAGGAGCACCAGGGGGAGATCGCCTCGGCGCGGGAGGACTACGACTCGCGGGCGTCGGCGTCGGCGTCGGCCAGCGGCTAGTCAGTCGGCGGCTGAGTAGCCGTCCGGTCCGGTCCGGAGCGGCGGGCGCGGTGTGCGCGGGCCTTGTGGAGGTTGCCGCAGTGCTCCATGGCGCACCAGCGGCGGCGGCCGGGGCGGGACGTGTCGACGAAGAGCAGTGCGCAGTTGCCCGACCCGCACTCGCGGACGCGGTCGGCGTGCGGGCCGGCGAAGAGGTCGACGGCGTCGCGCGTCACCGTGGAGAGCAGCCGGGTGCCCGTGGCGCCGGGGGCCCAGCCGCGGGTGCCGTCCGGTTCGATGCGGGCGACGAGCGGCGGTTCGGCCGCGGCGGCGTTGACGACGGCCAGGTCGCGGGGGTTCGGCGGGCGGCCGTGCGCGCGGGCCGAGGTCAGCAGGAACAGGGCGTCGCGGACCGTCCGGGCGCGCTCCAACTCCCCCGGGCTCACAGCAAGTTCGAGTCCGGGTGACAGGCGGCTCCGGTCCGCCCAGCGCGCCAGGTCCGCGGGCTCGTGCAGCACCTCGAAGCGGGCGAACTCCCCCGGGCCGCCCGTCGTCAGCAGCTCCAGACAGAGGGCTCCCGGGTCGAAGCGGAACGCCTTCCCCCCGTACGACACGAGGGTCAGTCCCGGCGATTCCGTTGCACGCTCGCTCACGTAACCACTATAAGTGGTTACCATGACACACGCGACCCTGCACTGGAAGCTCGTCATCGACGCGGCCGACCCGCACGCCCAGGCGGACTTCTGGGCCGCCGCCCTCGGCTATCAGGTCGAGGACAACAGCGCGCTCGTCGAACGTCTCCTCGGCCTCAAGGCCGTGCCCGTCGAGCTCACCGTCGACTCCCACGGCCGCCGGGCATGGCGGGACCTGATCGCCGTACGGCATCCGGACGACCCCGTCGAGGAGGAGACCGGGATCGGGCTGGGGCGACGGCTGCTGTTCCAGCGCGTGCCCGAGCCGAAGACCGTCAAGAACCGCCTCCACCTCGACCTGCACGCGGGAGCCGAGCGGCGCCCGGATGAGGTCGCCCGGCTGGAGGGACTGGGGGCGACGGCGCTCCGGGAGGTGAAGGAGCCGGGCGGCGAGTGGGTGGTGATGACGGACCCCGAGGGGAACGAGTTCTGCGTGCAGTAGCCGACGACACGGTACCGATCCGATCGGATCGGATCGGATCGGATCGGATCCGATCCGATCCGATCCGATATCCGAACTTCCCTGACCAAATAGCGCTCTTGACGGAGCATCAGTCCCAGCTTCACCATCCAGGCACCCCATTCACTGTGGAATCCCTGTGGATTCCCACGGAATTCGGAGCCCCCCACATGAAGCTCTCCGTCACCGGGCGTGCCACCGCGGCCGCGGTCGTCGCGGCCGTCACGCTCCTCACCACCAGTTCGATAGCCGGCGCGGCGCCCGCACGCGTGGCCGCCGCGCCCAACATCCCCGTGGCCAACGTCAAGGCCCATCTCGCCCAGCTCCAGTCCATCGCGACCGCCAACGGCGGCAACCGCGCGCACGGCCGCACCGGCTACAAGGCCTCGCTCGACTACGTGCAGGCCAAGCTGAACGCCGCCGGATTCACCACGACCGTCCAGCAGTTCACGTCCGGCGGCCGTACCGGGTACAACCTGATCGCCGACTGGCCCGGCGGTGACACCGGCCAGGTCGTGATGGCCGGGTCCCACCTCGACAGCGTGACGGCGGGGGCCGGCATCAACGACAACGGGTCGGGTTCGGCGGCCGTACTGGAAGCCGCGCTCGCCGTCTCCCGGGCGCAGTACCAGCCCACCAAACACCTGCGGTTCGCCTGGTGGGGCGCCGAGGAGCTGGGCATGGTCGGCTCGCGCTACTACGTCAGCAGACTCTCCACCACCGACCGGTCGAGGATCAGCGGCTACCTGAACTTCGACATGATCGGCTCGCCGAACCCGGGCTACTTCGTCTACGACGACGATCCCACCATCGAGAAGACCTTCCAGGCCTACTACGCGGGGATCGGCGTCTCCACGGAGATCGAGACCGAGGGCGACGGCCGCTCCGACCACGCGCCGTTCGACAGCGCGGGCATCCCGGTCGGCGGTCTGTTCAGCGGCGCGGACTACATCAAGACAGCGGCCCAGGCCGCCAAGTGGGGCGGCACGGCCGGTCTCGCCTTCGACCGCTGCTACCACTCGTCGTGCGACACGACGTCGAACATCAACGACACGGCCCTTGACCGGAACAGCGACGCCCTGGCCTACGCGGTCTGGGAGTTGTCCTCGTAGTCTCCGCGCACGGTGACCGGGCACTGGCGTCCGGTCACCCCGCGCGAGGTCGACGACCGGGCCCGGAGCGGTCCGGTCAGCCCGCCCCGGTCGGTGCCGCTCCGCCGGCCGGACGTCTCGGGCGGGCGGCCCCGGCCATGGGTGTGCGGGCTCCGGGTGTACGAGGTGCCGGGCCGGGGCCAGGCGTCACCGGGCCGGGCCCTGGCGTCCGGTCACCCCGCGTGCGGTGACCGGGCCCGAGTGGTCCGGTCCAGGTGCGGGCCCGGGTCTAGGCGTCGCCCGCCTGGGATTCGACTCGTTCGGCCAGGCGGCCCATGCGGGTTCGGGCCGACGCGAGTTTTTCGAGGTCCTCGGAGGCCGGGCCGCCCTCGGCCGCGAGTTCGCTCCACACGGCGATCAGGTCGTGGCCGAGGGCCAGACCCTGCGAGGGGTCGCGGACCGCGCGCCAGGCGGTGGCCGCGCTCTGGACGTTGCCGTACGCGGCGTCCGGGTCACGGCGGCGGCGGTGCACCCGGGCCAGGTCGAGCGACACGTGCAGGGCGTGAGGCGCGTCGTCCCCCAAGTAGGCGATGTACGCGCCCAGTTCGCGCAGCCGCAGCACCTCCGGGTGTTCCGGGCCCAGCGCGTGCGCGGCCTCCGCGACAGTCCGTTCCGCCGAACCCGCGGCCTCCTCGATCCTGCCCTCCCGTACCGCTTCGTTGATCCGTCCCACCGGTTCGGCCAGGAAGGCCGCCTCGTCGGGCAGTTCGACCACCGGCGCCAGTACCGCTTCGGCGACGGCGTCGAACCCCCGCACGGGGGCGGGCTTCGGCTCCGGCTCCGACTCGCGCGCCAGGTCGGAGAAGCCCATCAGGGCCCTGGGGGGCGTGCGCGCGGCGGTCGGATCGGGCGCCGGACCGAACTCACCCGTCGGCGGGCCCGCCACTCCGGGCGGGGTGCCTCCCGCCGGTTCGTTCACGGTCCGCACGGCGTAGGCCGAGGGGGCGGGAGTGCTCGGCTCGGGGCCGGTGGCCGCCGGGGGCCAGACCGGGTCGGGCCGCGGCACGGGCGCCGCCGGGGGCCGGCCCGCCGACGGCATCGACTGAACCGGCGGAGGCGGCGGAGGCGGCGGAGTCGATGTCGGCGGGTTGGGCCGCCCTGCCGCTGCCTGCGACGGCCGCCCGGCCTCGGCATCACGCCCTCGCGGCTGCGGATACGCCTGCGACTGAGGCTGAGGCTGGGGATACGACTGAGGCTGGGGATACGGCTGCGGCTGCGGATCGGGGCGCTGCGCGTACGGGTACGACCGCTGAGGCGGCTGCGGCGACCGGGGCGGACTCGGCTCGAATCGACGCGGCTCCCCCATGTAGGCGCTCGATCCGTCCACGTACACCTGGATCGGTACGACGTAACCGGTGCGTTCGTCGTGGATCTCGGCGAGGAGGGGCCGGCCGGTGGAGAGCGCGAGCCGGTGGAGGTGGTCGAGGACGGCGGCCTGGACACTCTGGCCGGGGGCGGGGACGACCGGCCGGCCGGCGACCGCGGCCCCGCCACCCCCGGGCGCGAGTCCCTCCCCGGCGGCGAACACCCGCACCTCGACCGGCGTCGCCGCGGCGGCGGCCGGATACTCCCCAGGATCGGCACCCTGCTCAGCGCGCCGCTTGAGTTCCCGCTTCTGTTCGCGGCTGAGTCGAGACATCGTGCCCTCACTCGGGGTGATCGGGGGGAGGAAGGGGGACAGGGAGGTCGAAGAGGAGGAACGTGAGCCCGTTCCCGACGAACGGGGCCCGTGTCCTCGCCGCCGCACGGCGGGGAGAAAGGCTCGCGTGGGTACCCGTGCCTGACCAGACGGTACGGCACGGGCCCACCTGTCCACCCTGGTCCCGTGGACCACAGCACGTCAACGTCGACGATGGCGACGGCGTTCCGCGCGGGGCGGCGACCCCTGGACGATTACATGCGTACGCATATATTGTGCACGCATGCAGTCGCGGCAGCCGCCGTGCGTCTCGCGCAACCAGGGGGATCCATGAGCCGCCACTTCCTGTTCCTGCTCGGCAGCAGCCGCCCCGGGGGCAACACCGAACTGCTGGCACGGAGGGCCGCCGAACAGCTGCCCGCGGGGGTCGAACAGCGGTGGCTGAGCCTCGCCGAGCATCCGCTGCCGGAGTTCGAGGACCTGCGCCACGACAGCGACCACGTCCGGCCCACCGAGGGCAGCACCGCTCTGCTCCTCGACGCGACGCTCGCCGCGACGGACATCGTCATCGCGTCGCCGCTGTACTGGTACTCGGTCTCCGCACCCACCAAGCGCTACCTCGACCACTGGTCCGGCTGGCTGCGCACCCCCGGCGTCGACTTCAAGGCCACCCTCGCCGGGCGCAGCCTCTGGGGCGTCACCGCGCTGGCACACGAGGAGCAGGAGGTCGCCGCCCCGCTGACCGGCACCCTCAACAACTCGGCCGCGTACCTGGGCATGCGCTTCGGCGGAGTCCTGCTCGGCAACGGCAGCAAGCCCGGTGACGTACTCCACGACACCGAGGCGCTGGCCCGCGCGAAGACGTTCTTCGCACGGACACCGCCGCTCGCGCGGTTCCCGTACGAGGGCTGAGCCGCGGCGTCCCGGAAACCGAGCCGATCAGGCTCAGGCCGTGATGTCCTTCGTCGTGAAGCGTGCCCAGGCGGCCGAGCCGAAGACGGCCGCGTACAGCGCTTGCAGGCCGAGATTGCGGACCAGGTCGTCCCAGTACACCGGGTCGCGCATGAGGTCGGCGAAGGACAGCCAGTAGTGGGAGAAGAAGTACGGCTGGAGCGCGTGGAGCTGGGGGATCTGGTCGAGGATCTGGATGGTGATGAGGAGCCCCACGGTCGTCGCCATCGCCGCGATCCCGCTGCCTGTCAGCGTCGAGACGAAGAGGCCGAGAGCCGCGACCCCGATCAGTGAAGCGGCGACGACCAGCGCGATGAGCAGGGCTCTGCCGAGTCCCTCCGCGAAGCTGATCCGGGTGCCGGAGATCGTCGTCAGCTCGCCCAGCGGGAACAGCAGCGCGCCCGTCGCGAGCGCCGAGACCGCCACCACGAGGGTCGCCACCAGGCAGAACGTCATGGTGGTCGCGTACTTGGTGAGCAGCAGACGGGTGCGGCCCGCGGGCGCGACCAGGAGGTAGCGCAGGGTCCCGGCGCTCCCCTCCCCCGCGATCGCGTCGCCGGCGATGACGCCGATGGCCATCGGCAGGAAGAAGGGGAGCGTCGCGGCGAGCGCCGTGAACACCAGGAACAGGCCGTTGTTGGTGATCTGCGAGATGAACGCCGGGCCCTCGCCACCGCCGCCGCCCGGCCCCGCGCCCGATCCGTCGCTCGTCTCGATCTTGATGGCGATACCGATGAGTACGGGCACGGCCGCGAGCACCCCGAGCAGCGCGATGGTCCGCCACCGCCGGAAGGTGGTGACCAGCTCGTTGCGGAAGAGCCCCAACGTCCAGAGCGGGCTGGGCGCGCGCCCCGCTCCGGCCTCGGTCACTACCTCAGCCCGCGACATCGAAGCCCTCCCCCGTCAGCGCCACGAACGCGTCCTCCAGGGAGGCCCGTTGGACCCCGAAGCCGCGGACCCGGACTCCCGCGGTGACCAACGCGGCGTTCAGCTCGGCGAGTTCGCGCTCCGGAGGCTCGGCCGTCACCCCGGTCTCCGTCACGACGAGGTCCGTGACCCCCTGTTCCTTCAACACCCGGGCCGCGTCCGCCGTATCGGGGGTCGTCACGACCAGTCGGCCGCGCGCACCCGCCGCGAGCTCGGCCACCGCGCCCTGGACGATGAGCCGCCCTTGAGCCATGACGGCCGCGTGCGTGCACACCTGCTCGATCTCGTCGAGCAGGTGCGAGGAGAGGAAGACCGTCGTACCGTCCGAGGCCAACTCCCTTACCAGGGAGCGGATTTCCCGCATGCCCTGCGGATCGAGCCCGTTGGTCGGCTCGTCCAGGACGAGCAGGCGGCGGGGCTGGAGCAGCGCCGCCGCGAGCCCGAGCCGCTGCTTCATCCCGAGGGAGTACGCCTTCGCCTTCTTGCCCGCCGCGGCTGCGAGGCCGACCCGGTCGAGGGCGGCGGCGACGCGCGTACGCCGGGTGCGCGGGTCGGCGGTCGGGTCGGCGGCGTCGTACCGCACGAGGTTGTCGCGCCCGGAGAGGAAGCCGTAGAGCGCGGGGCCCTCGATGAGCGCGCCCACCCGCGGGAGCACGGCGCGGGTGGCCCGGGGCATGGGCTGCCCCAGGACACTCGCGGTGCCCGAGGTCGGTTCGATCAGGCCCATCAGCATGCGGATGGTGGTGGTCTTGCCCGAGCCGTTCGGTCCGAGGAAGCCGAAGACGCTGCCCGCCGGGACGGTCAGGTCCAGGCCGTCGACGGCGAGCTGTCCGCCGCGGAAGCGCTTGGTGAGCGCGCGGGTGACGATCACGGCGTCCTCCACCGTGGTCGCCACCCCCGAGGTGGCCGCTCCCTTGCTCGCCGCCTCCGCGGTGGCCGCTCCCTTGCTCGCCGCCTCCGTGGTGGCCGCTCCCGTGGTCGCCGCCTCCCTGGTGGCCGCTTCCTCGCTCGCCGCCCTCGTGCTCGCCGTCCCTCCCCCGTCGTCCACCGGGTCGGGCTCCGCGGCGGACTGTTCCTCCATGGACTCCTCGATTCGTCCTGTGCCACGAGGCTCAGGGCTCACCGGACCCGAGTGCCCCCTGTGCCCGTGAGCCCCTGTGCCCGTGAGCCCGTGAGTCCTACTGGGCCGCGTTCGCCGCCTTGACCAGCGCGTCCTTGGTGACGGCGCCGGCGTAGACCTTGCCGTCGTCCGTGATCAGCGCGTTGACCAGGCGGGTCGAGAAGACCGTGCCCGAGCCGAACTTGCCGCTGACCTGGTCGCCGAGGGAGTCGAGGAAGCCGTCGACGTCACTGTTGCCCGAGGAGCCGGACGGTACGCCCTCGCCGCCGGTGTCGAACTGGGCGATGGCGTTCCAGCCCTCGCCGATGGTCTTCAGGCCTTCGAGGCCTTCGAGCCCTTCGCCCAGCGCCTCGTCGGACTTCCGGGAGGTCTCCGGCGCCTGTGCGGCGTCGCCCTCGGTGACCTTCGCACCCTTGGGCGGGGTGAAGTCGAAGGTCGACGCGGCCGGCTTGGAGAAGTCGACCTTGGTGAAGCCGGCGTCCACGACGGCCGCGCCGCCGCTCGCCGGGGTCAGCGTGAACTTCAGCGGCAGCCCCGTCTTTGAATCGACCGCGACGGTGATCGCGCCGATCGTCGAGCCGGACTGCTTGGGCTTGATGAGCAGCTTGTAGGCGTCGCGGCCCGCGACCTGCGCGGTGCCGTCGACGGTCACGGAGGTGGTGTCGTCGACAGCCTTGAGGGCCTCGTCGGTGAGCTCTTTGGGAGTGGCCGGGACGCCTTCGGGCGCCGCCTTCCCGCCTTCCTCGGACTTGGGCACGGTCGAGTGGTAGACCTCGTTCGACGCGCTGTCGTATCCCCACACGTCCGTGCCGTTGTGGATGAGGCTGTACTCGGCGGCGCTGTCCAGGAGGGAGACCTTGGTCCTGTCCGGGCCGTCGGCCGCGACACGCAGGGTGTGCGTGCCGGAGGCCAGCTCCATGAGCTTGGAGGACGGGTCGGCGGACGAGCCGTCCTCGCCACCCTGTACGGCCCCGGAGGCGAAGCTGCTCCCCAGGCCGCCCAGGTCCGGAAGGCCCAGGTCGGTGCTGATCTTCACGGTGCCGGACAACTGCTCCACGTCCGACTCGGCGATCTTCTCGATGAGCTGCTGGGCGCTGATCTTGGGCAGGTCCGGGTCTCCGGAGTCGGCGAGCGCCGGGACGAGCCCGATGGTCGCCGCCGCCACCCCCATCACCGCGACCGGGACGACGTAACGCGCCGCCTTCCGCCGGCCGGCTCGCACGTCCTCGGCCTCGCCGGCGCTCGTGCTGTCGTCGGATTCGTACGGTGCCATGTGTGCCTTACCTCCGTCGTCGGCGGCGGCTCGTCGCGCTGCACTTGTCCACCCTTAGCCGCCATTCTCACCCGAACCGGTGAGGAGTGGTGTTCTCAATCAGACCAAATCGACGGGAGAGAAGCGTCAGACCCCGGACTCAACTCCGCGTACTCCTGCGGTATGACGCCGAGAGGTGGCGCCTCCCCCAACCCGTAGGGGTTCGGAGGGGACGCCACCTCTTCGGGCGAACGGTCAGCGCTGCACGAACACGTAGTCCGCCTGGTAGGGCACGCCCACGACCGCGCCCGGCGTGCAGGACCCGGCCGGGGCGACGCCGCCCACGGTGTTGAGGCGGAGGATCTCCTGCGTGCCGGCCAGCAGGCCGCGGTGCTCGCCCGACCGGGTGGCCGTGAGGTCCAGTTCGGGGATGTTGGCGCCGTTCGGGGTCCTGCTGATCACCGCGCCGGTCACCGCGCTGCCGTCGGGCGCGATCCACTGCGGTGTTCCGGAGTTGGGCGCGACGAACGAGTGTGCGATGTGACCACCCAGCACGGCGGAGACATCGCGCTGGGCGAAGGCGTGGCCGCCGCCCTCGGCCGCCTTGCACTCGTAGATCTGCTCGCCCTTGACCACGGACGCCTGGAAGTTCTTCAGGGCGTCGCGGAAGTCGAAGGTGCCGGTGACCTTGTGGAGCCGGCCGCGGACGGCGCCGCCCGGGAAGCGCGCGGTGCGCAGGTTGGCGTAGAACGAACCCGGGTCGCTCTTCAGCCGCTCCAGCAGCGCGGCGTCCTTGACCGTGACGGTCCCGGTGACGCTGCGGCCCCGGCTCCTGGCCAGCAGCCCGGTGAAGTCGACCTTGACGTCGCCGTTGGTGGCGGTGGCGCCCTGGTGGATGTGGAGCGCGGTCGGCCTGCCGATGCCGCGCCACTTCACGGCGACGGACACCCGGTCGCCGTCGATCTTGACGAACTCCAGCGCCGCACCGTCCTTGTCGCCCACGGCCGGGCCGCCCTGTACGGGCACCCCGTTGGCGCCGTTGAGGCTGGTCGCGAGGATGGTGCCGGCCTCGGCGCGACCGCTCGCGTCCGCGGCGGCCGGTAGAGCGGCGGCGCCGACACCGGCCGCGGCCAGCACCGCGACACCGGCGAGGACCAGGCTCTTGCGCCGTGCGGTGAACGTGCCGTTGGATCCCATGATTCTGGTTTCTCCCCATATCTCACCTGACGCCCCCTGCGTCGGCTTCGGGGAGATATACGAACCGGATCTCGGGCAGCACTCAACGTGAGGGTGTGACCTGGGCCACAGGGCGGGAAGGGCGGCCGGACCTTGCCGGACCTTGCCGGATCTGTGGGGCAGCCGCCCGATGTCAGGAACCCTGCGGGGTCAGCCCGCCCGGCGTCGGAAAACCCCGCCGGATCAACCCGCCCGGTGCACCACCGCGTCGCACAGTTCCACCAGCGCGGACTTCGCGTCGCACTCCGGGAGCGGGGCGAGCGCGGCGCGGGCTTCCTGGGCATACCGCACGGTGTCCCGGCGGGCCTGCTCAAGGGCGGGATGCGCGCGCAGCCGGGCCAGTGCCTCGGCGTGCCGGGCGTCATCGGTGAGGTCGGAGTCCAGCAGCTCGCTCAGCGCGATGTCCTCGGCGAGACCGAGCCGCGCCACCCGCTCACGCAGCCGCAGCACCGGCATCGTGGGAATCCCCTCGCGGAGATCGGTCCCCGGCGTCTTCCCCGAGTCGCGCGAGTCGGACGCGATGTCCAGTACGTCGTCCGCGAGCTGGAAGGCGACACCGAGCCGCTCGCCGTACTGCGTCAGCACGTCCACGACCGTCTCGTCGGCCCCCGACATCATCGCGCCGAACCGGCAGGCGACGGCGACCAGCGAACCGGTCTTGCCGCTGAGCACGTCGAGGTAGTGGTCGACCGGGTCGCGTCCGTCGCGGGGGCCCGCGGTCTCCAGGATCTGACCAGTGACGAGCCGCTCGAACGCCTCGGCCTGGATACGGACGGCGTCGGGCCCGAGGTCCGCCAGGATGTAGGAGGCGCGCGCGAAGAGGAAGTCGCCGGTGAGGACCGCCACCGAGTTCCCCCAGCGGGTGTTCGCGCTGTCCACCCCGCGCCGCACGTCCGCCTCGTCCATCACGTCGTCGTGGTACAGCGTGGCGAGATGCGTCAGTTCGACGACCACGGCCGAGGGCACGACACCGGGCGCGTGCGGATCGCCGAACTGCGCGGCGAGCGTCACCAGCAATGGCCGGAACCGCTTCCCGCCGGCCCGCACCAGATGCTGGGCGGCCTCCGTGATGAACGGAACCTCGCTCTTGGTGGCTTCGAGCAAACCCTCCTCGACAGCCGCCAATCCGGCCTGGACAGCGGCTTCGAGAGCCTGGTCCCGCACGCTCAGCCCGAACGGCCCGACGACGGTCACGAGAGGTTCTCCTGTCTGCTGACGATCACATGGCGAACTCGGTCGATCATTCGGCCGGTGACGCGGTTTGTCGATGTGTCGCTGCCATCACTCAAGTCAGCGTATCCGGTCACGTTTCGATCACCACGAGCGCCCACCGTCCCCAAAGCCGACTTCCCTCACCAGTTCCCCCGGGCGGAAGGGACACTCCGGGTCCGAACGGCAGGGAACCCCCACCCGAACGGGAAGCGGATTCGCGCCCGGGCGATATGAGATCACGAGCGGTATGTTCTTGATCAAATCATCCGATCCGATGTCCACCGTTGTCCCACCGAACCGTTCAGCCACTCCACCGAACCGTTCAGCCACTCCGCAGAACCGTTCAGCCGCCTTGCGGAAACGTTCAGTCGGCCTGCGGAACCGTTCAGTCGGCCATGCGGAAACGTTCAGTCGGCCCGCGAAACCGTTCGAACGCCCCCTTCCCGCCGCCCGGCGGCCCTGCCCCACCGTTCATTTTCAGCCAGTACCCGCGACCCGCGAGGAGACCGGCCGCCGTGTCCCGAAGCACCGTCGAAACCGCGCCAGGCGACGAACCCGCTCCGCCGCCGGGTGACGACCACGCCTTCTTCGGCCAGCCCCGGGGCCTGCTCACTCTCTCCGGCCTGGAGGTCTGGGAGCGCTTCTCGTTCCTCGGCATGCAGGCGATCCTCGTCCTCTACTTCGCCGACACCGTCGCGCACGGCGGCATGGGCATGTCGTCGGGCACGGCCGCCTCGGTGTCCGCCGCGTACGGAACGCTCGTCTACCTCGTCTCGGTCGCCGGCGGCTGGCTCGCCGACCGCATCCTCGGCTCGTACCGCGCCGTCCTGTGGGGCGGGGTCCTGATCGCCTGCGGCCACTACGCCATGGCCGTTCCGACGGCCACCATGACCTGGGTCGGCCTGGGCCTGATCAGCGCGGGCACCGGCCTGCTCAAGCCCAACGTCGCCACCATGGTCGGCAAGCTCTACCGCACCGAGGACGAGCGCCGGGACGCGGGCTTCGCCCTCTACTACATGTCGATCAACATCGGCGCGTTCGCGGGCCCGCTCGTCACCGGCTGGCTGGGCGACCACCGGGGCTGGCACTGGGGATTCTCCGCGGCGGCGATCGGCATGACGTTCGGCCTGATCCAGTACGTCATGGGCCGCCGTCACCTGGCCGGACGCAAGCGCGCCGCGGAATTCGCCCTCACTCCGGACGCGATGCGCCGCGCCGTCCTGCTGATCGCCCTCGGCCTCCTGGCGGCGGCCGTGCTGGCGGCCCTCCTCGCCGTCACCGGCTGTCTGACGATGGACCGCTTCGTCGACCTGCTCACCCTCGTCTCGGTGATCGCGCCGGTCGTCTACTTCGCGGTGATGTTCAGGAGTCCCCGGGTGACGGACGCCGAACGCGGCAGGCTGCGCCCGTACATCGTGCTCTTCCTCGCCTCGACCGTCTTCAACTTCATCCTCTTCCAGGCCTACTCGACGATGATGCTGCTCGCCGCGTCGAACGCCGAGACCACCATCCTCGGCTACGACTTCCCGGCCAGTTGGTACGCCTCCGCGCTCGGCGCCTTCGAGGTCGCCCTGGCGCCCGTGGTCGCCGCGCTGTGGGTGCGGATGGGCCACAGCCAGCCGCACGCCTCCAACAAGATCGCGATCGGGGTCGTACTCGGCGGTCTGTCCTTCCTCCTGATCGTGCTGCCGACCAGCGGCCACAGCGGCGACGACTACCTGATGTCGGTCTGGTGGATCGTCGGCTCGTACCTGCTCCTGGGTCTCGGCGACGTCCTCCTCGAAACCTCCGGGATGTCGGCCACCACCAAGCTCGCACCCGTCGCCTTCTCCAGTCAGACGATGTCCCTCTGGTTCCTGTCCCTCGCCCTCGCCAACGGCATCCAGGCGCAGACCGTGAAGCTCTACGACGACGTGTCCAAGCCCGCCTACTTCGGCGTCAACGGCGCGATCGCGGTCGCCGCGGGCCTCGCCGTGATGGCACTCGCCCCCTGGCTGCGCCGCACGATGCACCCCGTCCACTGAGCCGCACCACGGACCCTGTCCACTGAGGTGACCCCCATGAGCATCCGCATCCCCGAGTCCTTCCCCTACGAGACGGCTCACGAGGACGTCCTCATCCCCCTGCCGGACGGCACCCGCCTGTACGCCCGCGTCTGGCGCCCGCTGACCGACGAACCCGTCCCGGCGCTCCTGGAATACCTCCCCTACCGCCTCACGGACTGGACCGCGCCGCGCGACTGGCAGCGCCATCCCTGGTACGCCGGTCACGGCTACGCCTCCGTCCGGGTGGACGTCCGCGGCCACGGGAACTCGGAGGGCCTGCCGACCGACGAGTACTCGCGGGTGGAGCTGGCCGACGGGGTCGAGGTGGTCAACTGGCTCGCCTCCCAGCCCTGGTGCTCGGGCAGGGTCGGCATGTTCGGGATCTCCTGGGGCGGTTTCAACTCACTCCAGATCGCGGCTCTCGCGCCCGAGCCGCTCAAGGCGGTCGTCACGGTCTGCTCCACGGACGACCGCTTCGACAACGACGTGCACTACATGGGTGGTTCCGTCCTCGCGGTCGACATGCACGCCTGGGCGGCCACCATGCTCGCCTTCGTCGCGCGCCCGCCGGACCCCGCGCACGTCGGCGAGGTGATGTGGCACGACATGTGGGCCACCCGCCTGGAGGCGGTGGAGCCGTACCTCCACACCTGGCTGTCCCACCAGACCCGGGACGCGTACTGGAAGCACGGCAGCGTCTGCGAGGACTACAGCGCGATCCAGGCCGCCGTCCTCGCGGTCGGCGGCTGGCACGACCCCTACCGGGACACGGTCCTTCGTCTGGTCGAGAACCTGCCCCCGGATCGCGTACGAGGTCTGATCGGCCCCTGGTCGCACCAGTACCCCGACCGGGACCTGCCGCCCGGACCGGCGATCGGCTTCCTCCAGGAGACGCTGCGCTGGTGGGACCACTGGCTGCGGGACGGCGACGGCGACTTCGACGGCAATAGCGATGGCGACACCGGCGTGATGGCGGAGCCACTGCTGCGCTCGTACGTCATGGACTCGCACCTTCCGGCCACGGTCTACGACGAGTTGCCCGGCCGCTGGGTGGGCGACGCGGCCTGGCCGTCCCCCTCCGTGACACCGGTGTCGTACGAACTCCAGGGCAAACCGGTCCTGATCCGCTCGCCGCAGCACACCGGTGTGGACGCGGGCCGCTTCTTCCCCTTCGGCAACGACGCGGACCTGCCGCCCGACCAGCAGGAGGAGGACGGGCGCTCGGCCTGCTTCGAGTTCGAAGTCCCGGAGGAGACCTGGGTGTTGGGCCGGCCGAAGGTGCGGTTGCGGCTCACCTCGCACGCCGCGCGCGGGCAGGTCGTCGCCCGCGTGTGCGACGTCGCTCCGGACGGCTCCTCGACACTCGTCACCCGGGGTGCGCTGAACCTGTCGGCGCGCCACGGCCGCGATCTGACGGTCCCGTGGAATCCGGGCACCACGGAGGACGTGGTTCTCGAACTGAACGGCATCGGCTACGCCTTCCCGCCCGGACACCGGATCCGCCTCTCCGTCTCCTCCGCGTACTGGCCCTGGATCTGGCCCCAGCCGGGCTCCGAGGCGGGCCTCACCCTCGACCCGGACGGCAGCGCCCTCGAACTCCCGCTGCGGGAACGGCAGTCGGACTTCCCCATCTCCTTCGAGGAACCCGAGGAGTCCGAGCCGCTGGGAGTGGTCGTGCCCGCGACCCTGGACGAACCCCGGCCCGAGCGACTGGTGGTGCGGGACGTGGCCAAGGGCGAGTGGCGACTTGAGGTCGACCCCCGTTACGGCGGCACCCGCGTGTATCCCGACGGTCTCGAGTTCACCGAGGACGCGTTGGAGACGTACACGATCAACGAGTCCGACCCGCTCTCCGCCCGCGCCCGTTCGACCTGGTCGATCCGCCTGCACCGGCCGGACCTGCCGTGGGACGCGCGGGTCTCGACCACGTCCGAAATCTCCTGCGACGCTGAGGACTTCATCACCTTCAACGAGGTGATCTGCCGGGACGGGGACTCGGTGGTCTTCCACCGGACCTGGGAGAAGCGGATTCCGCGGACGGCGGGATAGGGCGGCAGAGGCCGGGGGCAGAGGTGGGGGTAGAGGTAGGCAGCTCCCTGCCCCCGGGGCTCCGAGAGCGGTGTCCGGATTGTGAATAGATTGGACGCAGTGCCGCTTTGTTCCTGCTTGGTCGCGTGAAATGGGTCACGTCCGGACAAGATCGCCCTCTCGGACCGTCGCACAATTAGCCGTTCGCTAAAGGCAAGTTGAGTTTCACATTCCGGCACAATCGGGCGATTAACCCTGCCGTATGCCGAGGCGAAAGTGATCTACACCGGCAAATCTGGCCTTGTTCCGGACATGTGCTCTCGCATACGTTCACGTCGATCCAGGCGGAACGCCGAATCCTGCCGCCGCCCGGACCCCACCCATCCACACACGCTCACGGCAGGAGCGGGGGACCCAGGTAAGCCGCCGATTCGGACACGGATCGGCTCGGGGTGAAGCCGCACCCACCCATGCGGCCGGGCAGCTCCCGCCCGAACCCGACAGCTCACCTCGCAGGCGACGGAGAGGAATTCGTCATGCCCGCAGGCAAGCACCGCCGTCCCAGGACCAGCCACCTCACCCGCGGCGTCGTCGCCGCCGGAACGGGCGGAGCCGCGCTCGTGCTCCCCCTGGTGACCGCGACCGGCGCACACGCCGCCACCACCGCCGTGCCGGCCCAGGCGACCGCGGCGACGAAGGCCGCTCCGGCCGCCGTCCCCGACGTCAAGCTGGTCACGTACAAGGTCGTCTCGGGCGACACACTGTCCAAGATCGCGCGGGAGCGCACCACGGGCGGCACCTGGCAGACGCTCTACAAGGCCAACGCCGCGGTCATCGGCTCCGACCCGATGATGCTTCGGCCGGGCACCACCTTGACCGTGGGCACGAAGGCGACGAAGACGACCCAGGCCGCCGCCGAGACCGCCACGAAGTCCGCGGCGACCTCCGCGACGTACACCGACGACCTCGACGGCTGGATCAAGGAATCCCTGGCCATCATGGCCGAGAAGGGGATTCCCGGCAGCTACGACGGCATCTACCGCAACATCATCCGCGAGTCCGCGGGCAACCCCGTCGCCATCAACAACTGGGACTCCAACGCCGCCGCCGGTACCCCCTCCAAGGGCCTGCTCCAGGTCATCGACCCGACCTTCACCGCGTACCACGTGGCCGGCACCTCGACGGACCCCTACGACCCGGTCGCGAACATCACCGCCGCCTGCAACTACGCCGCGGCGAAGTACGGCTCGATCGACAACGTCAACGGGGCTTACTGAGTCGGCGGTTTCGGCGGTCTTCGGGGGGATTCGGCTGGGCCGCTGAGCGGCCGTGCGGCCGTGGCTGCCGCCGAATATCGGGTGACTGTTCGCGGTCGGGGGCGTTACGCTCCCCTCGATGACGACTCAAACCGTTCGTAGATTGGGGGTCCCATCCGCGCAAGGTGAGTGCTGATGCTCACTCAGGACGCGAATGGGGACTCCCGCTTTTCCTTCTGGCCGCGCGTGCGCGAGTTCGCCGTGCCGCCTTCCATGATCGAGACCGCGACCGCCCGCCGCCTTGCCGGGGACTGGGCCGGGGCGTGTGCCGCCGCGGGCATCGACGTCGATCTCAGTCCGCGTTCCGTGGCGCGCAGCCATGGCCGCGATCTCGCTGCCCGGATCCGGGCCGACCTCCGCCATCTGGCTCCCGACCTGCTGCGCTGGCATCTGCCGAGGATCGCTCCTGACGGGCTGTTGCGGCCGGGGGTGACTGTCGCGTTGGCTCGGTACGAGGTGGAGGCCGGGGCTGGGGCTGTTTACGAGTCCAGGGCTCGGGCTGATTTCGGGTCCGGGTTCGGGTTCGGGTTCGGGTTCGGGTCCGACGGTAGTGAGCGCGGTGGGGAACACCCCGTGTATCTCGTCGTGCGGACTCCGCCTGCCTGGGCGGACGCCGGGCAGCGGATCAGCCTCGCGCTGTGGGGCGGGCCCCGCTTCGAGGCCGCCGCGGGGCGGCATCCGCATCCCCATCTCCGGCCCAGCCGACGGTTCCGCCTCGACCTCCACCGGCATCTGTGGGATGCGCGCAGGAGCGATGAGCTGCTGATGCGGTCCGGGGCGGATCGGCTTCTCGGCTCTCCGGTCGACGCGGCTTCGGCTTCGGATACGGATCTGCTGGGGCCGCCCACCGGTCCACGGCACGGGTGCCCGTGTGCCGTGGACCGGTGGGCGGCCGAGGCCGGGATGTTGCTTCGCGCCGAAGGGCGGGCCAGCGGTACCGGCGCGGTCTCCGTACGGCTCGGGGCTCGGCGTCGGCTGGTCCTGGAGCTGGTCGCGGACGGGGACGCTGAGAGGGGTGGGGGTGGGGGCACCAGTGACCGTGGGTCGCCTGTCATGCGGATCTCCGCGGCGCCGACGGACGGGAGCGACTCCGCGCTGCCGGTGCTGCCGGACGCGGCGACCTGGGTGCTGCCCGACCTCGAACTGATCCGGGCCGGTGCGGTCGGGATGGACCGGCTGCATCCGCTGGTCGCGTCGGCGTTGTCGGCCGGGGGCCTGCGGGCGGGGGCGGCCTCTGTGTCGGCCGCGGCCTCGGGCTCCGGGGCCGGGCCTGGTCTCCCTTCTTCCGCGGCCCCTGCCGCTGTCGCTGTCGCTGCCCCGGTCGCCGTCGCCGTCGCTGCCGCAGGGCAACCGCGGCTGGTGGAGTGCCGAGGGGCCGAGCACCGGATCGGGCTGGTCAACGGGGTGCTGGCGGCGATGGACCACGATCCGGCCGAGATCCGTCGCGAGGAACTGCTGGTCGAACTCACCGGCACCCCGCTTCCCTGTCTGCGGGCCATCGACGAGGCGCACCGCCGTCCGGACTGCCTGGTCGGCGTCCGTGAACGCCTGGTCCATGGCGACATCAAGGGCGCGTTGGCCGTCGTCGAAGGGCTGTTGGGCCCCGGCGCGGTCCTGCGAGGCGGCGCCCTACGGGACGAGTTGGAGGCGGCGGCAGCCCGGCGGATCACATACGGGCTGTTCAGGGCGGGCCTGATCGAACCCGGTCCCGGCCGCCTCCACTTCCACCCGGACTGTCAGCGCCCACGCGAACGCCGTACCCGCTCGCGACACGCGATCTGGGGCTGACCCCAGCTCTCGCCCGCACCGCTCTCCTTCTTCCCCCCTACCTCCGCCGCCCCTCTCATTCTCATTCCCCACCACGAACCCAAAGGTGATCAAACATGCCCACACGCACCCTGTTCCCCGCCATCGACAACCCCTCCGACCTAACGCCGCCCGTCTCCCAACTCGACGTAGCCGGCGAGCTGCTGGCGCTGCTGCGCGACGCCGGCACCGAGCCACGCCCCGACATCCAACTAGAGGCCCTGACACTGGCCGTGGCCGCCGATCTGCCCGTACTCCTGTGGGGTGAGCCGGGGATCGGCAAGACCGCGGCGCTGACGCAGTTGGCCGCGGCGTTGGACCTTCCGCTGACCACGGTGATTGCGAGCGTGCACGAGCCGTCCGACTTCTCGGGGCTGCCCATCGTCGGCGACGACCCCGCCGAGCAGGGAGTTCCCATGGCTCCCCCGGACTGGGCAGTCCGCCTGGTACGGACCGGGCGAGGGCTCCTGTTCCTGGACGAGTTGTCCACCGCGCCGCCCGCCGTGCAGGCCGCGCTGCTCCGCCTTGTGCTGGAGCGGCGCATCGGTTCGCTCCAACTGCCGCCCGGGGTACGGATCGTGGCCGCCGCCAACCCGCGCTCCTCGGCGGCCGACGGCTGGGAACTGAGCCCGCCGCTGGCCAACCGGTTCGTCCATCTCCAGTGGACCCACGACCACGACGTCGTCGTACGTGGACTCGGCGGGACCTGGCCACGGGCGACGCTGCCACGGCTCGACGCGGAGAGGCTGCCGGAGGCCGTGCGGTTCGCCCGACGGGCGGTGTGCGAACTCCTCGCCGCCCGCCCCACCCTCGTACACCAGCTGCCCAGCAACGAAACCCGCCGGGGCGGCCCCTGGCCCTCCCCGCGAAGCTGGGAGATGACCCTGTTCCTGATCGCCTTCGCGACCGCGGCGGGCTCCTCCCGGGAGGTGCTCTCCCTGCTGGTCAGAGGAACCGTCGGGGACGGGCCGGGGCTCGAACTGCTGGCCGGCCTGGACCGGTTGGACCTCCCCGACCCCGAGACGCTGCTCGCCGACCCGGCTGCCGCGGTCCTGCCCGAGCGGGGAGATCTGCGCCAGGCGGTACTCGACGGCGTGGTCGCGGCGGTCCGCAAACGTCCGGAGAGGGCTCGCTGGGACGCGGCGTGGGCGCTCCTGGTCCGGGCGTTGGAGACCGGGGCGCCCGACCTGGTGGTCGTACCGGCGACGACACTCGCCACCCTCCGCCAGGACGACTGGGACGTCCCGGCGTCGATCGAGAAGCTCGCCGGGGCGGTGTCCCTGTCCAGGCGGGCGGACCAGTCGGTGTCCCGCGCCACCGCGCTCACCGCGAAGGCGGGCCGCCGGTGACCGCGGGCGGGCCGGGGCGTCCGGGGACGCCGGGGAGTCCGAAGACGCCGGGGACTCCGGAGACGCCGGGAAGTCCGGGGAGTCCGGGGAGCCGGGAGAACCCGGAGACACCAGAGGCGGGGAGGGCGCTCGACCTCGACCTCGACCTCGACCTCGACAAGCTCTTCGCCGCCCGGCTGCACGCCGCCCGGGTCCGGCCCTACCTGGCGACGGCCCTGTTCGCCCTCCACACGGTGGAGTCGCGGACGGTGCCGACGATGGCCGTCGACCGGTACTGGCGGTGTTACGTCTCGCCGGCGTTCGTGGACCGGATGCCGGTCGAGGACCTCGCCGGTGTGTGGGTGCACGAGGTGTCGCACCTGCTGCGCGACCACCACGGCCGCAGTGACCGGGTCGCGAGGGAGCGCGGGCTGACCGGCCCGGGGGAACGGCTGCGGATGAACATCGCCGCCGACTGCGAGATCAACGACGACGTGTTCGGCGACGGGCTGGTCCGGCCCGAAGGCGCTGTCCACCCAGGGTCCTTGAGGCTGCCCGAGGGTGAGCTCATGGAGGACTACCTGCGCCGGTTCAGTCTCGGACCGCTCACCCAGGACCTCGTCTGGCTGGACTGCGGGAGCGGCGCCGACGGACTGGACCGCGAGTGGGAACTGGGTCCTGACGGCGCGTACGGCCTGAGCGCGCAGGAACGCGACCTGGTCCGGTTCCGGGTGGCGCAGGGCATCAGCGCCCGCCCGGGAAGTACCCCGCAGGGTTGGAAACGGTGGGCGGAGGAGGCCTTCCACCCGCCGCAGCCCTGGCGGGAGTTGCTCGGCGCGGCCGTCCGCTCAGCGGCCTCCGGCTCCGGCGCGGGCGAGGACTACACCTACGGCCGCCCCTCCCGGCGGTCGGCCGGAATGCCGGACATCGTCCTGCCCAGCCTGCGACGCAGGCCGCCCCGCGTCTGCGTGGTCATCGACACCTCCGGATCGGTCAGCGACGCCGAACTGGGCAGCGCCCTCCTCGAAGTCGCCGCGATCGCGCGTGCCGTGGGCGGCCGCCGCGATCTGGTCACCGTGGTGCCGTGCGACGCGTCGGCCCGGATCGCCCACCCGCTGTGCCGTGCCGAGGGGATTCCGCTGGTGGGCGGCGGGGGCACGGATCTGCGCACGGGCTTCGCCAAGGCCCTGCGGACCGGGCCGGGGCCGGACGTCATCGTCGCGCTGACCGACGGCCAGACACCCTGGCCCAGCACACGCCCCCCGTGCCGGACGGTCGTGGGCCTGTTCGCCCGCCCGCACGAAACCTCGTCGTACGACGAGAACGACCCCGACTACGTACCGGACTCCCCACCCGCGTGGGCCCGCGTGGTGAACATCGGCTGACCACCACGACCCACTGACCATCACGACCCACTGCCCCCCAGCCCCCAGCCCCCGGCCCTCACACCTCAAACCCCACACCTCAACCCGCAGCCGCCCGCCTCCTGCCCCTCTTCCTCCCCTCCCTCTCCCCCACCCCCTCCCTCTCCCTCCCTTCTTCCTCCCCTCTCCCTACGAGCCGAAGAGTCGCTCCAGCACCACCGCGATGCCGTCGTCCTCGTTGGAGAGGGTCACTTCGTCGGCGACCGTCCTCAACTCGGGATGGGCGTTGGCCATCGCCACGCCGTGTGCGGCCCAGTCGAACATCGGGATGTCGTTGGGCATGTCGCCGAAAGCGATGGTGGCGGAGGAGGTGAGACCGAGGTGGCGGGCGGCGAGTGCCAGCCCCGTCGCCTTGGTCACGCCGCATGGCTGGAGTTCGACTGTGCCCGGCCCCGACATGGTGACGGTCGCGAGCGAACCGGCCACCGCACGGGCCGTCGTCGCCAACTCGTCGTCGGACAAGTAGGGGTGACGGAGCAACACCTTGCTGATCGGCC
Source organism: Streptomyces sp. NPDC088747 (assembly GCF_044751025.1). Classification (NCBI taxonomy): domain Bacteria; kingdom Bacillati; phylum Actinomycetota; class Actinomycetes; order Kitasatosporales; family Streptomycetaceae; genus Streptomyces; species Streptomyces sp. NPDC088747. The sequence goes on from NZ_JBIVKZ010000026.1 coordinate 150,234, forward strand.
GTGTCCACAGCCCGTCGCGCCGGTGCACCCGCACGGCCGGGAGCGTCGGATGCGGCATCACATACCCCGGCTCGATGAGCGTGAGCCCGTCCACTCCGTCCTGGTCCACGGCCGCGTAGACCTGCCCGACCTCCGCCTCGATCTTGCCGAGCGCCGTCTCGGCCAACTCCCTGTCCAGGGTCACCGACCACAACAGACGGTCCGCCGCCGCGTCGTACAACTGCGCCCCCTGTCCGCACACCGCCAGCCCCTGGCCACCGAGTTCATCGAGCAGCGGGCGCACTCTGGGCGCCGGCCGGCCCGTCACCACCAGATGCCGGGCGCCCTCGGCCGCAGCCGTCCTCAACGCGGCCCGCGACCGGTCGGAGAGGGTGTCGTCGCCGCGCAGCAGCGTTCCGTCCAGGTCAGTGGCGATAAGTGAATATGCAGTCGGAGCGGCCATGATCCGAAGAATACGGACCGAACGACCCAACGGCCCGGCGTGAACCGGACGACGTCCGGTATCTCGTCAGCAACGCCGTTCACCCCACGGAAAGCGCCAGATCCCCAGGCACAGAAGCGACACCGGCCCGAACACCCCCTGACCGCAAGCCAGTTGTCCGTCACCGCCGAACGGGCGCCGCGCCCGTCCCCCACCGGCCCTTGGGCGTGACCAAGCCCTCCCTCTCCTGAATCACCGCATAGCCGCACACAGGCACGACTTGTCGGGACATTACGAACTCATCAGGCACTGCCACAGCAGGCGTGCTCCCCCGTAACGTGTGCCGCGACCACGCGAAACACGTGGATCGCGCGGACCGGACGGAAACCACCGTGCAGGCCGCACGATCCGCACACCGCACGGCGAGTACGCACCCGCAAGCCACGAGAGCGAGGCACCACCCGATGCCCCCCTTCGACGTCCCCGAGGGCGATCCCTTCGGCCCGCACAACCTGCCGTACGGCGTGTTCTCCCTGAACGATCCGCCCAGTCCCCCCTCGCCAGGCACCCACCCGGAACACACCACGGAACGTGCCGCCGAGCGCACGTCGGAGCGTGCCAACTCCCGCACCCCGGAACGTGCCACGGAGCGTGCCACAGAACGCACCGTCGGTGTCCGCCTCGGTGACCACGTGCTCGACGCGGGCGCGGCGGCCCTGGCCCTCGGCTCCCCCTACGCGGGACTGCTCGCCCGGCCGACCCTGAACCCGCTCCTCGCCGCCGGCCGCACCGCCTGGTCCGACGTCCGTCGAGCCCTCACCGCCTGGGTGACGGTCCCGGCCCACCGCGAGACGCTCGCGCCCCACCTCCACCCCCTCTCCGAGGTGACCCTGCACCTCCCCTTCGAGGTCGCGGACTACGTCGACTTCTACGCCTCCGAGAACCATGCCCGGAACGTCGGCCAGATCTTCCGCCCCGACGCCGCCGACTCCCTCACCCCCAACTGGAAGCACCTCCCCATCGGCTATCACGGCAGGTCCGGCACGGTCGTGGTGTCAGGAACGGAGGTGGTCCGCCCTTCGGGTCAGCGCAAGCCGCCCACCGACGCCGTCCCCGTCTTCGGACCGTCCGTCCGGCTGGACATCGAGGCGGAGGTCGGCTTCGTGGTCGGCGCCCCCTCGCCCATGGGCACTCCCGTCCCCCTCTCCGCCTTCCGCGACCACGTCTTCGGCCTCTGCCTCCTCAACGACTGGTCGGCGCGCGACATCCAGGCCTGGGAGTACGTCCCCCTCGGCCCCTTCCTGGGCAAGTCCTTCGCCACGTCGGTGTCCGCGTGGATCACCCCGCTCGACGCCCTGACCGACGCCCAGGTCGCACCCCCGTCCCGCACGCACCCCCTCCTCCCCTACCTCGACGACTCCGAGGACGAACCCGGCGGCTACGACCTCCGTATCTCCGTGGCCATCAACGGCCACATCGTCTCCGAGCCCCCCTTCTCCACCATGTACTGGACGGCTGCCCAGCAACTGGCCCAGATGACGGTCAACGGCGCCTCCCTGCGCACCGGCGACCTCTACGGCTCCGGAACGGTGAGCGGCCAGCCCGATTCCGAGCGCGGCTCCCTCCTGGAACTGACCTGGAACGGCCGCGACACCCTCACCCTCCCCGACGGCGAACGCACCTTCCTGGAGGACGGCGACGAGGTCACCATGACCGCCTGGGCCCCAGGCCCCGACGGCACCCGCGTAGGCCTGGGCGAGGTAACGGGCCGCATCACCCCAGCCCCGTAGACCACGGGCCCGTCGCTCCCCAGGCGAAACGGCGTCGGCACCCGACAGACCACGCAAGGGGGCGTGCCGGTACGTCCAGATGCCCGTCGCGTACGCCCGCGTCACCGGACGCCCAGTTCCTGCCCGACGTCTGATCCGGCGGCGACGGGCGGGACGTACCGGCACGCCCCCCGCCCCCCCCCCCCCCCGCCGGGGGCCCCCCCCCCCCCCCGGGCCCCCCCCCCCCCCCCCCCCCCCCCCGGC
>NZ_JBIVKZ010000027.1:0-140161 GCF_044751025.1 Streptomyces sp. NPDC088747
CGGAGAGCCTGTCGGCTCTTAAGTTGGCCTGGCGGCCAACTACGGGCCTGACGGCCCGTTAAGTAGCTGTCGTCGTGCCTGGCGGCACGACTGTGTGTACGGTGCGGGGTTGGCCCTGGCGGGCCAACTTGGTTGGTTTCTAGGGGTGTTGGCGGGCCTGGCGGCCCGCTCAGCGAGCGGGGTTGTCCTGCCTGGCGGCAGGACAGGCAAGAGTGATGGGCCCTCCCCTGACGGGGAGGGCTCGTTCGGGGTGAGGTGTCGGCGCCTGCCGGCGCCGGGTGATGTCATAAGGGGGTACTTGCACAGTTATTTGGATTCCCGCTCCCCTTGTTGGGGAGCGGGAATGGTGTCCGGCTGTCGCCGGACTGAGGGGTATTTGCTTCTTGCAGTTGCTTGGAAGTTGTGACTGCCCTTCCATGTGGGAACCAGTGCTCGCCTGTCGGCGAGCACTGGTTTAGGGGCTGACGCCCAGGGGGCTCTATGGGGTGTGCCGTGGGGCGTTGCGCTGTGTCGGAATGTCGTTTCTGGGAGTCTGAGGTTGTGACTGATGAGGGTTTGGTGTCTATGACGGTGAAGGTGGCTTTGGGGACGCGGTCTCAACTGGAGGCTGTCGTGGCTCGTCATCGTGCAGTGCGGAAGGAGTTGGAGCGTGGTGCCCGGTGGGATGTCCGGGGCCTGAGTCGACGTGAGGCAGGTGTCGTACGTGCAGGGTGGCGTGTGGAGTTGGCTGGGCTGCGTGAGGAGGGTCGGTTGCTGGACACGGTCGACTCGTTCGTCTTGTACGGGGTTCGCCATGAGTTGGTTGAGCGGCAGTGGTTGAGGGAGTGGCCGAAGACGGGAGGTCGAGATGGAGCGATGGGGCGTTGGCCGGGAGCTCGGGACGGTGGGTATCCGGAAGCTGTGTCCTTTCGCCTTCCTGTGGGGGTGGCTCGGCGGGTTCAGGCGGGGTGTTGGTCGGTGTCGGCCGAGGCGGTCTGTGCACTGCGGGATTGGCGTGATCGGTATCCGGGGGTGGTGGTGGCACGGGCGGGGCGGGATTTGGGGGCCGTGGAGGCGTTGGCGGAGTACGAACGGTGGGCGGATCAGGTCGTTACTGTAGGTGATGTTTTGCGGGCTGGATTGGGGTGGGGGTTGGTTCAGCAGGGCGTTAAAATTTAGTTTGTAAACTTGAAATTGGCTGCTCAGGGGCTTTTCCGTGATTGCGTGAATTCAAATCTAGAGCTATCTTCGAGGCCGCTCCTCCATTACTGGCTGTGAATATTGGGAGGTTATGGATGGCTGTTTCGTACGAGGACTGGGAGCAGGTGCCGTGGTCTATGGCGTCGAAGACTCAACTTCTGACAGCTGATCTCCCACGGGAGCCTGTGGGCGGGGTGAGCGGCTACGTGCGGACGTATCGCCGCGGCCGTCGCGGAGTGGTGGGGTTGTACGTGGTGGAGGCCACTCAGCCGACTGGATCGTCTGCGCGGCAGTTGGAGGCTGCGGCAAGCCGGCGTACCCGTGAGATGCACGTGTGTGCGGGCTGCGGCGCTTGCTCTGATCGGCCTCTTGTCGCGCGTGAGAGGGTCAGGCTGTGCCCGATGTGCTGGCGGCTGCGTGATGTGACGGCTCTGCAGGTGTCGTTGAGGGAGAGGCGCGGGGAGCTGGCCCGGTGGGCGCGGGGTGTGCTGGAGGATTCCCGCGTTGCGGTGGTGTGGGTCCAGATGGTGGAGGGGGGCCGGACGGCGTCGCTGCGAGCGCGTCCGGCGGCCGCGGCTCATGTGACGGCGGTGGACGGCCGGGGGGTGAAGCTGGCGGATGTGGTTGTACGGATGGCCGGGGTCCGTAGCCGGCAGGTGCCGAAGGGCGCCTGTCCTCCTGGCAGGGGGGTGGAAGTGTTGGAGGAGGCGCTGGGCGGGCGGCGGGTGCTGGCCTGGACGCAGGCACAGGTGTCGGCGCTGACGCGCCGCCTGGAGATGCTGGGGTGTCCGTTGCGGCTGACTGTCATGAGCAGTCTGCCGGGGGCGGACTGGGACGGGTGGGAGACATCCGTGCGGGATCGCGTCACGCAGTGGCGGGGGCAGATCGACCCCGGATCAGGGACGCTCCTGCCGGCTTGGGAGCCGGGACGTGCGGACCGTTTGCGGTTGCTCCTGGCGCGGATGGCCATGTCTGGTGAGTTCGCGGATTCTGATGAGGCTTCAAAAGCAGACTGAGGTGGCGACGGTGCCGGATCGGCTTGTCGTGCCGCTGCGTTCCGGGGAACTGATGAGTGCCTGTTTGCAGGCCTCATAGGTGATTTGGCCTGGAAAGGGCAGCCGGTGAGAGCTGGTGCTGTCACTCTGAGTTCTATGAATGGTGCCCAGCGTGGTGGTGACGACTTCCTGGATAAGCTGCCGGCTTTCCGCCGGGAGGCGATGGAGCGAATCGTTGAGGAGCTGTATCAGTGGTGGCCGTTGGAGAAGCACCGCGAGATGCATCTGTGGAGCGAATACAACGACGGCATCACCGATCCGGAGCCAGCCGGTGTCCGGCTGACGGATACCGCCCGGGCGTTGCCCGCGACCAGCGACCCTGTCGCCGTGGCGATGCTTCAGGAACTGGGTGAAGTCGCGCAGGAACACGCGGCCGGCCAGCTCGGCGGGGATGTCGTAGAGGTGCGTCCCGCGTGGCCGCCGGGCCGCGACGTGAAGGTGCTGCGGGTCACCACCAGTTGGTGGAGTCTTGCCGCCCGCCATCCCGAGGGCCCTGTGGTGGTGATGCTGGACGGCATCCTGGGCCTGTATGACGTGACTGGAGATCCGCGGGCGACCGGGCCGGTGGCCCGGCTATCCGCGGGATCCGGTTGATCCGGCCTACCGGTTGCGGCGGCAGGCGTTCACCATCCAGACCGGTTCCGTTCGACGCCCCCGCGTTTGGAGATCATGACGAAACCAAGGGTGTCCTTGGGGCGGCTGACGGTTTGACCGTCAGGGCGAAGTGGCGTTAGGCCCAAGTCACGAGCTTGCCCGCATAGACGCGGTCGGCCCAGACGATGGTGAGTTCGGGGTGCATCATGCGAAGGCGGAAGACTTCCTTCGCGGCAGCGGAGTCGTGGAGGTCTGCCGGGGGGACCATGACCAGCAGCGGGAGAGCGCGGGTATCGACGACGAGGTGCCGCTTGCGCCCGTTGATCTTTTTGCCCGCATCGCAGCCGCGTGATTCGCGGGTGACGGTCGAGGCGGCTTTGACCGACTGCGAGTCGATGATGGTGGCGACGGCCCGGGGGCTCTGCCCAGTTCGCGGCGAATGGGGGCGGCGAGTTCGTCGCGGATCTGTCCGGCGATGCCGTTGGCGGCCCACCTCGCCATCAAGCCCCAGACCGTGCGCCAGACGGAAAGTCCGAGGGCATGGCCCTCCACTTGCAGCCGGTGTTCACGACGTAGCGGATCGCGTCCACGATTTCGCGGTGGGGATGCTTCTCCGGCCGGCCGCCGCGCGGCGTCTCGCAGACCGGAACCGGCAGCAGGGGTTCGATCAAGCCCCATTCGTGTCGGTGGAATCCGAGGGATAGCGACGTCGACGGATGAGGCACCCAAGGGAAAGCCGTGGTGGGGCCTGGTGCGGTCAGGCGGTCGAGTCGATGAGGCCGAGGGTGGATTCGATGAAGTTGAGCTGGGCGACGAGGTAGCGGGGCCCCACCGGTCGCCGGGGCGGGTGGCTGCGTGAGGGCCGGTGGTGAACCGGCGGATCTCGGTGACCTTCTCCTTGATCACGGCTCGTTCGTAGTTCTTCAACGCAGGCCGCTCGGGGCCGAGTTGTTAGCCGTCGGACCGGGTCCAGATCAGGGGCGGCCCCCCTCTTTCCGCGATCTGGTCCCGCAGGGCGGCCAGCCTGATCTGGTCTGAGAGGGAGTCAGGGAACCGGCTCTGACCACCTGGTGGCAGACGAGCCCGGCGTGCCAGGCCTCGGAAGGCACGAAGCGGACGGTGTCGGCGTGACGTCTGGCCGCTTCCTCCCCGGCGCCATAAGGCCCGGGGCACGATCACTCGCCCCGCGGCGGGTGAGCTCTTCGTCCATGTCGGCCTTGCCGGTGTCCACGGCCTGCTCAATCCAGTCCAGCGCGGCCGTGACCCAGGCCACGTTCTGGTGCACGAGAGCGGCTTCGTCCTCCTTCAACTGTCGGCCACGCAAACCCGGAACGGTGCGTCCGACCGCGGCGACAAAGGAATGACAGGCGGTGACCAGGTCCAGGAACTCCGCGGTCCGCTCCATCTTGCGCACCACCGGAACGACCGGGCTGGTGTCCTCGACCACCGGGCCTTGTCCTCAGCCGGGACTTTCGCTGCGACCTGCGGACGCCTCAAGAGGTCACCGGTGACCGTCGCGGCGACCTGGTCGTCCTGGCCAGCGAGTGGATCGCGAGGGTGATCTTCTCCTGCGATGAGAGCGGATGGTCGACCTTCTGGCCCGTCCGCCGGCTGGCCTCGTCCGTCGTCCACCGGGCCTTGCCCCTGGGTGGGGTCAGGATCGCCGTGAACCGTCTCTCTTCGTCTCCGCGCGGAAGGAACGTCCGTGGGTGTCACAGGGGGCCCTAGAGTGGCTGTGTGGTGAGAGTGCCGTGGGAGAGACTGGCCGAGAATTCGGCGCTGTCGGAGTCTGTGGTGACTTTGCTGGTGCTGCGCCTGCGGAAACGGGCCCAAGCGGTCGACGGCAGCGGCGGGGACGGCGGCCGGGACCTGTTCGAGTACACGGAAAACGGCGAACTCGTGCTGTACGAGGCAAAGTCGTTCACCGGCCGGATGAATGCCGGGCGCCGCAGTCAGGTGAGACGGTCACTGATTTCGGCGGCACGCCACCAACCGGACCACTGGGATCTGCTCGTGCCGATCGACCCGAACCCCGCCGAGCAGCGGTGGTTCGACAGCTTGCGCGTCAAGTTCCCGTTCGTACGCCATTGGCGGGGCCGCAGTTGGCTGGACAACAAGTTCGCGGCCCATCCCGATCTCGTGCGCTATGCGCTGCAGGATGCCCCTGAGTACCTCCTTGAACGCATCGCCGAGGCAGGTGTCGGACAAAGTGGGCTGGCCGACGGAATCGGCGACTACCTCCGGTGGACCGGCGCACCGCAGACGCCAGGGGACGGCAGACGCCTGCGCTGTGGACTGGTACCGGATGTGAGCAGTGCCTTCGTCGAGCGGGAGTCCCAGGAAGCGTTGGCACGCGCATTACGGCGTGAGGACGGCGACGGACCGGAGCGCGGCGTGGCCGTGCCGGTAAAGGGGAGGGTGATCACCGGTACCGGAGGGGCGGGTAAGACGAGCCTGGCCGCCTGGTACTGCCACGACGCTGTCAGCGACGCCGCGCGCGGTGTCGATGTGCTGTTGTGGGTGACGGCGCACGGTGCCTCGGATGTGGCCGATGCTTATGCACAGGCGGCCGGAATGCTGGCTGTAGCACCCCGTGGCGACGACACCGCGGTGATGGCCCGCCAGTTTCTCAACTGGCTGCGGACGACGGAATGCAGGTGGTTGATCGTTCTTGATGATGTGTACTCCCCCGGTGTGCTGGAGGGCCTTTGGCCACCTCAGCACACTGCTGGTGACGGCAGGGTCATCCTGACCACGCGCAGCCGCGAGAGGGATCTCGTCGTACTGAGCGGCCATGCCTTCCTGCAGGTGGGGGTCTTCACCCCTGCTGAGTCGCTCGCCTACCTGCGCAGCGCGCTGCAGCGGCCCGCGGATGCCGGGAGCGATTCGGTGGCGGCGCTTGCTGGACTTGCCGAGGATCTGGGGCATCTTCCTCTGGCTCTGTCGCGGGCCGCCGCGTACCTGGACTACAACGTCTCCTGCAGCGTGGCTCGTTATCGGCGTCTGCTTGCGGATCGTCGGCTGACTCTCGAGCGGCTTATTCCTGCTGTGCGGGGTGGTGCTGCTGGCAGTTCGGTGGCTGCTTTGTGGGACATCTCCATCGACCAGGCCGACCAGCACACCGGCAATCTCGCCAGGCCGATGCTGGAGCTGGCGGCCGTTGTCGATGGAGCCGCGGGGGTACCGGAGGAGTTCTTTCTCAGCGAGGCAGCCTGTGCCTGGCTGGTCGAGCGCGGTGAGGCAGGCAGGCAGGTTGGTGAGCTCGAGGCCGAGCTCACGTTGGCGACGCTGGACCGTCTGCATCTGATCGACCGTGTCGTGCAGGGCAGTAGCCATGTCACCTGGTGGGTGCAGGTCCATCAACTGATTCAGCGTGCTGTCCGCGAGCATCGCGTGCCCGGCTCTGAAGGCGAGGCCTGGCAGCAGCGCGCGCCCGCTGTCCTGCCGGCCGCCGCACGCGCTCTGCTCGAGATCTGGACCGACCCCGAAGACGACCAGGACATGGCGCAGCGGCTGCGGGCCAGTGCTGGTTCGCTGGCCGATCTCGACCAAGGCACGGACAGCAATCCGTTGTGGTCCGACGAGAGCGCTTATGCCGTTCTGTTCCGGCTGGGCAACAGTGCGGGTGAGTCCGGTAGCACCGCGTGGGCACGTGACCATTTCGAAGCGCTGGTTCCAAGGGCTATTGGGTACCTAGGGGCTGATCATTCTTCTACGTTGGTCGCGCGCGTCATGCTGGGCCGCTGGCAGAGCAAGTCGGCGGATTTCGCGGAGGCAGTGGCGACTTTGGAGGGTGTGGAGGCCGACTACCGGCGCGTGTATGGATCGGGCGCCCTCGAGACGTTGTCGGCCCGTCACGAACTGGCGGTGGTACGCGGGGATGCAGGAGACGCACCCGGGGCGGTTACCGCCCTTGCCGACGTACTCGCCGGACGGCGGCGTGCCGGGGCGGGGCGGAGGGTAATTCTCACGACGCAGCACAATCTTGCCTACTGGAATGGTGTGGCAGGCAATGCTGCGGAGGCGGTCGTGGCCTACCGCGAACTGCTCCCTGCCATGGAAGAGGAGTTCGGCGGTGATCACCAGGGAACTCTGATGGCCCGTCACAACCTTGCCCGGTGGATCGGCGAGACAGGGGATGCCGCCCAGGCTGTTGAGCTGCTTGAGGCGCTTGTGCGGGTGCAGACCGCGGCGTTGGGGCCCCGGCATCCGGATGTGATGACCTCCCGGCAGAGCCTTGGGCGCTGGCAGGCTGCAGCAGGTGACACGGACCAGGCCGTCGCCGGCTACCGGGGGCTGATCCGCGACATGCGCGACGTCTTCGAGGGCGATCCTCTCGAGCTGCTGGCCGCCCGTCACAATCTCGCCCGGCTGCAGGCCGGGACGGACCCCGTCGCGGCCGTTGCAGAACTTGAGGCTGTCGCTGCGGACCGGACCCGTATTTTGGGCCCGCGGCACCCCGACACGCTGGTTTCCTGTTACAGCCTCGCGCTGTGTCTGGGTGAGGCGGGAAGACCCTGTGACGCCGTGCTTGTGCTGGAACTTCTGCTTCAGGACCAGGTGCATGTGTTCGGCGAGGATCATGCGGGCGTTCTCGAGACGCGTCACAGCCTTGCCGTGATGTGCGGTGAAGCGGGAGACCCTCACGAGGCGATCGCAGGGCTTCGCGGGCTGCGTCCCGATCTGGAGCGGGTTCTTGGCCCCGGGCATCTCAGCACGGTGAAGGTCATCGAGGATCTGGGCGACTGGTGCGCAGCCGCCGGAGACATGCGCGCGGCGATCGAGGCTTACGGGGATCTGATTGCTCGTATCGAGCGGTACCTCGGTGCCGAGCACCTCGGCGTCCTGCCGGTTCTCGACAAGTTCGCGATGTGGCAGGGGCGTGCGGGCCGTCCGGAGGAGGCTGTGCGTGTTCTGGCCCGGATGCTCTCCATTGCGCAGCGGATTCTGGGTGGCAATGACCCCCACATATCTGTCATCGAAGGCAACCTCGCCTTCTGGCGGGCTCAGGTTCGCGGTCTCGGGGATGCGGAGACGGCAGCAGGCCCCTGACGAGGGCGGCAGGGTGTCGTATGAGGCACGGCGTGAGGGCCTGGCATCCCCGGGAGCGCGGTGTGTCTGGCCGTCAGTAGTTTGGCTCACGCCATGTCCGGATCCCGTCGCTGCAGCCAGAACCTCGGTAGGGGGCGCGCGTTCGCGGGAAGGCAGCGTACCCCGTTACGGCGGCTCGACGGGAGAATGTGGCAGTTCACCGGGGGTTACTGCTCGGTTTATCCGGTGACTGTCAGTGGCGGCGTCTACCGTGTGGCGGGTGAGTCTGAAGCAGATCGGCCCGGTGTATTCCGGGCGTGCCAGTGCAGTCCGTGCCGGCGAGATGGTCCTGAGCCTGGTGGCGTCGGGGCTTGTGGGAATGCGGGGCTGGGCGGGGGTGCGTCAGCTTCAGCATCCCTATGACCGCAGTCTGCAGCTGGGATTAGACCGGCTGTCGGCCCTGTGTGTGCGGGCGGGCAGGGACGGTCCTGTGGGTGTGCAGGATCTGGTGGGGGTCTGGTGCGCCGAACTGTCGGTGGATTCCTGGCCTTTGGCAGTCGATCCTGATGCGCAGGTGAGCGGGGAGCGGCTCCTCATCGGCGGGGAGCCGAGCGAGTTCTGCCTGGAGTGGGCGGTTGCAGCCAGGGACGTGGTGTCCGAGGTGCACGAGAGTGCGCTGGTCAAGCACGTCAAGGACACCGCGGCCTTGCTGGGGCGGCCTGAACTGTATGCGCGGTGGCGTTTGTTCGTCACCGAGCATGCGGTGCTGGGGCCGCAGGAGTTCGTGGCGGCGAAGAACGCGGTGCTGGACGTGCCGCAGTGGGCGACCTGGCTTGAGGAGTCCTACGGGCCGGTGACGGCGGAGACGGTGGTCAACGGGCGGGTGGCCGTCTGCAGCGGGTGCGGGCAGTGGATCGCCCCCCAGGCGGACGGCCGGGTGCGGTGCCGGGTGTGGCGGTGCGTGTATCGGCACGACCTCCCGGAGCCGGTCTGGGCGGAGGCACGGGGAGCACGGCGGCTGGAGCCGGAACTGGTGCGGTTCGTGGCGCTGCCGGGCAGGCCGGAGCTGGATCTCGCGCGGCGGCTGGCGGCGCGAGGGGCACGGGTGGTGCTGTATCCGAAACTGGACGCGCTGGACCTTGTGGCGGTGTGGCCCGGCGGATACAGCGTCGGGGTGGATGTGAAGGACTGGCACAGTCCCTATCTGCTGGCCCGGCGGGTCAAGGCGTTTCCGAACTGGGGTCCGGGAGATCCGCACGCATACCGCAAGGGTTTTCTGGTCATTCCGCAGGACCGTCTGCGTGCCAATCGCCGCTACGTGAAGATCCTCGTGCAGCGCAGCGAGGCGTTGAAGGCGCAGCCTCGGATCGGTGTGGTCTGCGACGACGACCTGGTCGCGTCCTGCCCCGATCTGGGTGTGATGGGGGAGGTTGTCTGTGGCCCGTGACCGCAGTGGCTGGTACCGGAAGCTGGGGCAGAAGCTGAAGCGGGCGGCCAAGAGCAACGGCCTGGGCCGTGTGGATGTGCGGTTGCTGGCGTCTGTGGAGCTCGGGCTGTTCGCGCTCGAGGCATGGGCTGCGGAGGCGGCGGCCGACGATGCCTGGGCTCTGATGGTCGGTTATGAGTTCCGTACGCAGGAGCAGCGGGCGGTGCCGAGTTCGGCGGCGCTGCGGTGGCTGGTGAGCGAGCTGAAGAGCCCGAGCGAGTGGGGCAAGGCTCTGCAGTCGTATCAGGCGCTGCCGGAGATGCTGCGGCTGTTCGATGTGAAAGATCCGTCGCGGCCCCCCGAGCGGCGGATATCGGTGGCGGTGGCGTCGGAGCGGGAGCAGGTGTATGCGCAGGCTTTGGCGACACTGCCGGAGCATCGTGAGCTGCGGGTGCCTGTTGCCGAGGAGGGGGTGCGCTACCGGATGGGGCGCGGGGACGCCAGTGTGGTGGTCCCGGAGGGGATGACGCCCTTGCCCGCGCAGCGGCATCGGACGGGGCGGCAGCGCAAAAAGGTGACCTTGCGCTGGGCGGCGCTCGAGGCGACTGCGGACCGTATGGATGCGGTGGATGCGGGGCTGGGCCGGGACAACAATTGGCGGGGGCGGATCGATGATCTGTATCTGCTGGTGCGTCAGGGCAACGGCCGGCTGCGGAAGTCGAGGACGCTGGTTCTGGCGGATGTGATGCACGTGGTGGGCATGCCGGCCGTCGGCAAGACCACGCTGATCACGGTGGCGGCGGTGTGGGCGTGTGCTGAGCCGCACCGGCGGCACACACTGACGGTGGTTCTCGGGGATGTCGTGGCCGTTTTGGACATGGTGACCGCGCTGTGCCGGTACGGGGTGAGGGCGGCTCCGATCCTGGGGGCTGCCAACCGCGGCCGGCATCTGCAGCAGGTGCACCGTCCGGCGGACGCGCACGCCCGGGGGCTGGTGCTGCTGGAGGATCCGCGGCTGCGGTGGATCTCCACCGGGTGCGTGCTGCAGGGTGTGGCGGAGCTGACCGAGCCCTTGGCGTTGAAGGACGCTCCTTGCGTGCGCCGGCTGCGGCCGTGGAGCAGCGGTGAGGATGCTGAGCAGCAGCGGGAGACGGCGGTGGACTGTTCGCTGCTGCCGGTGTGCGGGCGGCACGAGGCGGCGCGGGAGTTGGTGGATGCCACGGTGTGGGTGGCGACGCCCGCGAGTCTGATGCACTGCCGGGTGCCTGAGCAGTTGTTGCGGCACGACATGCGGTATCTGGAGCTGGCCTGGCAGCGCAGCGACGCGTTCGTGGTGGACGAGGCCGACCGGGTGCAGATCCAGTGGGACCAGGCGTTCAGTCCCTCGCAGGCGTTGGCCGGGCCGGGTGAGGACGCCTGGCTGGACGAGGTGCGGCCGCTGTTCGAGCGGCACATGCGCCATACCCGTGGGCAGCACTTGTTCAGCGAGCCGGTGCGGGACTGGTCTCTCGACATCAGTGCGGCGGGGCTTTTGGTGACGCACCTGCGTGGTCTGCTGGCCGAGCACAGTCACGTGCGGGAGTGGCTGAGCCAGGGCTACTTCAACGAGTGGCGGCTGGCGGTGGGGCTGGCTGGTGAGATCTCACGCCGGCCGCGTCCCGCGATGCAGGACGGCACGCAGCAGCGGGAGCAGCCGGCGTTGTGGGATGCGGACGAGGAGTGCCGCCAGCGGTGGCGGGATGTCTTTGCGGCGTGGCTCGACAACCCGGCCGGCCGTTACCGGGGCGCGGATGCGAAGGTTTCGTTTCTGCGTGATCTGACCGCGCGCGGATACCAGTCGCCGGGCCTGGTGACGCAGGAGCTGGTGGAGTGGCTGCACGGGCAGGCGGACATCGTGCTCGGTGGGGAGCAGGCGCTGGAACGGCTCGCGGTGCGGTTCCAGGTGACCATGGTCGTTGCCTTGCTCGCCGAGAAGCTGGCTCTGCTGACGCGGGCGTGCTGGGAGGTGGAGATGGAGACCGGGCTGGAGGCCATGGGCTCCAGCCTCGTGCACCGCCCGCCGGCCGAGTACCTGCCGCTGGTGCCGGACTCCCCGATGGGCAACCTGCTGGGCTTCCAGTACCGGGAGCATGAGGGGGCAATGGAGCAGATCGGGACGCTGTCGTTCTTCCGCTGTTCGGGCATCGGCCGCTGGCTGCTGCTGAACCTGCCGCATCTGTATGAGAACCCGGTCGGCGAGGAGGGGCCGGGGCCGGCGTGTCTGCTGCTGTCGGCAACCAGTTGGGCGGGGAACTCACCGCGTTATGACGTCCAGGTTCCCGTTGCCGGCATCCTGGCCTCCCGCATGGGCGACAAGGTGCCTCTGCACCGGCGGATCATGCTCAAATACCTGCCGGTCAGGATGCTTTCCTCCAGCGGGACGACGTTCGCGGTGCGGGTGTCGGGAAAGCAGGGCGAGGACCGGCTGCAGGCGCTGCGGGAGCTGCTGGCGGGATTGTGCGGGCGGCAGCAGGGGCTGCGCGGGCCGCGCAAGAGCCCGCTGGAGGAGATCCGGGACGAGCTGCCCGAAGGACGGCAGCGGGTCATGCTGCTGGTGGGCAGCTACCGGGAGGCCGAGGAAGTGCTGCGGCACCTGATCAGGCTCCGGCCCGAATGGGCCGACCAGATCCTGCAGATGGTGCCCGACGACGACTCCGGCAGCCATCACTGGAGCCGTCAGACCATCGCCCGCGGCAAGGTGCACGCGATGGCCAAGCAGCAGGACGCATGGATCCTGATCGCACCTCAGCTGGCTATCGAACGCGGCCACAACATCCTCAACGACGACCATGTCGCCGCTCTGGGAGCGGCGTTCTACCTGGTCCGCCCCCACCTGCACCCCGAGGATCTCAGCTATCACGTGCAGACGATGAACCGGTGGGCTGTGGAGGAAATCCAGCGGACCGTCCCCTCGGCCGGCCCCGAGACGACGCTGGGCGAGCGGGCGAGGATGTTTCGTGAACTGGCCCGGCGTACCTGGCTCAACCTGCTCGAGGGCACGCTGCAGTACACGGCGACCGATCCTCACTCGGCTCAGCGGCGTGCCATGGACTGGACGAACATCGTCCCGCTGGACCAGATCATCGGCAGGATGCTGCGTGGCGGGACCTCGGCCCGGGTGTACTTCTGCGACGCCGCCTTTGACCCCCGGCACGACGACAGCATGCTCGTCGGCATGCTCGACGCTCTCAACGAGGCCCTCGAGGGGCCCGATGAGGCGATCGCCGGGCCGCTGTACCGGCCTCTTCGACAGTCCCTGCATACCCTTGTGGAGCAACATCGTGCGCTATGACTTCCTGCAACCTCTCTCTCTTGTGCTGCAGTCCTTCGCTGACCATGACCTGGCGCAGTACTGGGCGTGCGAGTTTCCTGCGCAGTGGGCCGAGCCCTTGCGCGAGCAGGTTTTCCGGCCGACTACCGCGAAGGATGAGAGCGAGGAAGAACAACGGGGCATCCCCCTGTGGGCGGTCAACAGTGCGATCGCCGCGTTGATGCCGCAGGTCCTCACTCATGACGCGCGCGCCCGGCGGGGCGAGATGTGGCTGGCATGGTCGGCGAACGCGCACGAGAAGGCCCCGGACCGTGCTCTGCTGGTGGAGTTCGTCAAGGGCGGGCTGATGGCTGCCGCGACGCACCGCAACGAGATGGCGCAGCGCAACGGGCGCCCGGCGGCGATCAACACGGAAGTCTTGGCCGGCATTCTGGAGACTTTCAGCGGGCAGGATCTGAAGTTCACGCGTAAGACCCTCGGCCTGAAGCCGGGTGCCTCCCCGGAGAGTGCCGACTACAGCCTGGTACCTCATGCGCTGGCCACCCATCTGTGTCTGACGGACTGGCACGTCGTTCACGGTGATCCAGCAGACGAAAGTCGCGAGGACAGCACCACCAGCACGGGCGAAGACGGTGGCGGGCAGTGGTGCGAGGAGAACGCGCAGGACGGCGTAACGGTTGGGGCGGTGCACACGACCCGGTGGCGGCGCACGGCCTCCCGGGACGGAGCGGAACTGGTGTCCTGGCCGCCTTACGTGTACGAGAGCAAGGGGAAGGTGCGGTATCCCTGGTCCTACACCTTGCGGCTGTCGGTGCAGACCAGAAGTCTGGAAGATGCGACACAGCCCCGGCTGCACGTGCGGGTCGGGATGCGCCGCTGGGCCCGGTACAACGTGTTCGATCCGAAGCGGAGCATCGGCGTGCATCTGTTCTCCCCCTCTCCCTGGGCGGATGCCAGCAGCCCGTTCGGGCTGGCTTCCATGGCCTGGAAACGTGGCCCGGCCGGCAAGAAGCAGGGCTTCATGGGGTGGGCCGACGACCTGGTCCCCACGCTGAAGCGCCTGGGCTCGTTCGACTTCCTGCCCGACCCCGCCGAGCTCGCCCACGACCCGCTCGGTTTCCTGGAACCCGGCACCGACAACGACGGCCTGCCCCGGGAGCCGATCGCGGGCGTCCCTTACCGGCCCGGGCTGGGAAAGAACACCGGGCACGCCATCGGTGACGGCGTCTCCGCCAAGGACAAGTGGCGCATCTTCAGTCAGCTGGTGCCCGCGCTGAAGGACTTCGCGACAGCTGACGAACCCCATGTGCGTGTGCCGGTTCCCGCCCGTTCGCGCCCGACCGCCGAGGAGCTACTGCGGATCGACCGCAGCGCGCTCGCCGCAGCTGCCGGGAACCGGATCGAGATCGTGCTGTGGTGCGATACCGCCACCATGCGTGACGAGGCCCTCGGCGCGCTTGCTCTCGCCCTGGACCTGCCGCTGGACGCGGCAGACCAGCCCGGTCAGGTCCAGGAGTGGCAGCAGACGTACACGCTGCCCGAACTTGACGTGCTGTTGCGGGTGTCGCCGGTGGGCGCGATCGCCGACGACCTGGCGGTGAACGAGCAGATCAAGCGTCGCAACGACCGGCTCAAGGACGCCGGGGTCAGTCGCCAGGTACAGGTCCGCAGCTCGCTGGGACAGCCCGAGCCGGGGGTGACGTCCCGCTTCGTCCTGGTGGAGATGCGCGGTGCCGACGGGTTCACCTCCGCCGATCACGATCCGAAGATGGCCGTTCGGGCCGGGGCGGCGGGCTGTTTTGCGATCACTCAGAACCTGTTGCCGCCTTCCGCGGCCGCGCCGGATGACGGCCCTGGGGACGGCAGCGACGGCGCGCAGGCGGAGACAGGGAGTGCCAAGAGTCAGCGGGAGCGCACTCGCAGGGCAGTCGGTGATCTGCTGATCCGGCAGAACGGACTGATCCGGCATCCGGCTCGGCAAGGCACCACAGAACATCCGCTGACCGACGTTGCCTGCCTGGGCCTGTGGATGGTACGCCGCACTGGCGACTTCAGGACCGTCATGCCTCTGGCGGTGGCGAGCATGCCCGACCGGCCGAACGTCATGGTACGTCTGCCCCACTCTGGCTGGCTCACCTACCATGAGGCCTCCGTCCAACTGGCCGGCTGGACCAGACCACGCACCTTTGAGAAGCAGGACATCCAGAACTTCTTTGCCGACTGTGTGGCCGAGTCCTGCGACGGCGGGGATCTCGCCCTGTTCACCCTGGCACAGAACATCCGCTCGGCCTGCCCGGCGCTGACCAATCCGAACATGGTCGCCGACCGGCTCGCGTTCCACCCCGACCGGCCCCTCGATGCCGACCGGTACAAGGGATTGCGGCACATCCGGCTGCGCACCAACGTCCGGGACGAGAGCGCACAGCACTTCGCTTACGGCATGGCCGGCCCGCAGGAGCGGGTGGGAGTGGGCGGCGGACTGTGGGCCAGCAGGAACAATGACAGGTTGTTCTTCGCCACCGCCGACAAGCCCAAGACCGCAGGACCCGGCAGCCCGGGCGGTTCCCGGCTGGAATGGCACGAGGGAAGGAACCGTGACAGGGAAATCGTGCAGAAGATCGACGCGTGCAAGGACGTGTGGAACCCGCAGCTGCTGGAATTGCTCGTGGCGGTCAAGCAGAGTGACGACTCTGCCGCTGCGTGGGCGGCTCTGGCTCACCAGCGCCGCACCGCGGCCGCGCACTTCGCCGATCCCGTGACGCTTCCCATCGAACTGCACCTGGCCTACAAACTCGGCAGCGTGGTGCTCCCCTCCCACCAGCTCGAAAAGATCGAGCAGCCGGAATCCTCATGACGCCGCCGCCCACACCGCCCGCGCCGCACGGCGAGCAGCCGGGTGGTGCGGGCGGACGTCTCCGGAGCCTGAACGAGCGCCAGCAGACCTACCTGGAGGTGCTGTTCACGATCGACCAGGACAACGAAATTGCACAGAAACGCCGCTGGCATACCACCGGGGAGCGGCAACCGGCCGAGCAGTGGCGGTGGATCACCTACGGCGTCGACCATCCGATGGCCGACGCCACCCCGGTGCAGCAGCAGCTAGGCCGGCGTCATGTGCTCGACGCGGGCGCCGGTGCCACGCTGGCCGCTCTGCAGCGCCGTGGGCTCATCGAGGTGAGGCGCGTGACGCAGGACAGCCCCACCGGCCCGATCCGGCATACTCAGCTCCGCCTCACCCGCTCCGGCCGGGCCGCCGGGCGGGCCCTGCGACCCGAGCCGGCCGAACAGACCACGGATTCATCGTTGCTGCCACCCTGGCTGCAGGCAGCACTCGAAACCGTCGCCACCGCTCCCGGACAGACCCTCGCCAAGATCGCCATCGGGCGCGTAGGGGCCCGGCGGCTCGGCCCGGGCGGCCACGGCTACATCGAGGACGCCAGCGCCTGGCAGTATCGCCTCACCCCGGCCGGGCGCGCGTACCTCGCCTCGCACGCCAACCGTGCGGCAGGCGAAGGCATCTGACGCCTACTGGACCGGCTAGCGGCATGCAAGCCTGTCACTAGGATGAGGTGTCCGCACGACGGTCAGGGGCCAGGCGGGACCGGAAGCCTCACCCCCCGACGACCTCGATGGAGTTGTGCCACGAATGTCCCTGCAAGTGGTGTATGGCGAGAGCCGGAATCGGATCCGTGCCTCGTTGCTGGCGGAGCAGCTACGAGAGGTGGCCGACGAAGGAACGGTGTACCTCGGCTATCCAGTGTTGGCGACGGCTGACGAAACCGTCGAAGTGGATGCGTTGATGGTCAGTCAGGCGCACGGTCTGGTCGCGTTCTTGCTGCCTGAGTCAGTTCCCCAGAATGCGGCGGAGTGGGAGACGGCTCAGGCTCGCCAGGACCGGCTCTACGACGTGCTGGACAGCACCCTCAGCAAACACAGCGCGCTCCGCCGGCGCCGTTCACTCGCGGTGGACATCACCACGGTGACAGTGTTTCCAAGCCGTGTGGAGGCTCCGGCGTCTGACGCCGAGGGCAGCATCTACTGTGATCTGCAGGATGTGGCGTCACAGATCGGCCGGTTGCGGGGGCTGGATGAACTCCTGGAGCGGGCCGTACAAGCGGCGCTGCAGCGTGTCACGACCATCAAGCCGGTCAAGAAGCGTGCCTCGGTGCGGGACGACGCTTCTCGCGGCGCTGTCCTGAAGGTCATTGAGGCGGGGATAGCCAACCTGGACCAATGGCAGAAGAAGGCGGCCATTGAGACTCCGGAGGGACCGCAGCGCATCCGTGGCCTTGCCGGGTCGGGCAAGACCGTGGTCCTGGCGTTGAAGGCGGCCTACCTGCACACTCAACACCCCGAGTGGCGTATCGCGTTCACGTACTACTCCCGCGCGCTGCACGAGCAGATCGACAATCTCGTCACACGGTTCGCATTTGAGTACAGCAACGACCGCCCCGACGAGGAATACCTCCAGATCATGCACTCGTGGGGCTCTGCCTCACGGGCCGGCCTCTACAGCGAGATGGCCCGCGCAGCCGGGACCACGGCAAGGGACTGGAACTATGCCCGTGCCACCTACGGGATGAACGACGCTTTCCAAGGGGTCTGCCGCGAGCTGCTGACCATTGTGAAGGAAACCCGTCCGGACCCCGTGTTCGACGTCGTTCTCATCGACGAGGCCCAGGATCTTCCCCCGGAGTTCTTCCAGCTGGTCTATCACTTCACCAAGGACCCCAAGCGGATCGTGTGGGGCTATGACGAGCTGCAGAAACTGTCCGAATCGGCTATGCCCAGCACAGATGAGCTCTTCGGCACCGGCCCCGAGGGGGAAAGTCTGGTCAGCATCGTCAACCGGGACAAGGAGCCGCGAAAGGACGTCGTCCTGCCCGTCTGCTACCGCAACACTCCCTGGGCCCTGGCCACCGCTCATGCTCTGGGCATCGGCGCCTACCGGGAGGGCAGCCTGTTGCAGCACTTCGACGACCCTGCCCTGTGGGCCGACATCGGCTACGAGACAGTGCACGGTGAACTGGCTCTCGGCGCCCACGTAGCTCTCAGGCGCAAAGACAGCAGCGCACCTCCCTACTTCCGCGAGCAGCTGCGCGTGGACGATGCCGTCGTCATGCAGGCGTTCGACAGTCAGGAAGCACAGGACATCTGGGTGGCTCAGGAGGTCCGGAAAAATCTGGCCGAGGACGAGCTGGAGCACGACGACATCCTGATCGTCCTGCCCGACGTCTACCGCGCCAAGTCCCGCGCCCCGCGGCTGATGCGGACGCTGCGTGAACACGGAATCGCCTCTCACCTGGTCGGGGTCAGCACCAGCGCGGACACCGTCTTCGTCAGGGACTCCGTCGCCTTGGCGCATATCTACCGCGCCAAGGGCAACGAGGCACCGATGGTCTACGTCGTCGACGCTCAGCATGCAGCACACGACTACAACGCCGTCACCCGCCGCAACACGCTCTTCACCGCCATCACCCGCAGCCGGGCCTGGGTACGGATCGTGGGCTACGGCGACGCCATGGACGTCATCTCCCGCGAGGTCGACACCGTCCGGAACAAGAACTTCCAGCTGGAATTCACCATCCCCAGCCGCGCAGAGCTGGATCAGATGCGGCAGGTGAACCGCAACCAGTCGCCCCAAGGCCGCGCTTCTGTGAAACGGGCCACCGAAGGCCTGCAGATGTTCATGGAAGCCTACGAAGCAGAAGAGATCGACCTCGGTGACATCCCCCCTGCCCTGCGCACGCGTCTGATGACCAAGCTGAGGGAAGAGCTGCCGGGTGACGACGCCTAGAGCCGTCCGCGACGACATCAACAACCTTCTGGACTACCTGCTCAACGCAGAGATCGCCGTGTTCATCAACCAGGTCTCCATCAGCGGCACCAGAGTGTCGTGGCACTCGCTGGATCCCAGCCTGCCCTTCCTCACCCACCGCGGAGACCCCGGTCTGGAGGACTACCGCCGGTGGGTGGCGGCCGGCGCCTTCTCGGCCTACCTCTTCGACGGAGCACTGCTGCAGCTCACCTACGACGTGGAAGGAGGATCGATTACCGGCCACCGGCTCGCCTACATACCCGCGCCCTATCGCATGGACCCGGATCTGGTCCGCGCTGAATCCCTGCTCGATGTCGTCGACATCTACGTGGTCGACACCCCCACCAGCATGGTGCTGCACTCGGCGGTTCGCTTCGATTACGACCCCGAGTCCGCCGCACCGGGACACCCCGCCGCGCATCTGACGATCAACTCGGCGCACTGCCGGATCGCCTGCGCCGCGCCCATGCACGTCGGCCGCTTTGCCGACTTCGTCTTCCGGCACTTCTACGCCGATCTGTGGGCAGCCCACCGCCGCTACTTCGAGGGGGGAGCCACACGCCACATAGGCGAGCGCACCCTCACCGAGAACGACCGCACGAGCCCTCACCTGGCATGGCAGTAGGTCTTTCGTTTCCACCAGGAGCGTCTCCGCCTGCGCGGGCGAAACGGAGAGCCTGGATGAAGTGCCGCTGGCCGACGGCGAAGGCTGTCCAACCGGCGGGCCGGGACAACTGCGCGGAGGACGGCACACTCTAGAAGCTGACACTGACAAACACTACAAAGCGAACAAATTATCGAATGGTTCCACTTAGGGCGCCCGCACTCCGCGCATCCCGTCTGGACACATCAGCTGATGCGTCCAGGAGCGCCGGAAACTCCCGTGCCGCCTGGGGCCTCGACAGCGAGACCTGGCGTTCGACCGAGCAACCAGGAAGCGGGCGCCTGGCGGCACGGCCCGGCCGCGGTCGGCCATGCCATGGCGTTCCAGCTCCGTCCGGCAGTCGCTTTTACCTCCTCGTCCGCTCATAGGCCGAGCTCAGCGAGGGCCGCCTGACGCTGAAGTCCGAGAACGGAACGGCGGCGTCGCACGTTGCTCAGCCACTGCCCCAGGCGCACGGGGTCGCCTTCGAGGGTCTCGATGTGCCGTTGGGGCACGTCGAGGTGGCCCTCCCGTTCGAGGAAGGACCGTGCGGCAGCCAACCCGCGCTGGAAGGCGCGTTCACGTGCGGGCTGCCGGCTGCGCTGTGTCGAGGTGCCGGGCTCGCGCGCCTGGTCGCATCCCAGCTGGGTGAGGAGATCGAGCTGGCCGGGGTGCAGGTCGTCGGCGCGGGTCTGCTGGGTGTCGAGCCACTCTCTCGCTTTCGCTGTCCCGGCTCTTTCCAGATTCCGACGCGCGTCGTGGTAGGCCCGTTGCCAGGTGAAGGGCCACGGCGGATTCCACCACGGGTCCAGGGCTGTGAGGGCAGCAGTGCGCTCCGGGGCGAGGCGGTCGGCGCGGGTGCGCTGCGTGGCCAGCCAACGCCCCAGCGGATAGCCGTCGTTGACCTCGTCGAGGGGGACGGCGAGGTCGCCGTGGCGGGCGGCATAGGCGGTGGCGTGGGCCAGGCCCCGGTCGAAGGCCTGCTGCCGGGGGTCCCAGATAATGCTGAGACGTTCCAGGGCATGGGTGCGGGCCGGGTCGAGTGCGCCGCTGGTGTGCAGGTGGCGCTGCCAGGTCAGCCAGCGGCCCAGGGGGTAGCCGGAGGGGTCTTCGTAGGCCTGGGGGACGTCGAGGTGGTGGTGGGTGCGGTGGTAGCGGCGGGCTGTGGTGAGGCCGCGGCGCCATTCGGCGCTCTTGGGCGCCAGCACCCGCAGGGACAGGGCGAGGGCGACTTCCTCGGTCCGGGTGGGGCGGTCGAAGTGCAGCCAGGCGTCGGGGTCCTCGGGCGCCAGGGTGGGCCGGTCGGTGCGCGGGTCGGCGAGGCGGGCGTCGAGGCGGTCGTCGTGGGCGCGCAGGGCCTGGACGGTGCGCCACAGCGGGGTGTAGGCGTCCGCGCCGAGGAGATCGTCGGGGTCTTCGCCGGGGGTCAGGTAGACGGGGACGATGAGGGTGGCCTTCTTGCCTGCGCCGGGGTCCTGGCGCAGGGCACGGCCGACGGCCTGGATGATGTCGACCGGGCTGTTCTTGGGGTCGGCGAAGACGACGGCGTCGATGGCGGGTACGTCGATGCCCTCCCCCAGGACACGGGCGTTGGAGAGGACCGCGGGGGTCTGCGGGTCGGTGTGGGAGGCGAATTCCAGGAGCAGGTGGCGGCGTACCTGGGGTGCGTGGCTGCCACTGATCCAGTCCGCCCACAGTTTCTGTGGGCGGAGTTCGGCCGGCAGCGTGGTGGCGGTGTCGGCGAGTGAGGTGGCGAAGGCGCGGGCGTCGGCGACGCGGTGGTGGAAGGTGAGGATGCGGCGCAGCCGGTGGTCGTGGATGGCGCGCAGGACGGCGACCTGGCGGCCAGCCAGACGCAGTCCGTCGGCGCCGGCGCCGGGTCCGGTGGCCAGCCAGTCGCGCAGGTCGGTGTTGTCGACGACGGGGACGAGGATCTGGTAGTCGGCGAGCAGGCCGAGGTCGATGGCGTCGGAGAGGGTCAGCCGGTAGGCGACGGGGCCGAAGAGGCTCTCGTCGTCCATGGAGGCCACCGCCTCCTCCCCCTGGTCGCTGTCGGGGTCCCAGATGCGGGGGGTGGCAGTCAGGTAGAGGCGGCGCGTGGCCGGGACCTGGTCGTCGTGGTGGATCGCCGCCCAGGCCTTGCCGAGACGGCCGGCCGTGCGGTGCGCCTCGTCGACCACGACCAGGTCCCAGGCGGGCAGTCCGTAGACGTGGTGCGCGGTGACCACAGCGGGCAGGGAGGCGTACGTGGCGTAGACGGTTACCGGCCCTTGCTCCGTCTCGCGGATGTGGGCGGCCAGTTCACCGGGATCGGTGGTCATGGGCACGTCGGCGCTGACCGGTTCGTGGTCGAGGGCTTGGCGGGCCGAACACACCGCTACCGCTGGTCCTTTGCGGCCTGCTGCACGCCAGGATCGGATGGTCTGCGCCAGCAGGTCCAGCGTCGGCAGCAGGACAAGGACGTGGCCGCGGGGAGTGATGCGGGTGGCGATGCGGGCGGCGATCAGGGTCTTGCCGGTGCCGCAGGCGGCGATCACGCTCGCGCGGGAGTGCTGGGTCAGGGTCCGGGTGGCTGCCGCGACCGCGTCTTTCTGGTGAGGGCGCAGCGTCAGCTCGGTGGGTGCCATGGGCAGTGGGCGACTTCCGGAAGGAGGGGGCTGGTCAGGCGGCGGGGACGCGGTGCTGGGAGAGGTGGTCGAGGACGTGCTGGTGGGCTTCCCAGCCGTCGGGGAATTTGGCGGGGACGTGGAGGGGGACGGGGTCGTTGGAGGGGTGGCGGTCGAGGAGGTCGGTGATGCCTGCGCGGGCGACCATGATGCAGGCGTGGCGGTGGCGTGAGGCCAGCACGCACAGGCGGCCGGCTTCCAGGTGGAAGGCGGAGGCGTCACGGCGGCCGGAGAGCGGGTGCAGGATGATCGTGACGGCGAATTCGCGGCCCTGCAGACGGTTGGCGGTGTCGGCGCGCACTCCCCGGGCGTGGGGGGTGTGGTTGATCAGTTGCTGGATGTGGCGGGCTTGTTCGCGGTGGGCAGTGCCGATGGCGATGTCGGTGGGCTTGAGCCGGCGGCCGCCGGGGTGTTTTTCGCACACGGCATCGGCTCCGCGGGTCAGGAGGCGGGATGCCAGGGCGACGGTGGCGTGGGCGGCCTCGGCGTCGATGCGTCCGGTGTGCCGGGGTGGGAGTTCGTGCAGGGCCCAGCCGGCGCGGGCGGCTTCCTCGACGGTGGCGTCGCAGCGGTCGTGCAGGCCTTGGGTGGTGAGGGTGAGGGTGCGGGCGGCGGGTGCGGTGCCGGGGTGGAAGGGGGTGAAGGGGTAGAAGGCCCGCGAGACGATTCCGGCAGCCGAGGGGGGAAGACGCCAGGAGACAGGGAGGGTGTGGAGGGTGGCGTCGTTGTGGTTCGTCAGGACGGTGACGGCGTTGTTCAGCGGGTCGTGGGGCAGACCGGTCCACCGGGGGGTGCTGACGATGGAGAACGGGTCGAGCTGTCCGGGGTCTCCCACCAGGAGGGCGCGGTCGAAGAGCTTGGCGATCAGCAGGAGGGCGTCGGAGCGCATCTGGTAGGCCTCGTCGATGATGGCCCACTGCCAGTGGGGTCCGTCGACGTACGCCCATTTCATGGCGGTTGCGATGATCACGTCGCAGGAGAGGACGTCTTTGATGTCCTTGCTGATGATGGTGCCGGGCAGGGTCAGGACGTCTTCGGGTACCTCGTAGGTGCCTCCGGTGAGGCGTCCCAGGCGCAGTTGGGGGGCTGCGGGGTCGGCGAGGCTGATCAGGAGGTCGTCGACCTGGTGGTTGGTCTGGGCGACGATGATGCAGCGCTCTCCGGCGGCGGCGAGGGTACGGGCGGCGCGGACGACGAGGGTTGACTTTCCGGCGCCGGGGGGTGAGTCGACGACGAGGGGCTGAGTAGTGCCGCTGGTGAGTGCGGTGAGGATGTCGGTGACGGCGGCGTTGGCCAGTTCCGCGGGCGGGATCGGGGGCTGGGTCATGGTTGGGGCTCCTCGGCCGTCTCCAGGATGGCGGCGGGGTGGTTGTGCTGGGGGCCGCCGTGGGTCCAGGGGGTGTTCTCGCGGCTGGGGAACGGAGGCCGCCGGAAGAATTCGGGGGCGAAAGTGAGCTCGAGCAGGTCGCCGGCGGCGGGGACGGAGTCGGTTCGGGGTTTGTTCACCGTGCCGGTGAGGGTGGTGACTTCCAGCAGGAGGTCCGTGCCGTGGTCGCGGGGGGTGATGGCGCGGACGGCGAGGTGCACGCGCGGGTTGTGGGGGCCGGCGAGCAGGCTTCCGATGTCCAGGCGTACCGGGTCGGTGGTGTGCAGGGTCAGGCGGGGGCGCAGCAGGTCTCCTCTGGCGCCGGGGACGGTGTGGTGGGGGTCGGTGTCGGTGACGGTGCCGGCGAGGGCTTCTCCAGTGGTGCGCCGCTCGGCCATGAAGAAGCGGTCCTCCAGGGCGCGGTGGGCGTTGAAGGCGCCTTGGGCGAGTTCCATGCGGGCGAGTCGGCGGGCGGCGGAGACGGGGTCGTCCTTGGCGGGCTGGGGGCGTCCGTCGTCGGCGAGGTAGCTGCGGTAGGCGGTGAAGCGGTCGCGGTCGGCGGCCCAGCGGTGCTGGGAGTCCTGGGTGCGGGGCAGGGTGCGGAGCAGGCCGAGGGCGTGCCAGGCGTCGTCCCAGGTGGGTGTGAGGTAGTGGTGGAGGAGGGTGTGCAGCCGGTCGGTGAGCCGGGCCATCATGGCGGTGTTGCCCTCTTTGGCGGCTTTGTTGTAGGCCGTCAGCAGGGGGTCGAGTTCGAGGCTGTCGAAGGATGGGTCGGTGGCGGGGCCGGCGGGCCGGCGCAGTTGTCCGTCGGGGCCGGGCACTTGGGGGTTTTCGGCCTCGATGGCGGCGCTCAGGCCCGTGGTGCCGGGGGGCGGATCGATCCAGGCGAGGAGGGCGGCCAGGTGTTCGTCCTCCAGGCTGCTCTGTCCGGTGATCCAGCGTGTGGTCAGCAGGTCGGTCAGGGCCAGCAGGAAGGCAGAGCCGGGGTGTTCGGCGTGGTCGGCGAAGAAGGTGAGCCACTGACCGAGGCGGCCGACGCTGCGGGCCGGGTCGCTGCCCTCGGGCGGGTCGGTGAAGCGCAGGGAACGGCCCAGCTGCCGGATGTAGGGGATCGTCTTGCGGTTGGCGACCAAGAGCTGGGGGGCGTGGGTGTGACGCTCGCGGGCGGGCTTACTGCGTTTTGCGGGGAGGTGTTCGGTGTTCTGGAAGCTGTCGATGTGGGTGAGGATGCGGTCGGCCAGTTCTTCCAGAAACGCGGTGGGCCGGCCATTGGGCGGAGCCACGAGGAGGTGAGGGCGGGCCGGGTCGTCGCCGAACATGACGGCCAGCAGGGTCGCTTCGGTGCCGGAGCGGTTGAGTGGCAGGAAGATCAGCGGGTGCTCGGTGAGGTGGAAGTGGCCGATCATGCTGGCGTCCTGCACCGTTTGGGACTCGGCTGCCTCAAGGCGCAGCAGGGTGGACAGTCGGCTCATGCGGACTCCCTCAGTTGGGTGCGGACGGTGTGCGCGTGTCTGAGGGCGGCGGCCAGGTCGGCCTGGTCGGCGGCGGGGGTGCGGGTGTTGTCGGCCAGGCGCAGGGCGGTGCCGATGTGGTCGACGCCGCCGAGGTCGTCGCGGATGTCGCTGCCCAGGACGTCGATCAGTCCGTCGTCGCGGGCTTCGCCGCGGCAGACGTAGGCCAGGTCGCAGAAGTGTCGGCAGGCGGGGGTGTAGCGGGTGGTGGTGGCCTGGAGGGCGGCGGTGAGTTCCTTGGGGTCGCGGGTGGGCCGGTCGTCTTGGTCGAGGGCGAGGTCGAAGGTGGTGTGGTCCGGCAGTGCGTCGAGGAGCGGCTCGATGCGGGTGAGGCGGTCGAACTGGCGGGTGAGGGCGGCGATCTTCTTACGGGCGTCGACGACGCTGGCGGTGGGCCGGCGGGTGAAGTTGGTGGGCGTGACGAGGATGACGTCGTGGGAGACCTTGTCGCCGTCGATGCCTTCTTTTTCGAGGAGTTCGCGCAGGGCGAGGATGTAGACGGCGGCCTGGGTGACGGCGGCGGCCACCTTCGCCGGGCTGGCCTGCTGGTCGACGACGGCGAAGGACTTGATCTCGATGATGTGGAAGACGCCGTCGATCTGGAAGGCGACGACGTCGGGCTCGAGGTAGACGGGGGTGCCGGCGACGGTCAGCTGCAGGATGGGGTGGTCCAGCAGTGTGCGGGCGGGGCTGGTGGAGCGGGCTGCTTCCAGGACGGCGTTGCGGGTGTGGGTGTAGCGCACCTGGTGGGAGGCGTCCTGGGTGCCGACGACGGCCAGGTCGGTGTGGGCGGCTTCGGGCAGCGGCAGTTTCAGGACGTCGCGCAGCAGGCGCAGCAGTTCGGCGCAGCCGTCGGCCTTGACCTGTTGTTCGAAGGTGGCTCCGCTTCTGAGGGCGATGGATGATTTGGCGAGCGGGCGGCCTTTGCCGAGGTGGACCGCGATGGCGTCCTTGTCGACGCCGGCGGCGTCGAGCAGGGCCCGGCGGGTGCAGCCGGGGTTGGTGGTCAGGGCTGCGAGGGTGCGGGCGTCGTGCCCTTTGGCGGGGGCGGGGCCGCGCAGTACGTCGAGCCGGTCGTTGAGCAGACTCACGAAGTTTCCTTGGCAGGTGCGAGGCGCAGGCGGTCAGGGCACGGAGCGCAGGCGGCGGGCGGACTGGAAGGGCCCGCCGAACAGCAGTGCTGCGTCGTCGAGTTGGCTGCGTGCCCGGGCGGCGGCCTGAGTGCGGCTGGTGGTGTCGCTTGCGGTGTGCAGGGTGAGTTCGTCCTCGGCGGCGCGGCGCAGGAGTATCAGGTCGACGGGGGCGCGGGCATGGTTGGGCTGCTGTATGGAGGGCTGGGCGCCGGGGATGTTCTGGGCGTAGCGCGCCAGGAGTTGGCGGGCGGGCAGCGGCAGCGTGTCGGCGTCGAGGCGTTCGGCGGCGTCCGCGATGTTCAGGGCGCTGGTGAGGAAGTGGACGCGGGCGCTGAGCGGGCCGACGATGCGCTGTTCCAGGGACCAGGTGCTGACGGTGAGCAGGCCGCGGGCGGGTGAGAGCAGGTCAGAGGTGAGGGCCGGGCACAGGTAGTAGGGGCGGGCGCCGGGGGCGCTGCGGTAGGAGCGTTCCTCGTCGCGGCGCAGGCTGGTCAGCCGGGAGGGGGCCAGCGCGCCGGCGAAGAAGGCTTCGTGGACGGTGCTGATGAGTTTGGGGGCGGCGGGCACGGCGAGCAGGGTCAGGACCTGGTGGACCTGTTCGCGGGCGGGCAGCAGGGTCTGCGGCTCCGGTGGGGCGGGACGTGCGGCAGCGGTGTTCTCGCCGTTGCCGGGCGCGTTGTCCTCCTCGCCCTCTTCGGCCTGTGCGAACAGGGCGTCCCAAGCGCGCTGGATGCGCCGCAGTTCGTCGCGGAGTTGTTTGACCTGGTCATTGTCACGGGCCAGTTGGGCGCGCCGCATGGCGTGCTGCAGCTGTTGCATGCGTTGTTCGAGTGCGTCCAGATGCTCGTGCATGGCAGCCACCCTACCGCATTCCAAGTTTTTCCAGTTTTCTCCTGTGATTCCTGTTGTAGAGTTCCCGGCACTTCGTCAGTTGCCCCTGGGGCAGGTGGCGTCGGGCGGTTCTGTCTGCGCTGAGGAGAGGCGTTCATGAAAGCCCTGCACACATCCGACTGGCATCTGGGCCGCACCCTGGGCCGCCGCTCCCGGGACGCGGAGTTCGACGCCGTCCTGGCAGAGATCATCGCCATAGCCGAGACGGTGCAGCCGGATCTGATCGTGCACAGCGGCGACCTGTTCGACACCTACCGGCCCGCCCACAAGGACATCCTGCGCGCGATGCGCTGCCTCGACAGCCTCGCGCGCATCGCACCCACCGTGGTGCTGGGCGGCAACCATGACTCCCCCGAACTGTTCAACCTGCTGAACTATGTGTGCACGCTGCGCTCCGAAACCGAGCAGGACCGCCTGCGCTTCGTGCACAGCCGGGGCGACACGGAACCGGGTACCGTGCTCGACTTCGACAGCCGGGACGGACACGAGCGCATCCGTCTGGCCGCCCTGCCCTATGTGCATCCCAACCGCTACCTGGACCTGTTCCCCGGTTTCGGGACCACCGCGGGCGCCTACGCGGCCGGTCTGCGCGACCTGCAGGAGCAGTTGTTCACCCGGCTCAGCGACGGCTACGACGCCGGCCGGGACGTGCTGCTGTTCACCGCCCACCAGTACGTGGCCGGCGCCGAGCCCGCGAACAGTGAGCGGATGTGGGAGGTGCGCGAGCCCTACGCCACCGCCGCCGACGCGCTGCCCCAGGTCGCCTACTGCGCGCTGGGGCACATCCACAAGCCCCAATCCGTCGGCATCGGGCGGCGCCTGGCCGGCTACGCCGGCAGCCCCCTGCAGATGGACTTCGGCGAGAGCGACGAAACCAAGAGCGTCACCGTCATCGAGGCGAGCCCCGGGCGGCGCACCCTCACCACTCCGCACACGCTGCGCTCCGGACGGCGTCTGGCCCACTTCCGGGGCACCCTCGAGGAACTCGGCTCCGCGGCAGCCCAGTACACCGGCGCCTACCTCAAGGTGCTCATCCACAGCGACGAACCCATCACCCGGCTCGGGCAGCGGGTCGCCGACCTCGTCCCGGACGCCGTCCTGGTGGACGTCGAGGAGGAGTGCGCAGCCACCCACGCCACCGTATTGAGCGGCGCCGACGCGACCGACGGCAGCCAGTTCGACGTCACCGCCACGTTCAGCTCCTATCTCGCCGAGGCCGGCACCCCCGCACAGAACGCCGACGAGGTCGTGGCCGCCTTCGCCGACCTGCTGAACACCCCCGACACCGAGCTGCCCCACTCCCCCGCCGAGCACCTCCTCGCCCAGGCCATCGCCAGCCCCTGGACCAGCACCACACCCAGCGCAACGGAGACGACCCCATGAAGATCGTCCGCCTGACCTTCTCCGGGGTCCGCAGCTACCCCGGAACCTGCGAGATCGACTTCACCGGAAAGAACCTCGTCGGCATCCTCGGCGACACCGGCGCGGGCAAGACCAGCATCCTGGAAGCCATCTCCGTCGCCCTGTACGGCAGGTGCTCCTTCACCGACCAGACAGCCCAGCTGCGCTCCAGCGACTGCCAGACCATGACGGTCGACCTCGTCTTCCTCGTGGAGGGCCGTGAATGGCAGGTGCGCCGCGTCTTCCACGCCCACCGGACCCAGGCACGACTGACGGACCCGCATGGCAACCACACCGACGACACACGCCCCGTCAACAGGGCCGTCCGCGATCTTCTCGGCATCGACTACGCGACCTTCAAATCCTCCGTCCTCGTACCGCAGGGGCGCTTCGATGACCTGCTCAATGCCCGTGACGCCGACCGTTCCCGCATCCTGAAGTCGCTCTTCGGCGTCGACGAGCTCCAGCATGTGCGCCAGCTCGCCGACGGGGCCGTCGGCCGGATCAAGGACCTCCTCGGCCAGGCACGGGAGGAAGACGCCCGACTGCTCGCCGACCCGCGTGCACAGGCTGCAGCGGACAGGGAGCGGTACGAACGCGCTTGTCTCGATGCCGCCGACCTCGGCAACCGACTGGCCGAACTGCGCCGGCTGCAGACCAAGGCCGCACAGACGGCGCAGCACGCCCGGATCAGCGCGAGCGCCGCAGCCGAACTCACCGAGCGGCGTGTGAGCAACTACGACCGTGCGACCACCGCGATCCGGCAGGCCCAGGAGGAGCTGCTGCACCTGCAGGCCACCAATGCGGCGGCCGCGGCCGCCGCCGAGACCAGCCTCAAGGACGTGACCGCGAAGAAGGAGGCAGCCGACGCGGCAGGTCTGGCGCCCGACGCTCTTGCGGCAGCAGCCCAGGTTCTCAGGGATCTGCCCGGCCGGCTCGATGCCCTCGCCGACGGGCAGGCCGCGCACACTCAGTTCCTGGCCGAGCTCACGGACGAGGAAGAAGCCCTGGCCCGTCGTGCCGACGAGCTGCAGACGGCCGAGGAGCGCCTTGGCGAGCTGCGCGGGCAGGCGCAGGACGCCGGGGAGGATGCGGCCGATGCAGCCGAGATCCTGCAGGCTCTGACGACTGCTGTGCGGCTCGCCGGGGAAGCAGCCGGCGTGCTGGCGCAGCAGCGTGCGGACCAGGCCGCTACCAGCAGCAAGATCAGCGCTCTCCTCCAGGCGCCTCCGGACAGCGACCCTGAGCAGGTGCGGGCCGAAGTAGCTGTCGCACAGGGTGTCCTGCAGGGCATCAGGCGTGGGGAGGCGGCCCACTCGGCGGGCGATGGTCTGGCCGCAGGAGACGGCTGCCCCGTCTGCGATCAGCCGCTTCCGCAAGGCTACCGGCCGCCGCAGCCGCAGGACGCCGACGCCCTTGCGCAGGCCGAGACGGCGCTGCACGAGGCCACCGCCGCGCTGAGCAGTGTCGAGCGGGAACACGCCCGCCATGCCCAGGAGGTCGAGAGGCTGCGCCACGCCCTAAAAGAACATGACCAGCAGGTCGCACAAGCCGCTGCCGGGCTGCAGGCATCGCTGCCCGCGGTGCGTGCTCAGACGATGGATCTCGCCTCCCGCACCGCTCACTCGCAGCCGGAGGCGTACGCCAAGGAGCTGGAGAGCACCGCCGCGGCGGCCCTTGCCCGTATGGCTGAGGCGCTACCGCCGACGGCCGCCCAGCGGGAGGAGCTGACGGGTGACCTGCTGCAGGGCGCCCGCAGCCGCGTCGTTCAGCTGCAGGAGGCCGCGACCGCCTGCACGGGCGAACTGGCACGCTCGCAAGCCCAGCTGGATGCAGAACGAACCTCGCTGGAATCGGCCACACGAGCTGCGAGCAAGGCACGCAAGCAGGCGGACCAGAGGGGCGAAGGTCTGCAGACGGAGCAGCGCGGCCTGCTGGCGAGCTGGTCCTCGGTGCCCGCGCCCGTGCGAGTTTCGCTCCCTCTGCCTTCGCAGCTGCCCACGGCCGGCCACCTGGAGACCGCAGCCGCGGTGGTGCGCACGGAACAGGACCGCCACAAGGACCTCGCCGGCCGGCAGGAACACCTGCGCGAGAGTGTGCAGCTGCTGCTCGCCGAGCGGGGCGAGCTGGCCGAGCGCCATCAGCGCGAGGTCACCGGGCCCCTGCAAGATCTTGAAGCGCGGCTGCAGCGCTGGGCGGACCGTGCCAGCAGCGCAGCAGCCCTGGTCAAGGAGTCCGAACGGCCCGCCCTGCCCTCCCAGTCCACAGCGAACGATCCTGCGGCTGCCCAGGAGTACGCCGTGGCCCTGGACGCTGCCAGCACCTTGCTGCTGGCAGCACTGGACGGACACGGTGCCGAGGCGCGTGCGGCCATGACGATGCTGACCACGCAGCTTTCCGCGGATGCGCAGGAGGTCAGTGACATCTACCCCGGCACCGTGACGCTGCAGGTGACCGAGGAAACTAGTCCGCTGGATTCCGCCCTCCTGGACAGCCTGAGCAGTCAGGTCGGCGCCCTGCGCAGCGACGCCGCGAACGCGGTGAAGGACGAGGAGCGAGCCCTGTCCCAGATCTCCTACAAGGAGCAGCTGGCGGCCGCGCTCACCGCAGGCGAGCGCCAGCTGGCGGCCTGGCAGGCGGTGTGCACGCATCTGACGGACGGGAAGTTCCTCGGCCATCTCACCGACCTGCGTACCCGTGCCCTGCTCGCGCACGGCAGCGAGCTGCTGCAGCAGCTCTCCGGCAACCGGCTGGGTTTCGCCGACAACTTCGACATCATCAGCCTCACCAGCCACACCCGCCGCAGCTCGCGCACCCTCTCCGGCGGGGAGACCTTCCAGGCTTCGCTCGCGCTCTCCCTCGCGCTAATGGAGATGCACGGCCGCAGCGGCACCCGTATGGAAAGCCTCTTCCTCGACGAGGGCTTCGGCACCCTGGACTCCGCGTCCCTCGACAGCGCCCTGCAGGTCCTGCGCACGCACGTCGGCGCCGACACGCTCCTGGCCGTCATCAGCCACCTGCGTCCGGTCGCCGAAACCGTCAACGACGTGCTGTGGGTGGAAAAGGACCATCTCGGATCCCAGGCCCGCTGGCTCACCGCCGCCCAACGCGACAGCCTCGTCCGCGACGACCTGCACAACCTCACGGACCCGACATGAGCAAGCGCTGCACGCCAGTTGGGCAACCTAGCGCGCCGACGCGTGCAAGATGGGGCCGTGGAAAGGGAAGTGCCGCTGACCGGCGGCCGTCCTACCCCAGGCGTCGTCAAGGCCGGCGACACCGTCAGACGGCCGGCAACCCGCGCCTCCCCTTTCGTCGCGGAACTCCTCTGCCACCTCAACGAGCAGGGATTCACGGGCGCAAGTGGACCAGAGCCCGTTCTCATGAACAAAGCCACTCAGCCCCTTCGACTCCCTTGCGGCAGACAGCTGCAGGCCCGTGACCAGGAAGGTTGACCTGGGCGGGCCCGCATCTGCAACGAGAGGCTCAAGGGCGCCCAAGGGCCCTGAAGATCCAACCAGCCTCACGCCAGGAAGCGGCGTTGAGGGTGCCGCGGCCGTCGATCACCTTCGGGCTCGCTGCGCGGGAGGCGAGGCGGTGCGGGTCGACGTCGGAGTACTGCGGCCACTCGGTCAGGTGCAGCAGCAGGTCGGCGTCCTGAACGGTGGCGATCGGGTCGTCGAGGTAGTCGAGCTCGGGGTGGATCTTGCGAGCGTTGTCCAGGGCCTGGGGGTCGGTGACGGTGACCGCGGCGCCGAGTTCGTGGAGCTTCTGAGCGACGGCGAGGGCGGGTGAGTCGCGGACGTCGTCGGTGTTCGGCTTGAACGCGGCGCCCCAGATGGTGATGCGCTTGCCGGCGAGGTTCCCGTCGAGCTGCTGGCGGGCGAGGTCGACCATGCGTTCGCGGCGCCGGTTGTTGATGGCGTCGACCTCGCGGAGGATCGTCAGGGCCTGGTCGGCGCCGAGTTCACCGGCGCGGGCCATGAAACCGCGGATGTCCTTGGGGAGACAGCCGCCGCCGAAGCCGAGGCCAGGCCGCATGCCGCGGCGGCCGATGCGGACGTCGTGGCCGAGGATGTCGGCGAGGGTGGTGACGTCGGCGCCGGAGGCTTCGCAGACCTCGGCGATCGCGTTGATGAAGCTGATCTTCGTGGCGAGGAAGGCGTTCGCGGACGCCTTGGCGAGCTCAGCGGTGGCCCAGTCGGTGACGATCGTCGGCGTCCCGGCTTCGATGATCTTCCCGAAGCATTGCCGCAGGACGGCTTCGGCCCAGGAGTGCTCGGTCGCGAAGCCGAGGACAAGCCGGTCGGGGTGGAGAGTGTCCTCGATGGCGAACGACTCGCGCAGGAACTCCGGGTTCCAGGCGACCTCGACGGCATCGCCGGCCGGGGCGAACTCGTGGAGGATGCTGCGGACTCGGGGCGCGGTGCCGACCGGGACGGTGGACTTCACCGCGACGACGGCCGGGTTCTTCAGGCGGGGTGCGAGCTGGCGGACGGCCGCGAAAAGGTGGCTGAGGTCGTAGGCGTTCTCGCCGGGCTGCTGCGGGGTGCCGACCCCGATGAAGTGCAGGTCGCCGAAGGCGGCGGCCTCCGCGTAGGAGGCGGTGAAGCTCAGTTTTCCGCTGGCGGTGTGCTTGGCGATGAGGTCGTCGAGGTCGCGTTCGTGGAAGGGGGCCTTGCCGGAGTTGAGGACGGCGACCTTGTCCATGTCGGAGTCCATGCCGAGGACTTCGTGGCCCAGTTCGGCCATGCAGGCGGCGTGGGTGGCGCCGAGGTAACCACAGCCGATCACGGTGAGCTTCATGTGCGGGGTTCCTTTGCGAGGTGGGGCCGCTGGCGGCCCCACCTCTGCCCCGCCCGGAAGGGCGGGGTGGTCAGGCGGGCCGGGCGGCCAGATGGCGGTTGATCCCGTCCCGGATGAACGGCGGAATCGTGCGGATTTCGAGGTCCTCGGGGGCGAGGAACTGGAGCTTGACGCCCTCCGCGAGGGGCAGGGCGGTCTCGTCGCCGTCCCAGGAGGCGGCGAAGAACGTGATCAGCTGGCCGGAGCCGTGCTCGTCACGGATCTCGAAGAGTTCGGTCAGGCCGTCGACGGCCAGGCCGGCTTCCTCGTGAAGTTCGCGGACGATCGCGGCGGCCGGGTCCTCGTCGGGGTCGCAGCCCCCTCCCAGAACGCTCCAGTGATCCGGCCAGGCGATGCCGGGCAGGTCGTCACGGAGGTGGAGGAGGAGTTCGCCGCGGCGGTTGGCGATGATCGCGACCGCTCCGCGGGCGGTGGCCGGCAGACCGGCAGTGGTGTCCTGGTGCATCCGGACACCGTAGTGACGTAAGCGACCGTCATGCCGCCGCCCTCACCGTCTGGTCGCAAAACCAGGCAGCTGCCATGAGTGCCTGCATCCGCGTGCGGTCGAACCGGCCGCCCGGCTTGAGGCCGCCTTCCAGCAGCGGCCGCATCGCGGCCGGGGCCTCGGTCAAGGCGGTGTGGATCTGCGTGTCGGCCCAGGCGGCGAGCTGGCCGTTCAGCCAGGACGGGACCGGTGAGGCGAAACCGAGCTTGTCCCTGCTGCCCCAGACCTCCCGCGGCAACCCGAGAGCCTTCGCCGCGTCGCGGAGGATGCGCTTGCCCTCGGCGGGGTGACAGATTTTGTGCCCCTGGGGCAGCCGGTAGGACAACTCGAGCAGGTCTCGGGCCAGGAACGGGGACCGGCGTTCGAGGGCGTAGGCGGAAGCGAGTTTGTCGCTGGTCATCACCAGTGGCCGCCAGGCCGTCGCCAAGTCAGCGAGGGTGAGGGCCCGGGCCAGGTCTCCGCCGGCCTTCTCCATCGCGCCCGCGATCAGGTCGTGGATGCGCCGGTCCGGGTCGGGGCCGCGCAGGACGAGCCGGGTGACCGCCTCGGCCGGCTCAAGGTCCTCGCCCGCCGCGTGCAGGAGCTTGGCAGCCAGCGGCTTGTAGGCATCCATCCCCGCGGCCAGGACCGCGTCCGGACCGAACAGGACCAGGGCCTGGCGGACGTAGCCCATCAGGAACTCATCCGGGCCGAGCCCGCCGATGGCGACCTTCAGTCCGAGGTCGGAGATCTTCCGGTAGGCCATGTACTCGGAGAACGCGGATGCGTTGCCCATCGGGTAGTCCAGCGCGGACATCATGTGCGGCAGCACCGTGGTGAAGTCGATGGGATCCGGCTCGACCACCACCAGCTCGGCGCCGATGTCCCGGGCGATGGCCGCGGCGATCTTCGACTCGTCGAGGCGGTCCTGTCCGGGGTAGCGGACGGTGACGCAGACCGGCGGCCGCATCAGGTAGGCCAGCACCGAGGAGTCCAGGCCGCCCGAGAGGAGGAGAGCGAAGTCGCAGGCCGGGGCCCTGAGCGGGACCTGCTCGGCCAGGACGACGGAGTACTTCGCCAGCGCCTCGCGGTAGGTGCCGGTGAACGGCTGCCGGTCCTCAAGGCGCCAGTAGACGTGCTGGTCGAGCGAGCCGGTGACGATGTCGAAGGTCAGCAGGGTGGCGGCGGCCAGCAGCTGGATGCCCTGGAAGGGGGTGTCGACCCCGACCGGGGTCTCGATCGCGAGGACCTCGGGCCGCAGGACCAGGGGGGCGGGGCCGTAGCCAGTCAAGGTGGTGACCTCGCTCGCGAAGGCGAGTCGGCCGCCGTCCAGACGCCAGTAGAGTGGCTTCTCGCCGAGCCGGTCCCGGGCGAGGAACAGCTTCCCGGTGCGCGGGTCATAGACGGCCAGGGCGAACATGCCGTCCAATCCGTCCAGGCAGGACGGTCCGATCTTCGCCCAGGCCCGCAGCAGGAAGTGCGAGTCGCTCTCGCGGTCGCCGAGCGGGATGCCCCACGCTGCGGCCTGCTGGCGGTAGTTGTAGATCTCGCCGTTGAAAGCCAACAGGATCCCGGCCTCACGGTCGAGATAGGGGCCGGGCATGGCCTGCGGTTCAACAATCAGCAACGTGTTCATGGCCAGCACCGCCCGACCGTCCGTCGCGGCAGTGTGCATGGTGCCGTCCGGGCCGCGATGCGCTTGCGAGGCGCCCATCACACCGATCGTGTGCTCGTGGTGGACGGCGTCGGCTCCGGCCAGTCCTGCGATTCCGCACATATCTGGTTCACCCCCGGGATGTGGTGGTGCCTGCGGCGGCCGCCGGAAGGAGATCTGTTCCGGTCCCGGCGGCGGCCTGGACTCACATCCCAGCCGCCCGCAAAGAGCGGGGGGAGGGCTCGCAGGGGGGCTCACAACTCGCAAGGACGGTTCGCGGCCGGTGGCGGAGGAATATCGTTACTGACCCAACACGCGGAACGCGTACGACTCTTCGTCCCCCATCGAGTACGGATCTCTCGTGCTCCATCAAGTACAGACATACGTACTCAACCGTCTGTTCGAGCCGTGCGTGGTCCGGTCACCGGCAAGAGGGAGAGGCGTGGCATCGACCACCCGCCGGACCCGTCCGCCCAACGCGGACCTGGCCCGGCTCATCGAAGCCAGCGGCGCGAGCCACAAGTCCCTGGCTCTGCGCATCAACCAGCTCGCCCACGCTGCCGGGATAGAGACCGACTACTCGCACACATCCGTGGCGAACTGGTGCCGCCGTGGGATGACGCCGAAATGGCCGGTCCCCAAGCTGTTGTCGCAGGCCATCGCCGAGAGGCTCGGCCGGCCCGTCAACCTCGGCGAGATCGGAATGGGCGAGGCAGAGACAATCGGCGCAGATATGGGGTTGGATTTCCCGCGAGACCCCGCCGACGCCGTCCGCGTCGCCACTTCGTTCTGGAGCTCCGTGAACCGCCGCGATTTCCTGGCCGGATCCGGCTTCGCCGCGTCCGCATTCACCACCCCCGTCACCCGCTGGCTCGTCACCCCCGCCGACGACACCGCCGACCATGCCGGCGGGAAGCAGGTCGGGCGGGTCGACCTCGACGAACTGCGTGACGCGGCCGACGACGCAAGGCGGTGGGACTCCAAATACGGCGGCGGGAACTGGAAGGCCAACTCCGTCACTGACTGCCTCGACCACCGCGCGGGCCCGCTGCTGCAAGGGTCGTTCTCCGATGACATCGGCCGCGAACTCTTCTCCGTGACTGCCGAGTTGTCGAGGCTGGCCGGGTGGACGGCGTTCGACGTCGGTGAGCATGATGCCGCCCAGCGGCACTTCATCCAGTCCCTCCGCCTCGCCCGCGCCGGCGGCGATGTCCAGCTCGGCTGCTATGTGCTGACCACCATGGCTATGCAGACCCTCATGCGCGGGTTCGCGTCCGAGGCCGTCGATATGGCGCAGGGTGCTTTCAACCGTGCCAAGGGGCGGGCCGTCCCTCGGGTGCTGGCGTTCACCAAGCTGATCGAGGCCCGCGCTCATGCCCGCGAGAACGACCCGAGGGCCGCCTCACGCGCGTTGAAGGCCTCCGAGGACCTCCTGGGCCAGGCGAAAATCGACAGCGGCGACGAGCCCGCGTGGATCGACTTCTATCACCACGCCCGCCTGTCCGCGGATGCCGCCGAGGTCTTCCGCGACCTGAAGAACCCCAAGGCCGCCCTGACCTGGAACAAGCAGGCCACCGCCATGCCGACCGGGGTCTTCACCCGCTCCGTCGGCATGCGGCTCGCCATCGTCGGAACCGCCCACCTCCAGGCCCGCGATCTCGACCGCGGTCTTGAGCTTGGCAACCGCTCCGTGGATATCCTCGCCCGCGTCCAGTCGAGCCGGGCCAAGGACTACGTGGCCGAGTTCAACACCGCCCTCGCCCCCTGGCGACGCGAGCCGGCCGTCCGCGAATTCGTCCAGCGGACCCGCAAGGAGCTCGGGGTTGCCGCCTGAGGTGCTCGGGTGGTGTTGCCAATTGGCAACACCACCCGAATCCATGCAGGAGCGGACTGTATCGATCAGAACCTGGGCTCCACCCATGCGCTCAGAGGTACGGATCGGCAGGAGAACGATAACTCGAGTTCTCTTGAAGTGGGCCTGACGGGCTCAGCGGCGTTGCTGCGGACCGCGCGGGCGGATGGGGGTGACCGTGCCCGCGGTGC
The DNA here is from genome assembly GCF_044751025.1 of Streptomyces sp. NPDC088747. Taxonomy (NCBI): domain Bacteria; kingdom Bacillati; phylum Actinomycetota; class Actinomycetes; order Kitasatosporales; family Streptomycetaceae; genus Streptomyces; species Streptomyces sp. NPDC088747. The sequence goes on from NZ_JBIVKZ010000027.1 coordinate 37,051, forward strand.
CCTTGTTGAGCTGCTGCCGCAATGCCTCGTTGTCGTGGAAGAGGGCGGCGACCGCGGTGTGGGCGGCCCGCAGCGACCGGTTGTCATCGACGGCGGTACTCTCGTACGGCACCGGCTCTGGGGGGAAGGACACCTGCTCAGCCGGGACGACCACGAGCTGCTCGTATATTTCACCAGCGTCGGCTATAAGCACCTCACTCCGTCGACTCTGGCGTCCGGAATTCTGCAATAAGCCTGAAGGGTCAAGGAGTACCACCGTTCTTCGGATACGAAGGCCAGTCGTGGACCCGTGATCGGTGCGGACATCATCTGAATGTCTCGCGTAAACCGGCCTTACCCTGAGGACACCACACCGGCTACGGAAAGCGCAGCGTCGTGATCGACACGACCGGCCTGCTGCTGACAACCCTCGTGACCGCGGCGAGCATCCAGGACTCTACCGGGGGCGAGGCCTGGTCAACCGGAGCTCCTCAGCCCACCCCACCATTCGCAAAAGCGGCTATCACGAGTACCTCGTCGACCACGCCGCCCGGCTCGGCATCCACCTCGAGATCGTCCGCCGTACTCCCGGCACCCGGGGCGTTGTCGTGCAACCACGCAGGTGGACAGTGGAACGAACGCTCGGCCGGCTGATGCTCCACCACCGGGCCCGCGGCTGCGAAGCCCTCCTGGCCCGCTCTGCCGCCATGATCTACATTGCGATGATCTCTCTGATGGTCCGCCGCCTCATTAAAGAATCCACCCCCACCTGGCAAGGACTCTGATGGCACGTCAAAGCCGCATCTCGCGATGAAACAATGGGGGAAACACCTCTCAGGAGAGCCGCGCCCATTTGACTTCGCCTGCTCTTCAGCCCATCGATCCTCTTGCGCTCCCATTGATGAGGGCAGTCAGGAGGTTGATACCCAACTCCCGATATCCTTCTATCCCGGCCAGAGCGTCGGCCGCCTCCATGCGGTCGCGGCCCTCAAGAGTAGCGTCGTCGGCAAGGGCGATCAGCCGGTTGGCAGCCACCTCCCGGTATCCCTCTATCCGAGCCAAAATCTGGGCTGCCTGTACGCGGCCGTGAACCCAGTGGGTGGGGTCGCTGGCGAGCCTGGCATAGAGGTCGGCCACGCGAATTTGATCCCCCTCGACTTCGGCGAAAGCCTCGGCCGCGTTCATGCGGTAGAACCAGAGAGTAGGGCTGTCGGCGAGGGCGATCAGCCAATTGGTGCCTGCCTCTTGGCACCCATCTAACCGGGCCAGAGCCTTAGCTGCCTGTACGCGGCCTTCCATGAGGGTGGGGTCGTTGGCAAGCCTGGCATAGAGGCTCGCCCCACGATCCCGATCGGCGTGGGCAATGGCCGTGGCCGCCCACACCCGAGGCTGATTGTCGACGCTGGGGTCGTCGGCGAGGACGATCAGGCGGCCCATGCCCACTTCCCGGCACCCGTCCACCTCCACAAGACCTTCGGCTGCCAGCACACGAGCATGGTCGTCGACGCTGGGGTCGTCGGCGAGGACGATCAGGCGGCCCATACCCGCTTCCCGGCACCCGTCCACCTCCACAAGACCTTCGGCTGCCAGCACACGAGCATGGTCGTCGACGCTGGGGTCGTCGGCGAGGACGATCAGGCGGCCCATACCCGCTTCCCGGCACCCGTCCATCCCGGCCAGAACCACGGCCGCCCGCACGCGAACCGCCGTGTCGACGCTGGGAGCATCGGCGAGGACGATCAGCGAGTTGGCGCCGGCTTCCGGGCACCCTGCTTCCCCGGCCAGAACCACGGCCGCCCGCAGGCGGTTGACGTCGTCGACGCTGGGGTCGTCGGCGAGAGCGATCAGGCGGCCCATACCCGCTTCCCGGCACCCGTCCATCCCGGCCAGAACCACGGCCGCCCGCACGCGGTCGTATCCGTGAAGGTCTCTGTTCTGAGCAAAGCGGGTGAGTTGTCTTGCGGTGGGCTCAGTGGCGAGGTTGGTTTTCAGGGCTACCTGCTTGACAAGGAAATCGCAGGCGCTTGTTCCTCCCCGGCAGGTGAGGGTTTCGATTCTGCTAATGGTCTCGCGTGCGGTGTCGTCGGGGCTCGCGAAGAGGGCATCGAGGAGGAAGCCCAAGTAGGAGGGTTCGAAGGTGGGAACGTGCAATGGCAGACTGGCGGGGAAAAGCTGAGCGAGTAGTTCTGTGCGCGCTTGCTTGTCCCGGGTGGCATGGCGGGCGGCGTGGTACTCAAGGAAGGTCTGGTGGGGGAAGCCGAGGCCGTCCGCGTAATGGACGAGCAGGCCGGTATGGCGCAACAGGTCCTCTAGGAACGCGTCCCAGCGCTCTGGACTCACTTTGGCGGGGCGGCGGACGTCCTCGTGTGAGGCCAGCACCAGGGTCGCTGGGGCTTGGTGGCCCGTGAGCCACTGGTAGGCAAGGTAGTCGATCAGCTCGGGCAGCCGTTGGTGGACCTGTTGGGCGGCCTCGTCGGTTTCCCGGCGCGCGCGGGGACTTTGAAGGCTTTGCACGAGGTGCTGGATCGCTCCTTCGTGGCTCGCCGCGATGCGCTTGCTGTGGTTGCTCTCATAGAGCAGATCGGTGAATGCGTCGTACACCTCGGTGCGGCCAGCGGGCAGCGGTCGATCGCGCCGGGCGAAATAGAGTTGGCACAGCATGAAAGCCATCAGCGGGGTGCGGGCCAGGTCGGCTAGGGAGGCGCTGCGGAGCGCTCCGGTGAAGTGCTGGGCACGGCGTGCGGCTTCCTCCTTCGGCCACCGCGTGCCGAAGTAGCTTTCGGTGTAGGTGTACAGGTCATCGGCGGTGAAGGGCTGCAGGTCATAACACGGCACCTGCCAGCCGAAAACACGGTCAAGGACGTCGAGATCATTGTCGGTCAAGGGTCGGGTGGCCACGACGCATCGGTACAGCGGTGGTTCGGCTGCGACGGCATGAGCCAGTTTCTCCAGCACGGCCTGGCGTTCGGCCCTGTTGGGGAGTTCGTCGAGGTCATCAACGAGCAGTTGCCAGTGCACCCCGGCGCATGGCCGCTCAAGGAATCGGGCTCGGTCCAGTCCCGGCTGCCGACCATAGCGACTGAGCTTTCGGGTAGCGGCGGCTAGGGCGTCCGGGACCTGCGTTTCCTCACCTACGAAGGCGCGTGCGCTCACCCAAATCGGTACTCCCGTTCCCGCCGTGGCAGCGTGCTCCGTGCCGTTGAGCCACTTGTCGGCCACATCGCGCAGTCGCGTGCGCAGTAGCGAGGACTTTCCACCGCCCGGGCCGGCGATGAGCACGCACATGCGGTCGGCCTTGCGGAGCATCGTCTCGGCAGGCTCGGCTGGAACGCTAGGGCCGGTGCCGCCTGTAGTGACGGCAGGGACATCGCAGAGAGCTGATGCATGCGCGTCCACGGCTGCAGGTTTGCTGTGCTGGCGCACATAGACATCGGCCAGTGAGGGCGGATCCAGCAGATTGATTCCCGGATGCGGGTGCTTCCTGGCGGCCTCGCGGGCGGCTTCGAGGTAGACGCGCACGTCCTCGCTGAGGCCGCTCCCTCTCTGCGCATCGGCATACAGTGCTTTCCAGGCGCAGCGTTGCCTTTCGGCGGACCGTTCATCAGTGAACTGCCCGGTCCATCCCAGCATCACCCCAACCACGGCCCACAAGTCTTCGAAGTCCGTTGGCAGGCTTGGTGTCTTCGAAGCGTTTCGCTTGGGGAACCAGTCATTGACTGTCTTGACCGACAGATCTAGTCCGCCATCTCTGCGCGGCCAGGGTTCACCTGGGGCACGGTCTCCGGCGATCCGGCGACGCCGGTTGGCTTCCTCGACAGCAGACTTTTGCGTCTTCCCCTGCTCGCGCAGTTTGGCGTGGAGCGTGCCGAGTTGGTTCGCCAGAGCGGCGCGTCCCGAGGTGGGTTCATCTGTTGCGCTCATGTGCCGTCCTTCCTCGTGGCGGTGCGATCCGGTGACCGTGGGTTGAACGACGCTGTGACCTGGAGACTTTGTGGTTGGGAATCCGGTGATCCGGCATCCGTGGTCGGCGGCTGTGGCCGTTGCAAGGGTGCTCTTGACCGCCTCGAACGGGGTGGTGGACGCCTAGCGGAAGAGACAGACACATGGAGATCTGGGAAGTAGGGGTGCTGCTGGCCGGGCCGGTTGTCCTCGCGACTGCAGCCGTGATCATCGCCAGCCTGGCACTTAAAGACACCGCGTCGCAGGATCGTGCCAACATCCTGTATGCCATCGCGGAGCTGATGCGGGGGCTTCGCGGGCGCCGGTGACCTATCTAAGGGCTGTCCCGCAAACGATCTCCGTCTCAGGGCAGTCGCGGGTAGGCGGGGTGATCGGCGTAGGGTGAGGCGAGGTCGAGCAGGTCGTCGCATGGCCAGGTCTCGCCGTCGTACTGGCAGTCATCGCGGTTGTCCCACGGAAGTTCAGGGTCTCCCGTGGCAGGACTGAGTACATGGCGGGCGAGCAGGCGTCGCTTGGCTTCGACCTCCCGCAGAACACGAGCCGGGTCGTGCAGCGCGACGTGTAGGGCCATCGTGGGATGGAAGCCGGAGAGTTCTCCTTGGCAGAAGTCGACCGTGTGCCCGTGAGCGGTCCACTCCCCGCAGCCGTCACTGTCGCTACGTCGGGCCAGGTCTGCCTCCTCGTCCAACCGTGCGTGGAGGAACGTCACAAGGTCTTGGCTCATGAGGTCATCCTGAACGATGCATGAGGCCCGGTCGCCTGATTTCCATGCTGTGGGCAGGACCCGGCTGGCAGGCCCGACAACTGGAATGATCTTGCTGTGGCTGGTGTGACACGGCGTCCGAGCCGTCCTGGATAGCCCCGTTCTCCGGGCTGAGCCCTCGCGCCTTCGGCAAGTTGGTGACGGTGCTGCGGGGCCAGGGTGCGGACCCGGTCCGCAGGGGCCGACCGTGGAGCCTTCCGCTGGAGGACCGGGCCCTGCTCGTCGCGGCGTACTGGCGCACGAACCTGACCATGCGCCAGCTCGCCCCGCTGTTCGGGATCTCGAAGTCGGCGGCGGACCGGATCATCGACAACCTCGGGCCGATGCTCGCGCTCCAGCCTCGCAAGCGGTTCGCCAAGGGCACCGTGCTCATCGTGGACGGCACCCTGGTGCCCACCCGCGACCACACGATCGCCGAGCGGTCGAAGAACTACCGGTACTCCACCAACCACCAGGTCGTCATCGACGCCGACACCCGCATGGTCGTCGTGGTCGGCCGGCCACTCGCCGGGAACCGCAACGACTGCAAGGCGTGGGAGGAGTCCGGCGCCAAGGCCGCCGTCGGCAAGACGCTCACGATCGCCGACGGCGGCTATCCCGGCACCGGGCTCGTCATCCCTCACCGCAGAGAACGCGGCCAGACCGAACTTCCAGCCTGGAAGGAGGAACACAACAAGTCCCACAAGCAGGTCCGGGCACGCGTCGAGCACGTCTTCGCCCGCATGAAGACCTGGAAGATCCTCCGCGACTGCCGCCTCAAAGGAGACGGTGTCCATCACGCCATGCTCGGCATCGCCCGCCTGCACAACCTCGTCCTCGCCGGATAGGCCAGCGGGCCGCACGGCGGCCCACCACGCCCGAGGCGTCAGAGATCATTTACGGGACAGCCCTTAGCAGTTGCCGTCGCTGCGCTGCCGCTTCCTGGTGCACTCGCTTCGCGAGTGTCGCTGCCCAGCCTCGAGCCAGATCCGTCAACGCCCCTTCGGGCGGCTTCCGCAGGGCCACGACGGATACCGCAAGGGATAGCAAGCCAATGGGCAAACCGAGCAAGCTCGCCGTGCCGGAGGGGTCCAAGCCGCCGCGTCGAAGTTGAATACCGACGTACGTCAGGCTCGCCGCCACCAGAAGCAGGGCGAACCCGCACATCCAAGTCCAGCGGCGCCGGTCGCTGCGCCTCCCGATTCTCGCCACCGTCGAAGCATTGCGTAGCTCTGCCCCAGTGTCTCTACTCCAACCAATCCCGCCGAAACAGCCCTACCTGACAGGTGCGGCCCAGCCTTGGATGGTGTCCCGCCGAGTGGTGTAGGTTCGTTCGATTTTCAGTGCCCCACAGGCACCAATCTGCGGCTCAGCATGCTGAGTTCGTTCGAGTTGGCTGGCATCTCTACACCGCTCGGCGGGACACCACCACCCAGCCTTGGCTCTAACGGTCGAAGCCAACAGTGGGCCGACCGTCCACGCCCGCGTTCGTCGGCATCGGCCAGTGAGGCCACATCACTGGCGGCTTAACCCCGACAGCAACAACCGAGCCATCAAACGGATTTCGAAGCGGGCCGGGTGCCGATCCGCTGGGCCGGGCACATCCTTGCGCATAGGCCTGGCCTCCACCGGCCACAAGATGGGCAAGGTCGGCGTCACCATCGCCGACTAGAGCGGATAGGCCCGGCCTAGGCAGCGCGAAGACGGCTGGGACGACAGCGCCTCCGCCACCCGCACCTGACCGGCCCCGCCAACGCCGGTTGGTCCCGTTGGATTCAACGGGACCAACCATCCGTGAGCTGCAGTTTCGTCAGGCACGCGTGATGGCGGCCGGAACGGTTGTTTCACTCGTACTGGTCCGGCCCGGGTCGAACCAGGCCTGCGCCCTGGGATGGCGGCCGTGGACCGGCTCCCGGAGCCACCGAGGCGGTCTATACCCATCACAGGCACTCCTGCCGCACGCAGCGATCGTCCTGGCATCTCACTGTAGATCCGATGGGAGATTTTCCCTCACCGCTGCATGGAAATCCTCCAATCGGCTGGACTCACCTTCAATGAGTTCGAGCAATTCATACGCGTATGACGCCGCGTCGATATTGCGGCCAGACGAGATCTCTTCGTAAAGAAGCCATGCGCCGCTTCGAATGATTTCCTGGCATTCTTCGGCAATGTCATCCTGCTCGCCGTTGGCCAGTGCATGGAGGACCAGCATCAACTGGCGCCGATGCTCGGCGGGGACCCCCCTCGTCAAGGCAGCCATGACGATCGACGCCGTTGCGATTGCAGGCTGCATGAGGTTTGACTGCACAAACGCATGGTTGTCAGCCCAACCTTCCCCTGCTCGATCTGGCGGCGGGCCCTCCAGCGAGCGGAGGAAGTCCACAGGAATATGCTCGCCGGTCCTGCGACATCCACACGTCATCAGCCCCCAGTCATGCCGGGCGATCTCTATGCTCAGAATGTTCATGCGCCCCACGTTAGCGCCCCCAGCTTCCGCCTCGCTCCGCTTGTATGCCGGGTATGAACTGGGACGGGTCGTAGTCGTCCTGGCACCCAACGCAAACGGGTTTTACGCGAGTCACCTTCACGCCATTGACCTTCTCCACAGTTTTCGCATTCGTGAACTTGAGCTTCGAAACGTCTCCGCCAAAGGCAAAGCAAGCGTTCCCCTCGGCGCAATAACTGTAGCCTGGGTGCCTACCTCCAGAGGAGGCTAGAACGATTTCTCCGGTTTCCGTATTGTATCCACCGACGTAGGTTCGGGAACCTGTCCTGGCGGAATGGTGGCTGAGCGCGAACTGGTCAACCATGCTCTCTGCCTGGCTGAGCTGGCCATTATGAGTCCAGTTGGATGGGGCCGGAATGGTCTGCACGACAGCGGGTTTCTTTGCTCCTGCGGCCCCTCGAATCCCAGGAAGCTGCGGCATGTCCAAGATCAAGCCACCCGGCTTGGCGGGGCCTGCAAAGGCCCGCCTCAGTGCGGTCCATCCCGGTTTGAACAGGCTGTTCAGCCCACCAGTGAGGGCACCGACAAGGAGGTCGAGGGGGGTGGTCGGCTGACACTGAGCAGTGTTAACGACCCAGGTGAAACCCGTGCCGATCGCGGCGTCTGTGACGGCTGTGACAGCAAGTGCACGGCCGCCCGACAAACCGAGGCTCGTGGCAAGGCCAGCACCCGCGGGAGCGAGGAAGCCCGCACCGGCGCCGATGACGGCCCCGGTGGCGGTGGCGGCGGCGAAGTCGCCCCAGTCGAAGTCGTCCTGGTGGGTGAAGGCGTAGACGCCGCCGCTGACGACGGCTCCGATGCCTGCGCCGATGCACATCGGGCAGTTGCCGGAGGGGTCGGAGAGGTCGGCGGGGTCGTTGTCCGCGTAGTTGTAGGCCGACTGGTTGGGGTTGTCCGCGGCGGCGGGGACCGGGTCCTGGGTGGTGAAGCGGTTCTGGGTGGTGTCGTAGGAGCGGGCGCGCAGTTGGAGGCGGTCGGGGAGGGACTGGTCTTTGTACTGGCCGGTGTAGCCGAAGGCGCTGGTCTGGCCGCCGGTGATGGTGGCGGTGCCGGTGGGGGTGCCCCAGGTGCTGTAGGTATAGCGGTAGTTGTCGACGCCTGCCGCGTCGTAGACGGCGCTGGTGGAGCTCTGGCGGTCCTGGGTGAAGTAGTAGGTGCCGGCGGTGCGGTCCATGGAACGGGCCGTGCCGTCGGGGTCGTAGTGGTAGTCCGCGAGCAGGGCGCCCGTAGCGTCGGTGTCGGTGGCGATCTGCGGGAGATCGTTGTTGATGTCCCAGCGGGAGGTGCTCGCGAGCACGTTGTTCTTGTTGGTGGTGGTGCGGTTGCCGTCGGCGTCGTACAGGAACGAGAAGCTGTTGGCGCCGATGGTCGCGGACTTGACGCGGCCGGCCGGGTCGTAGGCGTAGGTGCCGTCGTCGTCCTTGGTCTGGTTGCCGTCGGCGTCGTAGGTGTAGCTGGTGACGGTCGTACCGACGGTGGTCGACAGCAGCTGGTCACCGACGTCGTACGCATACGCCGTGGTGGAGGTCGAGGTGGCTGTGCTCTTGAGGTTGCCGACCTTGTCGTAGGCGTAGGTGGTGCCGGTGGTGCCGGTCAGGCAGGAGGTGGCCGAGGTGTCGGTGCAGGTGCGGGTCATGCGGCCCGCGTCGTCGTAGCCGTAGCGGGCCGGGTATCCGGTGCCGGCCTTGTCGGCGACCAGGCGGTTGTTGTCGTCGTAGGTGTAGGTGTTGCTGATGGTCGGCGTGGTCAGCGCGGTCAGGCGGCCGACCTCGTCGTAGGTGCGGGTCTCGCTGCGTGCCGTGGTGGTGGGCAGGGTGACCGTGGTGAGGTTGCCCGCCGGGTCGTAGGCGTAGTTGGTGGCCTTGCTGTTGGTGGTCTGGCTCTTGGTCCGGCCGACTTTGTCGTAGGTGTAGCTGGTGGCCCGGCTGTCGGGGTATGTGCGCGACTTGAGGGTGTCGTCCGTGTTCCAGACGTAGCTGAACGGCTTCGTGGCGCCCGGTGACGTGATCGAGAGGATCTTGTCGTCGTTGTCGTAGGTGAGGGTGCGGCTGCCGGTCGCGTCCGTGACATTGGTGAGACGGCTGGCGTCGTCGTAGACGTAGCTCTCGGTGGCCGTGCCATCGGAGTAAGCGATCTTGGTGGGCAGGTTGCGGGCGTCGACCGTGGTGGTGACGGTCTGCGCACGGGCGTTGGTGACCTTGGTGCGGTTGCCGTCGAGGTCGTACTCGTAGGAGACGGTCTTGGACAGGGGGTTCTTGACCGACGTCAGCTGCCCCTCGGCGTTGTAGCCGTAGGTGCTGGTGTGGGTGTTGGCGTCGGTGGTGGTCTCCAGGAGACCGGCGGCGTTGTAGGTGAAGCCCGTGGTGCCGGTGTCCGGAGCAGTGACCTTCTTGGCCCGGTTGAGCTCGTCGTACTCGTAGTTGGTCGACTTGGTGCGTGCGTCGGTGACCGTGGTGATGTTGCCGACGGCGTCGTAGCCGGTCGACTGCTTGTGGCCAAGCGGGTCGGTGACCGAGGTGGGGTTGCCCGCCGGGTCGTAGCCGTAGGTCCACGTGTACTTCGCCGGGTCCGCGCCTGAGACGTTGCCGCGCGGGTCGACGGTACTGACCAGGTTGCCATCGTCGTCGTAGCCGTACGTGATGCGCTCGGCCTCCGGGGAGACCTCCGCGCTCAGGTTGCTGTCGTCGTCGTATTCGTAGGTGGTGAGGTAGCCGGCCCAGGTCTTCGACGACAGCAGACGGTTACCGTCGTCGTAGGCCAGCGTCATTCCGTGGCCGAGGCCGTCAGTGGTCTTGGTGACAGAGCCGTTGTCGTCATAGGTGACGCTGCGGGTGTGGCTCAGCGGGTCGGTGACCGACAGCGGCTGGTTGTCCGCGTCCCAGGTGAAGGCGGTGGTCTTGCCCAGCGGGTCAGTGACAGTCTTGCGATTGCCGACCTTGTCGTAGCCGATCGTCCAGGTGTACTTCGCCGCGTCGGCACCGGTGGCGTTCCCGCGGGCGGACACGACCTTGATCTGATTGCCGGCCTTGTCGTACTGGTACGTGGTGCTCGCGCCCAGGCGGTTGGTCTCCTTGGCCAGCCGGCCCACCGGGTCGTAGCCGAGGCTGGTCTGCTTCAGCACCGGGTCCGTGATCAGGTTCAGCCGGTCGGCGGCGTCGTAGCCGTAGGCGGTGATCCGCTTCAGGGCATCCGTGACCGTGGTGAGATTGCCGACCTCGTCATAGCCGTAGCCGGTGGTGTACCCCCTCGCGTCGGTAACCGTCTTGGTGCGGTCGGCGTCGTCGTACGTGACGGCGGTCGTGTACTTCGCCGGGTCCGCGCCGCTGACGTTGCCGCGCGGGTCGACGGCCGTCTTCACCCGTCCCGACGCGTCATAGGTGTAGGTCGTCTTGCTGCCCGTCGGCGTGGTGACCGACGTCAGATTGCCGGCCGTGTCATAGCCGTACCTGGTGGTCTTGCCGCGCGCCGTGGTGGACGTCTCCAGCAGCCCGGTGGTGGCGTTGTAGAAGTTGGTCGATATCTTGCCCAGCGGGTCCGTGACCGTGGTCAGCTGGTTGTTCGTGTTGTAGCCGAAGACGGTCTTGTTGTACTCGCCGTCCCAGTAGGCGGCGACGTTGCCGTTGCTGTCGTAGGACCACTCCTCGTCCGATGCAGCGTTGGACCAGCGCTTCAATCGGCCTGAGGTGTCGAACGTCCACTCGGTCTCGCGGACCTCCGCGTCGACCGCGCTGGTGCGGTTGAAGAACTTGTCGTAGCGGTAATAGCTCTTGTTGTTCAGAGGATCGATCTGCGTGAACAAGACGTTCTTGTAATAGACGTCCGTCCACACACCCTGGTCCGGGGCCGTGACATCGACCTGATCGAACACGCCGTTCTTGGTGTAGGCGAAGGTCGTCTTCTGGTTCAGCGCGTCCGTCTGGGACGTCACACGGCCCTGGGTGTCGTACTCGTTGAACGTCACCTGCTTGCTGCGGGCGTTGGTGACCTTGTTGACGCGGCCGGAGGTGTCGTAGCCGTACGCCTCGGTCTTCCCGTCCAGGGACGTCACACCGGTCAACAAGTCGCCGGTGTAGGTGTAGTCGACCACCCGGCCATCAGCCAGCGTCACCTTGTCCAGCCGGTCACCTACATAGGCGAGTGCGGCCGCGCGCCCGGCCGCATCCGTGATCGTCGTCGGCTTACTGCCGGTGTAGGCCAGAGCCAGGCCCCGCCCGATACCGTCCTTCACCGCGGTCAGCTGACCCGAGGCATTGAAGCCGTACGTCGAGTGGTCGGCCGTCGTGACCTTGTAACCGGTGCCGTCAGCGGCCAGCTTGGACCGGGCTTCCGCGGGAGCGGTGAACGTCCCGTCCGACTTCTTGGCGTAGGTGTGCCGGGTCCCTCCCTCACCGATCAGGACCGCGTCGCCGTCGGACTCGAACGACAGCCGCGTCTCCCACGGCAGCTGCCATCCCTTGCCCAACGCGCCGGTGAGTGTGTTGTCCGAGGAGTAGACCCGTCCGACCGTCAGCGGAACTCCGGGAGCAGCGACGTGGGCATCGGTGAACGCTTCCGTGAATGCGCCCGTCGCCGTGTTCACCGGGTCCGCGCGCATCACCGTCGTGCCCGCCGAACCGCTCGCGTCCCCGCACACCGCGCTGCACGCGGCGCCTTCAGGGAGGGCCGGGACGATGTAGAACATGTTGTAGGAGCCGCAGGACTCCGTGTCCGTGGGATCGTCCGTGACCGTGGTGCAGGCCCAGACGGTGTAAGCCGGGACCTGCTGCGTGCACTCCGTCGTCGGGACCGTGAACGTCGCGTTCACTACCGGAAGCACCACACCGGTGCCCAGCGTCGGCGCCTGGACCGTCTGCCCGAAGTCGAAGTACTGAACGTCGTCGTTACTCAGCCGGCAGCCGTAGAAGTCCACCTTCCAACGGACCTTGACCGGGTGCACCTCACCAGTGACACCCCCCGCCTGGTAGATCCCGGCCGACACCTGCAGCGGCTCGCCCGGCACAGCAGCGCCGATGTGGTTGCCGAGCGCCGCCAGGAAACCGCCCTGCTGGGCAGCTGTGTTCCCGAACGGGTCAGCCGTCACCTGGTATAGAGCACCACTCGAATACGACACCGCGGCCGCATCCGCGCCGCCTGTGAAGGAGGCGGGGGTGACTCCGGAGTCCGAACCGGCAATGGTGTCCGCGGACTTCGGCCCGACGTCGCTCAACTGCCGTTGATTCTGCTGATGCAGCTCGATCTGCGCGGACGTAGCGGGATCACTCTTCGTCACGGGCAAACCACGCGGCTTCGTCGCCTCCGCGACGTCCGCGGTCTGCTCTCGCCGCTCCCCCGGCGTCACCGCGTCCTGATGCGCCGCAGGCTCCGGCCCCTGATACGAGTAGTCGGTGCCCCCACCGGACTCGTCCGCGGTCACTCTGATCAGCCAGCCGCCACCCGCCACCACGGACAGCACCAACACCACAACCAGGACACGCAAACGCGCAGACACAGATGCCGACACTCCCCCACCCCTCTCACGCTGTGCACGCAAGGCAACACGCCTCGCACACAAACCCAAGATCTTGGAGATTCCGTGTGCCGTGATCAAGAGGGAGGCGCAAGGTTGGCCGATTGTCATGACCGAGGCAAAACCTGCGCAACGCCGAGGTACGCGTACCCCCAGGCGATCATCGACTGCCAGGACATCAACACGGCGCAAGCCGTCGGCAACCCAAGGATGGCCGGATTTAGCCCCCATGAGCGTCGAGGGAGGTGACAGGCTCCGAGCCCTGACTCCAGGGCGACGAGGAGGCGTTGCGGGCTTCCGTCCAGGGAGAGGCCAACGGCGCATCGCAACGATTTCGATCCACTGCAGCCGCTCCTCCCAGAAGGGGCGAGGACTCGGGTCTGGGCAGGTGAATGGCGGGCGCTACCCAGGGTGGGCGCGCTGCTCGCAGACCGTTGGATTTCCCCAGCCCGTCCGTCCGGGTGTGGGAGTTGCTGCGACTGCCCAGTTGATCCTCACGCCAGGGCCAGCCCCACCTGACGCTGTCCACGCATACCGCGGCACCGACGACAGATCGACACCCCAACCTGCCCAAACCAACAGAGCAGCAAAGCGCGTCACGGGCGCCGAGTCATAGACGGGGCAAGACGAGGGCGGCGGCGTTCAGTCGGTGTGTCCGGGTTGATGGGGCTTCAGGAGCTGGGGCAGGAACTCGAGTTGGTCACCGGGGGCTGACGCGGAGGCAGGCACGACTTCCGGTGATCATGAGATGTCGAGTCCCTGATCACCACGACGGAAGACCGTGCCTGCCCCCTCATCCCTGCTCATCCCGGGCCCTCTGGGCCAACTCACCGACGCCGCACCGACCATTCCAGATGACCTCCCCGGCCTGCTGACCTGCCTGGCTCAGGTGCCCGATCCCCGACGGGACCAGGGCCGACGCCACCCGCTCGCCTTCATCCTCTCCCTGGCAGCCTGCGCGGTCCTGGCCGGAGCGAAGTCCTTGGCCGCGATCGCGGAGTGGGCAGCCGACGCCCCGCCGCACGTCCTGGCCCGGCTCGGTGGCCCATGCCGGGAGCCCGACCGCGGCCCCGTCGCCCCGGCCGAGGCCACCGTGCGTCGTGTCCTCCAGCGCATCGACGGCGACGCGCTGGATACGGCCGTCGGAAGTTGGCTCGCCGGGCGCGAACGCGCCGCCCGCCAGGCGGAGAACGACAGCGACCAGCCACTGCCCTCCCTCGCCGTCGACGGCAAGACCGTGCGCGGTGCCCGCCGCACCGACGGCTCCCAGGTCCACCTGCTCGCCGCGATGACGGGGACGGGCCTGGTCACCGCCCAGCGCGAGGTGGACGGCAAGACCAACGAGATCACCGTCTTCCAGCCCCTGCTTGCCCCGCTCGACCTGCACGGCACGGTGATCACCTTCGACGCCCTCCACTCGCAGACCGCCCACGCGCGCTTCCTCGTCGAGGACAAGCACGCCCACTACATCGCGCTGATCAAGGGCAACCAGCCCACCCTGCATTGGTGGCTGAAGGCCCTGCCATGGCGCGAAGTGCCACTCCTGGACAAGACGCGTGCCACCGCGCACGGCCGCGACGAGATCCGCCGGATCAAAGCCGCAGCCGTCACCGGGATCGCATTCCCACACGCGGTGCAGGCCATCCAGATCGTGCGCCGCCGACGGATCGTCACCACCGGCAAGGTCACCCTGGAACGCGTCTACGGGGTGACCGACCTGACCGCGGAGCAGGCCGACGCAACCGAGATCGCCCGCCGCGTCCGCGACCACTGGGGCATCGAGAACAAGATCCACCACGCCAGGGACACCACGTACGCCGAAGATGCCTCCCGCATACGCACCAGCACCGCTCCACGTGCCATGGCATCCCTGCGCAACCTGGCCATCGGCGCTCTCCGACTCACCGACCAGACGAACATCGCCGCTGGACTCCGCCACCACGCCCGCGACGCCAACCGTCCACTGATCACCCTCGGCATCATGTGATCAACCAGGACGCGTCACCTGAACGACGCGACCCTGCGTCGAGGACCCAGGTCTGGAAACCCCCGAGCGCCTGGCGGCGACGCCGGCGGGATAGCGCCGGTGCGGCAATTCGAGGATCATGCCAATGCCCTCGGACAGACGGCGTTGTCAGTTTCCATGCGCGGCCGACCGTTGGCGAAGGTCCTCAGCGTGGCGCACGGGATGAATCGCACATATGTAGGGCGCAGGGCTGTCAGCTCTGCGCCCTACATATGCCTACTTGCTCTGGTCGGGCGCCGCCCGCCGGCATCGGCGCCTCCAAACGAATCCCGCTCCAGCTGCCGTCACCGCTCCAACGAACTGTGCGGGGAGGTTGGTGATCAATCCATCCAGAACGAGATTGAACCAGTCGTTCACTTCAACTCTCCTTGGGGTTCGCATCGATTGGACCGTGCGCATCACCATGTCCCCAACTCGCCTCTACCTGGACGTGCTTGTTAGCACCACCGGAACCCTCGGATACCGCTGACGACCTCCGGACACGATGGCATCATGCTTGGACGGTTCTGGACGGTTCTGCACAGGAGGAAGCGGCACATGGGCAAGCCAGGCGTCCTTAAGAGACCTTCACTTGAGAGCGGGCCGTTGAAGGACCTCAATGACGCCCTTCACGTACTGCACCTGTTAGCGGGGCGCCCCTCCATCTCTCAGATGCATGCTGCGCTCACCGAGGACGCGAGGAAGATCATCTCCCGCAGCACCTTGCACAACGCTCTCACCGGTACTTACTTGCCGAGAAGAGACACGATTGATGCACTCGTCGAGGTCTTGGGCTCCAGAGCGCGGAACACCACGCCAGAACAGCAACTCCGCCGGTTCGATCTGCTGTGGCAACGAGCCGCGCTGGCAGAGATGCCATTGGAGGGTGTGTTTCCTCCCTTGCTGGGTGACATCTCCTCGCTGATCAGCACACACCTCAGCGGCCATCCTGAGGACACAGACACGATGTTCAGGCTCATGGAAATGATCAGGCAGGAGGCCAGAGAGGATCGCGAGCACAAGATGGAGCTGCTCAAACTCCTGCTAGACAGGGGCCTCATCAGCCAAGGGGACATGTCGCCTGATGTGGCCGAGTGGCTGGTGTACCGACCCTCCGCAGCCCTACCGAAGGGGGGAGATGACGACGACGGGGTGGTCGACGCGGAGATCGTCGACTGACGTCAGTACCGCCGAAAGGCAGTCACATGGGCGCCTGGCCACGTCGGCAGGCCCTCCCTACGGCATGTGGTCTCTGATTTCGTCACTCCACATCCCCGCATCTCGTCATCTCCCCGTCCTGGCCAACCGGACCGATACGTCACCCCAGGTGACGCAGGAGTGAACCCGCGCACGCAAGGATGACTCCATTGCGCTGGAACGCCTGTTGAGCGATCCTGTGTCGGTCCTGCGTGACCGCGGGGATGACTCCAAGCTGGCGCTTCAGGACGTCACGTTTTCGTGGGTCGGCCCCCGAACGCCGGGGGGCTCCAGCCCGTCGAGCCGTTCTGCAGACGCCGCGGTGCCCCAGCTCCTGAAACCCCATCAACCCGGACACACCGACTGAACGACGCCGCCCTGGGTCACAGCCACTCGTTGATGGCTGCTACGAGGACGGTGGCTTCGTAGCGGACCGCGAGCTTGTCGTACCTCGTGGCCACGGCCCGGTGCATCTTGAGGCGATTGATACCGCACTCGACCGCGTGCCGAGCCTTGTAGTCCTCCGGGTCGAAGTTCGGCGGACGGCCGCCGTGGGAGCCGCGCTTCTTGCGGTTGCGGGCTTGGTCGGCCTTGTCCGGAATGGTGCAGCGGATGCCACGTCTGCGCAGGTAGGCGCGGTTCTTGCGGGAGGCGTATGCCTTGTCGGCGCGCACCCGCCTGGGACGGGTGCGCGGTCTGCCCTGCCCCAGCCGCGCCACCCGGATACGGCTCAGGACGACCTCGAACTGCGGGGAGTCGCCGCGTTGCCCGGCGGTGATCACGATGGACATGGGTTTTTGGCCCGGCTCAACGGCCAGGTGCAGCTTGGTGGTCAGTTCGCCACGCGAGCGCCCAAGGCCGTGGTCGTCGGGCTCGGTGGTGACGCCGCCGGGCGGTTCCTTCTGCAGTTCCCCTTTTTCCTCGCCCCGGCGGCGTGCTGGAGTCGACGTTGAGGTCCCCGGTGATCAGGTGCTGCGCATCGGCCCGCGCCTGGAGCTGGGTGAAGATGCGCTGCCAGGTGCCGTTGCGCTGCCAGCGGCGGAACAGGTCGTACGCCCGGCCCCACGGCCCGTACTCCTTAGGCATGTCACGCCACGGGATGCCGGTACGGACGCGGAAGCGTATGCCGTCGATCAACTGCCGCCGGGTCCAAGTAGGTGGGCGGCCGGGCTTCGTGCCCTTCGGCAACAGCGGCTCCAGCACGGCCCATTGGTCGTCCGTCAGATCTCCACGCGCCACAAGCCAAGATCATCTCACGGCCAAGATCCACTTTCGATACACGCCCTAGATGCAGCTTCCTGGAAGGGAGGCATGATACGTATTTCCATCGTCCGGGGGTGATCACCGTAGGCAACAGGTGTCGCTACAAGAGGGGCCCGGACGGGTGGGGGTCCTTGGGCGAGGCGACTTTGATGCTCCTCGTTCGAAAGCTCGGTAGGCAGCTGTGCGGGTGGACGAGCTGGCGAATGCTGGCCTGGTGTCCGCGTTCATGTCAGGGGACGCTGTTCGCGGCCGCACCGCATCTGCTGCCGCGGCGTGGGCGTTGGGCATAGGAGTTTCGACCGGACCTGTCTGCTCATCCCCGCCCGCCAGGAGATGGGCCGCC
Organism: Streptomyces sp. NPDC088747; assembly: GCF_044751025.1. Classification (NCBI taxonomy): domain Bacteria; kingdom Bacillati; phylum Actinomycetota; class Actinomycetes; order Kitasatosporales; family Streptomycetaceae; genus Streptomyces; species Streptomyces sp. NPDC088747. The sequence goes on from NZ_JBIVKZ010000027.1 coordinate 54,552, forward strand.
CGGTAGCGCCCATAGATTCCAGATCAGGTCTTCCATGTGGTGGCAGGTCTGCCACGATGCGAGGAGTTTCGTGGAGACCAGTTGGTCAAGCAGGTCAGGCAGTTGCGCAGAGGGTGTCCCGCAGGCGCGTGCCAGCTGGTCGAGTTCGGCCGCGCCGACGCCGGTTCCGGGGTCGGCGTGTGCGGTGAGGTAGAGGGCTGTCAGTTGCAGCAGCGGGCCGGCTGGTGCCTGTGCTGGGGCGAGGCAGGCAATGCGTAGGGCCCAGTCCGCGGCCTGCGTCCGGTCGGGTCGGGCGGGAGCCTGGTCGAGCAGGGTGGCGTCGAGCAGTTCCGCGGTGACTTCGTTGGCGCCGCTTGCAGGGCTGACGTGCAGCCATCGTGCCTGTTCCAACTCGTGCCAGGGGTCTGGGCTGTCGAGACGGAGGCTGCGCAGCAGGCCTCGGGCCAGCCGGACGCGCATGGAGGCGTTCATGCGCAGTGCGCACTGCAGGGCGAGCAGGCGTGCTGCGGCTGGGGTGCTCTCGGGGAGGGCGGCGGCCAGGTAGGTAAGCATTTCGCGGACTCTGATCCGCTCGCCGAGGCCTTTGGGCTGGCGTCTGGCCCGTCGGGGGACGGCCTGCTGCGGTGCGCGGGCCAGGGCGGTGTCGGGTACGACGGCGGCGTGTGCTGTCGCTGCGGCGCAGGCAGTGCAGGCATCGGTGAGCCGCCACACGCGTCCGCCGTGCTCGCGTGTGAGGAGGAGGCGGATCGGGCCGGCGCAGCCGCGGTGGCGGGGGTGCCAGGGGCAACCGCGTTCGTGGCATTGGCAGGTTCGCAGGTGGGGCGGCAGGAGGTGTCCTCGTGCGTGGCGGGCGAGGTGGGCGAGTGCCGCCGAGCGGGCCGAGGGGGCGGTGATTTGCCTGCTGCCGTGGATGCAGTGCTGGCACACGAGGACGAGCCCGCTGGGGTGCGAGCGTAGTTCGACGGTCCAGGCGCGTGGTGTCGCCGGGCAGGTTGTGCGCAGCCTCATGGCGCGTGTTCCTCCTGTCGCTGGTGCGCCGGTCCTGTCGGGACTGTGGGCGGCGCTCCACCGTAGTGCAGACCTCTGCCCTTGCGTTGATGCTGCCACCTGCAGAAATAGGGCAGAGGTCTGCACTGACAGGGCAGGGTCCTGCACCGTCGGATGGACGGGTGACGATCTTGCCGCCCGATCCGGACCTCAGCGCGCTGCGCCTGGAGCTCGCGCGCCTGCGGGCCGCTCACGGGTGGACCTACGACGAACTCGCCGCCCGCAGTGGCCTGGCCAGACGCACACTGATCGAGATCGAGCAGGGCCGCACCATCGGCACGCTGAAGTCCTGGCACGCCCTCGCCCACGCGCTGGGTACCCCGCTCGACGAGCTCTTCAGCACGCTGTGCCGCGGGCACGACCTGCCGGGCCCCTCCGACGGCTGACGCCCGGCCCGCACGGCCGCAGCAGGACCACCCGAACCAGCGAGAGCACCTCGAACGTGTGACCGGCCGTTCGCACAGCTGCCTCAGGAAATGAGGCCGACCGGGCGACTTGTCAGCACTGCGAGCGTGGCCCCGGCGTGTTGGCTGGCAGGTTCGCCCGCATGCGTTCCACACCACACCCCGCACCCCGGCACCAGGGCGGCCCCCCGGCCGCCCCTCGCACGCGCCGTTCCCTGCAGGTCTCCCCCGACGGCGTCAGCCGGCTGCTGCGCTGCGGCAAGGGCGGCCGGTGCCGCGAGTGCGGCAACCGGATCGAGTGGTACCCCCGCGGCACCGGCCCGCAGCGGGGCCCCGTGCGCCTGCACCCGCACGAACTGCCGGCCGGCCGGGTGCCCGCCGGCTGCCGCTGGCACGTCAGTTCCGGCGCCGCCTACCCGGCCAGGGACGGCAGCAGCTGGTGCCGTCTGCCGCACGCCGCCGTCTGCCCCGCCCGGGACGCTGCACCGGTTCCTGCCGAACTGGCCGGGCTGCGCCGGTCGCTGGCCGTGAACACCCGCCGTCTGATCGACGCAGGCGCCTTCACCCCTCCCTCGGCCGCGGCGCAGGACCCGGTACCCCGGGTCGGCGTGCGGGCCTGTCGTCCGGCGCGTCCGATCACTCGGCTGCTGTACGCGCACTACCTCGCTGCACGCCCGGTGGACGACATCCAGTGCGTCGCCCAGACCCGGCGGCGCCAGCGCTGCAACAACAACCTGCTCTCCTGCGGCGCCCTGCCCGGTACCTGGACGCTGCTGCCGGCGCCGGCGCAGAGCGGTCAGCCGGCCCTGACCGCCGCGGTCATGGCCGTCTACGATCTCGCCGGTATCTCCTACGCCGAGCAGTTGCGCTGGCGCGCTCAGCGCTGTCTGCAGCACGCCGCCATCCCCACGGCCGCCGACCTGGCGGTGGCCGACTGGGAGCCCTTCGACCCTCTGCGTCATCACGAGCACGTCCACGCCCGTCTCCCCACTCCCGTCCGGCGCCCCGGCCCCGCCGGTCAGGCGCAGACAGCGGTGCGCCCGTGACGCCGTGTCATGCTGCCGAAATCCTGCTGACCAGGCCCGCCAGCCCCGGCGAACTCCGTCATGTCCGCTGCAGCAGCTGGCTGGCCGTGAACGCGGACCGTACCCGGCTGAAAGCGGTGCAGCGCGCCGCCAGTCCGGGCGCCGCCCTGCATCTGCTGCGGCGCCAGCTGGACACACCTCTGCCGATCGACGTGGTGAGCACGCACTACCCCGACCGGCACGGCCAGGTCCTGCTCAACGTCCCGCTCGATCACACCGCCGGCCGGGCCCCGCGCCGGGACGCGGCCGCCCGGGGGCAGCGTTCCCGCGGCGTCCTGCGCCAGCACGTGGCCATCGCCCGTGCCCGCGAGGAGGAGTGCCTCAAGCCCTTGCTTACCGACCACACACCCGAGGAAGTCCTCGCGGGTGGAGCCGCCTTGCTGCACAAGGAGGCAGGACCACGGTCCATCGGCCGCGCCGTGAAAGAGCTGTCCTCTCCGCTTCCCGGCGCGGGCAGTCTCCGGCATCGTCCGCGTTCGTCCTCATTCCTCTTTCACGGAGTCCTTGTTGCACACCCCCACTGACGAACAGGCCCAAGCGGCCGACGCCTTCCGCAGCGGGCACCATCTCGTCCTGCAAGCCGGCGCGGGGACGGGAAAGACGAGCACCCTGGGCCTGCTCGCCGCCGGCACCCAGCGCAGCGGCCGCTATCTCGCCTTCAACAAGGACATCGCCCGCGACGCCGCCGGCCGCTTTCCCCGCACCGTGATGTGCAAGACCGCGCACGCCACGGCCTACGCCGCCCTCGGTCACCGCTACACGACTCGGCTCAACAGCCCCCGCCAGCCTGCCTGGAAGATCGGCCAGGCCCTCGGCATCACCCGCCCGGTACACATCGGCGGCCACGAAATCAGCTCCCGGACGCTCTCCCACACCGTGCTGCGCACTGTGTCCCGGTACTGTCACTCCGCCGACCGCACCCTGGCCCGCCACCACGTACCGCCCCTGCGAGGCCTGGACAGCGCCGGTGCCCACTCCGAGCTCGCCCAACAGGTACTGCCGTTCGCCCTCAAAGCGTGGAGTGACCTGCATGATCCCGATCAGGGGGTGGTCCGCTTCGAACACGATCACTACCTGAAGATGTGGGCCCTCACCGAGCCGAGGATCGAAGCGGACTTCCTCCTCCTCGACGAGGCCCAGGACACCAACCCGGTTCTGGAAGAGGTGTTCGCCGCCCAGCGCGCCCACGCCCAGCTCGTCATGGTCGGCGACTCCGCCCAGGCCATCTACGGCTGGCGCGGCGCCCGGGACGTAATGACCGGCTTCGACGCCACCCCCCTCACCCTGACCCGCTCCTTCCGCTTCGGCCCCCTGCTCGCCGAAGAAGCCAATCGGTGGCTTAGCCTCGCCGAAGCCCCCCTCCGGCTGACCGGCACCCCGGCCATCGCCACCGAAGTCGGGCCGCTCCAGCGCCCGGACGCGGTGCTGTGCCGCACCAACATCGGCGCCATGGCCGAAGTCATGCATCTGCTCACCGCCGGCCGCCGAGTCGCTCTCACCCGCGGAGGACAGCAGCTGGCCTCCCTCGCTCTGGCGGCCCGTGACCTCAAGAACGGCCGCCGCACCACCCACCCCGAACTCGTGCTCTTCCCTTCCTGGGGCGAGCTCCAGGACTACGCCGCCCACGACCCGGCGGGACGCGACCTCCAGCCCTTCGCCGACCTCATCGACACCCACGGGCCCGACGCCATCCTCACCGCCGTCGACCAGCTCACCGATGAGAGCCGTGCCGACGTCACGGTCTCCACCGCCCACACCGCCAAAGGCCGCGAATGGCCCACCGTCCGGATCGGCAACGACTTCCCTCCCCCCAAAGACACCGACCAGCTCGACAGCCGGGGCCGCCCCGTCCCGGAACCCGTCAGCGACACCGACGCCCGCCTCGCCTACGTCGCCGTCACCCGAGCCCGCCACCACCTCGACCTCGGCGGCCTCTCCTGGATCAACGACTGCCCCGCACTGGTCGGCTGATGACCCGGGCCCTTTGCGGCCGACCTGCGCAATTTTCCGAGGCGTCGCGCTCCAGCCGTGCAGCAGGCCCGCCCCGCAGCGACGAAATCGGCCTGCGAACGGCTGTGAGCTGCAGGAGCGCACCTGCTGTGTGTCGCAGCCGCTCCCCCGAAGACATCCGGCCAACTGGCCCTACAGCGCGCTTGGACCCACCTCTACGACACCATCCACGGATCGGTCGCCTGACTCGAACGATCTCTGCCCGTGCCCGCCCCGGCCACAGGGGCTGACCGGAATCGAACCCTCAGGAAAGCTGGGCAGACCAGCGGATACCGTCTGCCGGGGCCTGGCCACGAGCCTGACACGGCCACGGGAATTGATCAGCAGAGCACCTCGGACTACACGGTGGGCCAAAGGCCAAGTCCTAGTAGGGCTTGGTCAGGTTCGTAGTGGTGTGAGTATGTCGCGGTGGCAGGTGGGGCAGGCGCCGGTCCAGGTGGCGAGCCACTCGTGCAGGACGACGAAGCCGGTGGTGTCGGCCTGCGCCCCGACCAGTTCGGTCAGCGCGTCGACGACCGGCTGAGCAGGGGTGCCCGACGACATCGCGGCGGCGGCCTGCTTCAGGCGCTCGTACGCAGAGGGGAAGACGTCCTTGGCCCAGGCGTCCTGCTGATGGTCCGACTCCAGCCGCGTCTCCGCCCGGACCTGCCCGTCGTCCTTGAGCGAATGGAGGGCGTCCCTGGTCAGGGGGCGTTCGGTTGGTCGATCAGCTTACCGCTGGGAGTCTGGCAGCCTCGATGGCAAGGGGACACTCACCCGCATGGCGATCCGGGCCTGAATATCTGGGTCTTTGGCCAGGTGCGTCGGGAGCGTCGTGGCCTCGCCAAGATTGGCCTGAAGTAGGTCCGCCTTATCTACAAAGGCGTCGGTCAGATTCGCGCCTTGAAGATCCGCACCGTCAAATTTCGCGCCTCGAAGATCCGCATCTGTCAGGTCCGCGCCTCGAAGCGACACGTCGGTCAGATTCGCGCCTACAAGATCCGCACTGGTAAATTCTGTGCCTCGAAGATCCGCACGTGACAGGTCCGCTCCGTGAAGATCCGCGCCGCGCAGGTTCGCCCCGAGCATGACCGCTTCCTGCAACAAAGCGCGGTCCAGAGAGGCCAGGACCAGATCGGCCTCGAACAGGCTCGCCCCCGACAAGTTCGCATCGCGCATATCTGCGTTGGATAATTTCGCCTCGTCGAGTGTTGCGCGAGACAAATCCGCGGCCGACAGGTCGGCACCGGACAGGATCGCTTTGTATAGGTTCGCTCTGGACAGTTGTGCTTCGGTCGATGGAGGAACTGGGTCACCGGAGAACTGCGGCCTGAGATTGACGAGGGGCAGCACGGCGCCTGCCAGGTCAAGACTGAAAGTTCCGTCTCGAGTCTGGTCACGAAACGAGATCACCTTGAGGGCGGCATGTACGTCCGGTCGGACCTCCTTACCCTTCAGAGGGGGCTTGGTGGCGTGTGTCCGAACGAAGGTCGCCAGGACATCGGCGACGGTGGGGTGATCGCGTACGGAGTCCTCCATGATGCGCTGCAGGGCGTAGATGCCACCCAATCGAACGTCTAAGGAGTCGTCACCGAGGTTCTCGACTGCCCTGGTGTACCGATCGGTGATCTGTCCTTCTTGCGCGATGCCTAACTCTCTACTGCTGATCTTCAACTGCTCATCAACCTGATTGTTTGAGTACCAGATGGCGGCCGCCGAGACGACGGTCGAGAAGAGCACACCGAGGACAACGGCACCCAGTTCGATACGGCGGGCCCAGTCCAACCGCTGGGGCTGCGCAGACTCAGCTTGAGGGCTGCTTTCTGCGGCCGGAGGCACCCGACTGGGCGGGGTCGACCGAGCTGCCAGCGGCACTATGCGGGACTGCGGGACGGCGGCGCGCAGGCGTGGTACGGGAGCAGCAGAAGAGCGTCCTTGTGCGGCGCGTTCGCTGGCCCGGCGGAGCTGCTGGCTACGTCGTGACATGAGGACCATTCGACTGCCTCCACGGTGGCTACCGCAGGAGTTCCGGCGGATCCGGTCGGGCTTCAGCGACGAGGCATCCGCCGTGATGAGGCCCGCGTCCCGCCCGACCCGGCTGATGCCGCGGCCGCTGGACACCCTGACCTAGCAGGAGCCCCCCGCGCTGGAGACGGAGGACGACCTGTAGCGAGCTGCGGGATCGACGGCGATTGAACCTCACAGCCTTGGAGGGGTGGGGAGATCGAGATGGCGACTGTGAGGCAAAACGCACGTTGAACTAGTAGGGCTTGGTCAGGCGGGTATCGCCGTGGGTATGTCGCGGTGGCAGGTGGGGCAGACGCCGGTCCATGTCGCGAGGAGGGTTTGTAGCTCGCGGACGATTCGGTAGAGGCTCAGGCCGGCGCCGCTTCTTTTGGAGCTCTGGCCAGTCGTTGCAGGGTGCAGAAGGCGTGCGCGACGGAGACGAGGGTGACGTGGTGGTGCCAGCCGTTCCACGTGCGGCCTTCGAAGTGGGCCAGGCCCAGGGCCTGTTTCATCTCGCGGTAGTCGTGTTCGATGCGCCAGCGGAGCTTGGCCAGGCGGACCAGGGTGGTCAGCGGGGTATCTGCGGGCAGGTCGGAGAGCCAGAACTGAACGGGTTCGCCCTGGTCGGCAGGCCACTCGGCCAGGAGCCAGCACTCGGGAAGCTCCGGGCCGTCGGTCGCTTGGCGGACCTCGCGACCGGCAGGCCGGATCCGCATGGCCACGAACCGCGAGTACATCCGCTTGAAGCCGCTGCGGCCGGTGCCGGGCCGGGAGCCCTCACGCCACTGCACCGGCTTCGCCGCTTTGCGACCCGCCGCGATGACCAGCTGTTTCACCGACTGCGGCTTGTCGGGGTACTTCGCAACCGGCGGGCGTCCGGTCCCGGAGTACGGCTCGGCCACCGGCACCGCGTGGCCGGGCTGGGCCGAGAGGGTGGTGGAGATACCCACCACGTAGTTGAGGCCGCGGGCCTGCAGGCCGTGCCGGAAGGCGGCGGCATCGCCGTATCCGGCGTCCGCGACGGCCAGGGGCACCTCGATGCCCCACGAACGGGTCTCGTCCAGCATGTCGAGTCCGAGCTGCCATTTCTCCACGTGCCCGATGTCGTCGGGGATACCGCAGGCGGCACGGCGGGCGACCTTGTCCGGATCCGTCTTCGCGGATCCGGACGCCCAGGTCTCGGGCAGGAACAGCCGCCAGTCGACCGCCGCCGAGGCATGATCCGAGGCCATGTGCAGGGAGACGCCCACCTGGCAGTTGGTGACCTTGCCGGCAGCGCCGGTGTACTGCCGCGACACACACGCCGAGGCGTTGCCGTCCTTGAGGAACCCGGTGTCGTCGAAGACCAGCACGGTGGGCCGGATGGCCTTCTCCATCCTCCAGGCGAGCCGGGCCCGCACATGCGCGGGGTCCCACGGGCTGGAGGTGATGAAGTGAGCCAGGGCCTGACGGTTCCCGTCCTCGCCCAGCCGGGCGGCCATCGGCTCGACCGACTTGCGCTGCCCGTTCATGAGCAGGCCCCGCAGGTAGACCTGCCCCCATCGACGCTGGTCGTCCCTCGCAAACGGCTCGAAAACCTCCGCCGCGAAGTCCTCCAACTCGCCACGCACAGCTGCAATCTCGTCCGGAGTCACGCCCCTTCAACGCAATACCGACCCAGAAGGAAACGCTCAACCACAACTGACCTGACCAAGCACTACTAGCCACAGCCCCCAGGCATACGTCCCTCTGTGGACTGCGGGTCTGCGTCAGGACGGGCGCGATACTGCGGTACATCAAGCGCTTTGGTCCAGGAGATGCGGCGCGCTGTGAAGATCTCCATGATCGGCGCTTTGATGCTTTCAGGGTCGTCGAGGCTGCCGAGCATCACGAAGACCTGGCTCGGGAATCCCGAGAGCTTGTCGGTGAAGACCCGGTCACCGCAATTGGGGCAGAAGTTGCGTTCCAGCGTGTTCCCGCTGTCCGCCACATAGGGGTAGGGACGCGGGCTGCCGCTGAGGAGTTTGAAGTCGTCCTGGGCAACGCTGAAGTAGGTCGCCATGACGCCGCCGGACGATCTCTGGCAGTCCTTGCAGTAGCAGTTCGCGACGAAGTCGGGCGCTTCGCTCAACTCGTATGTAATGGCGCCGCATTCGCAGCCGCCCGTAAAGTTATCCGACATGTCTTGCTCCTTCAAGTTCCTGCCGATGCCCCCTGGGCGCATCTCTTGCTTGACCAGAGTGCATCCTCAATTCGTGCGAAGCCCCTCAGTAATGGGCAGGAACCCCACGGATCAGGACGTCCGTCCCGGGTCCGTCTGAACCACGACGAGGGACGGCGGGCAAGCCGCTGCTCCAGCCCTTCAAGGCACGGGGTGCAGACAGCGGGATCTCCAAGAGCGAGGTCTCACGATCTGCGCGAACCTGGACACCCAACTGACCGCGTTCCGCGGCCGACCCCTGGACCACCCCCGCTTCCCCTACGTCCCTCGATGCGACCTACTGCAAGGCACGGGTCGCGCACCAGATCGCCTCCCGGGCCGTGGTGATCGCCACCGGCATAACCGAGGACGGCGGCCGCGAGGTGCTGGGAGTGATGGTCGGCGACAGCGAGACCGAAATGTTCTGGACCCAGTTCCTGCGTGACGCGGCCTGGGCGGTGTCCGGCTCGTGCTCGGCGATCACCACTCGGGCCTTGTCAAGGCGATCCGCAAGGTCATGATCGGCTCGGCCTACCCGCGCTGCCGGGTTCATTTCCTGCGCAATGTCTTCGGCGTGATCCCCCAAGGACGCCGCGGAAATGGTCGCCGCGACCATCCGCACCATCTGCGCCCAGCCCGACCAGGATGCAGTCCGCAACCAGCTCGACACGGTCGCCGACATGCTTGGCGCACAGTTTCCCCAGGTCAAACGGATGCTCCTGGACGCCAAGGACGACCTCACCGCCTTCGCCGCCTTCCCGGAACGGCACTGGAAGAAGGTTCAGTCCACGAACCCGCTGGAGCCGATAAACCGCGAGATCAAACGCCGCGTCGACGTCGTCCAGGTCTTCCCCAACGACGACGCCCTCCTGCGGCTGGTCACCACCGTGCTCTTCGAGATGCACGACGCGTGGATCGCTTTCCCCCGGCCTCTACCTACCCGAAGGCAGCATGGACCAGATCTACCCCACCGAGCCAGGCGAAAGCGCCCCCGCACTCCCCAACACCACCGACGGTTGATCGCCTGCATCACGTCAAGGGACACGACCACCGCCGACGGTAGGCCTGGATCAGTTCGGTGGCCAGGGCCGGCCCTCGGCGAGCTTGGTCCGGCGATGCTGCCTGCCTGGGTTCGTCATTGGATGCACCACAGCGCTCAGAGAACCCTTTCGAGGGATTTCCAGGCCGCCGGAGGCGCCTCTACTCTTTGCATGGCATACCCGCCATGCAATTGCATATGAGAAATCATGGCGGCTCTCATCCCTCACGAGGAGACTGGCATGCACTACGAGAATGGCGTTGCCGCCGACCAGATCAAGGATGCCGTGTGGTTGAAGAGCACAGCCAGCCAGGGCGCGGGCAACTGCGTGGAAGTGTCCGGGCTGCCCGATGGGCGCGTCGCCCTGCGCAATTCCCGCCATCCTGGCGGCCCGGCTCTGGTGTACTCGCGTGACGAACTCGCGGCGTTCGTGGCCGGTGCCCGCAACGGTGAGTTCGACGAGCTGAGTGCGTAACTCGGCGTAGGCCAGTGCTTGTCCGGCCCCGCTCGCAGCTCAACTCTGGGAGACTCGGACAAGCGTTGGTCTCGCGGAGGAGTGTATGTGCGCGTCGGATCGGATGGCCCGCAGGCTCGTGCCGCGTCGGTGACGTCTCTTTCGCGGCAGCAGTCGCCACCGGAGACCGCAGCCCGGCTGCTGGGAGAGCGACTTCGCCGGCTGCGCCTTGATCACCGGCTGACTCTGGGTGAGGCCGCCGAGGTGATCCGGGGGTCGGCTGCGAAGGTCAGCCGTCTGGAGCGGGCGGTCAACCCGGCCAAAACGCGTGACGTACGCGATCTCGCGAACTTCTACCGGGCCAGTCCGGAAGAGATGGCAGAGATCGAATATCTTCTGTCGCAGTCTCAGAACGGCGCCTGGTACAAGCAGTACAGCGATGTGACCCCCGGCTTTCTGCGGCGTCTGATCAGTCTCGAGCAGGGCGCCGAGCGCATCATCACCTACGAGGCGTTCGTGGTGCCGGGGCTGTTGCAGACACGGGAGTACGCGCTCGCGGTGGTGTCGGCAGCGCTTCCCCTGGACGCCTCCAACGAACGCCGGGTCGCCCTGCGGATGGAGCGTCAGCGGATCCTGCAGCAGGAGGACCGCCCCCACGTCACCGCGCTGCTGGACGAGGGCGTCCTCAGACGGCCCCGCGGCGGAGCAGCGGTGATGCGCAACCAGCTGAAGCAGCTGCTGGAGATAGGCAGGATTCCCGGCATCAACATCCGCATCGTCGAGTTCGCCAACAGCGGTGACGTATCCCCCCCTTACCCGATCACCCATCTGCGTCTGCGCGACGGGGGGCCGGCGGAGGTCGTCTACGTGGAGAGCATCGACAACGCCACCTATCTCACGCGCCCGGCCGAGACGGAAACGTATCGGCTCGTGCTGAACCGGCTGATGGACCGAGCCGCTCCCCGTGAGCGCACGGAGGACCTGCTGCTTGAGGCGATCGACGGCTACCGGCAGGGCTGAACACGATCGCCTCGGCGCAGCGGGGGTGGAGTCAGAGGGCGACGACGCCGCCCCATTCTTCCCATTCGTTGCCGGAGCGCCATACCGTCAGGTCGGAGTCGGGGCGCCAGGTGCTGACTTCGACCAGTCCCGGCTCCAGTAGTTCCCAGCCTTCGAGGAACGCCGTCACCTCGGCTTTGGAGCGGACTCTTCCCCAGTGGCCGCCGGTGGCGGCGGCCATCAGGTCCGTGACGCCGCGACGGACGTCTTCGTCGTCGCTGACGAGCTGGCAGACCACCAGGTAACTGCCGGGGGCCAGACGCTGCGCGACCCGGCGCAGGAGAGCGGCCGGGTCGTCCCGGTCGGGCAGGCAGTGCAGGACGGAGACGAACAGGGCGGCCGTGGGCTCATTGTCGTTGATCAGCCGCCGGGTGTCGGGATGGTCGAAGATGAGGTCGGTGTCGCACATGTCGGCGCACAGGACGGCGGTCTGGGCGTTCTCCTCGAGCATGGTGCGGCCGTGGGCCAGGACGATGGGGTCGTTGTCGACGTACACCACGCGGGCATCGGAGTGCGCCCGTTGGGCGACCTGGTGGGCGTTGTCCCGGGTGGGCAGGCCCGATCCGTGGTCAAGGAACTGCCGAATGCCGCGTTCCTGGGCCAGGAAGTGCACGACGCGCCGCAGGAAGGCACGGTTGGTCAGGGCGAGGTCTTTGCTGCTCGGTGCGATCTTCAGGAGGCTCTCGCAGGCGTCGCGGTCGCTCGCATAGTTGTCCGTGCCGCCCAGGAGCCAGTCGTACATGCGCGCCACGCTCGGTGTCGTCACGTCGATTTCCCGGTCCGCCGGCATGCGCTCACCCATAGGTAGTCCTCCCCGATGCGGCACGATGTGCCACTGCCTTGCGTGAACTGCTCATCGTAGAGGCGCAGTTCACACGGGCACAGGCCACGAACGGGCGACGTTGGGCAGAATCCGGCGCTCGGAGAGCGCCACGGGTGTTACAGCGGCGCGCGGTCGTGGTGCGCGACTGAGCCGGCGGCGCCGCAGGCCGCTGTGCGCTGGGTGCCGTTCTGGTTCAGGTGTGCGAGCAGACAGTCGGGGGCGGCGCGCTCTGCTGAGGTGATCAGGCCCTGCATGACGGAGGGCCGCACGCCCATGAGGTCCGCCGCTTCCTGGGGCTCCAGGCCCAGGAGGTGGTGCAGGACCAGGGAGTCGGCCTGGATGGGGGGCAGCGCGTGGTGGGCGGGCCCCGCGGGGGCGGCGCAGCAGCAGCGTGCACGGCCGGCCAGTGCCGACCGCAGCAGGCGCCAGGCGACCGCAGCGGGACCGGAACTGGACAGCACCTGCGGCCAGATGGCCGCAAGGTGGTCGAAGAGGTCGTCGACCACCTCCTGAGCGGTTTCGGCTTCCCCGGTGCGGGCTTGCGCGTAGCGCAGGTAGCGGGGATAGGTCAGGTCCAGGAAGGCAGTGAAGTCAAGGGAGGCGGCAGGGGTGGGTGCAGTCCGGGGGCAGCGGGCAGTGTCTGCCGCTAAGGGCCGAGGGGCGGGGTGCACGGAGTTCGTCCTCTACAGCGGATCGGGTACGGCCGGGAGCGACGCAGCCGTACGGAGACTGAGACGGTGCCATTGGGTCGGCGGCCGGCAGGAGAGCCGCGGAGGAGGCCGGAGGTGTACCGATCTCCTCCGCGGCGCGCTGCGCCGGAATGGTCCTGCTGTCAGCAATGGGCCGGGTTCTGCGGAACGTTCTGCCGCAGACCGTGAAGGCAGGCTCGCCCTGCTGAGTCGTCAGCGGGGCGAGCCGTGGATCGTCAGTCGCTACGGATGCGCAGGTAGCGGATGCTGGACGGGCTCCTCAGAGCCACTCCCAGGATGCCTCCGGCCACAGCGAGGACGGCCCCTTCGGCTTCTGCGAGGGAGAGCCATACCAGGACACCGGCCGCGAGGAGCAGTCCAAGGGCGAGTTCCACACTCCAGATGCGCATCTGGCGAGTTTGTGGACCCCACTGGCACGGAATGCTAATTTCGCTGATGACAGGGGGTGCTTCAACCCGTCCCCGGTCAAATCGGTCAATCATGTGAGTCTGTACTCCTTCCATTGATCGCGCGAGCCCCAGGGTGTCTCACCACCCCGGGGCTTTTGCGTGTGGCCACCGCGTTCCCACAGCGCTGCTGTCGTGGTGACGCGGTCACATTAGCGGTCCCCGACGGGGCTCGCTACACGTTCGTGCCGTGCAACAGGACGGCTCCGGAACCGCGTTGGGCTAATCGAAACACACTGCTTGGCCACCCTCCGCGCGGTAGACCGCTCTGGATCGTTTGAGATCAATATTCGATCATCCATGTCACTCATTCGTCCCCTGAGAGGCGCATTGCCTGCAGAGTTTTTCCGATGCACACAAAAGGCCGGAGGGCAGGATGATTGACCTTTCGTCAGATTAGAGCGAATGTGCGTTTCTCTCACCGCCCCACAGGGTCTGACGGAATGTCCAGTTCCTCAAATCTGCACGTGCAGATGCAAAAGGCGTGCAAGATTTCAGGGAACCTGGCCACCATTTGCCCGCCACGATTCGGGCTCGGCACAAGACATCCGCCCCGCACGGGAGCCACCCTCGCACGCACCGGCAGGCCTCCCGGTAGAGTCGGCCGGTCAGGCGCGCCTGGAGCGAGCGGACTTGGACCCCAGTCCGAGCCGGAGAATCCAGTGATTTCCTATGGACCGGGCCAGGAGCCGGACATGCGCTTGTCCGCAGGGAGAAGGCTGGTGTCACTGTTCTCACCGCGCGCCGGAAGGGCGGGGCGGCAACGACCACTCAGCCACCGGGCGTTGCGGGCTGGCCGCTGCCGCTGTCCGTCCCCGTCGAAGGCTGGAAAGCAGCGCCTTGCTCGATCTGCGCGTGAGGAGGGATGGGCTTGGTCGACCGGGGGTAACGGCGAACCGGACTGACCGCGTTCCACCAGGAGATCAGGACGAGCCGCGGCGCAAGATCCTGGACACGGTCTCCGGCGGGACGCTCGGGCTGCGCGAGGAGAACAGGGAACTGCGGCGGCGCCAGGAGAAGATGCTCACCGACCTGTCCCACACTCGCATCTCAGCGGATGCTGGGAGTTCCTGCTCGATCAGAGGGCCGGTCACCCGCATTTTCGGCTGCCCGACCGCATCAGTGACAGCGGGGACGGCCAGATCGAGACCTATCTGTCGGGCCGGTCACTGCTGGCGGTGCTGACTACGATGCGGGCCCTTCACCGGAACGTCCCCGAGGACATGGCAACCTGGGCGCTGGCCACAGCCGTCTACCAGCCCATAGGGGAACCATTGCCGCCGCGCAGCCCAGCAGGGCGACGGCGCCGGTGTCACCACTGTCGTCCTGGACGACCGTCCCACGGCAGATCAGGCGATCGTCCGCGTCTGGTCTCTCACACCGGCCGCCTCCAAGAGTGCCCCGGGCGCTGTCCGTCGGCAGACCGGCGCATCGGTTGTCCGGCGGTGACGAAGCCTGGCGCAACAGACGATCGGGCTGCGGCGGCGCAGCCATGCAGGGTGCTCCCCACTGGTGCCGAAGGGGTCAACGGGCCTGTTGAGCTGGCCAGTTGACCCTCACGGGATCGATGCTATAGTTCTGCTTCATCGGGCGCTGAGAAGCGCCCGAAGTGCTTGCTGGCTCTCTTTTCCTCGAATTTGAGGAGTGGGAGCCTTTGTCATATGTGCCGCCCCTCAGGGCCCCCGGAATCTGCCAGCCGCCGGGGGCCTTCGTCGTCCCCCTTTGGAGGCTATTCATTGATCACTCTGTCTGTTCCTGTCGGCAGCGCCGCGTTCGGCGTACCGTTCTGGCTTGCTGTTTTCGGTACTGCCGCTCTGGCGGCCATCGTGCTGTTGTGCGCAGGTGTCGCCGTTGCCGCGCTGAACCGAACCGAGCGGGCAGATGTGGCTCAGACACTGCTGGGGCTGAGTCATGTCATCTCAGCCCTGTCCGGACTGCTGCCGTGGGGACAGCCGTCTTCGCCTCCTGCGTTGCCGGCTGGCCCGGCGGCGGATTCTTCCCCGACCGCTGAACCTGCGGTGCAAGAAGGAGCCGCAGGGACGCAGGGCACGTTGGTGGTCCTCATGCCAACGCCCGCCGGTCCGGCAAGCGGGCTGACCAGACAGTATCGGGGCGATGCGGGGTGCCCTGGGACACGGTCTTCCTCGACGAGGCGTGGCCGCAGACCGGCCGCCGCGCACCAGCGGCTGCTTCGCTAGCCCCGCCGTCACCGCGTGGGCGCCCGAGCCTGGACACGCATATCCGTACTACGGGGGTCCCGGCAGGCCCCTGGTGACAGGCCCTCCTCTGGGTGACCAGCGGGCGGCAGTCCCGGAGCGGCAACAGGCCCGGCGAGGCCGCACACCGCGGGCCACCTGCTCCGACGCGCCGGAACAAACGGAAGCAGGTGACGGTTCATGAGTGTGTGGCTGCGGAGGGGACAGTGTCCCCGGGCCTCACCTACAGCCCATGGGGACGATCGTCCGGCTGAAGCCCCATGGAGCCTTCCGCCGCGAGGCGACCGCCCTCCGCACGCCACCACCTACCGCCCCGGCTGGTCTCCCCCGTCCAGCCGGGGCTCCGCACTACCGTTACGGCGGCGGGGCCCCGCCGCCACATGGCCGCCGTTACCGGGCGAGCGTGACCGTGATCGGCTCGTTCGGGCAGCGGGTGAGCATCTCGGAGAGCGCGGCTTCCTCGCTCGGGTCGACCGCCAGCCGGTAGCGGGTCTTGTCGGCGACCCAGTCGGAGACGTACCGGCAGCGGTAGCCCTCATACGGCGGGACCCACGTGCTGGGGTCCTGGTCGGACTTGGACCGGTTGCTCCCCGCGGACACCGCGATGAGCGCACGGGTGTCGTGGAGATCGTTGGCGTAGGCCTCACGTTCCTTCGTGTTCCAGCCGGATGCCCCGCTGTCCCAGGCCTCGGCGAGCGGCACCAGATGGTCAACGTCGAGTTTGCGGGCGCTGTCGAAGTAGGCGTCGTCGTACGCGCTGTACCAAAGTCCCCCGGTGAGTGTGCAGTTCAGTCCTTGCTCGGGGGCGTTGACCGCCTCTTCCAGGAGGACTTCCATCCGCGCGTTGCAGCCGTCGCGGTCCGCGTCGGTCCAGTGCCGGAACTTGGAACGCTCGTATCCGGTACGGCTCTCGTCCCTGATCAGCAGGGATTTGAGGGCATCGCGGACCGGCAGGGTGACCGTGTCGCCGGGGTCGGCAATCGTCCTGTCTGCGGCGGGGACCGCGTGGGCGGTGGCAGCCGGGGCGATCAGTACGGCGAGAGCGGAGAAGGCGGCGACGGTGGTGCGGGTGAAATGCACGGTGTATCCCTTTCGAAGATCACAGATGGTTCGTGGTCTTCGTAGCGGGGTGTCAGCTGCCTCGCCTGGTGCTTGGCCACCGGCTCACTCGTCCGGGCGGTAAGTCGGATAGTCGCGCAGTCCCGAGGCCGCGGTGCAGGGATGCCGAGCATGATCGGCAGTGCGGCAGAGCGGTGGCTCTGCGTTGGCGTGCGGGGAACGGCTGAGGTGACCGGGCGGGCGTTCGCAGCGCAGTTGGCGTGCGGCGGTACGGGAGCAGTACTCAGTTGCTGCACCACCGTGGAATTCCGATGAGTCCCCGCCTCCGACGCCGGGTGTGGCGGCGTTCTAGGCAGTGCCGCGGGCATCGGACCGGCTTTCGCGGGGGTGTGGTCTTCTTGCGCGCGCAGGGATCCTTGTCACCGGTGCGGACGCCAGGTGCGCACTTCCAGGTGAAGGATGTGGGCGTCGGGGCGGATGCGGCCGGTTTCCATCAGCCACTGGTGGACGGCGGCGGTGACATCGCCGCCCGCGGCATCTACTCGGCGGGCGAAGTCGGCGGCGTCCTGGCCGCCGGTCTGGGCGGAGCCGTAGGAGCGCTCCTCGGTGTGATCGGCGCGCTGGATGACGGCGCGGCGGATGCCGGGAGAGTCGGTGCGGCTGCCAGAGGGGTGCAGGTAGCCGGTTCTGGCGAGGCGGACGGTGAAGGCCAGGCGCAGGCCTTGGCGGGCGGCTTCGGCGATGAGGGGGCGCAGCCGGGCGGAGCCGGAGGCGATGGCCTGGGCTCCGACGCGGCCGGTGCCGGTGCCGGTGGGGGTGATCAGGACGGCTTTGCTGCGAACGCGGGCTTTCGCGCCGCTGGCGGTGGTACGGCGGGTGATGTGGCGGCTTGCGAGGGAGGCGAGTTCGGGCAGGTCGGTGATGCCGCCCATCTGGACGGCGGCCAGGACCTGTTGGAGGGCGGGGACGAAGGCTGCGCCTTTGTTCTTTGTGTAGAACTGGGAGACCAGGGAGGGATCGCGGCTGATGATGCGGGCGATGTCGCGTTTGGTGTAGCCGGCGGCCTGGAGCTGGTCGGCGAGTTGGGCGGCTTCGTTCAACTGGCTCTGTGCGGCGGGGCGTCTGCGGCGGGGGCGTGGCGGCATCAGGCTTGTCCTCCGCGCTGGGTGAGGGCGGTGCGTCCGGCATCGCGCAGGGCGAGGAGTTCTTCCTCTGTGGTGGGTGCCGCAACCGGGCTGGTGAGGTGGCCTTTGAGGAGGTAGTCGCCGGGCTGGTGGTGGTGGGGCCAGTGTTGGGGTGCGGTGAGGTAGAGGGCGTCGGTGCGGAAGGCGACGACGCTGCCGGGCTCGGTGTGCAGGGCGCCGGCGTAGGTGTCGTCGTCCCGGTGGCGCTGGGTGAGGAGGGCGGCGCGGGCGCCGGACCAGATGGCGGCGGCCCATTCGGGGTGGGCGTTGGGGTCGCGGCTGAAGCCGGTGGGTTTCTGCCAGGTGATCAGTTCGTCGTCGAAGCCGATGATTTCGGCGTCCGGGGGGACGTCGCGTTCCATGGTGCGGGGGGTGGTTCCGGTGACCATGCGGGGGCGTTGGGCGAAGGCGCCGATGCCGTAGAGGAGGATGGCGCGGACGGCGCGGGAGGCGAGGTGGGCGGCGCGGGCCTGCTGCGGGTCGCCCTGGAAGTGGGCCTGGGCGGAGAGGTTGGTCCAGGTCTCTTTGAGTTTCTTGGCCCAGTCGTCGAGGGGTTTGCCGTCGTCCCAGAGGATGCCGTCGAGGATTTCGATCTTCCACGGGGTGATGGGGTTGGCCAGGGCGGTGTGGATTTCGGGGCCGCCGGCCCAGGTGGTGAACGTGGCGCCGGGGGTGGCCGGGTAGTGCCAGGAGCGGTCGCCTGGGGCGGGGGCGGGCAGGATGCCGACGTGGCTCCAGGTGTCGGGGACGGTGACCCTCACCTGCCAGTGTCCGCAGCCGTACAGGGCCCGGGTCTGTTCTTTCTGCGACCAGGCGGCGAAGGTGTGGGCGGTGATACGGCGGGGCGTGCCGACCGGGGATTTCCAGGTGTGCTTGGCGTAGGCGAAGGTGCGGTCGTACTCGACCAGTTGGGGCAGCTGCTCGGGGACGCGGGGCGGGGTGAGGAGCTCGTTGCGGCCCTGGCCCGCGGTGGCGTGCAACAGGCCGCGCAGTTCCTCGGACAGGACGGGAAAGCCTTCGGCATGCTGTCCGCGCTGGGGGATGGTGCGGGTCCACAGGTCACGGCCGGTCTGGGATGGTGAGCCCATGATGACGGCGTCGTTCCAGTGGCGGCGCAGGGCCTGCCACAGCAGGACGAAGGCGTCGCGGACGGTTGCCGGGTCGGCGCCGTCGACGTCGAACCACTCCCCCACGGAACGGATTTCGACGTGGTCCTCGCCGCTGTCGCGCTGGTAGCGGCCGACGGGGTTGCGGGCGTGGACGAAGTGTCCGGCCATCCGGTCGCGGCCGCGGCCGGTGTCGGTGCGCCAGCCTGGTGTGGGGGCGTTCAGCCAGGCGGCGACCGCGTCCCGCAGGTAGGGGTAGCGGTCAGCGTCACGGTGCCAGGGGTCGCCGGCGGTGATGTAGATGCGTTCCACACCCTCGGGCAGGACGTGGAAGACGGCGGTCAGGATGGCGGCGACGGAGGCGTCGCCAAGGTCGAGGCGGTGGGTCTGCTGGCGGTGCACCAGCACGCCGGTGTCGGTGTCCAGGAAGACCGTGGAGCGGGCCTGCTGGGTGAAGTTCGGTGGCGTGGAGAGCAGGTTCGGGGTGTGCGTAAACCAGCTGTTGCCCGCCGCTCCGTCGGGGATCGACGGGAGGTCGCGCGGTGTGTCTGCGGCTGAAGGGTTCACGAGGGCAGGGTCCTGAGCGACATCTGTTGCAGCGGCCAGAGGTGGTTCGGCGACGGGCTGTGCTGGGGTGGGAGCCTCCGCCGCGGGCGCCAGCACTGCCGCCTGCGTGGCAGGCTCGGGTGCGGCCGGGGCAGGACCGCTGGTAGCGACGGCTGGAGCCTCGGGGTGAGGCCGCAGTGGGGTGGTCTCGGCCGTCGCGAGGCTGTCGGGAGCCAATGCGGGAGCCAGCGCGACAACCGCGGCCACGCTCAGTCCAGCTGCCGGGGCGATCCGTTCCGCCTTCGCCTTGTCGTGGCCGGCCAGGAGCCCGATCTGCTTGTCCCGTTGTGCCTCAAGCCGTGCCAGGGTCGCCCGGGCTTTCTTGATCTCGTCCCGTACGCCGCGTAGGTCGGCGAGAGCGGCGGTGTACTTCTGTGCGTCCATCACGATCCCTTGATACCGGCGGCAGTTCAGGCGGTGGTGTGGGTGGGCACGTAGGCGATCGCTCCACCCGAGTGGGAGGTGAGCCGGGTGCCCAGCAGCAGGTCGGCCAGTTTCCGGTCGGCTTCACTCTCAGCCGTCACCTGTGTGACCGGGGTGACCAGGTCGGTGACGTAGCCGGCCAGCCGCGCCTGTGGGAAGGCGTGCTGGCCCTGCCCGTTTCTTTCCCATTCCTCAAGGCCTGTCAGCACGGCCACGACATAGCCGGACAGAGTCACGGGCAGTACGCCCGCCGCTGCGACGCTCGGCGCGTCGCAGCGCCACCAGCCACGTAGCGCTTTGACCAGGTCTGTGGGCGGCAGGGTGGCGGCAAAGCCGATCCATCGGCGGTCGGGTTCCTGGACAGGCCGGGCTACATCGACGCGCAGCACCGCGAGTTCGGACCCCGGCAGATGGTGCAGGGAGGCGGACTGACGTGCTCGGAGCTGCTGGACGGCTTCCAGCGGCACCATTACACGAACTCCCCGTCGGCCCAGGCCTGGAAGGACACCGGCGTGGACGAGGCGGCGGAAGGTCGTCACGGCGCAGCCGAGCTCCTCCGCGGCCTGCCCCGTCGTCAAGAGCATCTCCCCACCTACCTTCAACCGAACTCTGATATCTGATTAGGGATTGAAGTTATCAGTCGTTCCGCCGCTCCTCAACCGTCATCAGATGGCAGAGGGGATGTTGAGCCCTTGCTGCGCTGCCGAAGCACACGGGCTTGTTGTGCGCGGTGTCGGTGATCGACTCGGTGGCGGTTGCTGAGCCGTCTATCGGCACGCCGGGCAGACGTTGTCGTCGTTGTGCTCGTACGGGATGTCGGCCGGCACAAGGTGGGCGGTCCGGCACGAGGTGCACAGGTCTCCCCCGCAGCTGCGGCAGCCCACGTAGCGTCCGCCCGCATACTCGTAGCGTCGCTTCTCGATATATGGGTCGTTGCAGATCTTCTGCGTTGTCGACTCTGCCGTGGGGTACAGCGTTGCGACGTCGTAGGTGTCCTTCAGTTCGACCTGGGGGAGGTCCCGCCCTTCTTGGAAGACTCGTCGCCACTCTCCTTGCAGGTGCAGTTCGTCCGCGCCACGCACCCTCAGGAGGGTCAGGCCTTCGGTGTATGCCTTGTAGGCCTTGGACCACAGGTTGGCGAAGGCTTGTGCGCGGATGATGTGCATCCAGTCAGGACGGCGCAGATCCCCGTTTGATGTCGGCTCCCCCAGGGTGGAGACGAATCGGGAGTATAGGGCCTTTACGTACTCCAGCGTGACTGTGTCCTCCTCGTCGAGGGCCCGGGTCCGGGCGTCGCGCAGAGTGGTGCGGAACTTCTCAAGCAGATTCTCGGTGGACCCGGACGTGTAGGACTCGTGGATGACCGGCGGTTCGCACCGCGCATGTTGAGAGCTCGATAAGCGCAGCAGGAGCCGCAGAGTGGACTCGGTGATCCAGACAGGTCCGGGCTCAGTGCGCGGGCCAAGAGGATCGGGTAGGTAGGCGTCATGTTCCCAGGCTGAGGGGGTGATGAGATGGATGCCGGCCCGACGCCGGTCGTGAGGGTAAGGGGCGGTGGGCTGGAGCTTGCCGAGGGGAAGATGGGTCTTCAAAGCGGCTAGGAAAGCACCGTTGATGTTCAGTGTCACCACCTGATCCGTCCGCTCTGATGCCTGTGCACGCTGCCAGTCAGGGCGTGCCTCCCAGACGCGGTCAGGTGCGTGCGGGGACGGCTTGCGGAGCATCTCGGGTAGTGCGGGGTGTCGGACGATGTCGTATCGGGCGCCCACTCGGCACGCATCGAGCAGCCGTATGGCGTCGGGGATTGCGCGCGCGGTGAGTGCTGCGACGGCTTGGTGCTGATTACCGTTGTGGGTGTCCAGGGCTGTAACGACAGCATCTCCAATCGGGTCCTGACGGCTGCTGAAGCGTTGCGATACACCGGAGCGGGGGCGCGGGGTGAGGCGCTTGGGTGTCGCCTCGGGCCTGGACAGGCTGAGGGCCGGTGCGGGGGTGGCTGCCTTGGTGCACTCGGCAACGGTGAGGTGTTGCGGATAGCCGTCCACTTGTTCGGTGGCCGGATTTCCGCACAGCACGCACGAGGCGCGCTGCGGCAAGAAGTCGGCAGGGGTGTCGGGCGCCGGTCGGCTGATGGTGAGGTGGGGCTCGCTGGCAGCTTGGGCTTGATCGGCAGCGCAGGTGCGGGCGCGTGTGAGGAAGTAGGCGTAGGCGTCACGGGCGGGTCCTTGCGGCTCGGCCTGTCCCTCTTCCCACGCGTGGAGCGTGGCGGGGTCGACACCGACCGCGTGGGCTACTGCACATGCGGTGAGGGCAAGGCTGGTACGCAGACGGCTGCGTTCGGCGGGTGCGGGCAGAGGATGGCACGTGGCGAGGAGGTCGTCGATCGCGGAGTGTCTGCTCATCGTCTGAATCTTTCTCGGTACGGCGTGGAGCCGGTGTTGAGAGGTGGCGGTAAGCGTTGGTGACGTGGACGGTGCGGGCCTGGCCTCAATTCGTCAGCCGGAAGCTCTTGCTGGTGGCGCTGGCAAGGACTCGTCCGCGTCACTGAAGCCGGCTCGGTGTCCGAGGCCGGGGTGCTCGCCAAGAACTCGGATGAAGTGCGGTAGGCGAGCGCGACAACCAGGCGGTGGGGTGGATGGTGATACAGCCAGAGGGAGCCCGCCTGGCGGGCGGCGAATCTCCCTCATGCCCCTTGCTCGCGGTGTCGGCAGGGCGCACCTGTCATGGGCTGTGGCGGGCGTGTGCGCTGCATAAGGAGCCCAGTTCGCGGTAGCGGCCTCGGCGCCAATAGGTCAGGCATGTCAACGGCGTATGGCTCCGATGTGCTCTGACACGGGTGGCGTTTTGAACACACGCCGAACTTAAAGGCGGGCTAGGTGCACCGTGATTCTTTCGGTCATTTGTTCCCATGTATTACTGGGACGCAACGCGTGTAGCACTCGGCCGTCCGCCCCTCGCCCCTGATACCGATGCCTGGCTGACTGCCCACTGCACTGCCGGGCGCCACCTGGACGTTCCCGCCTCATCTTGGTGTTCGCTCCATCATCAGCGCAGGTTGGAGGGCTCCGCCGTCAAGCGAGGTCCGAGCTCGGACTGGTGTCCTCGCGGAAGCAGCGGGGCACTGTAGCGGCCGGGTCTGACAGTGCGTCCGTGCGCCCATTACAGCCGGGATGGCGTGAAGTTTCGGCTACCGCCCGGTACCGTGCCGGACACCGCATGCGCTGCCGGACGGGTGCGCCAGGATGCGCCCATGAGTCTCACCTCGTCCCTTAAGGACCAGGCGTCGGTGATGTCGCGGTTCCTCGCCGAGCATCTGCCTGGTACCGATGGCCTGTTATCCGACTACCGCAGGCGGCTGGCCCGCTATCCCGCGCCGGTGAAACCCGCTGCCACAACGGAGCGGCGGCCGAAATACCGCATGCTGGGCCACACAATCGACCACCGACTGCGGATCAGCCTCGGAGCACCCACCGGTCAGCCGATCAAGGAAGGCCTCGTGCGGGCGGTCATCGACGACGACGGCTGGCCGGATCCCGCCATCATCAGCACGGTGCAGGCAGCGGGGGCGGTCCTACTCAAGGAACTGGAACAGTACGAAAGCAGCGACGGTCAGCCGTTGGAGCTCGGATCCGAGACGGAGGAGCGTCTGGTGCGGTTGTGTCACGTTGCCTCGAGCTTTGAGGCAATCTTCCGCCACGTGGGATGGGTGCGCGGCAACAGCCTGGGCTCCAGTCGGCCCGGAGCGACGCTGGACGAAATCGTCCATGCCGTGCCAGCCTACGTCGTCGACGACATTCGCCGGCAGATGGCGTTGGCGGCGCATCCGGGGCCCTTCGGCGGCCTGCGGAAGCTGCCCGCCGCGCAGCGCGTCTGCGGGCCAGTCTTCGACGGCAGCCTCCATGTAGGAGGAGCCGACGCCGACTTCATACTCCGCGGCCAGTTGATCGACTGTAAAGCCACTATCCGTCCGGAACGAATGGGTCGCGCTGAGCTCTACCAGCTCGCTGGCTACCTTCTACTGGACTACAGCGACAGCTACTCCATCGAATCCGTGGGGCTGTATCTGTCTCGCCAGGGCGCTCTCATCGACTGGAACGTCGCGGATTTCCTTGGCTTCATGGGCGCGCAGCTCGAGCTGCCCGACCTGCGCGCCGCTTGCCGGTACGCGCTGACCGACGGCGCGGCCGGCACATCCCCACCGCCGAGGGATCAGCGCCGCCCGCTCCCCCGCCCGCGCAACGCACCGCCAGTCCAAGACACTCTCTTTGGCGATCTGCCCTGATCCACTGCGGCTACTTCAGCTGACCCTACGACAGCCGACAGCCGACAGGCGCAAGGCAGCGAGTGGAATGGCTCGTGCCTACCTCCCGTGAACGCTCATACCGACGGCCGCTGCGCGACAGGATCGTTGAGCACCTGGTCGAGGGCAAGAAACTTCACGAGAGCTGGTTGCCTTGGCGGGCATGTCCTATCGGGCGACGCGCAAGCTCCCTCACGAACGGTGCTATGCCGTACTCAGAGCTCACCATGTCTGCTGCTGCCCCAAAGCGCTCCCATCGGTGATGGCGCTGGATCCGCTCTGCTTCCGCTTCTTGTGACCGCGCGCCTTATTGGTGTGCGCGCGGCGTGCGAACCACGGCTCGCCGTCGTGCGTCCGGCTGACGTCTCCATTGCGTGTGTCAGACGTCTGCCCTGCGTTGCAAGCAGTGACTTCCGTCCCGATTCTCCCTGCCTACATGAGAGTTGTTCGTGATCCCTCTGTCTTTCGAAGCACACCGGCAGGCTGATTCTCCACCGCCACTGAGCATCAGCCGTCGCTTCGCTGATCCGGCACACGTGACCGCACGGTTCATCCGCCCGGACGGCACCGAGTACGAACTGCCCTGGCTGGAGACAGCCGGAGAACAGCGGCTGGAGGAGTGCCTGTCGGTGCGGCGGTTCCCTGTCTGCAAGGGGCGGCGCTCGGCACCGGGCTGGTACTGGTCCGCGACAGACAGGTGCCTGGTGCACCACGGTTTCAAGGCCATGCGCACGCAGCTCATGATGCTGGATCATGATCCAGGGGTGACGGCCATGGCCTGCCGGCCGGTGGAACTGTCGTGGCGCGGCCGGAGCGGCAGGACCGTGTCGCACGTGCCTCACCTGATGGCACGTCTGACGGACGGCAGCGGACTGCTGGTGGACTGTGCGAGCCGGTTCGGGGCGGGGCGGCGGCTGGTTTGGCGGGCCGCCCACCTGGAGCGTGCTGCGGCCGCCGCAGGCTGGCACTACCGTCTGATCGCACCACCGCAGTCAACGGTGGAGGCCAACGTGCGCTGGCTTGCCGGCTATCGGCATCCGCGGTATGCGCAGGACCGGTTGCCGGAGGTGGTCG
Source organism: Streptomyces sp. NPDC088747 (assembly GCF_044751025.1). NCBI lineage: Bacteria > Bacillati > Actinomycetota > Actinomycetes > Kitasatosporales > Streptomycetaceae > Streptomyces > Streptomyces sp. NPDC088747. Next base: position 79,762 of record NZ_JBIVKZ010000027.1, read on the forward strand.
AGTGTTTCCGGGCGCCGACGGTGCTGGCCGAGGGGGTGCGGCTGCTGGGTGATCCGATCGCGGTGTGGCCGTCGGTGTTCCACGCACTGTGGGTGGGTGTGCTGAGCGTGCCGCTGGAGCGCCCGTTGCACGAGCGGACCGTGGCAGTGGCATGTAAGGAGAGCGGGCAGTGAGCGGGCCCCGGCTCAGGCCCGGCACCGGCGTGCGCTACGGCGGCCGGGAATGGACCGTCGCGGGTATCGAGGCATCCTCGGTGTCAGGTGCGCGGGTCTGGCTGTCCGGGACGGAGAAGGAAGACGGGCAGGACACGCTGGCGGTGTTCGGGCTGGCGGAGTTGCTCAGCGATGCGTCGTTCGAGCCGGTCGGGGGTCCGCCGCGTCTGCGGGTACCGCAGATGGGCCTGCTGTCGACGGTATCCGAGGGCGAGCAGTGGCGTGCGTTCGAACTGGAGCGGCACGTCCGTGAGGTGGAGACGGGGCGTCCCGCCCCGGACGGCACGGCGTCGGTGAGGCCTGAGTACGATCCCGCGTCCACCACGCTGGCCCAGCGTGAGCAGGCGAAGGCCGACGAACTGACCGCGCAGGGCTGGACGGGCGTGAGCCGGGCGACGGTGCGCAGGTGGCGTGCGCGCTACCACGCGGACGGGGTGTGGGGGCTGGTCAAGAAGCGTCGCAGCTCGGCGCGGCTGGCCCGCGCCGATCCCCGGGTGGTCGAGGCGCTGCGCGTCCTGCTGCCTGTCGAAGCTTCCCGCTCCCGGTCGCGAGGGTGGAAGAAGCGGATGCGCGGGGAGGTGCAGTGGTGGCTGGACGACCACCACGACGAGCCCGGCCGGCGGACAGCCGAGGTGCCGCCGCAGTCCACGTTCAACAGGCTCCTCGACACGGTGGAGTCATCCCTCGGGTTGCAGGGGACGGTGGCACAGCGGCGTGCCCGAGCCGCCCGTCCGGCCCCGCCGTTCACACCGACGCTGGCGCTGCGTCCGGGCGAGATCGTGATGCTGGACAGTTCGCCGCTGGACGTACTGGTGGTCCTGGACGACGGGGTGGTGGGGCGGCTGGAGCTGACCATCGCCGTGGATGTGGCCATGCGCGGTCTGTGGGGGGTACTGCGGCCGGTGGGGAGCAAGCTGACGGACGTGGCAGTGTTGCTGGCGCAGATGATGACACCGATGGTGATGCGGCCCGGCTGGTCCGCGGCGCTGTCGATGGCCTCCTCGGTCGTGCCGCACGAGCGGCTGACTGGCATCGACGGGCGGCTGAAGGACGCGGCGGCCCGTCCGGTGATCGTGCCCGAGACGGTCGTGGTCGACCAGGGCAAGGTGTTCGTCTCTGCGGCCACCCGGGCCGCGTGCGAGAGCCTGGGGATCTCGCTGCAGCCGGTGCCTCCGGCCAACGGGCCAGCCAAGGGCCATGTGGAGAGGTCATTCGGTTCGATCAATTCGCTGTTCTGCCAGTGGCTGCCCGGCTACACCGGCTCAAATGTGAGCGAGCGTGGTTCCAAAGTCGAGCAGGAGCAGCTGTGGACCGCGGCTGAACTCCAGGCATTGTGGGAGGAGTTCCTCGTGTACTGGCACCACCGCCCGCACGCGGGGCTGCGGCATCCACTGATGCCGAAGAAGGCTCTCAGCCCGAACCAGATGTGGGCGGCGCTGCTGCCCGTCGCCGGATACGTGCCGGTGCCTTTGTCGGCGGACAACTTCGTGGAACTGCTGCCGGTGCGCTGGCAGCCGATCACCGATGCCGGTATCCGGTTCGACTACCGCACCTATGACGGCAGCTGCCTCAACGGACACCGCGGGCAGCACTCCGGGGTACGGGTGCAAAAGGGCCTGTGGGAGGTGCACTACAACCCCTACGACCCAGTCCGGATCTGGGTTCGGCTGCCAGAGGGTTTCCGTGAGGTGGCGTGGATCCACGCCACCTCGGTCGCCCTCCCGTTCACGCACCATGTCTGGGAACACCTCTGCAAGGTGGTCGAGCGCACCGGTTCGCGTGAGGAACACGAGGCCGAACTGGCCCTGGCCCTGGACGCCTTCCTCCGGCGGGCCGCGGGCAAAGAGAAGCTGTCCAGCGTGGAGCGGCGGGTGATGGCGAAGTCCCGCGCCTCGGAGGCGGTGCCGGTGCCTGCGGGCGAGATCAGCATGCTGGACGTGCTCGCCCCGTCGTTCGGGCTGGCCGGTGTGTACGCGGCGCCGGATCCCGACGACGAGACCCTGCCGGATGAGGACGACGACGAGCGCATCGCCGGTGACGGGCCGCAGGCCGGCCATGTCTCGGGAGGGTCTCTCATCCTCAGTGACCAGGACCTTGAGGAGGACCAGTGGCTGCCGTAACTGCTGCCGTGGGCGACTTCTCCGACGGCGAGGTCACTCCCGGCGCGGTCACGGACTGCGTCCGGTGGCAGGAGTACGTCTGCCGTCTGCGGGTGACCGCTCCTCCGGTGGACGACCCGTCCTGGGACCGTACGAGGCTGCTGGATTACCACTCGGAGTTCGTCACCCTCAAGACGGCTTCCATGGAGCGGGCGAAGGCGGAGCTGAGGGTGACTCTGCTGGTGAACAACAAGCAGCCGGGTACCGCCCGGCGGGGGCTGATCGTGTCCGGGCCGCCGGGGGCGGGAAAGTCGACCACGCTCATGGAACTCGGTCGGTCCTTCGAACTGAGCGAACGGCGCCGCCGGCCGGGCCTGGAGGGGTCCATGCCCGTGCTGTTCGCTTCCGTCCCGCCCACCTACACGCCCAGGAACCTGGCCAAGGTCCTCGCCCGATTCGCCGGCATTCCCGTCCACGACCGGATGACCGAATACACCATCACCAACGCCGTGTGCCACGTCCTGTACGAGCGGGGCACCCGGCTGGTGTTCATCGACGACGTGCACCTGCTCAACACCCGTACCCGGCCTGGCGCCGACACCTCCGACCAGGTCAAGACCCTGATGGAACGAGTACCTGCGACGTTCGTGCTGGCCGGTGTCAACGTGGAGGACTCACCGTTGCTGACCGGGCCCCGCGGTGCCCAGCTCGCCGCTCGCTGCAAACTCCTGCGCACTCCCCCGCTGCTCAACGGCACCCCGGAGCAGAAGAAGATGTGGCGCACGCTCCTGGGCGACATGGAGGGGGCGCTGCGGCTGGCCCGTCACCGGCCCGGAACGCTGGTGGGCCACGCCGCCTACATCCATCTCCGCACCGGCGGCGTGATGGCCAGTCTCTCCCTCCTTGTCAGGGAGGCCGCGATCCGCTCCATCCTGGACGGAAGCCTCGCGATCACGAAGAAACAGCTGTCCCAGGTGCTCCTCGACGTCCAGGCCACGAACGTGGCGCGCGCCACCCGGCGGCAAGGCCCCGGCAACTGACCGGCGTGGCGGAAGGCCCCACCCGGGCCTCCCGCCGCGGGCCCGCCCTGTAGTCCCCCCTTCCCGTGCCGACGGGGCGCTGATCCATGGCCGCGCTCCTCTGCCCCGCCCTGCCCTCAACACCCCCACGTGCAAAGGACGATGCCGGTGCAAGCCTCCGCCTCCACGCTTGTTCGTATCCCGCCCGTGGCCGGGGAACTGACCGGCTCCTGGTTCCGCAGGATGGCCGCCCCTTACGGTCTGCCCGCGCAGGACTTGCTACGGGGCATCCTGAGCGGCGCGCACCGGGTACAGGTGACGGGCACCCCGGGCAGCGGCCTGGAACTGTTCCTCAACACACCCGCGCGAACGGCCCTGGCCCGCTCCACCGGTCTTCCCCTGTCCCGGCTCGCCCGCCTGCTGCCCGCTCTCGCCGCCCCGCACGGGCGGCTCGCGGACGACGAGAACCCGCGGGCGGCCTGGTACATGCCGGGCGAGGCATGGGTGGGGACCTGTCCTGCGTGTACCGGGCGGGCCTGGAGGCCTGGACAGCCGGTTCTGGTATATCCGGGAACGGCCGGGCACGTCTGCCGGCGTCACCGGCGCTGGCTCCTCGCGCATCCCGGGAGGCCGGCGAGCATTCCGCTGGAGACCCTGCCCGAGGTTCTCACCGCTCACCGCCATCACTCTGCTCTCGCACGGGCCCGTCCGGATGCGGCGGACGTGGTGGCCCTCGCCGCGGCGGTGGTGTGGTCGTGGCAGGTACAGGGGTGGAGGTCCGAGAAGGTCTGGCAGGACCGTGTACGGCGGCTGGCCGTGGTCACGGGATCCGTGCCGACGGCCGTGGTGCCGCATGCGCTGGTGTCCTACCCGGAGACGATCGCCGTGGCCACGCTGCTCGGTGCTCCGCGCTGGCAGCAGCGGCTGCGCGAGACCGCCGCAGTCCAAGGGGCAGGCGCCGCAACGGAATTGCTGCTCGGGGAAATCAGCCGCCGGGCCGGCAGGCCGTGGCTCGCGGACTGGCTGATCGCCTACACCCGCACCAGGCCCAGGACAGCAGCACAAACCGATCCGCTCCATCGGTGGCTGCGCCGGCTCACCGCTGCGGACGGCACCGACAGCGACGGCTTGTGGACGGTGCACCGGGCGGCCGTACGGCCCACCGAGTACAGCGAACGCGTCGGCTTCCTCACCGACCGCCGTCCCCGCAGCCTCTCCGAAGAGGCGGGGGCAGCCTTCCTCACCGGTGGCTGGGAACCGGTGCCTTCGCCGCGGCCCGGGCCAGCACCGTGCCCGTGACATCTCCCGGCCCCGGCCCCGGCCCCGGCCCCGGCTCCCGCCCAGCCAGCTCCGCCCCGGCCGTATCGCGTTGGCGTCCGCAGGCCGCCACACAACCGCACACCCCGCCCGCTCACCCCGCCCGCACGAAGGAGAGACACACCCATGGCATCGATCAGTCCGGAGTACGCCAACCAGTTGCTGGCGGAACTCACCGAGGGCTGCCCCGTCCCCGCAGCGCCGGCCTCGCTGTCCCGCTACACCTTCCAGATCAGCAACCACGTCCTCATCGGAGACACCGCCGTGCGCGGCTACAAGTACAAGGGCCGGTGGCGGCTGGACGATCGGGACATCCGCACGGCCGGCGACCGACTCGCCTCGCTCCCTTTCGATCCCGACGACCTGGTCGACGCCCGTCTCTCGTCCACCGAGCACAACCAGACGTGGCGCTCACAGACCCACCGCTGGTTCGAGCACATCTCCTACCAGGACCAGAGCGCGAACGGCTGCCGCTGCGAAGGACAGCAGCCGTTCAGCGGCACCCTGTCCAACCGCTACGGGCTGGGGTGCGGAGCGACCTTCGAGCAGGTCAAGGAACGCTACGGCCGTTCACCCATCGCTTGTACCAGTCCGCTGCCGCTGCTGACCTGGTCCGGCACCACCTGGATGGTCCCGCGCGCCTACGCTGCCCTCCTCGACCGCGCGGACCAGATCGCCGCCGAGTGCGTCGAACAGGCCACCCGATGCAGCCGCTGCAGCGCCACCGGTGACGTCTGGAAGTGGCGCACGTCCAGCAACAGCGGCTACACCACCCTGTGCCCCGCGTGCGCCGCCTCCGTCGCCCGCCCTTACAAGGACCACCTGCGCGGTCGGCTGTATGCGTCGCTGCTGAAGAACTCGCAGCCGGAGGCGTTCTTGTGCCGGTTGTGCCCCAGTCCTCGGCAGGCCGTGTACTGGGACCACTGCCACGCGCACGGATTCGTGCGCGGGCCGGTGTGTGCCAGCTGCAACACCTACGAAGGCGGCGGCTACAGGTTCATCCACCGGCCGGGGGCGGTCCGCCATCTCCTGCTGTGCGACGGCTGCCGCCGCGACAGGACCGTGCCGCCGCGCCACCGGCCCGACATCGTGCTGCAGACGTTCGTACCCGACCCTCACGGCCCGTGTACGAAGCAGTCCTACTCCGCGTGGGGTGCGATTCAGGAAGACGGATCGATCCGTTTCCGGGTGCGCTGCTGGCAGTGCACATCTACCCCCGAGTGGGAACAGGTCGTGCCGGCCGCACAGGTCAGACAGCTGGTACGGGAGTTCGTCGACAAGGCCCTGGAGGCCGGTGCCGACGGCCCCGGCCAGGAATCCGGCTGACGGCCCGTCGCCTCATTGCTCTGTTCCTGAACTTCTTTCCCCAAGTCCGCCCGTGGGCCGGGCGCCTGGCAGAACGCAGCACAGACGCCGCCTTCTGCCGGGCATCAACGAAACGCGACACGTCATGGCTTGCACACTTCGAACCCGACCGCCGAGTGGGCGAGAGAAGCCCCGAGTGCCTCTCGCCAGCTTGGCCAGGGTGACCTGACAGTCCGGTTGCACGGTCCCACCGGAGCAAAAGGCGATCCCATGGAGGCGGTCTTGCGGGTGACACCTGTGCAGGGGGAAACCACATGGTCTTTTCTGCACCGGGTGGCGGCTGGCTACCGGCTGCAGGTGACCGACCTGACGACATGGTGGCAGTGGGCGAACTCCATGCCCCGAAGACGTGGTGTACGTCCGGACGGCGAGGTGTTCCTCGACAAAGTGGCGCAGGGGCAGCTGGCCGGCTGGTGTCGCGTGCCAGCGGGGCATCTGGCGCGGGCGTTGCCGTCCTGGGCGGCCGGCCCTGCGGTGTTGGCCAGTAATAGTGGGGATGGGCAGGGGTGGGCGAGGTGGCGGACGGGAGCTTCGGAGTGGGGACCGGTGGTGTTCGGCTGCCGACTGTGCGCGGCTCGGCGGGGCAGTGGTGGAGGACGGGTGTGGGCGTACCGGCAGCAGTGGCAGCGGTTGTGTGTGCGGCATGGCCGGTGGCTGCTGGATGTGGGCGAGGGGCATCCGGTGGAGTTTGTCGATGCCGGGGATTTGGGGGTGGAGCTGGCCCGGGCGCAGTGTCGTTGGGGCCGGGTGGCGCAGGCTGGGACGACGATTGGCGCGGCGCCGCGTGAAGTGTTCGGGCTGGCTCACGCAGTCGTGTGCGGGTGGTGGGGGCGGAGGGAGTTCTGGGAGCGGGATGCGGTGTGGGAACCGCGTGTGCAGCAGGTGGTTACGGCTACGCGCCGCTGGTGTCCGGATCCGGTGGGCTGGGGCGTTGAGCAGTGGCGGCTGCTGGTACGGGACGTGGTGGTGTTCCCGGAGGTCGTCGCGGTCGCGGGAGTTCTGGTGGATCCGCGGATGCGGCAGCTGGCTGCCGGGAGCTGTGTGGATGCCCAGGTGCGCGGCCGAGGTGGTGGTGAGCGGTTTGCTGCCGTGTTGGGCGAGCGTCTGGGGCGGGTGTGGCTGGACGAGCTGGAAGCAGAGGGTGATGGCGGGCCGTTGGCGTCCTTTGCTCGTGCGGTAGTCCGCGAGGGGCGCCGTCCGGCGGGGTCGCCGCAGCAACAGGGGAGGTACGGGTTGTGGTGGGTGCACAGTGCGCATCGGCCGGTGGCGGTAGGAACAGGCCTGCGTCGGCTGGCAACCCCTCTCGCGGGCCCAGGCGCCCGTGGGGGTTCAGGTGCAGCAGGACCGGGCGTACCGGCGGCTCGGGGGTGGCGGGCGGAATTGGCGGTGCCGCGGCGGGCCGGGCACGGCCGTGGGCTGGAGCAGCGGCATGCGCAGTTGTTCGCCGAAGGACTGGAGCAGGCCCGTCTTCATGTGGAGCGGTTCGGGCACTTGGCCGTCGCACACACCGGCGGCCGGGTGCGGGAAGGGTTCGATCTGGGGAGGTGGCTGGCCAACCGGCGTGCTGATGCGGTCTCACTGACCGCGGAGCAGGCGCAGCAGCTTCGGCGCCTGGATGCATGGTGGAACCCGCCCTGGCCCGTCGACTGGCAGCGTGCTTGGTACCGCGCCCGCACCTATGTGCACGAGCAGGGGCCGGTGCATGGGGGTGACAATCTGGCCCGGCTGCCCGTCTGGCTTCAGCGGTGGTTGCGCCACCAGATCTCCTGCTACGGGCAGTTGCACGATGGGCAGCGGGTGCTGCTGGCTGAGCTCGGGTTGTCGACGGGCGAGGTCGAGGTGTTCCACACGTGGGCCGGGCGGCGGCGTCCGGCCGCCGACGGCCTGGCTGTCGCACACGCCTACACGGTTCGTCACGGGCACCTGGCCGTGTCCCAGCCCACCATCGTTGACGGTTTCGCGTTGGGGGCCTGGCTCCGAAATCAACGCCAGCGGCAGCGCAGCCTTGGCCGGCTCACCCGGCTCGGGCACCGCCTGACGGACCTCGATGCATGGTGGAACCCACCCTGGCCGGTGGCCTGGCAACGCATGTGGTGGGCCGCCCGCTACCACCTGGCCGGGCTCCCGGACAGTGTCGAGTGGTGGCCCGGCGCCCCGAACGACGAGCACATCACCGCCTGGCTGCGGGAGCAGAATGCGCGACGGACACTGTTGTTGCCACAGCAGCGGCGTCTGGTTGATGAACTGCTGTCGCTGACCGGCGGGATGCCGGTGTGGCGGCCGCGGATCAGCGATGTCGCCTGGCAGTCCCTGTCCGGGCTGCTGCCCGCGCGGTCGCATACCGGTGGCCGTCCCCGCAGCGAACGGCAGATCCTGGAAAGCATCGTCCACATCGCCTGCACCGGACAGGCGTGGAGGCGGCTTCCTCCAGCTCTGGGCTCCTTCCAGGCCTGCCGGCGCCGGTTTCTTCTCTGGCGCGAGGACGGCACCCTCCAGCAGATCTGCCGCGCTGTCCTGCCCGAAGGGGACGCCGTCTGGCAGCAGCGGCTGGCCGCCTGCCTCGACCCGTCCGCGTGAAGAGGTCCCTCACCGCATGCGCCGGGAGTGTGGTGCGCATCCGATGGTGGGGTGTTCGCCGACACGGCGCCGGCCAGGGCATCGGGCAGGAGTCGTGCCGTCCGGTCTGCCGGACGGCACCGTCGGCTGACGCCGGCTCACCCGGGCATGGGCGGCCGTCACAGGTCGGGGAGGGCGGAGCGGTCCTGGACGGTGATGTGGAGGGTGTGCAGGGGCTGGGTCCGGGTGGGGCGGACGACCTCGAACCAGTCGGTGCCCTCCTGCAGGTGACGGGGGATGCTGCGGTGGTGGCTCCAGCCGAAGCCGACGGCGGTCTGCCAGGTGGTGTCGCTGTAGCGGCTGCCGACGACTGGTTCCCCGTGCAGGTAGACGGAGTCGAGGGGGCGGGAGGTGGCTTCGAGGTGGGCGAGGACGGCTGCCGCGGCGCGGCGCAGCGGGCTCGTCTCGCTCCAGCGGGTGAGAGCTTCGAGGGCTGCGGGGTGGGCGGGTTCGGTGTCGGGGAGCTGGAGTTGGCGGATGGTCGCGGCCTTGCGGTCGACGAGGTCGGTGAGATCGATGCGGACCGGGCGCGGGACCCAGCGGTCGATGCCGTCGAAGGCTTCGATCATGTGGTCGCGTGGGGCCCGGCCCGCCTCGGGGTCGGGAGTGATGGCGGCGAGACGGGCGCGGGCGGCATCGACGGGTTCGCCCCGTGTCCACAGCAGGGTCAGCTCGAACCCTTCCGCTTCGAGGCTCTTGCGTTCACCGAAGTGGATCTGCAGGCCGCGGCTTCTGCCCTTGAGGGCGCGCTTCATCGAGGCGGAGGGGTCGCCGCCGTAGGACAAGGAGTGAAGGAACTCGGAGGTGAGGCGGTCGTCCCTGCGGTGCTCGACGACCAGGTCGACGTCCGAGGGGTTCAGTGCGCCGCGTGCGTAGGAGCCGAAGACGAGGATCTCGTCGACAAGGTCCAGCGGCCAGCCTCCCCCCTCCAGCCGGTCGAGCATGTCTCTGAGGAGCGTGGTGGCGCGCTCGCGTTTCACGGAAAGCCTCCGCTGGTCGGTCCGGATGACGGCTTTGAGCTTGTGGTTTTCAGCCGGTCTGCCGTGGTTTGGCGGGTGCTCGGGAGATGACCCTGCTGAGAGTTCCGGTATAGGTGGTGCCTAGTTCAGTCACGGTCCCGGGGAAGGGGCCCGGGCCGTGGCGCATGGCGCTGACGTAGTTCTCGGGCAAGAGCACACGGTCGCCGACTTCGAGCATGCCGGAGCCGCTCCAGCGGTATCCGTAGCCGTCGACGGTGACAGCCTGGTCGCCGTCGACCTCGAAGCGGCGGTTCTTGGCGTCGAGTTCTTCCCGCAGGCTTCGTATCTGGCGCTCAAGGCGTTCGACCTGTGCGGCCTCTACGCGTTGTCCCCACTCTCTTTCTTGAGCACGGCCGGCCTCAAGGCCTTGCCCGTATGCCTCCACGAGGGCTTTTTCGTGGTCGGTGGTGTGCAGTTTGCAGGCGAAGCCCGGACCCGAGAACTGCGCACGGCAGGGAGCGCCGGACTTGGTGGGGCGTCCACACGGCCGGTGATGTACCTCTTCGAACACGGGGTTCCTCGCACAGTGGGTGGCGGTGGCGTACTACAAGGTGGTCGGCAGGGAGGTCACCGGCTGGGAGATGGCCTGCGGGATGCAGTCGGGGACGGTGCGGCCCGTCTGGGTGCAGGTCAGAGTGAGGAGTTGGAGGTAGCCGAGGGAGACCGGGCGTCCGGGGAGCTTGCCCGCTGCCTGCTCGAAGCGCTCGAGCGTGGCGGACTTGATGCCCAGATGCCGGGCAGCGTCGTCGAGGTCGAGTCCCGCGGCTTCACGGGCTTGCCTCAGGAGTGGGGCGTTGTCGTGCCAGAACTGCGGTGTGGTGTCGGTGGTGTCCCGGGCGACGGCCGCGCGGGCTACTGCGAGGGCGGTGCTGATCCGGTCGTTGCGGGGTCCGAGCAGGAACCGGGCGAGGCGGGCAGCGCCGGCCGTGCGGTCGACGCCTTCGCTCCAGGGCTGGGAGGCCTCCTCGTACACGCGGGCCCGGGCCGTGGCGCAAGCCTCACGCTCGCCGGATTCGGCGCCGTAGGTGCTGTGGCGGTCGCTGGTGCAGGCCCGTGTGCTGTCCTTCGCAAGGTCCATGTCGCGGTCCTCGTCGTCGGCTTCGATACTGTCGATAACGTCCCGGACCTGCCGGCGTTCTTGTGGGGTCAGGACGCTCGCGAGTGCTTCCACGGCGGCCTGGGCCTCGGGCCGTCCCGCGGGCTCGAAGCCGCCGCCCCAGGCGTGGGAGGCGTCTTGTCCCTCCGCCTTCTGGAAGGCCACGTCGATGGCTTCGAAGGTGTGCGGGCTCCAGGCATGCATCATCAGGATGATTTCCCGCACCGCATGCTGGGCGGCCGGGGCCGTCTCCTGTGCGCTACCGCTGCTGTGGCGGTGCCGGGTTCCGCTTATCCAGTCGGTGAAGGTCTCCGGCCGGCGGGAGTCGGACGGTTGCGCGGCCGTAAACCAGCGCGCTGCCCGCACGACGCAGGCGTGCGCGTGCTGGATGGCGGCGTACCAGCCGAACAGTGCCTCGCGGTAGTCGTCCGCATGACGGTCCTCGGCAAAGGTGCCGGTCTCCGTTCGGCAGTGCTGCGGGCATTCCGCCGCGTTCACCCGGTAGAGAGCGGCGCGGGTTTCGGGGAACGTCAGCAGAGCGATGTCCAGGTGCTCGTATTTGGGGCCGCGGTTGCGGCGCTTTTCGAGCCCGTCGTGGAGGAAGACCTGGAAGCGGGGTTCCTCACGCCAGTTCACCGCGGCACTGCGGACACGGGAGTCGCTCTGCCACGCTCTGGTCGCGATGACCTCCCGCAGTGCCGAAGCCACGTCTTGCCGCAGCGCCGCACCCCATGTGATCAACACCGGCAGGCACTGAGGATCACTCCCCAGCGCGGACATCACCCGATCGACGTCATCGTGACGGTGAAGATGACGCTGGAACACGAACGCCCCCATCGACGCAGCAGATCTCATCCCGGTTTTGGCTTTCCGCACAGGGACGGAGCCCAGTGCCCTCATCCTGCACCAGGGCTCGGACACCTCGCCCGGAAACTGGCGATCTGCCCAACTCGGTTCCATCCAGAAGGGTTTACGCGCTGCCGGGTCTGCGGTGACGGCCCTTCAGCAGATCCTCTCAGGAGAGGGAGGAGGGCCTGCGGAGTGCGGGAAGCGCGGGCAGCAGTTCCCACAGAGGCCGGCTCTGTGACGCCCAGGCTCCCAGCAGTTGACGGTCGACGAGGTGGAGGCGCTGCTGGCGGGCGAAGGCGCGGCCGGGCTGGGTGATCCTGCCGTTGGTCAGCATCACCACCACGTCGGCGCGGTGGACCGGGCGGCCTGTGCCGTTGAGGACCTGCAGGTCGGGGGCGCCCACGGCGGCACCCCGTTCGCCGCTACGGCGGTGTTTGCACTGGATCACCCACCGGCGCCCCAGCGGGTCGGTCGCCTTCACGTCCGCGCCGAGGTCTCCCTGCCCGCCGACCTGGACCGCGTCCGTGCAGCCGTCCCGGAGCATCAGGTCCCGCACGGCGAACTCGAACTGCCGGTGGGAGAGGGCGTCCAACTGGGCCAGGCCGTAACGCAGAGCGCGCGCCCGGGCCTGTTCCCAGCGCAGGCGCTCCGCCCGCCGGTGCCACCACACGACGCCGGCCGGCACGGCCACGACAGCCGCCGCGAGCAGCAGCCACCAGTGCACGAGCAGCCAGTGGACCACCGCCACCACGAGGACGATCACCCCTGCCGCGATCACCGCCATCAGTACGAACTGGCTGTCGTCCTGCTGCTTGCGGCGCGGCCTGCGGGCGGGCCGACGCCGGGTCACCGTCCGCTTCCCATGCGCGAGAAGTCGACCGGGTAGGACAGCGTCGGCGTGGGCACCGCCCGGCGGGTGGTGGGGGTGTCGAACCTGATCGGATACGACACCGTCGGGCTCGGCACCGCACGGCCCTGCTCACCGGCACCGTCGTAGCGGACCGGGTAGGAAACCTGCGGTCGGGGCCGGGTGCCGGATGTGTCCCCGGCGTCCGCGTTGCCGCCGTGCCCGAGCACGACCAGCGCGGCGAAGGCGAAGATCGTCAGTTCCCGGCGCGCACCCGGCGCCCACCGGGTATGTCCGCGGACCGGTCTCCCGTCAGAACGCATGTACGGCCGCACGAATGGCATGCGGTCCCCCCTCAGATGGTCGTCACGTTCCCTGCCGCACACCATGCTGGTGGCCGCCACCGACAACGACGCATCCGATCGCTCCCAACTGTGCTTTTTTCAGGGCTAGTTCACGTCACCTGTAGGCGTTGCGGGCTGCGGATCGCCGCCCCGGCCGGCTGCGCCCGCAGGGCTGGCCCGCCTCTGCCCGCTCTCCCCCGAAAGCGGCTTTGACCAGAGATGAAGGCGGGCGGTGGGCATTCCATGACGTGTGCAGGCAGTACCGGCGCTGAGGACGGTCACGCCCACCGGTGGTGTCGGATTGCGCCATTTTCCGGCGTTGCCCGTGGAGATGCCAACGCCCGCCCCGGTTTCGGCGGCCATGACCAACCCTCCGGCCCCACCGTGCCCAGCAACTGGTCACGTCAGCCGACCTGGAGAACAAGCCGGTCCGCACACCCCGGAAGGCGAACTCGTCCGCCTCCAGCACCCGCAGGGCGCGGTCCGGCACTGCTGGCGCCGCCAGCCAGACGCGTCCGGCCCGCAGTCAGCCGCGGTCGGCGGCACAGGCGGGTGGCGGGACGGCCGCCGGACTTGATCGCGATCGGCCGCAGCCGGCCCACCAGCCCCCTGCTGGAAGGGCGGTGGCGCGCCAGCAGATCCAGCACCTGCTCGACGAACATCGCGCGGGAAGCGCGTTTGCGGTCAAGGAAGTACCGGCGCGCCTGCAGCCAGCCGATGGCCCGGCGTGAACCCAACGGCCGCTCGTCCAGCGCGCGTTGAGACATGGCGTGCACACGACGGGCACGCTTGCGGCAGTTCGGGCACCGCATCTGCCGACACCCGCGGGGCGGGTCGTATCAGAAGGAGAACCATCCGGCGGCGTCGGCCAGATCGGCCAGGTAGGTGTCAGACCCGGTCCGTGCCGTCCTGTCGGCCGCGTTGACGAAGGACATAGGGTAATCGAACGGTGATTCGAGAATGGTGGTTGCGGTGCCGGGGGCGAAGCCCGGTGACTCGGGCTGCAGCACGGTGTGGGGCCCGTATGCTTTCAGCGCGGCGAGGGTGAGCGAGGTGGGCGAGGTGCTCATGCGTGTGGTGAGGGCGATACGGGCAGGCCAGGCAGCAGTGGTGTAGGCGGCCATGTCCGCCAGGGCGGCGTCGCTCAGAGGATGCAGTTCCCGCTCCTGCAGCAGTTGTTTGGGATGGGCGACATAGTGAGCGACCGCGAGGGCGGTCTCCGTGGACAGCAGGGCTGCGGCGGACAGGACTGCAGGGGACATCGGGCGGGCGAGGGTGACACCCAGCCGGCTTGAGGCCATGAGCAGGGCGTGACGTACATCGGCGGGGAGGGTCCGCAGGGCTTCGTCGATGCGGGGCAGCTGCTCCGTGACGACGGCCTCGTCGGCGATGGCGAGCAGGCCCAGTGTCCATGTGGCGCGGGAGAGCGGATCGGTGTGGGCGGTGAACTGTTCGGTCCACCATGGGGTGGCGGTGCGGTTGCTGCGCAGTTCCTGCAGCAGGCGGCCGTAGTCGGGCGTGGGTCCAAAGGGCTGCGATCCCGGGGTGATGTCGCCTCCGGTGGTGAAGGCGGTCGCTGCGGCGCCGATCACAGTGATCTCCGCCGCCAGCCAGCACGGTCCCAGAAGGGTGCTGATTGCCCGGGCTGTGTTGCTCCAGGGTGAGGTGGTCTGCTTCTGCCCCTTGGTTGCGGTGAGGGCGGACTGCAGGATGCCGAAGCCGGCATCGCGTTCTTTCAGACGGATCAGAGCCGCTGTGCGCTGCTGGCCCGGCAGGTCGGGATCGCGGTGGCCGATGCTCTCCAGGACGGGCAGGGAGCCGCTGCCAGCGGCCCTGTGCAGGAAGTTTTGCGGGCGCAGGATGCGCAGGAGGTCGGCGGCGTAGTGGGGTGCGGGACAGATCGCTTCGCTCGCATGGCCGCTCAGGACCGCCTGGAGGAGCTGCTGCTCGTGCGGGGAGCCGGGCGGCGGAGCCAGGCCGGCGTGCAGGGCGGCGGCAGCAGCGGTGGAGTCGGCCAGGGCGAGGTGTTCGAGATCGGGCCGGGGAAGCCGGGCGGCGCAGTGGAACGATGTGCCGATGGTCAGCCAGACCGTTTCCAGGTCGGTGCCAAGCGCCGCCCGCATGTGGGGCTGCCACCAGGCGTGGAAGGTTTCGGCGTCGTCCAGGAGGAGGACGGCGAGCTGGAGGCGTTCTGTGGCCGCCGGCGAGGTGGGGTCGCCGGCGACCTGTGCGAGGAACCGGTCTGCCAGGTACTGGGCTCCCCGGTCGGCCGTGGGCAGGGGGAGGTCGTCGTTGGTGGTCAATTCGTGGTGGATGAAGCGGACGCTGAGGTCGTCGAGGAACAGGTCGGCGGCACGCTTCTGAGTGCGGTGGCGTCCGCTGAAGACGCCGTCGGCGAGCAGGACCCAGGCGGACAGGCGCAGTTGGCGCGGGCGGGTGCCCTCGTCGCGTTCCTCCTCCAGGGTTTCGACCAGGCCTGCCAGTTCGTTGGGTTTGGCGAATCCCGCGAAGAAGCGGCAGGTGTTGAGCCAGTAACCCCTGCGTACCAGCTCGCGCAGGACTTCCGCGCGGTCGAACTGGCGCTGGTCGGCGCCGGCGAAGTCGTACAGGTAGCGGGCGGCGAAGTACTCCCTGAGCGGCTGCACGTCGAATTCGAAGGTGCCCTGCACCTTGCTGGTCAGCGCCCACACGCGGTCGGTGACGGCGGTGAAGAGGTCGTCGACCAGAGCAACGTTCTTCTCCACGGTGAAGAGGTAGTTGAGGATCGCCCGCTGGAGTTCCCGGGTCGGCAGCTGGCCGTTGCCGCCCTCCTTCTCCGCGACGGCCTGCAGGTGCCAGCCCAGGTAGGCGGTGACTTCTTCGAGGTCGGTGCGGTGTTCGTCGACCGCGGTGGTCTTCTCCGCCTCCCGGTCGAGGAAGGTCTCCATGTAGGAGGTGTAGAGGTCGGTGCGGTTGGCGGGCACGGAGTTGCCCCGCTTGTGCATCAGATACAGCAGGATCGTCAGCTGCATGGGGTTGTCGGCGAGTTGGGAGATGTGGGGTTCGGCGGAGCGCTGGCGGAAGATCCGTTCCAGGCTGAGGTGCTCCTTGTCCGGGATTACCCGCGCCCGCGCCCATTTGTGCAGGTAGGTGATGCGCAGGGTCTCGTTCAGGCGGTCCAGGGCGATCGTCTCGAACCGCTCCGAGGCGGGTTCGGCCAGGCCCGCCACATTGGGGCGGGTGGTGACGATCACCTGGGGCCGGAAGGCGGTGTGCAGCCGCGCTGTGAACTGGTCGATCTCGTCGACAACCCGCTTACGGGCCTCGGGACGGGCGACTTCGTCCAGGCCGTCAAGGACGATCAGGACGGGCAGTCGCTCGAGGATGTCGTTGACCGTGGCGACGCTCGCGGGCAGGCCGCCACTGCGGGCGGTGAGCAGATGCGCGGCGAATGCTTCCAGAGAGCCCTGCCGGCGCGGCCGGGCAGGGGCAGGACGGTCTGCGTCGTTGAAGGGGTCGTTTCCGGCCAGCCAGGAAGCGTAGTCGCGCAGGTCGATCCGCAGTGGCAGCCGGGGATCAGGGAGCGGGGTTCTGCCCAGGAACGGCCTGCGGCCGTCTCTGGGCTGTTCGTCGCCGAGGTAGGCGGCCCGGTGGAGCTGGCACAGGTACTGGCCGAGGGTCGACTTCCCCTGGCCGGGTTCCCCCCGTACCAGGGTGAACGGCTGGCGGGTGCTCAGCAGATAACCGGCCGCCCCGCCCAGATGGTTGATCTCCATCTGCTCGAAGCCGCGCCTGCGGATCGCGGTCGGCATCGCTACCCGCAGGGCTTCGACATCGACGAACAGATCCTCCAGGCGGTGGGAGGTCAGCTCGACTTGCTTGAACTTGACCTTGGCGTCCTCGTCCCACTGGGTGGCGATGACCTTCATCGCCAGCGAGCGCAGGGCGTGGTCGTGCGCGGCCTGTCCGGCTCCGTCGATCAGATAGCGCACCAGGTCCTGGCCGGCGAGCATGTCGGAGTAGGCCCACTTCAGCTCGGTGGGCGCGGCGTCCACGCGTGCGTCGAGGTCGGCACGCCACCAGATGTGGATGGGGATGCCGAACTGGGCGCCAAGTTTGGCCAGGGTCACGTCCAAGGTGTCCATGGAACCGCGCTGTGGAACTGCCGTCCCGGCTACCGACGTCAGGAGGTAGTAGGCTTCGGCGCCCTCCGCGGCCAGGCGGCGGATGTTGTCGGCCTCGCCCTTGACCGCCGCTTTCAGCCACGCGACGGCGTTCTGCTGGGGCTTGCTGGTCCATTTGACCTGGTAGACGATCAGCCGGCCGTCCTCGCGGCGGGCGGCATCCCGGCCCCCGTCAGAATGCCCGACCGGATAACAGCGGGTCTCGCTGAAGGCGTGGGCAAGCAGTGCGTTGCACAGCCGCTGGAACGTCTTCTCCCCCAGCCTCTCGTAGAGGTAGCGCCCCTCCGGCACCGCTGCCCCGTTCCCCGCGCCCCTGCCCAACACCCGCGCCCTCCCTGGTCTCCCTGGTCTCCCTGATGAGCAGTCACTGTAAAGCGCACCACTGACATCACCGGCCCACCAGCACTCTGGAGCAGCTCTGCGGCAGACCCGCCCTGCGCCGCTGGCCTCGCCCGGCGGCCCGCCCTCAGGGGCGGGGTTCAACGGCGGGCAGAGGACGGGAGCGTCCGTCCCGCTCTGCGACCGAGCGGAATGCCGACGCCTGCTCATTTCTGCCGGTCGGGAAACGAAACGGACGTCGGGGGAATTGAAGGCTTCCGTGTCCACATCTACCGCACTGCCGGCGTCCAGGACGCCCGTCCTCATTGCCCTCACCGGCAGAGACCCGCCAGGCGATACCCGGATAGAGCGGATGGCGGCGCCGCCATGCCTAGGCTGCTGTCCATGACCGCTTCGTCGTCGCTTCGCATCGCGATCGCCCAGCCAACGATCAGTGACGATGCCCGCCGCAACGGCCTGAGGGTCCGCCGGCTCATGCGCGAAGCCGCCGAAGCGGGCGCCCATCTGATCCAGTTCCCCGAAGGCTGTCTGTCGGGCTACGCCAAGGAGCAGATCAGTGATTGGGACCAGGTGGACTGGCCTGCGATCGAGGAGGAGCACCGCCACGTGGCCGTGCTCGCGGCCGAGTTGCAGCTGTGGGTGGTGCTGGGAAGCGCCCACCGGCTCACTCCGCCGCACCGCCCGCACAACAGTCTGTACGTCATCAACGACGACGGGCAGGTGGCAGGCCGCTATGACAAACGCTACTGCTCGCAGACCGAGGTCCTGCGCTACTACACTCCGGGCAGCCGACCGAGCATCTTTTCCGTCAACGGATTCAGGTTCGGCTGCGCCGTCTGTATCGAGGTCAACTTCCCGGAACTGTTCGCAGAGTACGAACGCCTCGGGGTGGACTGCCTGCTGCTGTCGGCCTATCCGGTCGATTCGGTCTTCGAGGTCAAGGCCCGGGCGCATGCCGCGATCAACAACTACTGGCTGGCGATGGCCACACCGGCCCAGACCACCGCCCTCCTCAACTCCGAACTGATCGGTCCCGACGGCACCGTCCTGGCCCGGGCCGACGCCGCGACCGAGCTGATCATCGGCGAACTGGACCGCGACGCGCCCGAATTCGGCATCGCCCTCACCAAGGCACGCCCCTGGCGGGCCAGCGTCCGGCAGGGCGACATCTACCGCAGCCACCACGTCTGCGACCCGCGCAGCGACGACCTGACCGGCTTCTGACCAGCGGCCTACTTTCACCGTCGTACCTGGCTCGTGCGGGCCGTGGGTCAGTTAGGCGCGAGGAAGTTCTCGTGCGGGACGTCGAGAGTCCAGTACGCGTAGCGCGCACCGAGAAGTTCGAAGAGGGCCGGGAAGTTGGGTGTCTGACGGTGGTGCTCCAGTCCCAGAATCTGCAGCGTGGACAGCGTGCTGGTGGCCAGTGCACGTTTGAGGGCGTCCGATGTGAAGGCGTCATTGGGTGGCATTGGGTCGTCCTGTGTTTCCGGACGTCTGAGTGCTGCTGCCCTGTGGATGATCTCTTGTCGGTTCATCGCGGAATCATCGATCGTCTCCAGGAAGAACCTGTGGTTGATCACGATGTTGATCACGGCCGTCAGGATGTGCCAGTCGCGCCAGCCCTCCGCCCGTAGTACCAGGGCTGTTGCCTGAAATGGCGGGAAGGCAGCCAGCCGTCTCATGGTGTAGTGCGCGAGGGGAAGTGCCTCGTAGCGGCGGCGCACGGCCGCTGTGGCGCTCGCCTCGTCGTATCCGGGGCCTGGTGTGTGCGGCAGGCCCAGTGCCTGGTGGGCTGTCGCGCGGAACGGGAAGGCTTCCTCGACTGGGGAGGGTTCCAGGCTGAAGAGCTGGCGGTAATAATCGTCCGGCAATAGATCTGCGAGGTCGTCGTAGCCCCTGCCGGCGATCAGTTTGTGGTTGAGTCCCTGTTCGAATGCCCTCCGTACCTTCTGCAGGAACTGTTCCTGGGGAAGGAGCGACTCGGTCATAAGGATTTCGGTGAGCGGCGCGGCCAGGTCGGCGAGGTACTCCGGAGCGTGAGCGTCCGTCTCGTCACTCCAGGGCTCGAGATATACCCGCCAGCGGCTGATGCTGTTGTCGGGGAGTTGTCGGGGCTCGCGTGCAGGGGTGCTGAGCTGCACGTCGATGCGGATGTGGGCCGGCTGCAACAGCGGGTCAAAGGGGGCCAGTTCTGCGATCAGGATCTGGGCTGCGGCGACGAAGCGCTCGCAGGCCAGCACAGCGTGCCGTGTGTTTTCGCACTCCACCTGCCAGGTCGCTCCCCCGGCGGCCCAGTGGTAGGTACGCCGTGGTCCTGCATCGGCGAAGGGCCGACCGCAGCCACTGCGCGCAGCCATCTGCATCCATTCGGTTTCGCTGCGCGCCACCTCATCAACGCCCTCCAGCTGAGGCTCGATCAGAGCGTCCAGCCCGGTACGCGCGTGCACGTCGGTCAGGGCCGGGACGAGGTGGGGACGAAACTGGCGGGCCGCGAGCAGTGCCATGCTGCTGTCGATCACGAGGGTGTGGAAGTCGGGGTGTTCCTCCTCGTCCCAGGGGTCATCGGCGAAGCGGCCCTGGGCCGTGATGGCGTACTCGGACAGCGCGGCCGAGCTCAACAGGTTGCCGGCCTGGTAGTCACAGTCGGCAGCCCGCAGCAGGCCACGGGCGATGTAGGGGGCCAGCGCGGCATCTTGGGAGCTTCCTGCCACGGTGCACACGGCCAGGGCGCACTGCTTGGCGGCCAGCGGCAGGCGGAGCAGGCTGTAGAGCCTTCCGGCCATGAGCAGCGCCTGGAGCGCCCAGGGCAGCGTGTCGCCGGACCACGTGCTGATCTTCATGCTGTGGACTTCCCCGAGCGCTTCGAGGGGAAGTTCAGCGCGCAGGAACTGCAGAGCCCGGTTGCGGCTCTTGCGGGCGCGGGCGACGCCGCCTTCGGCCCGTTCGACGGCCTCGTCGAGGGCCTCGCGCACCTGTGGGTAGGCCGTGTGCGCGGTCAACAAGGGGGCGACCATGTCGAAGGTGTTCGCGATAGATGTCACCGGGAACGTCTGGGCCTCGGGCAGCAGGTCGCACAACTGCTGCAGGTGCTCCATTGCTTCGGGCAGATCGGTCACGGTGAACAGGTGCGGGTCGAGAGGGCCGATGTCCTCGGCTGTCAGATAGTACGGCGGCGGCTCGGCCCGGTCGCCGGCCGGCTCAGGCCGGTAGTTTGCCGGCTGGCCGACCGGGCGGATCCGCAGGGCCAGATGTGCGGCCAGGGCGTGCAGACTGGCCCTGCGGTTGACCCCGGGATCCTCATCCAGCAGGCTCCGGATCCGCGCGCCGAGCAAGGCGGCCCAGCGGTCTTGGTCTTCTGCCGTGAGAGCGGTCTCGTGCCCGGCCCACGCCCCGTAGACGTAGTTCAGCAGCACCTGGGCGTCTTGCAGCAGTCCCATGTCGTTGCCGTTGAGTACCTGATCGAAGAAGTCCTGGACCAGGGGATCTGCAGGAGTGAGGTCGCCCAGGCCGCGCAGGTGGGCGACGGCGATCTCGTAGTGCAGCCTGGGGCGGACGCTGTCGGGTTCGGCAACCTGCAGCATACGGCGGGCCCAGTGCAGCCAGTCCGCAAGATCGGCTCGGGCCTCGGCGTGAAAGGTGGCGTGCCGCAGGGCGCGCCGCAGCGTGGCGAACTCCCCCAGCTGGCCGGTGAACTCTTCCTGCTCGCGCCAGCGGCTGCGGGCATTCAGGTACCACTCGGGGTGGGAGTCGGTGCTGTCGGGAGCGGGGGCGAACTCGCTGGGGACCTGCAGATATGATTCGGCGAGATGGAACAGATCCGGTTCCGCAAGCTCTTTGGCCAGCCACAGACTGTCGAAGACGTCCAGAGCCACCTGGAAGCCGGTGCGTGCCGCTTCTTGCAGGTCGTGGCGCGTACTGACCGGCACGGATGCCACAGTGAAGTAGGCGATCCGGTGCACTCTCGTGCCGGTGGAGCAGATGGAGGCGATGTCGTTGCGGATCTTGCCTGCGACGTTGCGGCGCTGGACCGTGCAGGCGAGCACGATCGTCTCGTCCGAGGCCAGTCGCGCGAAGGCGGACGCTTCAGGGGCTTCGCGGGACAGCTGAGTGAAGTAGCTCTCCCCGTCACGGCCTTGGTCGCCGCCCGCACTCACTGGTCCGGTGGCCGGGAGGAGATTGCTCGCGATCCGCCTTCTGGCGACGGCGAGAGACAGTGCCTCGAAGTCGTGGTGGGCGTTGCGCTCCCCGAGGGTTTCCAGACCGAACCGGATGAACTGCTGCAGTTGCTGCACGGTCGGCATGAAGGTGTCCTCCTGGCTGGTGAGCGCGGGGCCCGGCCGCCAACGTACTCCCGGCCCAGCCAAGTCCGCACAACGGTGGGACTACAGGAGGTTGCACCAGCTCAGGCATGGTGGGAGCCCCGGTGGGGTCATGAGGTGGCGGCCCTGGGGATCCACTTCAGTGTGGCCATGCCTGCGGGGCCACCGAAGTGGAGTGTATGACCGTCAACACCGGTGTGGACAAGGTTGGTCACGGGCGCGGCGGTGAGCAGCGAGTGGACGAGGTCCCCTGTCCGCGGGTCCCAGAAGCGGACGCCGGTGCCGTTCGCGGTCACGAGTACGGAAGATCCGTTCCTGTACGGGAGCGAGGTCATAGCGGTGGTCAAGGGTGTGTCGATGTACCGCAGGTCCGTCCAGGTGGCCGTGTCCCAGAGGGTGATGCCGCGTGAGGTGGCTACAGCCACGAGGTTATGGTCCGCCGTGAGGGGGATCAGGGTGGTGGCGGTGGGCTTGAAGAGTACGGCGACGGCACGTGGGGTGATCGGGGTGATCTGGTGGCTGTCCAGGTCCCAGAGCAGCAGTCCCGACTTTGCAGCCCAGAGCATCGCGGTGGTCTCGTGGGGGGACGGCAGGGCGAGGCATGCGCTCATGTCCAGGCGGTGAGAGAGGGGGAAGTCTTCTCTGATCGTGCCGCTCATGAGACTCATCGCGGACAGGCCGGCCCCGCTGCCTGTCACCAAAGTGGGGTCACCGTCGGGCAGACGGACGACGCACCAGACGGAACGGCGCAGCAGCCCTGCCACGGGCTCAAGGCGGTCGCGTGCCGCGTTCCACAGCTCGATGCCCTTGTCGTGCTCTATGACGACGACGGATTCCGCGTTGGGGCCGGGGATGGCTTCCAGGGCTCGCACGGGGAGGCGGCTGGTGTGTTCGGTCAGTGTGTGTCCGGTGGACGGGTCGATCAGGGCGACGGTGCGGCCCGTGGCCACCGCGAGGAGTTCGTTTCCGGCGTTCCCGTGGACGACGCTCATCAGGCGCGGTGTGCCGGGGGCGTTCACCGGAGACAGCTTGCGAGAACGTCGCTGATAGCGGCTGTCCGTCCGGTCCCACAGGAGGATGCCTTCGTGACCGGCGGAGGCCAGCTTCCAGCCCCGCCTGTTGCGTCCGGGCACCCCCCTCAGCAGCGTCATCCGCGACGGCGCGGGGTACTGGCCCATGTTCCGCGGCTCGCGTTCCGACAACCGCCACACGGTGACTGCGTCGTTGGCGACGACACCGAGCATCGTCTGGTGATGAAGGTCGCCGAGGCCGACAGCCCGTGCGGTTTCGACGGGCAGAGGTGCAAGGGGCTCGTTGTCGAAGGGGCTGACAAGTTGGACTTCCCGGCGGCGTGGGATGGCCAGTACGTCGTGGCCGGACGGTCCGGTCGCCGCAGCCATGGTGCGTTCGGAGCTGTTCGCGATCCCCGTCATGATCGTTTCTTGGGTCACGGGGTCGACCAGCGCCAGATTGCCGCTGTAGGTGCGGCACAGACGGTAGCGGTGTCCGCGCGTGTCAGAGACCCACAGGTTCCGTGTGGCGGGCTTGGTTTCGTCCGGCCAGGTCACGCGGTGAACGAGGTCCTCGCTCGGCTGCCACAGCACCATTTCGCGGTTGATGCGCACGGCGATCTTCCAGCGTGACGGGCCATCGGTCAGCACGTTTACCGTCCCGGCGCCCCTCTGGTTCAGGGACGCCAGTAGGCGGCCGGACAGCGGATCGAACACCGCCGCTCCCTGGGTGGTGCCCACTACGAGGAAGGGGCGGCCGCTGGTTCCCATGGCGACGGCGAGGGAGTGTACGGGGCTGGTGGGGATGCGAACGAGTTGTTGTCCGGTGGTGCTGTCCCACACGCCGATGCCGTGCCGGGTGCCGGCCGCGATCAGAATGCGCCCGTCCGTGGTGCGCAAGGTGCGCATGTCATGGATGTGGTCGGCAGGGGAGGCCACGACGTTGGTGTGGGGCTGCCATGGCGCGCGCACGGGCTGCAGGGGCAGGTGGTGCGCGGCCTGGTCGGGGGCGGGGAGCGGGTCGGGGTTGGTGGATGCGGCGAGGTGGAAGCGGATGCTGCCCAGCCGGGAGAGGTAGTCGGTGGAGTCGTCCAGGTAGGGCTCGATCAGTCCGGCTGCGGTCAGGACACGGCGGGAGGCATCGCCGGTGGGCAGCGGCAGGCCCAGTCGGGCGCGTAGTGTTCCCGAGCTTTCCCTGGCCGCGAGGTGCAGCGGCATGACCTCGTCGGTCAGGGTATGGCCGGCCTGGGCGTGGGCAACGGTGTGGCGGCGTACGTAGGGATGGGGGGCGAGCGGGTCGGCCGTGCGTGCCAGTTCCGCGCAGGCGGTGGCGATGTCGCGGTGGATGCGCTGCCGCTCGTCGAGTTCGGATTCAGGTTCGGGTTCGGGTGCCGCAAGGGTCAGGGAGTGGGGCTGCCTCAGGAGGACTTCGGCCACGCGCTGATGGACCGGCCGGTAGACGGCGCGACCGTCCTCCTCGCCGGTGGTGAGGTAACCGATCAACCGGCTGTGCTGGACGAGGCGGATCGCCGCGTCGATGTCGTGCTGTCCGGGTGTGTCGGGGCTCAGGACGGCGGCTGTCACGGCGGGCCAGACTTCCGCCCAGGGCAGGCCGTTGCCCTGGGCGAACGCGGTGGCGCGCAGGACGGCGAGCAGGAGGACGGGGGCGATGTGGTGGTCGCGGGCGACCCGTGCGAGGTCGTCTCGCAGGAGCGCCGTGGTTCCCGTCTGCAGGCGGGAGCGCCACTGGGGGTCGTTCACATTCTGGGGTACGAGGGTACTGCGCAGCTGCGCGGCTGCGAGGCGGGCGTCGAGGAACGACGGGGAGACTGCCTCGGCGATCGCCTGGGCGGTTTGCCCGGTGAGGGGGTCCTGGGCTGTGTAGGGGCTGTCGGGGTGGTCTTGCAGGAGGGCTTGTGCGTAGGCAGCGATGTCGTCGGCGGTTTCCGGCCCGTCGGTTCGCAGGTGTGTCAGGGGTATTTCTCCGTGGCCGATGCCTGGCTGCAGCACGGTGTGGAGGGCTCCCAGGAGCTGGTCGGCCGCGGTGTCCTGCAGAGTGCCGTTGGTGTCGTCGACGGCGGAGCTGCGCATGCCGAGCACTAGCCGGACAGCTGGCGAACCGTCAAAGCGGCGTAGCCACGCCAGAGGTGCGACCACGTCCGACAGGCAGGCAAGGGGCTGTTCTGCCTCGTCCAGTGCGTCGAGGACGACCGTGACCGGGGTGCTCGCGTCGTGGATTTCGGGGTCCGCGAGGTGGTTGAGCAGGATTTGCAGCGGAGGCTCTTCGTCCGCAACGGTGAGGTCGAAGGCCGCAAGGAGGCCGTCGATCAGTTCCAGTGCCGAGTTTCCCCGCGCGAGGACGGCTGCGTCCACGGCGCCTGGCCGTGGACGCAGGTCGGTGGGGATGTGCTGTGCCGTGTGGGCGAATCGCGACTCGGTCATGAACAGCGGGTCGCTCAGGGTGACGAGGCGGGCGAGGAGAGCTGATTTGCCCGAGCCTGCGGCCCCGGTCACCACCATGACCCCCGTGCCGTCGGTGACGAAAGCCGTCAGGGACCGCATGAGGGTGGCACGTCCGCTGAAGTACCAGCCGGTGTCGCTGTCGCTGGTGCGGCCGGAGGCTCTGGAAAGCCAGTACTCGGCCAGGGGGGCCGTAAGGGCCAGCGAACGCCGTGCCTGAGCGACCAGCTGCTCCGGCGGACGGTAATGGGGGTTGGGCAGACACGGGCTCGGCTTGTCACGGCGGGAGTCGGGACACACCCACAGAGCGCGCAGCAACCCGGGGTTGTTGTCGGCGACAGTGTTGAGGAGTTTCTCCCACTCCTCGAACGACAGGTGGGATGCAGTGAAACCGGCGGACTCATCTCTGGCGAGATCCAGGCCGATCTGCAGCAGCCGAGTGAACTCCCCCACCCGGGGCCTCTGGGTGGAGTCACCACTGGTGATCACCGCCAGGCTGCTCAGACTGCGCCGGGAGGCACGCAAGTCTTCTACAAGGGCGGCGAGTTCCCGCTTCAGGACGCCGGAGAAGCAGGAGTCCACGAGGACAAGGACATGCTCGGCGTCGCTGTCCAGGACGGCGGCGATCAGCTCGCTGGTGGGGAAGGCGGTGGTGAGCAGCCGGTCGGTGTCGGAAGTGGCGAACGTGAGGTAGTGCCGATGAGAACGGCCCGCGACCCCGTGCCCGGTGATGTACACGACGAGCGATTCGTCCCATGCAGTTTCGGGCAGATACTCGCCGTCCAGGAAAGCCCGCAGGTCTGCCACCGAGGTCAGCTGATCGGCTTGTCGAAGGTCGAAGCGTCGCCCGTCGTCCAGGTCGGGGTGGGTGAGCCAGCCGGTCACGGTCGCTACCTGGTCGCCAATCCCGGCGGTGAACTTGTCGTCCTCGAGCCCGTAGTCGCCGACGGCGATGACTACCAGCCGACGTGCTGCCGCTTCCACTCCCGGGACTCCCAACCTGCGTTCACGCGAAGGGGAATTGTAGCCGCCCCCCAGAGCCCGGGACGTGGCCCCAGGGGCCGGGCAGCAGTGGCCCGCCCCCGATAGGATCGGGAGCGACACAGCAGCGGGCCACGGTTTCGGGGAGCGGGCGAGCATGCACATCGTGGGTGTCCACGGCATCTGGCAGGGAAACACCAACGCCGTGAAGCTTTCCGCCGACTGGGGCGGAGCCCTGGCCCGGGGGCTGCGGCGGTATCACGGGGCACACTGCCCCATCCCGCCCTTGACGGTGTCGCACTACGGGCGCCTGTTCCGCACTCCGGCGCAGCACCTGGGCCCCAGCGCGGATGAGACGTGGATAGACGAGGTCCCGGTCACGGACGAGGAGGAGGCCTTCATCTTCGACACGCTCGATCCCTACCTGCCGGGCGACGTCGACACCGCTTCCCTGTCCGTCGACACTCTCGGCCTCGGAGTTCCCTACGTTCCCCGCCACCTTGCCCAGGTACTGGTGGCCGTCGACCAGAAAGCGGGCCGGGGCACGGGGCGGTGGCTGCTACGGATGATTCGACAGGTCTACCGCTACCTCCACGACAACGAGGGCTACGGCTCCCCCATCCGGGACCTGGTCGCCGAAGAACTGCACCGTCCCGGTCCACGAGTGGTCATCGCCCATTCCCTGGGTAGTGTCATTGCGTTCGACATGCTGACCCGCAAGGACATCGGCCCTGGCCCGGACGGTCTGCAGCATCTTGTCACCTGCGGCTCTCCACTGGCCTGGCCGACCATTCGCCGTGCCCTGGGCCACGACGGGCTCCTTCAGATCCCGCAGGGAATCGAGTGGCTCAACCTCCACGCAGCCGGCGACGTCGTCGCACAGTCACGTGGCCTGGCCCACGTCGCACCGGACGTACACGACGAAGCCGTTCACAACGGCGTCGCCGAACCGCACTCCGCCGTTCGATACCTCGCACAACAACCACTCGCGGACCTGATCGCCAAGACCGCCACCGGCTGAGCAACCGCACTCCCGAGCCCACACCTTTGAGGGCACGACTGTCCCAGGGCTGCTGATCGGCTACGGCTCCTACTGTCGGCGCCATGACGACAGTTGCGCGGCAGGATCTCCCGGAGGGACTGGAGCGGGCTCTGCGGCGGTTCCGCAGCATGACGCCACAAGACATCAAGGTGTTGTCCTGGCAGTTGGCCGGCACCACACGGGCAAGACGCTTCAACGCGCTCACCAAAGCCCTGGCCCGCGGCCGGGTGCTCGATTACCTGCTGGAGACCGAGTTCCCTGATGCGGCCGCTGCCGCGGAAGCAGCTGACGTGGACAGGACTCCCCGGCAACCGCACGATCCGCACCCCGGTGCCGGGCCCAGAAGCCTGGTCTCACAGGCTGCACGCACCGCACTGAAATCCCTGACGAGCAGTGACCGGTTCAGCATCGCCGAGGCCGTGGAACGGGCCGTCGGCTACCTGTACGGTCCACCGCTCCCCGAATGGGAGTACCTCTGAGCCAACCTCACCCTCGATGACGCCCGTCGACATCGGCGGGTGGCAGCTCGCCTCGTTCACCTACACAACAGATTCCCAACTGCCCCTGGCAGGAACACTCGGCGTTCCGGGAGATCTGCTCACACCGCACGCTCTGCACGAAATGCGCGGCTTCGACCTGCTCCGCCGCCCGCTAGGAAGCGTCCCGGTCCCCGTGGACGACGACCAGCCGCGGGAACTCGTGTGGCCTTTGCTCGCACCGAATCGCGCCTTCCTGACCCACGCCAACGAGTTCGACGCACGGCGCCAAGACCAACTCGCGCGAACCGCCGATCACTTCCTCTTCGCCAAGTGCCATGTACGCGGCGACTCCGGCGGCACAACCACCGTGTCCCCCCTGCACCTGAACGAAGCCGCGTCCCGGCTCACCGCGGCGATAGAATCCTTGCTGGCCGGCGGGCATGCCGAGGTTGGCCGCAAAGTCCAGCAGCGTGCCGCCATGTGGCCGCGACGGGCTGGTCAACCTCCTCGACGACGCTCCGCTCTCCCACCGCCTGCACCAGGAACACATCCTCGGCCCACGCAACGCGTTCCGTGCCGACGGCGGTACCCCTCCGCTGCCACCCGTCGTGCCCTGGGACCCCAGCCAGCCCACCTGCCTTCGACCGCCACTACCGGCCACCGAGCAACCCTGAGCAGTCGACGCTCATAGTGAGCACATCCCAGAAACCCGCAGGTCACATCGGCTCAACCGACACGACCCAAAACCTACCCGTAAGTAACTTTTGATGCGCCCCGCTCATCGAACTGAGCAATGCGCAGGTCAGCCTCAAAGAGCTGCTCGCTTCCAAGGGGCCGCGACACATCGCCCGCGTCCAGCAAGTCAACCGGGCCCTCGACTTCTCGCTGGAACTGGAGACCGAACAGCTCATCCACACCCTCCTGCGCCCCACCCACGCCGGACAGGCACACAGCCGATGAGCTCGCCAGCCCCACGATCCCTCGCCGTCCAACCGGCCCTGTATCGCCACCCCTTGGGTGATGACAACACTGCCCGCCCCTGCTTGAGCAAGGGTGCACAGTCCTGTGCGGCCTGCACATTCCACAGCCAGGGCCCCACCAGGCACTCCCCACAGCGAGCCATCCCGGTATGAACGCAACGACAGGACACGGGCGCTACCACAAGGACGACGCAGGACACGGGGATGGCCCCGTGACGTTCAGCCGGGTGCACCGTCTACTGATCGCAACGGTCCTTGTCGGTGCGATTGTTATCGCGGGCATCGGCTTCGCCGGTTCGTACGCGGCCGTCCGCGAGCTCGCGATCGAGAAGGGCTTCGGGAACTTCAGCTATGTGTTCCCGATCGGCATCGACGCGGGCATCTGCGTCCTGCTCGCCCTCGACCTCCTCCTGACCTGGATCAGGATCCCCTTCCCGCTGCTGCGCCAGACGGCGTGGCTGCTGACCATGGCGACGATCGCGTTCAACGGCGCGGCAGCCTGGCCCGACCCGCTCGGCGTCGGCATGCACGCCGTGATCCCGATCCTGTTCGTGGTCTCCGTCGAGGCGGCCCGGCACGCGATCGGCCGGATCGCCGACATCACGGCCGACAAACACATGGAAGGCGTCCGCCTCACCCGCTGGATGCTGTCCCCGCTCCCCACCTTCCTGCTGTGGCGCCGGATGAAACTGTGGGAGCTGCGCTCCTACGAACAGGTCATCAAACTGGAGCAGGAACGGCTCGTCTACCAGGCCCGGATGCGCTCCCGCTACGGCCGCGCCTGGCGCCGCAAGGCCCCGGTGGAGTCCCTGATGCCACTGCGACTCGCGAAGTACGGCATCCCGCTCGCCCAGACAGCCCCCGCAGGCCTCGCGGCGGCCAGCATCAAACCCGTGCTGCTACCCCTCGCACCGGCGGGCACGACACCGATCGAAACGACACCCCTTTCAGCTCTGAAGCAGTCCGTGGCAACGGCCGCCGACCAGTTCCAACCCTCCACGGACGCAGCCCCGAAAGACGACAACCCCTGGATCGCCGCCCTCACTCCCCACGAAACCCTCGCCCACGACGGCTACGGCTTCCCGCACGCATCAGACCAGAACCCCCAGGAGCACGACGAGCAGCAAACCCTGCCCGAGACCCAGCACGCCGCGGTTTCCCGCCCCGAGACTGAGGACGTGCACCTATCAGCCGTTGGGGCAGCTGGTGACTTTTCGTCCGCTGGGCCGGCCTCCTCGTCCACCCGAGAACAGGAGGTGGAACAGCCCTCGATCCCGGCAGTTGAGCAATTCAACCTGTATCCGGAAATTTCAAGGCCGAGCGTGCCTGTCTCCGATAACGAAGGCGCGGCAGGCGCGGCCAGCCCTCCCTTGCCCGCCCATGAGAAGGACGAGTTCGCCAGTAGCATTGATCCCCAGAAGCTTCGCGAGGCGAGCTCCGAAAGCAACCACCCACCGCCGGTCACCGCGTCCCCGAACTCCACGAGAACCGAACGCGAGCTCCTTCCTCATACAACTGACCCCGCCGGGCACGGCCTGAGCAATACCGAGACCGCCCCTGGACCGAGACCGGAAACTGATCAGTCCGCAGCATCTGGCCCTAGCCTCAGCACAGTTGACCAGTACTTTCTGGCCTGGCGGCGCCTCCAGCAGCGGTACGGCCGGGAGCCGAACGGCAGCGAGCTATCGAC
This sequence comes from Streptomyces sp. NPDC088747, assembly GCF_044751025.1. NCBI lineage: Bacteria > Bacillati > Actinomycetota > Actinomycetes > Kitasatosporales > Streptomycetaceae > Streptomyces > Streptomyces sp. NPDC088747. The sequence continues at coordinate 110,008 of NZ_JBIVKZ010000027.1, forward strand.
GAGCCTCGCCGAGCAGCACACCGTCGACCGTGACGGCCATCCCATCAAGCAGAAGACTCTCACCCGCTATCTTCTGGAATTTCGGATCTACACCGTATGGGCTGAACTCCGGGCCACTACGCCTAGCCCCATCCTCGACCACGTCATTAAAGTCCTTGCCGAACGCGGCGTAACCGCGCAGTACAACAGACCCATTCAGACGGCTGACCTTGAACGACGCCTCGCCGGATTCGAACGCCGCTGGCACACCCTGAGCCACCACTGCGGTGCCGAGCATGAGCCAGCTATCCGACCACACCAAAGCGCCTCGTGGAGTCCGTCGGCCAGCTCACCCCAGGTGTGACCCGGGCGAGAAAAGCAGAGGGCAGCCAACCATCAGATCTCGCGTACCTCGATGAGCGCAGACGTGCCGCATGAGCTGAACCCGGCGACGACGGCGACGGCGACGGCCGAACGCTGCCACAAGACATCGGTCCAGATTTGGGACCATCCCCGCGCGCGTGCGGGTGACCCCAGCTCTCATGGAGCGACCGCGCGGACGACGAGTGTGCCGATATGTGGTGAGCGTCTTGTTGCGGTCCCGGGTCAGCAACAGGCCAGCCAGGTACTCACGAAACCCTCGCCGCTGGGCCAGCGTGCCGAAAAGATCATCGAAGCCGGCGGCGTACGCTTCCAGCGGACCCGGCGCGGAAGGACACGGCAGCCGCTTCGTCATTTCAGGCTCTCTAGACCGTAGTTGACGCCTTCACCTCACGGCCTACTCCCGCCCGAGCCCGCCGTCAACAAACCACCGCTAGGGTCCTGAGTCAGGAATTCGTTTCATGAATAGGGTCTGTTCATGGCTCGGATGGGGCGGCCGAAGGCTGCGTTGGTGTTGACCGCTCAGGAACGTGGCCGGTTGGAGGAGTTGGTTCGTCGACGGTCGACGTCGCAGGCGTTGGCTCTGCGGTGCCGGATCGTCCGTGCGTGTGCATCCGGTGCTGCCAACCGGGAGGTGGCGCGCCAGGTCGGAGTCGAGGAGCACACGGTCGGCAAGTGGCGTGCATAGCACCGAAGTCTGCGACCTCCCCGACGCCACCCAGGACCTGACCTGGACTTCCGAGAACAAACTCAACACGATCACGGACGACGGCAAGAAGACCACGTACATCTACGACGCTGCAGGCAATCGTCTCCTTGAGAACTCACCGTCGGGCTCGACTCTCTCCTGGGTGAAACCGAACTGAGGACAAACGCTACGGGAACGATCACCCGCGCTTCGCGTGCCTACGGCCAGGTCGGAGCACCCACGTGGTCCGCGCCAGGAGCAACGGTGCCACCACGGGCCACAAACTCAGTGTGCTGCTCGCGGACCATGTAGTAGCAGGAAGTCGTCGGAACTGCTCTACGACACTGGTGCGGTGGCCGTAAGTGGCGGGGCGGGCGGGGTGTTGGACGGGGTGGCCGTAGACGGGCAGGAGGGGAGGGCGGTGGCGCTGGTCGGAGGTAGCAGTGTGCTCGCCGGTCCTGGGGGCTGCGGCGCGGGCGGTGGGCCGGCGGGCGGAGTTGGGTGTGCTTCGGCGGCGGGCGGGGCTGACGACTGCCGTGACGCGCGGGCTGTACGGGGCGCCGGAGCAGTGGGGGAGGGGTGAATGTCGGGTAGGTGGACGTCGACGCGGATAGAGGGCGGGTTCTGCGGGACCGGCGGGGTCTGCGGGACCGGGGGGGCAAGCGCGCATCCGGAGACGGTGAGGGCTGCGCCGACCAGGAGACGAGGCAGGGTAAAAAGGGTGTGCATGACGAGGGCTCCCTCTTCTCGGCAGTCGTGCCGGGCGCGGGCGGGGGCGTGTGCCGAGGTCAGGACGTTTTGAGGGTATGGATGAGGATGTCCAAGGAGTCGAAGAACTCCTTGGCGCCGCGCCATACGGACAGGACGAAGTGGGCGAGTTCGGTGGGGGCGGTGGCGATGATGTACAGCAGGATGATCAGTACGAGCCAGAACAGAAGGCTGCGGGGACGGCTCAGCATGAACCTCTCTCCTTCTGCTGGCGGCGAGGCGGTCCGGGTGGTGCCGTGACGAAGGGCCGAGGATGCCAGGACGTTGTGTCGGCTGTGTCCGCCCACCGTTGTAGTGCGGTTCGGGGACCGAAAAAGCGGCGCAGCACCCGTACGGTTCGCGCGTCGGGTTGGTGTCGGGCAGGGCCGATCGCGAGAAGAGTGTCAGCCCGGCCGGTGGCGGTGCCCGAGGGCCAGCAGCATGAGAGCGAACGCTGTTCGGCTGGCCCGGTTGTCGCTGAGGCGGGTGTGGTTGTGCACGGTGAGCTGACGGTCGGCTATGTCGTTGAGTACGCGTGTTCCCTCGCCGGGACCGTGGGTGAGGGCATGCAGGGCGTGCAGGCCGTACTGCGCGAGTTGTTCGGGTGAGGCGATGTCCCGGGCCATGTCCAGCAGGATGTCCTTGAGGACATCGCGGATGCTGTCGGCCAGTTTCAGGCTCGGGTGGATGTGCCGGACGGTGCCTTCCATGTTGGCGACGGCTTTGCCCAGGATTGAGACGTTGGGTGAGGTCTGGATGCCTCGGTTGGTGGAGAAGGTGAGGACCGAGGTGAGGGCGACGCCGAAGTTCAGTTCCGCCAGGGAGGCGTTGGTGATGTGTGGAACGAAGCGTGTGATGTCGGAGGTGAAGCCGCCGATGTCGCTCCAGGGGGTGGTGGAGCCCATCTGGATCCAGGACTGCGCGAGTGCCGGCCCGTCGTTGTAGGCCATGCCGATCATCGTGCCGAGCATTGCGGCGCTGATGCTGCGGTCGATGCGGCCCACCATCCCCCAGTCGATGACGTGGGCTTTCCCGTCCGGGCTGACCAGTACGTTGCCGGGGTGCGGGTCAGCGTGGAAGGTCCGGTCGACGAAGAATCCCTTGAGCATGTAGGCGACGAACTCTCTGGCCATCTTTTTGCGCTGCTTGCGGCGCAGCTCGTTGTCCTTGAGCCGGTGGGCGGCCTGCCCGTCGGCAAGGGTCTGGATGAGCACCCGCGGAGTGGCGAGGAGTGCTTTGGGCACCTTGATCGTCTTGAATTCCTTCGCGGCCCTCCGGGCGTCTTTCATGTTGGCGGCTTCCCGCGTGAAGTCCAGCTCATCGCTCATGGCCCGGAAGATGACGTCAAGCATCGCTCCGGTGTCGATGACCTCGTTGAACCGTGGCGCCACGCGGCCGATGACGCGGGTGACGCGGCGCAGGACGGCCATGTCGCCGAGCACGGTCCCATGCGATCCGGGCCGCTGGATCTTCACGACGCACGGGGTGCCGTCCCTGCGTGTGGCGCGATAGACCTGTGCGAGGGAGGCAGCTCCCAGCGGCCGGTCGGTCTCGAACGAACTGAACGCCTCGCGCCAGCCCTCTCCGAGCTCCGCCTCCAGTGCCGGCACGAAGGTCGCGAAGGGTCGCACAGTGGCCTGGTCAGTTAGCAGCGCGAGTTCCTCGCGCACGTAATCCGGTACGAAGTCCGGTCTGGTGGAGAGGATCTGGCCGATCTTCACATACAGGGGTCCGAGCTGTTCCAGGGCCTCGCGGATCGCCCGCGCCCGTTGCTGCTCGGTGCTTCCCTCCGCAACGTGGCCAGCCCGGATGCGGCGGTGGCCGGTGGCCCGGGACACTTCCTGCAGTCCGAGCCGGGCTAGTGCCTGAGCTGTGTGTCGTGTGCGACGTTCAGCCACCCCGGCCTGCCTTTCCTTGCAGCCTGAGGCCGACGTGCGGAGGGCTCGCAGGCGCGCGCCCTCAGCCGGCGTTGCCGCTCCTCTCCTTCTGGCGATCGTGCTTGACGTACTGATCGAGTTGCACCACGAGCGCCTCGATCGCTCGGTTGTTGCGCTTCACCAGCTTGCGAGTGCTCTTCTTCTCCTTCCTTTTCTTCCCGGTGAGCGCTCGACGTGTCATGTCGCGTGAGTCGCGACCGACGTCGCTTGCCCGGTCCAGGACGTCGTCGATGAGGTTTTTCCGCCGTTTGGACATGAAAGGTTTTCTCCTCTGCGCATGCTGCGCTTCGATGTGGTGCCGGCCGACGGCCGTCTCAACACCCCCGTCAGCGACGGCGGCGAAAGAGCGTCACACCTCTGGTGTTTTGCGGAAGACGGCACCGTGGCCCGCTGGCGGCCAGAGGTGCCCAGGGTTCTGCTACCTGGTCCGTAGATCGCTCATTTCAACCATTCGGCACCCACGGTTGCGAGGGCAACCCCTGCGGCGGGAGTGCGCGCAGCACCCCGGGGGAGCGCGCGGGTCCTGCGGTATCACCGGCGCGCAAGCCACTGGCCGGACGCGATGTGGTGCTGAGACGGCTCCGTCCACCTGGCGTGCGCGGCGGGGTTCGGCACTGTCCGACAGTGTTGAAACAGACCAGAAGAAACGATCCGAACTCCAGTCATGCTGCTGTAGCAGGTGTGGTCGGCGCCGTGCGTGAGGGATGCGCGGCGAATCGTGCAGACAGTGCACGTCGGAGCATCATGCTGAGACAGCTGGGATCACTGGTGACCGATGCCTCTACCGAGCCGCCTCCGTTATGGCGCACAGCGGGCGGAACAAGCGTGTGACCGGCGCTGATTACGCCGGGTGCTTCAAGTGCGCCCACAACTGCGGCACTGACACATCCCGAACAGGGGCACTTGTAAAAAGCGCTCCCCCCACACAACTCGGAGTTACGCAGCCTTAACAGCCCTTGCGACTCCGGATGCTTGCCTGCTGCGGAAGGAACCCTCTGCTCATGTCCTCCACTGCCATGCCCTCTCACGGCATCCACCCGTCGCCGTGCACGCTCTCATCGTGGCGCTGCCCCCTTCGGCCCCCACTCCGAACCTGGTTAGGCACGTCTGCAGCGTCAGGCCACGCAACCGGGGACCGGACGGCAGCATGACGGCGCTCCCCGAGTCACCCGCAACCAACCCGGCCACAGCGCTTGAGGGCGCGCACCTGACGACTCTCGGCGGCCCGCATGACGTGCGCGCCCTGCCGAGCCGACAGCTGGCAGCCCTGGCCCAGGACATCCGCACGTTCCTGATAGAGAAGGTCTGTGCGGCTGGCGGGCATCTGGGACCGAATCTGGGCGTGGTGGAACTGACCATCGCCCTGCACCGCGTCTTCGACTCGCCCTGTGACGCGATCCTCTTCGACACCGGCCACCAGGCCTACGTCCATAAGATCCTCACCGGCCGCGCCGCCGGCTTCGACCGCCTGCGCCAGGATGGAGGACTGTCCGGATATCCCTCACGCGCCGAGTCGGTGCACGACTGGTGTGAGAACTCGCACGCCTCCACATCCCTTTCCTACGCCGACGGCCTGGCCAAGGCCAACGAACTGCGCGGACGCCACAACCGGTCGGTGGTCGCCGTCATCGGGGACGGAGCCATGACCGGCGGCATGGCCTGGGAAGCACTCAACAACATCGGCGCCAGCGAGCGCCAGGTGGTCGTGGTTCTCAACGACAACGGCCGCTCCTACGCCCCCACCACCGGGGCTCTGGCCAACCACCTGCACACGCTCAAGCACCCCGGCGCCCACACCAGCGTCGCGGACGAGGCAGGTTCGAATCTGTTCACTCAGCTCGGCTTCACCTACCTGGGGCCCGTCGACGGCCACGACACCGGTGCCCTGCAGGATGTCCTGGACCAGGCCCGCGCCCTGCGGCGGCCGGTGCTCGTCCACGCAGTGACCGTCAAAGGCTGGGGATTCGGGCCGGCCGAGGGCGATGAGGCCGACTGCCTGCACGCGGTCGGCACCGTGGACGCGGTCACCGGCAAACCCGCCCCCACCACCGGCCCGCCCGCCGCATCGTGGACCAGCGTCTTTGGCCAGGCCCTGCTCGAGCTGGCCGACGAACGCGAGGACCTGGTCGCTGTCACCGCCTCGATGCTGCGTCCCACTGGCCTGTACCCGATGGCGGTCAAGCATCCCGAGCGGGTCTTCGACGTCGGAATCGCCGAACAGCACGCCGTCACCTCGGCGGCAGGTCTGGCGATGGGCGGCTTCCACCCCGTCGTCGCCCTCTACTCCACCTTCCTCACCCGGGCTGCGGACCAGGTCCTCATGGACGTGGCCCTGCACCGGCTGCCGGTCACCTTCGTCCTGGACCGGGCCGGCATCACCGGCCCCGACGGCGCCTCGCACCACGGCATGTGGGACGCCTCCCTGCTCGGTGTGATCCCGGGCCTGCGCATCGCGGCCCCCCGCGACAGCAGTCAACTGCGGTCGCTGCTACGCGAAGCCACCGCGTACGCGGGACCCACCGCCCTCCGCTTCCCCAAAGGGACAGCTAGCCCATACGTGGAGGCCGTACGCAGCGCCGGCAGCGTGGACGTCCTGGCGGAGTCCGGGATCCGCGACGTACTCCTCGTCGCCTACGGACCCGTCGCGCCCATGTGCCTGCAGGCAGCCGCCCAGCTGACCGAGCAGGGCATCGGGGTCAGCGTCGCCGACCCGCGCTGGGTCACCCCGGTCACACCGGAACTGCTCGAGCTGGCCGCCCGGCACCGGCTGGTGGTCACCGTGGAAGACAACTCCCGCACCGGCGGACTCGGCAGCACCCTCACCCAGCACCTGCACGACAACGCCATCACCACCCCGATCCTCAACCTGGGGCTGCCCCGCGCCTTCCTCCCGCACGGCCCCCGCGACCAGCTGCTGGCCAACGCCGGCCTGACGGCCCCGCAGATCACCTACGCGATCCTGCGCGCCCGCGCCGGCAAACCCCTCGAGCACACCCCCACCACCGACGGGAGCCCGCCATGACCGCCGTCGACCTCCCCCTGCCTGCCACCCCCGCCACGCCGGTGCGCCGCCGCTGTCGGCAAATCCACGTCGCCGATGTCCCAGTAGGCGGCGGCGCACCGGTCTCCGTACAGTCCATGACCACCACCTCCACCGCGAACGTGGACGCTACGCTGCAGCAGATCGCCGAACTGACCGCGGCCGGCTGCGAGATCGTGCGGGTCGCGGTGCCCTCACAGGACGACGCCGACGCGCTGCCTGCGATCGCCGCGAAGTCGAAGATTCCCGTCATCGCGGACATCCACTTCCAGCCCCGCTACGTCTTCGCCGCCCTGGACGCCGGCTGCGCCGCGGTCCGTGTCAACCCCGGCAACATCAAAGCCTTCGACGACAAAGTCAAAGAGATCGCGAAAGCCGCCACCGCGGCCGGGACACCGATCCGTATCGGCGTCAACGCCGGCAGCCTGGACCGGCGGCTGCTGGCCAAGTACGGCAAGGCCACCCCTGAGGCGCTGACAGAGTCCGCCCTGTGGGAGTGCTCCCTGTTCGAGGAGCACGGCTTCACCGACCTCAAGATCTCCGTCAAACACCACGACCCGATGACCATGGTCGCCGCCTACCGACGCCTTGCCGCCGCCTGCGACTACCCCCTGCACCTGGGCGTCACGGAAGCAGGCCCACCCCCGCAGGGCACCATCAAGTCCGCCGCCGCCTTCGCGATCCTCCTCAACGAGGGCATCGGCGACACCATCCGCGTCTCCCTCACCGCGCCCCCCGTCGAAGAGGTCAAGGCCGGCCTGCAGATCCTTCAGTCCCTCGGACTGCGCGCCCGCCAGCTGGAAATCGTCTCCTGCCCCTCCTGCGGCCGCGCCCAGGTCGACGTCTACGCCCTCACCGAACGCGTCAGCGCCGCCCTGGACGGCTTCCCCTATCCGCTGCGCGTCGCGGTCATGGGCTGTGTCGTCAACGGGCCCGGCGAATCCCGCGAAGCCGACCTCGGCGTCGCCTCCGGCAACGGCAAGGGCCAGATCTTCGTCAAGGGCAAGGTCGTCAAATCCGTCCCCGAGTCGAAGATCGTCGATGCCCTCGTCGAAGAAGCGATGCGCATGGGCGAACAACTCGCCCATGCTGCTGGTGAAGAGGAGGGGAAAGCATGAGCGCTCAAGCCCCTGCCATCGTCTTCGACCAGGATGCTATCCGTCGCGCAGTGAACGCCACGCTCACCGACTTCCTGGCCGATCAGTCCCGCAGCGCACACCATCGGGGCCTGCCGCAGCAAGCAGCCCAGGCGCTGAGCGGTTTCCTCAGTTCAGGGGGCAAACGCATCCGCCCGGTACTGTGCGTGGCCGGCTGGCAGGCCGCGGGTGGCACCGGGGCCCCCGGCCCGGTCATCAAGGCTGCGGCGTCCCTGGAGATGTTCCATGCCTTCGCCCTCATCCACGACGACATCATCGACGCCTCGGACACCCGCCGCGGCCAGCCCACCGTCCACCGCCAGGTCAGTACCGAAGCCGCCATCCTCATCGGCGACCTCGCCCTCGTCTTCGCCGACGACCTCCTCCACAGCGCCGGCCTCACCCCAGCTCAGCTCGCTACGGCCCTGCCCATCGCCAACACCCTGCGCGCCGACACCATCTACGGGCAGTACCTCGACATCTCCCACTCCGGACAGCCCACCGCCGACCCCGACCCAGCACTGGCGATCACTCGGTACAAAACCGCGAAATACACCGTCGAGGGCCCCCTACTGCTCGGGGCAGCCCTCGCCAGTATCCCCGGCAGTAACACCTGCACACCTACCCTGACCTCGTACGGCATACCTGTGGGCGAAGCTTTCCAGCTACGCGACGACCTCCTAGGCGTCTTCGGCAACCCGGGCGACACCGGCAAACCGGCCCTGGACGACCTCCGGGAAGGCAAAGCCACCGTCCTGATGGCTCTCGGCCTGCAAAACGCCACCCCTGCCCAGCACCGTACCCTGCGCCGCCACGTCGGTAACCCGCGCCTGACCCACGACGATGCCGACCAGGTACGCATCGTCCTGACTGACACCGGCGCCCGCACCGCCGTGGAAGACATGATCGCCCACCGGCGCCAGAGCGCACTGACCACCCTGGACACCGCCGACCTCCCACCGCACATCACGGCCGAGCTGCGTTCTCTAGCCTTCAGCGCCACTGCGAGGACTACATGACCACACCATCCGCAGCATCAGGGCCGGCTCCGCGATCCCGCCGTGTCCTGCTCGCCTCCCCCCGAGGCTGGTGCGCGGGTGTCGACCGCGCTGTGCTCGCCGTAGAGAAAGCCCTGGAGCAGTACGGGCCGCCCATCTACGTCCGCCACGAGATTGTGCACAACAAGTACGTCGTCCAGACCCTCAAGAAGAAGGGTGCGATCTTCGTCGACAGGACGGACGAGGTGCCCGAAGGCTCCATCGTGATGTTCTCCGCACACGGCGTTGCTCCAGCCGTCCACGTCGAAGCCGCCGAACGGAACCTCGCGACGATTGACGCAACCTGCCCGCTGGTCACCAAGGTCCACAAAGAAGCCGTCCGCTACGCACGGGAGGGCTACAGCATCCTTCTCATCGGCCACGACGGACACGAGGAAGTCATCGGAACGTTCGGCGAGGCGCCCGAGCAAATGACCCTGGTCGACGGGCCCGAGGACGTCGCGAACCTGACCGTGCGCGACGAATCCAAACTCGTGTGGCTGTCGCAGACCACCCTGTCCGTCGACGAGACCATGGAGACGGTCCACGCCCTCAAAACGAAGTTCCCCAACCTCCTCTCCCCGCCCAGTGACGACATCTGCTACGCCACACAGAACCGCCAAACCGCGGTGAAGAAGCTAGCCGAGGACGCCGATCTCATCATCGTCGTCGGCTCCAAGAACTCCTCCAACTCCGTCCGGATGGTCGAGGTCGCCCTCGAGGCCGGCGCGCCCGCCGCCCACCTGGTGGACAACGCCGAGAAAATCGACGACGCCTGGCTCGAAGACGTCACAACAGTCGGACTGACCTCCGGTGCCTCCGCTCCCGACGTCCTGGTCGACGGCGTCCTCCAGTGGCTCGCCGAACGCGGCTACGACGACGCGGAGATCGTGACGACCGCCGACGAGTCCATCACCTTCGCCCTGCCCCACGAGCTCCGCCGCAACCTGCGATGACACCGCTACGGCGGCTCCCGCGTCCTCAGCGGCCTCTCTCCGCCTCACGAACGCATCAACACGCCCCGGACGGCTCCCCTCCCCCGCTGCGGCCGCCGCCATGGCTGCGTTGCCAACAGACAGGTGAGTCCCGCGACACACACCTGAAAGCTCCCGCGTCAACGACACGGGTCAGATCTATCGCACACGACGACAGCGTACTTACCGCCCCGAATACGCAACGTCGAGGCAACTTCCGGACACGGAGTCCCTCTTCGGCACCTGAACTGCCATCCGATCACAGCACAAGACACCCCGGACCACGGACGCTGCACCACTCCCCGCCAGGAAGGAACCGCCAGGAACATGACCCACCCCATCCAGATCCCGCCGCTGTGGTGCCCGCTCGATCTCCGCGTGAGAGACGCAGTGGCAACCATCGACGCCCGCACTCTCTCCTGGCTGGAACGCCACGGGATCGACGAACGATCACTCCAGCGAGCGACCGCCACCGACACCGGATTCCTGGCCTGCAGCTGGGCACCGGACGGGACGGACGACGGAGTCCAACTCCTGTCCGACTGGCTCATGTGGGCCCTGCTGTACGACGACTACTACTGCGACGCCGGCCCCCACGCCGCACGGCCGGCCACTTTCAACACCATCACCGCTCGCATGATGACGCGCGCCGTTTACCCGGTCACCGCTCCGACGGGGGACATGGCCTTCGACGCGTTCGCCGCCACTCTGGCCGACCTCATGCGACGCATCTACACCCTCGCCGAACCCTCCTTGGCCCACCTCTGCGCCCTCGCCCACTACGAGTGGACGATCGGCACCATGTGCGGCGTCAGCGACCGGTCCGCCGACACCGTACGCACCATGGAAGACCACCTGATCATCCGCCCCATGGACGGAGCCGCGATCCTGGCAGGCCACCTGATCGAAGTAGCCGACGGCACGGTGCTTCCCGCGCACGAACGCGTCCGTCCCGAAGTGCAGGCTTTCACCCAGGCCGCCGGAATCTTGCTGACGATCCCCACCGACCTCACCTCCTACACACGCGAACACCATCAGCAATCCCTTGAATCGAACATCATCCACATCCTCGCCGTACAGCACTCCCTGTCCGCCCAGGAGGCCACATACAAGGCATGCACCCTGCTCGAAACTGTCATGGAGTTCTTCGTCGCCATGCGTCAGCGGTTACGCAAAAATGCGTCCTCCGCCATGCGTCAATACACCGACCAGATGGCTAATCTGGTCCGCGGCACCTATGAGTGGCAACGTGCCCTCCCTCGCTACACCACGGTGCTAGACCTGCCCGATCAAGCAGACAGTCCAGTCGTCCGCCCCGAAACAGCGCTCCACGACATCACCTCGACACAAACCCGTGTGTTTGAGGAGAAGCCTGCTCCTATTGCGTGGTGGTGGGAACTACTCAACCCGTAGGGGTCGGCAGCACAGGGCGAGCAAAGTTCCACTGCCGGGCTGAGAAACATACCGCCTCGACACACAGAAGTTCCACTTCCCCTATGGCCCGAGTGGGATGAACACACTTATGCAGCCCGCCACCACGACACGGGTTGCGGCCAAGCAGCGTCGAAGTAGCCGCACCGCGGCCGCCCTCGTTGGCGACGCAGCACCGGGCGGGACCTACCTCGGAGACATCACGACAACGCCGCGCCTGCTCCCCAAGGGCGGCCGGGCGGCCGTCGCCTCAGCGCTGCCCGATCCGCAGCTTGCCCGCCCGCCTCATTCCGTTCCAGCAATGAGGCATGACGCGACCCGCACCCCTGGCCAGGCCCCACACCCTTCCGCACCCCTGAGAGCCGATATGAGCGACAGTCCAAAGCCAACAATGGAACCACACACCAAATCCGTGCCACGGAAACGGGTAGTTGTCGTAGGAGCCGGGATCGCCGGCCTTTCCGCAGGCTTCCGACTCCAACAAGCCGGTTTCGAGGTGAAGGTACTGGAAAGCTCTCAGCATGTAGGCGGACGCATGTGGACCGAGGAGATCAACGGATACCGCATCGATATCGGAGCCGCGATGCTCCCGAACTCCTACCACGAAATGCGGCGCCTCATCCAAGACGCCGGCCTCGGCGATCAAACCGTTCCCTCAGGCGACACCTACGGCTTCCTCAGGGACGGCAAGGTACACCGCATCGGCCGGCACGCACTGACGGACCTGCTCAGAACCAAAGTACTTTCCGTCGGCAGCAAACTGCGGCTCCTCAGGCTCGCCGCCGACGCCAGACGGATAGGCGACCGTATCAACTTCCGGAACCTGTCAAAGGCATACGAAGCAGACGAGGCCTGCACCGTCTACGCCAGCCGGTGCCTCAATCAGGAACTCTTCGACTATGTCATCGAGCCCTTGAGCGTGAACTACTATTTTGCGCCCCCTGAAGAACTGTCCATGGCGCACGTATTCCTGGCTACCCGAGAGGCGCTGGGGACCGGGTACTTCAACTCTCCCACCGGTGTTTCGTTCCTCCCACGCGGCCTTGCGAAACAGCTCGACGTCCGCTTCGGCACGCGGGTGACATCAGTGGAGGAACACCACGACGGCGTCACACTCATTTATGAAGGGCCGGACAGCCAAGAGCGACAGGAGACCATTTCTGCTTGTGTCATTGCGCTCCCTGGGCCGGCCGTCGCTGGCATCTGGACGGGCCTGCCCGCCGCGATGCGCACCTATCTGTCCCGACTGCGCTATTCCACATGCCTGCACGTGTCCTTCGGCCTCTCCCGGCGGCCAGCCGAACCTGCCATGTGGATCTTCGTACCGCGGCGAGAGTTCCCCGAAGGGCTTGGCGTGTGCCTCGACCACAACCGCGCACCAGGAAGAGCCCCGGACGGCAAAGCACTGATCACCCTGTACTGGCCGACGAAGCAGAGCGAGGCACTCTTCCATCTCCCAGATGAGCAGATCGTTGCCGCCGCACTGCGAGACCTGGAAAGGCTGAGGCTGTTTCCCAGTATGGCTGAGCAGATCGAAATGACCTCGGTCTCGCGTTGCCGACCGTGTGTTCCCCTCACTCATCCCGGCAGCATTGCTGAACTCAGGCACGGACTGGGTAGCCTTTCACGCACATCAAGGATCGCTCTGGCCGGCGACTACTACTCCTTCGGTTCCACGAACTCTGCACTCGCCTCTGGCGAAACTGCCGCCTTGAGCATATCCACCGCCCTAACCTCGCCGTTTCATTGAGTACGGCTGGCTTTGGGGAGAAATCGCTAACTGAGGATACGAAAGAGACCTACGACGAGTGGGTGACTGCCTGGAACCGATCCTACCCATCGGCCGACCCGGGGAAGTCCGGATGGTTCGCGAAGAACTGCGCCTCCGCCCTCATCCAGTCGAGCTGCTTCAACGCCTGCTCGATGTCTCCGTGGTCGAAATACGCGGACAGTCGGCCGTACGCCTCGCCCAACATCCGCTGATGCTACGGCCGTCGTTCCACCTGTTCGAATCGCTCCTGCAGAAACACGGGCAGTTAGCGAGGCCAGCCATGACCGGCCGCACCCTGGCGCCGCATGAAGCGGTGGCCGCTCGTCCTGCTGCTGCCGACCGTGGCCGCTGGATGCTGCGCCCTCCCGCTGATCACATCTGGGCCAGGGTGCTCTGAAGGCCAGCGACCTCGTCAGCACATCCCTCATTCTGGCGGGCGGACTGGCCGACGGGGCGGCCCGGCCTGCGCAGGCCGGGCCGCCCCTTTCATTTGCTGTCTTCGGGTCTCGGTCGCGGAAGCGGCTGGTTAGGCCGTCCTGATCAGCTCGGTGGCCAGAGCGAGTATTCCGGCGAGCGGCAGGAGTGCCACGTAGGCTTGGGGGCGCCGCAGGATGGGCTTTCCCGGTGGGAGGGACCTTCGTCCGGGCGGTGGCAGTGAGGCTGGCAGATTCCGGAACCGCCGGTAGGCAACGGCGTTTTTGACCAGCGCCGCAGGCGCGTGGAAGAGCAGACTGAGTATGCTCCACCATCCCTGCCACAGGGTTCTCGTCGTCATGGTGCGTACGAGAGCGATGCCACACTGTCGGCACAGTGGCTCAGTGATCGTGCGTGTACGGCCCAAGATGAAGATCAATCCGGTGTGGGACCTGATCTCCTCCGCGGCGACGGGCTGCGCCAGACAGATGTGGCAGTGCGGCGGTGGTGGAGTTTCCTGGCCGACTGCGTGCCAGGGGATCGGCGCGCCGTCCGGCCGGTCTGTGCTGACGGGGATCGGTGTGGCGTACCAGGGCGGGGCTGGGTACGGAGGAAGGCCGTCGTCGTCGGAAGGCGGGCGCGGTGTCGGTCGGTTCGTCATGAGCGGGCGTCCGCTTGGGAGAGTGGAGTGCGGGCGTGGCTGGGGTGGGTGGGGATCATCGTGAGTCCACCAGTCGGCTTTCGTAGCCGAGGACGCGGGGTTCGCCGGTCGGTGTCAGGGTGGCGTAGGCCTGGCCTTGGTATTCGTTGGTGACCAGGACGCGGCTGGTGCTGTTGTAGACGGATTCTCTGTCGCTCGGGTTGATCTTGTGGTTGCTCATGTACGGGGGCCGGAGCATGAACTCGGAGGTGAATGCGGTGGGGAAGACGGTGAGGACGCCGCCGTCGGCCAGGCGCAGTGCGTACACCGCCTCGTGTGCCGGCTGTGCGGGGAAGTACTTCTTTGTGGCGTAGGCGGAGTTGGCGCCCTTGTCGCGGTTTGTGTAGGCGCTGATGGCCGCCTTGGTGATCTTGGTGGGGGTGAGTTTGGATCCGCTGTTCTTGCCGCCGGTTGCGTACAGGTCGGCGAAGGCGGCGGGGAGTTCTGTGGGGGCGAGGGCTCCGACGTGTTGGGAGGGGTCGACGGCCTCGGCGAGGCCGTGCTGGTCGGTGGCGATCGCGGGTGGCGGATTTGCGCCGGTGGACCAGAGGGAGGCGACCAGCTTGTAGGTGCCGCCGACCTTGTCGAAGATCATCAGGCTGGAGTTCTTGGGCCCGTAGGTGGAGGTGGCGGTGGCGGCGAACCAGCTGGCGGTGCCTTTCGCCGGCACGAACCATGTGCGGTTGGCGTAGGAGAAGGCGCTGCCGTACTCCTTCTGTTCCTGTAGGGGCCAGGTCTTCAGCTGCCGGTAGTCGGCTTGGGACTGCTCGAAAAGCTGCCCGCCCTCGACCGTGGCCAGAAGGGCCCGGTCCCGTGTCTTGTTCGCGCGGTTGTTGGACTTTTCATAGGCGTTCAGCGTGGCGTTCGCGACCTCCACCGTGACCACTCCCTTGGGGGCGGCGTGCGCGGTCGGGGTCACGCTGCGGCCGGAGGTGGCGGCATCGCCTGAGGGGGCTGCACTGCACGCGGTGAGGGTGAACGTGGTGGTCATGCCGATGCTGAGCAGGCTCAGACGCCGGAGGGCGGTGGCGGGGAAGGTGGGTCGCATGGTGGTGGATTCCTCCTGGAGACGATGGGACGGGGCGGGCTTCGGGGGGATCTAGGCGGTCGCGCCCTGGCGGGTGGTGGCCGCGGACAGGGTGTTCGTCCAGTGCGCCCGGTGCGGCGCGCGGTACGTGCGCAAGTTGGGGGCGACGCGGCCCAGATGAAGGGCGTAGATGCCCTCGGCGGGCAGTTCGGCGACGAGGTGACGGAGCAGGGCGTGGCCGGGGGCGAGGTGGCGGTAGGCGGGATCTGCCGCGGGGATGAGGGAGAAGGAGCAGCGCGCGCTTTCCCGGGTCTGGCTGCTGGTCAGGAGTAGTTGGCCAGCGAGGACCTGGCCGTCGACGGAGAGGGTTGCGATGCATGCATGGTGCGCGTCGAGGTTTCGCAGAACGGACCGCCACTGCCTGGCTTTTGGGATGTCGGTGCTGGTGTGCGGGTGAGGCTGGCCGGGGCGGCGGCGCCGGTGCAGGTCGCACAGGGTGTTGCACGCGGTCAGCAGGTCTTGGGTGTGCCGGGTGCGGTGGTAGGTGACGGTGTGGTCGCGGGTGAGGCGTGTCCAGGTGCGCAGGCGGCGTTGATGCTCGCGCTGGGCGGAGCGGGACAGCGTGCTGTAGTCGACGGGGAGTTCGATGGCGGCGGAGGCCTTGGTGGTGCAGTCCCAGGTGTCGTCCTCGCACACCGCGCTGAGGTAGTGGGCCAGGGCGCTGGTGGAAGGTACATCTGTCACGTCGATGGCGGCGGCGCCGATCTCGGCGAAGAGCAGCAGTTGGATGGCTAAGGCCCGGGCGACGGCCGGGTCGTCGGCGTGCGGGCCGACGGCGCGGACGTAGTGGGCGTGGGGCGCGGACAGGGGGACGAAGCGGCTGCCGGCAGTGCTGTCACGGCGGGCCAGGGCGAGTGCCGCCAGGGGGCGCCCGGATGCACTGGTGGCCGCGAGGATGAACGGGCTTGTGGTGGGGGGAAGTTGGTGGGCCCAGCCGGTCAGCCAGGCTGGGGACTGGAAGGGTGTGGCCAGCGGATCCTGTACGTACAGGTCGCGCCATCGCCGGGTGAGGAAGTCGACTGCCTCAGAACCGGCGTACTCGCGGACGGAAAGGGTCATGGTCGGTGTCCTCGGGAGGGCTCAGGCGGGACGGGAGACGGGGCGCAGGGCGGCCGCGAAGTCGCGGGCCGCAGCGGCTGCGGCGGCGGTCGGGGCGTGGGGGCTGGCCTGTATGCGGCGCATGACGGCGGAGCCGACCATCACGACGTCGGCCCAGGCGGCGGCGGTCCGGGCCTGTGCGGGGGTGGAGATCCCGATCCCGGCGGCCACGGGCAGGCTGGTGAGGAGGTGCAGGCGGGCGATGAGGTCGGGCAGATGCGGGCTGAGGGGCTGGGAGTTGCCGGTCACACCGTCGGTGGCCGGGGCGTAGAGCATGCCGGTGGCTTCGGCGACGATGCGGGCCAGGCGGGCGGGCGCAGTGCGGCGGGAGACGAGGGGAATGGTGGCGATGCCGCTGGTGCGGGCGGCAGCCAGCCACAGTGCTGCTTCCTCGAGGGGCAGGTCCGGGACGAGGACACCGTCGATGCCCGCGGCCGCGGCTTCGCGGGGGAAGCGGGCCGGTCCGTAGGCGTGCAGGGGCTGCCAGTACGACATCACCAGCAGTGCGGTCGGCGAGGTGGCCGACAGTTCCCGCGCCGCCTCGAACAGATGCTCCATCCGGAAACCGGCGTTCAGTGCCGTGTGGGACGCCTGCTGGAAGACCGGCCCGTCCAGCACGCCGTCGCGGTACGGCACGCCCAGCTCGATCACGTCCGCGGTCTGCGCGAGCAGGTGCAGGGCGTTCAAGCCGGTCGCGGGGGTGGGGTAGCCGACCGGCAGATACAGGCCGAGGGCCACTCGTCCCTGAACGCGGCTCGTCTCGAGCACCCGGTCCAGGCGCGTGCTGGACCGGGACTGCTGCGTGAACGGAAACATGGCGGCGGGCTCCGGATCGTGTACGGACAGCGGGGCGGTGGGGCATGGGGCGGAGTCAGTGCGCGCAGGTGGTGGTGCGTGGGGTGGGGGCGATGACGGCCGTGAGGTGCTCGGAGATCAGGTCCGTGCGCGCGTCGCACTCCCGGGCGTTGGCGCCGATGACAACCCAGTGCGCCAGGCGGTCGCCGATGGCGGCGTTGGGGTGGGCGGACACGGTGTCGCCGACCTGGCGTGTCCACACGAACCGCTCGGCGCACGCCTGGTTGATGACCGCTCCGGGTACGGCGAGCCGCTCGACGGTGCCGCTGCTGTCCGGGTAGGCGAAGGAGATCTTGGCGGCCCGCTGCCGACGGGGTTCCAGTTCGGGGGTGGCGCCGGTGGCGAGGGCGGCTGCCACGCGCAGCAGGTCGATTCCCGTCGCGGCGTGGACGAGCAGCGGGATGAGGTCGCCGCCGACCCGTCCGTTGACCTCGACCACGCGGGGGCCGCCAACGGTGAGGCGCAGCTCCACGTGCAGCACCCCCAGGGTGATGCCCAGGGCCTGGACCGCGGCGGCGACAACGTCGGCAAGGACTGAGTCGTGCTGGAGTTCGTCGGCGGCGTCGACGGTGTGCCCGTACTCCTGGAACACCGGCTCCGGGCCGAGGTGTTTGCGGGTGACGGCCGCGATCCGAATGTCGTCCGGTCCCAGGACCACGGTCTCGGCGGAGACCTCCGGGCCGTGAAGGAATTCCTCCACCAGGACACCGCGCACGGCGTACTGGTCCAGGCCGAGTACGGTTTCGCGGCTCGCGCGGCCGAACGCGTGCCGCACCTGTGCGGCAGTGTCCGCGCGGACGACGCCGGCGCTGCCGCCCATGGCGCGCGGTTTCACGACCACCGGATAGCCCAGCCGCTCTGCGTGTGCGACCGCCTGCTCGGCGTTCGCGGCCTGGAGGGAACTCGGTGAGGGCACGCCGTGCTGGGCGAACAGGCGCCGGGATGCGGCCTTGTCGCGGGCGGCGGCCATCGACTCCGGGGAGGTGCCCGGCAGATCCAGCACCTGGGCGAGTTCCGCGGCCCGCACGATGTGGTGCTCCATGTAAGTGACGACACCCGCGAGGTGGTGCTGGGCGGCGAATTCTTTGACCGTGGCTGCGGTGCCCTCCGCGTCGGCGAGGTCGACCGGGAGGTGACGGGCCAGATAGGGGCGTGCCCAGTTGGGCGGAGTGGAATCGGCTAGCACCACCGGGTGTGCGGCGAGCCGGGCCAGGCTGAACTCACGGTAGGCATGGGCGAATCCGCCGGCACCGACAAGAAGCAGGGCGCCGGGGGCTGTGCGTCTGGTCATGAGCGATGCCACATCCTTGGTGTCGGAGAACTGGCTTGCGCGGGCAATCGGCGGGCGGTGGCTGATCACGGGCGGACCGAAGGGCTCTGGAGGAGTGCCGACCAGGTGTGGCGCCGGGGCAGCGCGGTGGGGGCAGCGAGCGCAAGGCCGTACGTGTGGGCCTCGGTGGTGAAGAAGTGGCGCAGCTCGAAGCCCGCGGCGGCCAGTTCACGGCGCACGCCGTCCTCGCGGAACTTCGCCGATATCTCGGTGCGCAGGTCCTCGCCACCCGTGAAGTCGACGGTCAGGTCGAGGGCGGGGATTTTCACGGTCTGCTCGGCGCGCGAGCGCAGTCGCATCTCGATCCACTCGCGCTCGGGATCGGGGTCCCAGAGGGCGATGTGGTCGAACGCGTCGGGGTCGAAGTCGGCGCCGAGTTCGCGGTTGATGACGCTCAGCACGTTCTTGTTGAACGCGGCGGTCACCCCGGCCGGGTCGTCGTAGGCGGCGATGAGGTCCGCCTCGTCTTTGACCAGGTCGGTGCCGAGCAGCAGGGTGTCGTCTTCGGAGAGCTGGGAGCGCAGGGAGGTGAGGAACGTGGCGCGTTCGGCGGGCAGCAGGTTGCCGATCGTGCTGCCGAGGAACACCACCAGGCGGGGCCCGGGCGTCGTGTCCGGCAGGGGAAGATCGCTGGTGAAGTCCGCGGTGAAGGCGTGCACGTTGAGGTCCGGGTACTCGACGGTCAGGGCCTGTCCGGCCTGCCGCAGGGCGCTCGCGCTGACGTCGACGGGAACATACGTGTGCAGCCCCGGCAGAGCGCCGAGCAGGTATCGCGTCTTGTCCGAGTAGGCGCCGGACCCGAGTTCGACCAGGGTCTGCGCTCCGCTCACCACGGCGATCGCGCCAGCCACGGAGCGCAGGAGCTCACCCTCCTCGCGTGAGGGGTAGTACTCGGGAAGGCGGGTGATCTTTTCGAAGAGCTCGCTGCCATGCGCGTCGTAGAGCCATTTCGGCGGCAGCGTCTTGGGCATACCGGTGAGGCCTTGGCGGACGTCGGCGCGCAGGGCGGCGTCCATGGCGTCCCCGGGCAGGGTGCGGGTGAGACGGAACGGGCTCATGTAAGGACCTCCGTGGAGGGTGGGGGACTCAGGGAGCGAGGGGCTTCTGGGCAGGAGCTGGGGAAGCGCCGCGGCGGGCGGCGAGCAACAGCGCGGCGAGGGCGGCTCCGGCCGGCAGAAGCACCACGGTGGGGACCAGCCCGGCGACGGCAGCTCCCGCGGCGCAGCCGATGCCCAGCGCGGCAACCAGCAGGGCGTGGGCCTCGGTCGAGGTGCCTGGCGGCGCCAGCGAGCCGGTCATCACGACCGCCACGGTGAACAGCGGGGCCATGACGAGGCCGGGAACAGCCGTGGCAGCCACCACCGTTGCGGGGTCGCCCGCCACCGTGACCGGCAGCCAGCCCAGGGCGAAGGCGCCGGACAGGACGACCAGATGCTGTCGGGTGGTGCCGGGCCAGGTGCGCGATCCGTAGCCGAGGCCGCCAAGGACGGCGCCGGCCGACAGCGCGGCCGGGAGCGCCGCTGACAGCCAGGGCGTCCCGGACCTGGTGGCGGCCTGCACCGCGAGAGGGGTGAGCGCTCCGATCGGCACCCCGGCCCAGACCATCGCCGCATACAGCGTCCGCAGGCGCGCTGTGCGGAGCGGTCCGAGCCAGTCGGCACGGCCGGGGACGGCGGTCCAGGCGCGGGACGGTGGCGCGGTGACGACCAGTACAGTGCCGGCGATGCCGGCCGTGGCCGTCGCCCACAGCGCCGCCGACGGGGATGCCGCCCAGGCGATGGAGGCCGCCAGCAGCGGCCCCATCACGTAGATCAGTTCCTGCGCCGAGGCCTCCAGCGACAAGGCCACCCGCTGGTGGTCACGTGTCGGCAGCATGGACCCTGCGCCACTCCCCCACAGTGTGCGCAGCCCCGACTCCAGCGGAGGCCGTGCCGCTCCGGCGGCCACCACGCCGACGACCGCGCACCACGAACCGGCCGTCACCAGTACGAGAGCCGTGCCGCTCACGATCGCGCCTGCGGTGAACACGAGCGTCTGCCCGGTGTGGTCGACCATGTGGCCGGTCAGCGGGCCGCCGACCGCGCTGGACAGCAGGTAGAGGGAGACGAGCCCGCTGGCGGTGGCATAGCCGGTGTCTTGAGCGCCGGTCAGCAGGAGTGCGAGGGGCGCCATCCCACTGGGGAGGCGGCCGATCAACGTTCCGGCGAGAAGCCGCCGGACGTGCGGCACCCGCAGGACGTCCCCGTAGTGGACAGCTCGGCACACCGCGCCGGCCGCGGTCTGCCCACCGGCCCGGGCAGCGATGGGCCGGTGGCTGGCCGCCGCAGGGCAGGACAGGCCAGAGGTGTTGGTCAGCACGCGTTCTCCTGGCAGGGCTCAGGACGGCAGCCGGACGTGCCGGCACCGTGCGGAAGAGGCAGGGCAACTGAACGGCTGGGCCGCGGCGGCAGGTCGCCGGTGGGTCAGGCGGTGAAGTCGTGCGCGTGGCAGCGCCGCGGTGCGCCGCCTGTTTTCACGACGCAGACCGAGATCTGGTAGGGCGCGCCCTCTTGGAGGTCGAAGGAGGAGGCGCCGCGGGAGGTGCACTTGCCGTCGTTGAAGGTGTCGGCGACGCGGTAGAGGAGGCTGCCGCGGATCGAAATGATCTGGACGAGCGCCAGGTAGCCGTCGGTCTTGACATCGCAGGCCGTCGTCTTGTCGCCGTCGGAGGTGAAATACCCTTTGGCGCCGCCGTAGTAGGAGGACCACCAGCCGCTGTTGGCGGAGGCGGGCGTGGTGGTGAAGGTGAGGGCGAGTGCGCAGCCGGCGGCGACGGGCGCGGTGCGCCGAAGGAGGCGGGGCAGGTTCATCGTCGGGACATTCCTTCCGGTGGTGGGGAGGATCAGGTGCTGCAGGCACGGGCGTGTTCGTGCAGGGCCGGGTGCGGGCGGTGCATCAGTGCGGCGAGCGGCAGGCAGAGGGCTGCGCCGAGCAGGCCGGTGGCGAGGGTGAGGGCGGCGGCGAGGTGGTCGCCGCCGTGGGTGAGGGCCCAGCCAGCCATCAGCGGCGCGCAGATGACGGCGGCGGCCAGGGTGCTGCCCCAGATCCCGGCGTAGAGGCCGCGAGCGTCGGGCGGCGCCAACTGGTTGAGGACGTGCGCGGCGGCGACGAAGACGACGATCTCGCCCGGGACGGTGAGGGCGGCGGCGAGGCTGTAGCCGAGGGTGGTGGAGGCCAGACCCGCCAGACCCATCCCCACACCCAGCAGCAGCGAACTGCCCGCGATCATCCCCACCATCGGCGCCTGCTTCCTGGCGCGGCGGGCGAGCCATGGATTGATCAGGGGAGTCAGGGCAAGGACCGCGGCGGCGCTCGCCGCCTGCGTGATGCCGTACGCGGAGGCGGCCAAATCGTCGCGAGCCATCAGCAGCGGCAGGATGGAGAACAGGCCCGCGACCGGGATGAGCGCGGACAGGCTCGCCAGCCACAGCAGCCACAGCCGGACATCGCGCAACGCGAGCCGGTGCCCGCCGCGTTGTCGCCGGGTGGTCGGACCGGAGGACGGCAGGACTCGCCAGACGACCAGGGCGAAAGCCGCGCAAATGGCTCCGTTGCAGCAGAACAGGGCGGGAATGCCGATCGGTCCGGCGAGCACGCCGCCCGCGATTCCCGTGGTGGCCGCGCCCAGGTTGATGGCGAAGTGCCGCCAGCCGCTGACCAGTGCGCGCCCTGATTCGTCGGGGACGGTGTCCGCCACGACCGCGGACACGATTGGCCAGGGTGCGTAGTAAACGAGCCCCGACACCGCTGCGGCCATGCCGACGGCGAGGGGCGTGTGGACCATCCCGAGGACGGGGAATGCGATCGCGGCCAGCAGCATGGCGCCAGTGAGGGTGGTGCGGTGCCCGATGCGGTCGGCGAGCGCGCCGCACAGGATCTGGCCGATGAGCCATCCGCCGCCGAAGGCAGCGAGGATCCAGGTCACCGTCACGGTCGCCATGCCCAACTCGTCGAGCCGGTAGGTGAGGTAGGGGTAGACGAAGCCGCCGGCACGGACTGCGAACGAACCGATGAGCAGAGTCCAGATGACAGGGGGCCAGCGGCGCCGGGTCCGTGTGACGGGCGGTGGTGGTGGGGTTTTGGTGAGCACGGTGGTAGCAGGCACGGGCAACTCCATGGGGGGTACGCGGCCTCGGTGTGATGGATCCCGGGCGCGTGTCAGGAGAAGAAGGGGGGAGGGTGCGTGGGGTGCCGCCGGGGGCGACAGCACCCCACGCGTGGCCGAGCGCCTTGTCAGGAAGGCGGAGCCGCCGCAGCTCACAACTCGGCCGGTCCCGGCCGGGCGGGGGCCGCTGGCCGGGAGTCAAAAAGCGCGCGGAATCAGGGGGATGGCGCGATAGCCGGATCCGCAGCTGCCTCGGGTGGCGCGACGGAAAGTGCGGCTGTCGGCGTCACGCGGGAGATGGCGCGGACAGCGGCCATGGCTGCGACGCGCATGATGCGCTGCGGACCTCGGCAGACTGACCGGAATGCTGGGGCACGCGGGCATCCCCTTGTGTCGGGCGGGGAGCTCCTGCGTCAGGGGTCGGCGGCCGCGGAGGAGAGGCTCCCTCTCCGGGCCCAGGCGCGTCTATCCTGAGCACGGCGCGTGCTGGTACACGCGTCTGGAGCTCCACCAGGTCTGATGTTGCATTCGTGTTCTGGTGGTGCCGTGAGTGGTTCTGTGATGGCCGTTCCTTCGCCAAAAGGGGCGGCCATCGCGCTTGTGTGCGGTCGTGCGTGTCGGGGGTGACCGGGCATCGGCCACCAGGGCCTCCACCGGGCGGGTCACGTGCTCTGCCTGCGTCGGGGCGGTTCACAGCATCCTCGCCCGTCATCGCACACGGAACTGCGAGGCCTTGCGCGAGGTCCCGGCTGCCGCGGGGCACGGGGAACGAGCGTCCCTCTGCTGTTGCTTTGAGGCTTTCCGCCGGGAAGACAGCATCCGGAATCTTCTCCCATATGGGACGCGGTGCTCTGTGCTGAGTACCGAGCGGTGAGTCCGCGGCATGGACGCGGCTAGTGCGACGGCACTCGCGGGAATGTCGTCCACGTCCGCGCGGCGACAGCTCGTCTGCGTCTGGATGTCCAGCACGAAATCACTCCCCAAAGCCGTGTTTGCCCGCCATCCGGCGAATCGGATTCGGAATCTGCCGCCTATCCTGTCGGACATTTGAGCGACTATCAACGGGGGCTGAATTACCGGTAATTCACGCTCTAATAATTGGGGCTCAGTCGCTTCCGTCTGATGCCCGCACGTGCATTACGCTGCAGAACGGAGCCCATTGCCGAATTCTCCGTACCGGCTGAAAGGCCCGACGCCGGAAGGCGCTGGGCTCACCAACGGCCCCAGCCCAGGAGCGCTGGATGCCGGATACTGGCCGGCGGGGGCCAGGACGTCTCCGCGACGCAGCACCGCGGCCCTGGCCCGCCACCGCGCCTCACCGGTGTCGGAAGTGGAGAGTCGCCCGGCTACTTCGGGCCGCTCACCACAGCATCGCGTTCATCGTCGCGGAGAGGCGGGCCGAGCAAGAGTTCCTGTTTCCGTCCGATGAGCATGGGCCACAGCATGCCCACGGAGAAGAGCCTGGCCGGAGAGCGTTCCATGCTCATGACGTCCAAGAGAGCGCCGAGAGCGCGGGGGTTGGCGGCGCCGGTCTTCACGCACTTGTCGACGTAGCGGGCGAGGAGCCGCTGAGCGAGGGTGGGCGGGGTGTCGGTGGCGTCGGGATACAGGGCGTCCTGCCCGATGGCGAGCTCCCAGGCGGCGCCTACGGGACGGGCTGCGGCACGCTGCAGGCGTCTGGCGGTGCCGTGAGCGGTGAGGCTGGCGGAGCGCAGGACGTCACGGACCGCGACCGCACATTGTGCGGCGACGGTGAGGCCGTGCCCGTAAACGGGGTTATAGCCGGCGATGGCGTCGCCGAGGACGATAAATCCGTCGGGCCAGCGGGGCATCTTCTCGAAGTAATGGCGCCGGTTGGCCGTGCTGCGGCTGGTCACGACGCCGCCGTCAGGTTCGGCTTCTTTCAGCAGTTCCCCGATGATGGGGTCGCCGAGGCTGAGTGCGAAATCGATGAAAGAGTCCGCGTCCCCGGAGGGTTCACCGCCCCGGGTACCGGAGAGGGTGACGATCCACCCATTCTCGACGGGAAGGATGATGCCGCCCTGACCGGGGGCCTTTGCAGGATTAGCCTGGACGTTGACGAGCGGAAATCGCATCGAGGAGGTTCTGCCCGGGGATTTGAAGCGGCGGGTCGCGTAGGCGACGCCCGCATCCACCTCCCGCACCTCGGTTGCGGGCAGATCGAGTTCCTCGAGCCAGGCGGGAGCCCGGGAACCCCGTCCGGAAGCATCGACGACCAGGTCGGCATGCAGGACGACCTCGGCGGCAGCGTTCTTGACGCGGATGCCGGTGACCGCGTTGGCGTCGCCCTCGAGGCCGAGTGCCCGGGTGCCCTGGAGGAGTTGTACCCGGGGGTCGAGCAGGACGCGCTCTCGTAGGACGTGGTCGAAGAGCGAGCGTGAGCACACCAGGTTGCGGTGGTGGGTGGAGGTGTACCGGCGGAACCACACCTCGGTGGGCGCACGGCTGACCATGCCCCCCATGATGGGGACGAGGCGGGCGCCGCTGGCCACGGCCTCGTCGACCAGGCCGGGCAGCAGGTCGTTGACGGCGGCGACGCCGCCGCTCCAGACGAGATGGGCGTGGCTGGCCTGCGGGACACCGCGGCGGGGCTGGGGGCCCTGCGGCATGGTGTCGCAGTCGATGAGGGTGACGTCGGTGAACTCGGCGAGGGCGGCCGCGGCGAAGAGCCCGGCGGCGCTGGCGCCGATGACGACCGCAGTGGGCCGCCTGGCGGAAGGCCTGTCAGGCATGTGCTGTCACGCTTTCTACGCTGGTCACCTTCTGGCGGATGCTGCTGACGGTGCGAGGGTGGAGCAGCGCCCACGAGATGGACACGATGTGGTCTGTGATCTCCGGGCCGATCTGCGGGGGCTGATCGCCGGCTGCGCGTGAGGTGCCGTGGCTGTAGTCGATGAGGGCGGCGCGGAGTGCGATCGCGCCGGCAAGTCCGCGGGCTTTCGTGTCTTTGTGCCGGATGGATGCGGCCTGGTAGGCGCGTTCGTAAAGGCTGTGGTCAAAGGAGGGCGCGAGTGCGATGACGCCGTCGAGTACGCGCTGGCGTCGCTCCAGCAGCCGCAGGTCGAGCGGGTCCCATCGGCGCACGCGTGCCCGTGTCAGCGCCGGGGTGGTCCGGCGGATACGCCGCTCCAGCGGGCTCAGGACCCAGTACGTCACCTGATCGCGGGGCCAGGTCTCCAGAAAGGGGACGGCGACGGGAATCAGGAAGCCGAGGCCCACCAGGCTGGCGCCGAGGATCGCGAACGGCGGTGCAATGTCGACGCTCAGGGTGTCCCAGTTCGTGCCGGACCATCTGGCGCCGATCGCGACCAGTTTGGCGACATCGAAACCGATACCGAATGCGTAGCCGACCATCAGGCAGACGAGTCCGGTTTTCAGCGAGCGGCGGGAGACCTCGGAGATCCACGTCCAGATCATCCAGACCGCGACGAGGGTCGAGGCCAGGTAGGCGAGCAGGTACAGCACGATGTGCTCGCGCATCCAGGGGGTGTTGGCGTAGTAGGTGTCGAGGTCGTAGATGCGCTCGGTGGAGACATCGGCCATCAGGAACGTGCCCCACAGGGCCGCGATGATCGCAGCGTGGACGGCCCAGACCAATCGGATCCGGCGCTGCCTCCTGTCGGACGGGTCCTCACGCCAGGTGATGATCATGGCCATGCAGGCGCCGCAGAACGACATGAGGAGGCTGTACGTCCAGGGCGCCGCAAAGTTCGGCACACCGGTCACCGTGTTGATCTTATGCAGGCTCACCGGTGCCACGCTGACGAAGACACCGGACGCCGCGAGCATGACGAACCACGTCACGCGTAACTCGTGAGTGCGCCAGGACCGTACGAAGGCCGACGATTTCAGGACGAGGGCCGCGATGAGAATCGTGGTGGGCAGAGCGTACAGGTGCAGGTCAGATATGTCCATTACCGGATGCGCCCGCCCCGGTTCCCCAGGAGGGAGAGGTTGATGCGGCCTTCCCTCGTGGCCGAGCTGGTGGGCCCCTGAGCGTAGGGGCCCACCATTAACTCGCGGGCTCTCTGACCGAAGAGGAGCCCGAAGGTCTCGGCGTCTTCTTCGCGGATGTCGGCCGAGTCGGAACGCGCCGCCGTGGCACGAACGCCCTCTCGTGGAAGGCCTGTTGCCTTCAGGACGTGGTCCACGGCCCGCTGCAGCGTGTCGAGCCTGTCATGGTCAGTAAGGCCGCGGGCTGCTGCCTGCAGGCCCGATGCGTGTTCGCAGTGACTGTCCCGCTGGTAAACGTGCCACAGCTCGTGTCCGATGATGACGAGCTTGGCCTCGTCGACCGCGCGCTCCTCGACGACGATGATCTCGTTGCCGTCTGCGAACTCCAGTCGCAGGCCGGAGATGGGCGCGTCCGGGGGAAAGATCTGGAAAACGAGACGGATGCGGCGTCCACACGTGCCGGACATCGCGCGGCAGAAGGCCTCCATGAGGTCTACCGGCTTCGCCGGCTGATCGACCAGGGAACTGACGTCCTCGCTCAGCGTGGCGAGGAGGGACTTCATGGCGCTCCGGGTGGCCATTAGTCGCTCTCCTCGGACGGAGCACGGAGGCCGCTGAGGATGCCGCCCAGCAGGTTTCTGAACTGAGGCTTCGTCATGGATCCGTACTGCCTCAGGTCCGCGGTGACGAGCCCGAACTCCCGCATGACCGCGTCCAGGGGGTCTTCCGCCGGATCCTCGAGTTCCTGGATGCGTGCGTCGAGGAACCTGTTGAGGGCGTCCTCCGCGGAGGCGGTGAAGAACCGCTCGTCCCCTTCCACGCCGAAGTAGTCCGACAGATGGTGGAGGGCATCCACGTTGGGAGTCTTCTTCCCCTCGACCACCTGACGGGCCCAGGCGGGCGAGACCTCAAGGCGTTCCGCCACCTCGGCGACCAGCACGGTCTTGTCTCGTGGTGTGCCGGCCCGGGCGTCGGCAAGCGTCTTGATGCGCGCGCACACGCGGTCGTTGACCGTGTCGGTCGGCGGGGTACCTCCGTCGATGAGGAGGCGGACGGTGTCCACCGGCAGGGCCATCTTCTGCGCCAGGGCCAGCGGATTAAGCTCGGCCGACCTGTCGAGGCCCTGTGCCGATATGAGCGCTTCGAAGTGCTGAAGAGTCTCGGGCAGAGGCTTCCTCACCGATGAACTCCCGGGTTGTCGGCGGTAGATCCTGTCGGCACCGCACTGTACGGGCTCCCCACCTCCTGAGGCAACGATCGTTTTCCCACAAGAAACGCACGATCGTTACTTGTCGAGAAACGATCGTTGACAGTGGCACTTGCCCCGTAGCAAGATCCCGGCAGCGGAACCGGCACGTCCGGCCCGCCGCGCCCCCCGGTCGCGGGCGGACGCGCACTTCCCAGAAGTCTACGGAAGCACCGAACCCTCCCCTAAGGGGCTGAAATTGACATATGCATGACTTTGTGGGCGGGATGCAGTGTGCGGTGCGACCCCTCGGCGCGGGCGATGCGCTGCCCGTCATCAACTGGCCTTCTACTGGGACACGTTCCTTCGACTTTTCCATCACTCCCGGCGACACACCCAACAGGTCCGTCCAACGAGCCACGAGCGTGGCCCATTCGGCACTTCCCGGTCTGCTCCGCAGGCGGGAGTACGCGGCCCAGGTGGGGTCCGACGTCCAGGCCGTACTCGCCGAGCTCATCGATGTCACCGCTCGACGCCGGGTCGGCGCCGTACTGGAGGCCGCACTGTCCTGCGACGGAGCGCACATCAGGCTGACCGTCGGGCACATGAACCGCCTCCTGCCCGGCCCGTCGTCGAAGCCAGGCCTGTACGTAGTGCACGACCTCGCCGACCACGTGGGGCAGTACCTCGACGCCGCGGGCGGGAGAGTCACATGGGCCGCAGTCCCGGCGTGAGCACGGCCTTCCGCCCTGCTGACGCCAGAGTCGCGCGCATACGCATCGGACGAAGCTCCCCCGGACTCCTCGCCGCGCAGTGCACACCCACCAGCGCAGCCACACCGGCGGAGACTGCCCAAGGCCCTGTCCCTGCTCTCCAGCGGGTCAGGCTGAGCAGCCCGAGGGGCCGGCGACCGCACCGGGCGCTGACAGTCCGCCCGCAACTGGCGTTCAATACCGCCGCTTTGGACAGGCCACCCACCGAGCCGGCGAGGCGCAACTATGCACCGCCACCCTGGGAAGGTGCAGCGTGATCAGCGAAAGCAGGAGGGAAGCGCTGCAGGAGCTTCTGCGTTTGAAGCGAGCGCAGATCGACCCGGTCGAGCTGGGCCTGCCGCGGCGCACCGGGCGCGGGCGCCGGCCCAAAGGGCTCTCGCAGGCCCAGGTAGCCGACGCCCTAGAGCTCTCCGAGCGCACCTACGCCGACCTCGAACGCGGCGAGGTGACGGCACCGACTGCGGAGTTCCTGGACAAGGTGGCCCGAGTGCTTCGCATGGAAGAACCGGAGCGGAGCGCCCTGTACGTCTACTCCCTGGGGCACGAACCCCCGGTGCCCATGGACCCCACAGCAGGCACGAGCGTCGCCCCGGCGTGGCTGCAAGCGGTCCGCAACGTCTCAGGCCAGCCCAGCTACGTCAGCGACGTGGCCTGGAACATCCTGGAAGCCAACGACGACTTCGTCCGGATGTTCCCCCAGCGCCCGGGCGTCCCGCCACGACTGCCCGAGCGGAACCTGATCCGCTGGATGCTGCTGCACAAGGAAGCGCGCGAACACCACCTCGTGGACTGGGAGACACACTGGGCCAAGCCGGTCGCCGCCCAGCTGCGCACCGCAGTCGCCGCCCACCCCGAGAACAGGGATATTCAGCAGCTGGACAGCGAGGTCAACGACGACGCCGTGGCGGGCCCGATCTACCGCAGGCACGACCTCGCCTACGTTCACCCGGACGGCGACACACGTCAGATGAGGCACTCCGGCTACATCGCGCCGCACGAATCAACTGACCAAAGGGACCGATGCTGTGAACGCCACTCCCCCTCGCAGCTCGGCACAGTGACGATGTGCGCAGCTCAGCCCCTGGGAAGCCCCGGAGCCCGCTTTTTCTTCCTGGTATTCCAGCCCAGCCGGTAGCTACCGCACGGAGACGTCTCACGCCGGTGCGCTGCGAGTTCTCAGAGGCGGGACTCTCAGCCTGTACGCCAGGGGAGCGCATCGCTTTCGGGCCTCACGCTGAGGTGACGGTCTGTACGGCTGGGCGGGGGAAGCCTCGCTTGATCTCACTTGGTGGTGGCGGATTCCGGGTCAGCTGGAGTGGCCGGTGGCGGCCTTCCATTCCTCGGCGGTGAGCGGCGGGCCGGTGAGCTGGGGCTTGAGGGGGCCGGCCACGGCGGCGAGGAGGACACCGGGGGCGAGGAGGACGTGGGCGCCGCGTTCCAGGGAGGAGACGTCGGTGAAGCGGCGCGCGAT
>NZ_JBIVKZ010000028.1:0-79370 GCF_044751025.1 Streptomyces sp. NPDC088747
CGTCTGCGGCGTTGTCGTCAGTCGCCGACGCTCCGCGTCGACTCCCTCCTCCGCCTTGCAGCCGCACGCACCAGGCCCCGCTCAGGGCGCAGACAGGGCACCGTCGATGCCCTGCGACCTGATCCAAACGACAGGCCCTAGCCCTGGAACCGGCGGATTCCGGTGTCGCGATTTCGAGGGCTTCCGGCGCCGCGTTGGCACTCCGCTTGACCGAGTGCTAATCGCGGTCATAGTCTCGGGTCTGGCACTCCCCCCTGGAGAGTGCCAATGACGACAGGTAGATCCGGCTCCCGCGACGACGGATTCACCTGGTCGCCACCTCAGACAGTTAACCCCGTGAGATCTCCGAAGGGGGAGGTCGGATCGTGACGACCACCAGCTCCAAGGTTGCCATCAAGCCGCTCGAGGACCGCATTGTGGTCCAGCCGCTCGAAGCCGAGCAGACCACGGCCTCTGGCCTGGTCATTCCGGACACCGCGAAGGAGAAGCCCCAGGAGGGCGTCGTCCTTGCCGTGGGTCCGGGCCGCTTCGAGGACGGTAACCGTCTTCCGCTCGACGTCGCCGTCGGCGACATCGTGCTGTACAGCAAGTACGGCGGCACCGAGGTGAAGTACAACGGCGAGGAGTACCTCGTCCTCTCGGCTCGCGACGTGCTCGCGATCATCGACAAGTAATTCACCCCGGTTTTTGTACCGGTTTTGCAGTGAACTGCGCCCCTGGCCCCCCGCGACCGCAAGTAGCCGGGCGTCGGGGGCGCCGTTCGTTCTCCCCAGATTTTCCAGAGTTCCGAGAGGGCTGAATCGCTCCCATGGCGAAGATCCTGAAGTTCGACGAGGACGCCCGTCGCGCCCTCGAGCGCGGCGTCAACAAGCTTGCCGACACGGTCAAGGTGACGATCGGCCCCAAGGGCCGCAACGTCGTCATCGACAAGAAGTTCGGCGCTCCCACCATCACCAACGACGGCGTCACCATCGCCCGCGAGGTCGAGCTCGACGACCCGTACGAGAACCTCGGTGCCCAGCTGGTGAAGGAGGTGGCGACCAAGACCAACGACATCGCGGGTGACGGTACGACCACCGCCACCGTGCTCGCCCAGGCGCTCGTCCGCGAGGGCCTGAAGAACGTCGCCGCGGGTGCCTCCCCGGCGCTGCTCAAGAAGGGCATCGACGCCGCGGTCAAGGCCGTGTCCGAGGAGCTCCTCGCGACCGCCCGCCCGATCGACGACAAGGCCGACATCGCGGCCGTCGCCGGTCTGTCCGCCCAGGACAGCCAGGTCGGCGAGCTCATCGCCGAGGCGATGGACAAGGTCGGCAAGGACGGTGTCATCACCGTCGAGGAGTCCAACACCTTCGGTCTTGAGCTGGACTTCACCGAGGGCATGGCCTTCGACAAGGGCTACCTGTCGCCGTACTTCGTGACGGACCAGGAGCGCATGGAAGCCGTCCTGGAGGACCCGTACATCCTCATCCACCAGGGCAAGATCTCCTCCATCCAGGACCTGCTGCCGCTGCTGGAGAAGGTCATCCAGGCCAACGCCTCGAAGCCGCTGCTGATCATCGCCGAGGACGTCGAGGGCGAGGCCCTGTCGACCCTGGTCGTCAACAAGATCCGCGGCACCTTCAACGCCGTCGCGGTGAAGGCCCCGGGCTTCGGTGACCGCCGCAAGGCGATGCTGGGCGACCTCGCCACCCTCACCGGCGGTCAGGTCATCGCCGAGGAGGTCGGCCTCAAGCTCGACCAAATCGGCCTGGACGTGCTCGGCACCGCCCGCCGCGTCACGGTCACCAAGGACGACACCACCGTCGTCGACGGTGGCGGCGACTCCTCCGAGGTCGTGGGCCGCGTCAACCAGATCAAGGCCGAGATCGAGAACACGGACTCCGACTGGGACCGCGAGAAGCTCCAGGAGCGCCTCGCGAAGCTGGCCGGCGGCGTGTGCGTGATCAAGGTCGGCGCCGCCACCGAGGTGGAGCTCAAGGAGAAGAAGCACCGTCTGGAGGACGCCATCTCTGCGACCCGCGCCGCGGTCGAGGAGGGCATCGTCTCCGGTGGTGGCTCCGCGCTCGTCCACGCCGTCAAGGTCCTCGAGGGCAACCTCGGCAAGACCGGCGACGAGGCCACGGGTGTCGCGGTCGTCCGCAAAGCCGCCGTCGAGCCGCTGCGCTGGATCGCCGAGAACGCCGGCCTGGAGGGTTACGTCATCACCTCCAAGGTCGCCGAGCTCGACAAGGGCCAGGGCTTCAACGCCGCGACCAACGAGTACGGCGACCTGGTCAAGGCCGGCGTCATCGACCCGGTCAAGGTCACCCGCTCCGCCCTGGAGAACGCGGCCTCCATCGCCTCCCTGCTCCTCACGACCGAGACCCTGGTCGTCGAGAAGCCGGCCGAGGAAGAGGCCGACGCCGGTCACGGCGGCCACGGCCACTCGCACTGAGGCACCTGCTTCCGCGGAAGCCCCCGTTCCCGCTGGGAACGGGGGCTTCTCCCGTCTCGGTGTCCTCGCGCGTCCGGGCCCGGCAGCGCTTCACCGGCCCTACTGGGGCCCGTACTTCCGCCCCGTCTTCGACGTGACCCCGCCCAGCAGTGCCTGCGGTGTCACCTTCACCAGGCCCATCAGCGCCTTGTAACGCGGGTCGGGAATCGACAGGGTCCTGCCGCGGGCCAGGTCACCCAGCGCGGCGGCGACCAGCTTGTCGGCGTCCAGCCACATCCAGTTGGGGATGTTGTCCGTGCCCATCCCGGCCCGCTGGTGGAACTCGGTGCGCACGAAACCGGGGCACAGCACCATCAGCCGTACGCCACTTCCGGCCAGATCCTTCGCCGCGCCCTGCGTGAACTGCACGACCCACGACTTGGACGCCCCGTACGTCCCGCGCGGCACGAACGCGGCCACCGAAGCGACGTTGACGACCCCGCCGCGCCCGCGCTCCCGCATGGCCTCCGTCGCCGCCGAGGTCAGCCGGAGCACCGCCTCGACATGCACCTTGATCATCTTCAGCTCGTCGGCCATCGACACGTCGAGATAGCGGCCCTTGTTGGCGAAGCCCGCGTTGTTGACCAGCAGGTCGACCGGGTGCTTGCGGTCGCTCAGCCGCGCGGCCACGGCCTCGATGCCGTCGTCCGTCGACAGGTCCGCCGTCAGCACCTCGGCCTCGATGCCGTGCCGGTCGTGCAGTTCGGTCGCCTGCTCGCCGAGCCGCTCGGTGTCGCGCGCCACCAGCACGAGGTTGTGCCCGTCAGCCGCCAGCCGCCGTGCGAAGGCGGCGCCGATACCAGCGGTCGATCCCGTAATCAGAGCCGTTGTCATGGCGCAACATTAGTGACCTGATCTGTACCCCAGGCCATGGGCCGCCCAACGTCCGTACCCGCTCCACGAGTTCCGCGCGTCGCGTGCCGCCGGCCGCTCGAATCCCCGGCCCGCCCCGGCCGCTACGCCCGGCCGCTGAGCGTGGCCACGTACTTCTCCGCGACCGCCCGCTCCTCCGGGTGCAGGGCCTCGCCCGCGTCCAGCAGCCGCGGCAGCAGCTCGCGCGCGGTGGTGACCGCCCGGAACTGGAGGGCGACGGTGATGTCGTGGTCCGGCCGGTGCGCGATCTCGATGGGGTCGCCGGCGCGGATGTCGCCGGGCTCGATCACCCGCAGGTAGGCGCCGGGCGCAGCCTTCGCGGTGAAGCGCCGGACCCAGCCCTTCTCGCCGAGGTGTCCCTGGAAGGTCCGGCAGGGTATGCGTCCGGAGGTGACCTCGAGGAGCACCTCGGGGCCGATCCGCCAGCGCTCGCCGATCAGCGCCCCGGACACGTCGAGGCCCAGCGTCGTGAGGTTCTCGCCGAAGGAGCCGTTGGCCAGCGTCCGGCCCAGCTCGCGTTCCCAGTCGTCGAGGTCCTCGCGGGCGACCGCGTACACGGCCTGGTGGTCGCCGCCGTGGTGCCGCAGATGGCAGATCGCGTCCCCGGCGAGTCCGCTCCCGGCGACGCCCTTGGGCCCGGGTGCCGCGACCCGGACCGGCCCGGGAACCGGCCGCTTGTCGATGCCGGTCAGGCCCTCGGGGTGGTCCGTGTAGTCGACGGTCCGCACACGGCCCAGGTTCAGCGACAGAAGCTCCATGCCGAGCACGCTAAAGGATGACAGGCCAAAGTGGCGACGCAGTATTCGCATCTTCCCCCAAGACGCCCTTATGCTCAGCGGGTGATCGAGGCCCGTCATCTCCGCGTCCTGCGTGCCGTCGCCGCCACCGGTTCCTTCTCCGCGGCGGGGCGCGAGCTGGGCTGCACCCAGCCCGCCGTCAGCCAGCAGATGAAGGCCCTTGAGGCGTCCGTCGGCACACCCCTGCTGGTCCGCACCGGACGCGAGACGCGGCTGACGCAGGCGGGCGAGGCGCTGGTCCGGCACGCGGCCGGCATCATCGCGGGGCTGACGGCCGCCGAGGAGGAGGTCGCCGCCATCGCGGGCCTGCGCGCGGGCCGCGTCCGGCTCGTCTCCTTCCCCAGCGGCAGTTCCACGCTCGTCCCCACGGCCCTCGCCGCCCTGCGCGCCGCGCACCCCGGCACCCGCGTCTCCCTGGAGGAGGCCGAGCCGCCGCGCTCCGTGGAGATGCTCCGCGAGGGCGACTGCGACATCGCACTGGCGTTCCGCTACGAGGGGGCGGGCGCCGACGAGTGGGACGACCTGGTCGTACGCCCCCTGCTGCTCGACCGGCTGGTCGGGCTCGTCCCCGAGAACCACCGTCTCGCCAGGTCCGGTTCGGTCTCGATCGGCGAACTCGCCGGGGACCCGTGGATCGCGGGCTGCCCGCGCTGCCGCCGACAACTGGTCGAGGTCTGCCGCGGCGCGGGCTTCGAACCCCGTATCGACTTCGCCACCGACGACTACCCCGCCGTGGTCGGCCTGGTGGCCGCCGGTCTGGGGGTCGCGGTCCTTCCGGAGCTCGCCATCGAGTCCGTACGGCCCAAGGGGGCGCGCACGGTGACGGTGGAGCCCCCGGTGCGGCGGGAGATCGTCGCGCTCACGCTGCCGGATCTCGCCCAGGTGCCCGCGGTGGCGGCGACCCTGGACCGGCTGGCGCGGGCGGCGCGGCGCTAGTTCGGATCCGCGCCCAGAGGGTCGGGCCCTACCGGGAGCCGGCCCTGCGGGAGGGGGAAAACGGGCATGCGTGTGCGCCCGCCCAGCTTCGGGAGAAACGTTCCTTCAGTTGTTCGAGGGTGGGTTGCTTCCAGGGGCCGACGCCGAGACCAGTCGGTTGCGTGCCCGGCCCATGAGCTCTTCGCGTTCGTCCTCGGTCAGTCCGCCCCAGACGCCGTACGGCTCGCGCACCGCCAGCGCGTGCGCCGCGCACTCCGCGCGTACCGGGCAGCGCATGCAGACCTCTTTGGCCGAGTTCTCGCGAGCGCTCCGTGCCGCACCGCGCTCGCCCTCCGGGTGGAAGAAGAGCGAGCTGTCGACCCCACGGCAAGCCGCGAGGAGCTGCCAGTCCCAGAGGTCCGCGTTCGGACCGGGAAGGCGGGAGAAATCTGCCATTGCGTGTCCCCTTGTTGCCGTTCTGGGCTGCTTTGTGCCCACGACCGTACATCTACGATCTAAGGAGATGAAAATATGACTCATTGCGAATCTAGCCACAGACACCAGCAAAAGGGAAGAAATCGAGCTAAATGGGGCATGGGTTGTGATGAAAGGTTGTGGGTCCGCCGCGCATGTCTGCACCGTGTCCGCGCCCTCACGTACAGTGCCGAAGACGACTGGCTGCCCCGTAACTCTTTCGAGTGACCATCGTTGAGAGTGCCGAGGCGGTTGAAGGAACAAGCGCTCGGGCAGACGGCAGTCTCCGTCTGCGAGTGTCGACCGCACAGGTGACGATTCGTAACAGCCTGGAGGCTCAAGGTGACGCGCATCAGCTGCGGAGGACGGCCATGACATCCGTCCTCGTCTGCGACGACTCCCCGCTTGCCCGAGAAGCGCTCCGCCGTGCGGTGGCGACAGTGCCCGGCGTCGAGCGCGTGACGACGGCGGCCAACGGCGAGGAAGTTCTCCGCCGCTGGGGTGCCGACCGTTCGGACCTTATTCTGATGGACGTACGCATGCCCGGTCTGGGCGGCGTCGAGACTGTGCGGCGGCTGTTGTCCGCCGACCCCGGTGCGCGCATCATCATGCTCACCGTCGCCGAGGACCTGGACGGCGTGGCGCTCGCCGTCGCCGCCGGAGCCCGCGGCTATCTGCACAAGGACGCCTCGCGCGCCGAACTGCGCGCGACCGTCACCCAGGCGCTCGCCGACCCCACCTGGCGGCTCGCCCCGCGCAGACTGCGGTCGGCCGAGATGGGCGCCGCGCCCACGCTCACCGCGCGGGAGATCCAGGTCCTGGAAGGCATGAGCCACGGCCGCTCCAACGCGGAGATCGGCCGTGAGCTGTTCCTCTCCGAGGACACTGTGAAAACGCACGCCAGGCGGCTCTTCAAGAAGCTCGGTGCCTCGGACCGCGCGCACGCCGTGGCGCTCGGTTTCCGCTGGGGCCTGGTTCGCTGAGTGAGCCGCCGCGGGGGTACGACGGCAGCAGTCCCTGCCCGCTGTGCGGCGGGCGGGGCCGGTCCCTCGGAGAGATCCTCTTCGATGCCTGATCCCCGTTTCCCGGCGGATGCCGCATGCTTGAGGGGTGGAGTTCCTCGGGGACGATTCGGTCGAGCGGAAGGGGAGGGCGCAGGAGATGAGTTCCGGCGCACCTGCTCATAACGCTTCGGTGCACAACTACGGGCGCGGTGCCACGGATCGAACGACGCCGAGGCACCATGGACCGATGCGCGACGACGAGACGACGGTGATCGGTGCGCTCGTCCATCGCGCTGTCGACGGCGACGAGCAGGCCACACACGACCTGCTCGCCCATGTCCACCCCCTCGCGCTGCGCTACTGCCGCACCCGTCTGTCCCGGCTTCCGGGAGACGCGCGGCACTTCGTGGAGGACCTCGCACAGGAGGTCTGCGTCGCGGTGCTTCTGGCACTGCCGCGCTACAAGGACACCGGGCGCCCCTTCGAGGCGTTCGTCTTCGCCATCGCCGGTCACAAGGTCGCCGACCTCCAGCGCGCCGCGATGCGCCATCCCGGTTCCACCGCCGTTCCCTCGGACGAGATGCCCGAGCGTCCCGACGACTCCCTCGGCCCCGAAGAGCGCGCCCTGCTGAGCAGCGACGCCGAATGGGCCAAGAAACTCCTGGCCAACCTCCCCGAGAACCAGCGAGAGCTGCTCCTGCTGCGGATCGCCGTCGGCCTCACGGCCGAGGAGACGGGCCAGATGTTGGGAATGTCACCGGGGGCGGTCCGGGTGGCCCAGCACAGGGCGTTGAGCCGGCTTCGGGCGTTGGCGGAGCAGTAGGACGGCTGCGGTACGGGTTCCGCGGGGCCGGTGTCCCACGGCCTCTCCGACGGGTCGGCGTGCTCCGTCGTGGTGCCCTCATCTGAACGGCGGCGCCCCCGGCACCGTACGAACCCACGAGGCTCCGGGCCCGTCCCGGCCGTGGAATGAGAGACCCCTGCTTCCCGTTAGCATGGACATCCGCACCGATCAAGGCCATTTGGGGAAGGTGTCATGACTGCGAACGTCGACGGAGTGCCCGCTAAATTCGCGACACTCGGGCTGACCTACGACGACGTGCTGTTGCTGCCGGGCGCATCGGAAGTGCTGCCCAACGCGGTCGACACCTCGTCCCGCATCTCCCGCAACGTACGTGTGAACATCCCGCTGCTCTCCGCGGCGATGGACAAGGTGACCGAGTCGCGCATGGCGATCGCCATGGCCCGGCAGGGCGGCGTGGGCGTGCTGCACCGCAACCTCTCCATCGAGGACCAGGTCAACCAGGTCGACCTCGTGAAGCGCTCCGAGTCCGGCATGGTCACCGACCCGATCACGGTCCACCCGGACGCGACGCTGGGCGAGGCCGACGCGCTGTGCGCCAAGTTCCGCATCAGCGGCGTCCCCGTCACCGACGGCAACGGCAAGCTGCTCGGCATCGTCACCAACCGCGACATGGCCTTCGAGACCGACCGCTCGCGCCAGGTGCGCGAGGTCATGACGCCGATGCCGCTGGTCACCGGCAAGGTCGGCATCTCGGGCACGGACGCCATGCAGCTGCTGCGCCGCCACAAGATCGAGAAGCTTCCGCTGGTCGACGACGCGGGTGTCCTCAAGGGCCTCATCACGGTCAAGGACTTCGTGAAGGCCGAGAAGTATCCGAACGCCGCCAAGGACGCCGAGGGCCGGCTGCTCGTCGGCGCCGCCGTCGGCGCCAGCCCCGAGGCGCTGGAGCGCGCCCAGGCGCTGGCCGAGGCCGGTGTCGACTTCCTGATCGTCGACACCTCGCACGGCCACAACAGCAACGCCCTCAACTGGATGGCGAAGATCAAGTCGAGCGTCGGCGTCGACGTGATCGGCGGCAACGTCGCCACCCGTGACGGCGCCCAGGCCCTGATCGACGCCGGTGTCGACGGCGTCAAGGTGGGCGTGGGCCCCGGCTCGATCTGTACCACCCGGGTGGTCGCCGGCATCGGCGTCCCCCAGGTCACCGCCATCTACGAAGCCGCCCTCGCGGCGCGTGCCGCGGGCGTCCCGGTGATCGGCGACGGCGGCCTCCAGTACTCCGGCGACATCGGCAAGGCCCTCGCGGCCGGCGCCGACACCGTGATGCTCGGCAGCCTGCTCGCCGGCTGCGAGGAGTCGCCCGGCGAGCTGCTCTTCATCAACGGCAAGCAGTTCAAGTCGTACCGCGGCATGGGCTCGCTGGGTGCCATGCAGTCCCGCGGCCAGGGCCGGTCGTACTCGAAGGACCGCTACTTCCAGGCCGAGGTGGCCTCCGACGACAAGCTCGTCCCCGAGGGCATCGAGGGCCAGGTGCCCTATCGCGGCCCGCTGGGCAACGTACTGCACCAGCTCGTCGGCGGCCTGCGCCAGACGATGGGCTACGTGGGCGCCGCCAGCATCGACGAGATGGAGTCCAAGGGCCGTTTCGTCCGCATCACCTCGGCGGGTCTCAAGGAGAGCCACCCGCACGACATCCAGATGACGGTCGAGGCCCCGAACTACAGCCGTAACCAGTAGTCGTAGCGCTCAGGGCGGTCCCGGAGGTTCCGGGGCCGCCCTCGCCGTGTGCGTCGGCGATACTGGGAGACGCAGAAGCGAAGAGGGAAAGGCCACAACGTGACTGAGATCGAGATCGGGCGCGGCAAGCGCGGCCGCCGGGCGTACGCCTTCGACGACATCGCCGTCGTCCCGAGCCGCCGTACGCGGGACCCGAAGGAGGTCTCGATCACCTGGCAGATCGACGCCTACCGCTTCGAGCTGCCCTTCCTGGCCGCCCCGATGGACTCGGTCGTCTCCCCGGCCACCGCGATCCGCATCGGAGAGCTCGGCGGCCTGGGCGTGCTGAACCTCGAAGGGCTCTGGACGCGGTACGAGGACCCTCAGCCGCTGCTCGACGAGATCGCGGAGCTGGACTCGGACACCGCGACCCGCCGCCTCCAGGAGATCTACGCGGCTCCCATCAGGGAGGAGCTGATCGGGCAGCGCATCAAGGAGGTGCGCGACTCGGGCGTCGTCACCGCCGCCGCCCTGTCCCCGCAGCGCACGGCCCAGTTCTCCAAGGCCGTCGTGGACGCGGGTGTGGACATCTTCGTCATCCGCGGTACGACGGTGTCGGCCGAGCACGTCTCCGGTGCCGCCGAGCCGCTGAACCTGAAGCAGTTCATCTACGAGCTCGACGTCCCGGTGATCGTCGGCGGCTGTGCCACGTACACCGCGGCCCTGCACCTGATGCGCACCGGCGCGGCCGGTGTCCTCGTCGGCTTCGGCGGCGGCGCCGCGCACACCACGCGCAACGTGCTGGGCATCCAGGTGCCGATGGCCACCGCGGTCGCCGATGTCGCCGCGGCCCGCCGCGACTACATGGACGAGTCCGGCGGTCGCTATGTGCACGTCATCGCCGACGGTGGGGTCGGCTGGTCCGGCGACCTTCCCAAGGCGATCGCCTGCGGCGCCGACTCCGTGATGATGGGCTCTCCGCTGGCCCGTGCCACCGACGCGCCCGGCAAGGGCCACCACTGGGGCATGGAGGCCGTCAACGAGGAGCTGCCGCGCGGCAAGAAGGTGGACCTCGGCACGGTCGGCACCATCGAGGAGATCCTCCTCGGTCCCTCGCACATCCCGGACGGCTCGATGAACATCTTC
The DNA here is from genome assembly GCF_044751025.1 of Streptomyces sp. NPDC088747. Classification (NCBI taxonomy): domain Bacteria; kingdom Bacillati; phylum Actinomycetota; class Actinomycetes; order Kitasatosporales; family Streptomycetaceae; genus Streptomyces; species Streptomyces sp. NPDC088747. Next base: position 10,204 of record NZ_JBIVKZ010000028.1, read on the forward strand.
GGCGCCCTGCGCCGCGCCATGGCCACCACGGGCTACAGCGAGCTCAAGGAGTTCCAGCGCGTCGAGGTGACGGTGGCGGACTCGCAGCACAAGCGGTAGGCCGTACGACGTGAGGGGGCCGGTCACCTGGTGGTGACGCGGCCCCTTCGTCGTACCCGGGAGGGTTCGTACCCCGGGAAGGTTCGTACCCGGGAGGGTTACGCGCCGGCCTTCTTGGCGGCCGAGAACGCCGCGAAGGCGCCGACGCCGAAGAACACGAAGGACATGAAGTCGGCGGACTCCTTCCAGGAGGCGGTCACCAGGTCGAAGTGGTCGGTGAGCAGCGTGGTCGCGGATATGCCGGACTTGTCGGAGCCGATCATCACGATGCCGATGATCTGGCCGACGTAGACGGCACCGAGGGCGAGGACGGCGCTGACGACCGGCAGCACGGGGTTGCTGCCGCCGATCTTGCCCGCGGCCAGGCCTACGAGGAAGCCGACGCCGATCGCGGCGTAGCCGATCTCGTACTCCGAGGCGCCGATGATGGCGCCGTAGATGCCCGCGGTCACCAGGGCGGCGACGACGGCGGCCACGATGCCGAGCGCCACGTTGCCCTGGCGCGGCGGGGCGGGGGCCACGAAGCCGGGCTGGCCGCCCGCGAACGGGTTGCCGCCGCCCGCGCCTGCCTGGGGCTGGCCCGCGAAGGGGTTGCCGCCGCCCGTGCCGGGCTGCTGCTGACCGGCGTAGGGGCTGCCGGGCGCGGGCTGCTGGCCGGCGTACGGGTTGCCCTCGGTGGGCTGGGAAGGCGGCGTGGGCTGGCTCATGGAGATCCCCCGAAGTGTGTGACTGGTGGACGCACGGTGTGCGTGGGACGCCGGCGCACTCGTGTGCGACAACGGCCCCGGACACTAGCAGTCACCACTGACATACGGGAGGGGAAATTTCCGGGTCAGAGCCGGTGTGCCGCCCCCGTGGGGGTCGCTCCCCTTGTGTCCAGGAGGAGTTGGGCCTTCACGGACAGTCCCTGGAGGTCGTACGTACGGTGCTGCTGGAGCAGGATCGTGAGGTCGGCGTCGGCCGCCGCCTCGTAGAGGGAGTCGGCGCGCGGGACGGGCCGGCCGAGGACACGCCACGCCGGGACCAGCGGGTCGTGATAGCTGACGGACGCGCCGAGTTCCATCAGGCGCAGCGCGATCTCGTGGGCGGGGGTGCCCTGTTGGTCGGCGAGGTCGGCCTTGTAGGTGACGCCGAGGAGGAGCACGCGCGCGGCGCGGGCCGATTTGCCGTGCTCGTTGAGGAGCGTGGCGGCGCGCTGGATGACGTACTGGGGCATGTGGCTGTTGACCTGCTGGGCCAGTTCGACCATCCGCAGGGTGCGTCCGGAGGGGCCGGTCAGGTCCTGGGCGATTCCGTGGCCGCCGACCCCGGGGCCAGGACGGAACGCCTGGAAGCCGAACGGCTTGGTCTCGGCGCAGCGGATGACGTCCCACAGGTCGACGCCCAGGTCGTTGCAGAGCACGGCCATCTCATTGACCAGCGCGATGTTGACGTGCCGGAAGTTGGTCTCCAGGAGCTGCACGGTCTCCGCTTCGCGTGTTCCACGCGCGCGTACCACCTTGTCGGTGAGGCGTCCGTAGAACGCGGCGGCCGACTCGGTGCAGGCGGGAGTCAGGCCGCCGATGACCTTGGGGGTGTTGGCGGGGCCGAAGGCGCGGTTGCCGGGGTCGACCCGGCTCGGCGAATAGGCGAGGTGGAAATCGCGCCCCGCGCGGAGCCCGGAGCCCTCTTCCAGGAGCGGGCGGAGGAACTCCTCGGTGGTGCCGGGGCGCACGGGCGATTCGAGGATCACCGTGGTGTGCGGGCGCAGCTGTGCCGCCAGGGTGCGGGCGGCCGACTCCAGCTGGCTCAGGTCCAGCGCGCCGTCCGCGCCGCGCGAGGTCGGGGCGCAGATGACCGCGGTGCGGACGCGTCCGAGTTCCGCGGGGTCGGTGGCAGGCCGGAAGCCCCCCGAGAGCATCCGGCGCAGCTCGGCGGGGCTCAGGGAGCCGCCCTCCGGGCCGGTCTTGTAGCCGAGTGTGGGGATGCCGGCCGCGACGGCGGCCTGGGCCAGGGGCAGGCCGAGATGACCGAGTCCGATGACGGCGAGATCTGCGGGCATGGCGTTGGCCGTCCTTCCCAGTAGCCGAAGCGTGACAGGTGCGCAAGCCCTGTGGACAAGACGGGCGAGCGCAATGTCAGACTAGGAGTAAATATGACCGATTTGCGGGATTGCGTGGCTGTGTTTTCTCCGGAGTTCCCGATCGCTGTCCACAGGCTGTCGGCGACTGGTGGCCGATGGAGGGGAAGAAGGTCAGACTTTGGGCATGGGGGATGTGAGCACGGGCCCGCCCGACGGGTGAGGCCGGCGCGACCACGAGCGGGAGGCAGCGGTGAGAACAGCGACACTGGGGCCGGCGGAGCGCGCCGAGTCACTGGCGGACATGGCCGAGCGCGAACTGGATGTGCTGGTCGTGGGCGCGGGTGTGGTCGGCGCGGGCACCGCCCTGGACGCCGTGACACGTGGCCTGTCCACCGGGCTGGTCGAAGCGCGTGACTGGGCGTCGGGCACGTCGAGCAGGTCCAGCAAGCTGGTCCACGGCGGTCTGCGCTATCTGGAGATGCTCGACTTCACGCTGGTGCGCGAGGCCCTGAAGGAGCGCGGACTCCTCCTGGAACGGCTCGCGCCGCACCTCGTGAAGCCCGTTCCGTTCCTCTACCCGCTCCAGCACAAGGGGTGGGAGCGGCTGTACGCCGGCTCGGGCGTCGCGCTCTACGACACCATGGCGATGACCGGCGGCCACGGCCGCGGGCTGCCCACCCACCGCCATCTGACCCGCCGCGGCGCCCTGCGCATCGCCCCCGCCCTGAAGAAGGACGCGCTGGTCGGCGCCCTCCAGTACTACGACGCGCAGATGGACGACGCCCGCTATGTGACGACCCTGGTGCGCACGGCCGCGGCGTACGGCGCGAGGGTCGCCAACCGCGCGCGCGTGACCGGCTTCCTGCGCGAGGGCGAACGCGTTGTCGGCGCCAGGGTGCAGGACGTCGAGGGCGGCGGCGAGTACGAGGTCCGCGCCAGACAGGTGGTCAACGCGACGGGCGTGTGGACCGACGACACCCAGGCGATGGTGGGGGAGCGGGGGCAGTTCCACGTACGCGCGTCCAAGGGCATCCACCTGGTCGTGCCGAAGGACCGGATCAACTCGACGTCGGGGCTGATCCTGCGCACCGAGAAGTCCGTGCTCTTCGTCATCCCGTGGGGCCGCCACTGGATCATCGGCACCACCGACACCGACTGGGACCTCGACAAGGCCCATCCGGCGGCGTCCAGCGCGGACATCGACTATCTGCTGGAGCACGTGAACTCCGTACTGTCGGTGCCGCTCACCCGCGACGACGTACAGGGTGTGTACGCCGGGCTGCGGCCGTTGCTCGCCGGTGAGTCGGACGCCACCAGCAAGCTGTCGCGCGAGCACACCGTGGCGCATCCGGTGCCGGGGCTCGTGGTCGTGGCGGGCGGCAAGTACACGACCTACCGGGTGATGGCCAAGGACGCGGTGGACGAGGCGGTGCACGGTCTCGACCAGCGCGTCGCCGAGTGCGTCACGGAGGACGTTCCGCTGCTCGGCGCGGAGGGATACCGCGCCATGTGGAACGCGCGAGCGCGGATCGCGGCGCGCACCGGACTCCATGTGGTGCGCGTGGAGCACCTGTTGAACCGGTACGGAGTGCTCGCCGACGAACTGCTCGAACTCATCGCCGCCACGCCCTCCCTCGGCGAGCCGCTGCCGGCCGCCGAGGACTATCTGCGGGCCGAGATCGTCTACGCAGCCTCGCACGAGGGTGCCCGGCACCTGGACGACGTGCTCACCCGGCGCACCCGCATCTCGATCGAGACCTTCGACCGCGGCACACGCAGCGCGCGGGAGGCCGCGGAGCTCATGGCGCCGGTGCTCGGCTGGGACAAGGACCAGATCGAACGGGAAGTGGAGCACTACGAGAAGCGCGTCGAGGCCGAGCGGGAGTCGCAACGGCAGCCGGACGACCTGACGGCGGACGCGGCGCGGCTGGGAGCGCCGGACATCGTGCCGTTGTAGGTGGAGAGGGGCGCGAGTCGGGCGGGTCGTATGGCCCTTCCGGCTCGTATCGCTCGTACGGGTCGTATTGCTCGTTCGGCTCGGCTCGGCTCGTCCGGCTCGGCTCGTCCGGCCGTCCCGGAGGCGGGATCACTCGAACGGGTGTCGTGGGCTGGGATCTTTGTGCGGAACCCGGCCGTTCTACTCGGTGCGGGGGCAGAACTCGGCGGCGAGCAGGGCCGGTTCGAGGTCAGGGTCTGCGATCCCGTCCGTGTTCACCCGGAAGGTGAGGACACGACGACCGTCGACGGTGGCCGCGGTGCGCACGTAGCTGCTCGAGATGCGTCCGTTGTGCCCCCACACCGTGGTGCCGCACGGCAGCTTCACGGGGTAGAGCCCCATGCCGTACGAGCCGTGTGCGGCGCGGGTGTCGAGCATCTCCCGCAGTTGGCCGGGCGGGAGCAGCTCACCCGCGAGGAGGGCCGCGTAGAAGCGGTCCAGGTCGGTGAGCGTGGTCACCAGCTCGCCCGCCGCGCCGGCCACGCGGGGGTCGAGTTCGGTGACGTCGGAGCCGTCGGCGGCATAGCCACGGCCGTGCGGTGAGGGGAGAGTGGTGCGGGCACCGGGGAATGAGGTGCCGGTCAGGCGGAGAGGGACGAGGATGCGGCGCTCGGCCTCGGTGGCGTACGAGTTGCCGGTGACCCGCTCGACGATCATGCCGAGCAGGACGTAGTTGGTGTTGGAGTAGGCGTACTGGCCGGGAGCGGCGGACGGGGGGTGGGCCAACGCGATGCGTACGGCCTGGAGCGGGGTGACGGGGACGGCGCCCAAGGTGTCGGCGGTGTAGTCGTACAGGCCGCTGGTGTGGGTGAGCAGGGCACGCAGGGTGAGGCTGTCGCCGTAGCCCGCGCCGCTCAGCAGGCCCGGGAGGTGCGCGTCCACGGTGTCCGACAGGGACAGCCGGTGTTCGGCGGACAGTTGGAGGATCACGGTCGCGATGAAGGTCTTGGTGATGCTGCCCGCGCGGAAGTGGTCGGAGCGGCTGATTCCCTGACCGGCGTCGGCGAAGCGTGAGCCGGAGTCGTCCTTGGTCAGCAGGGCCGCCGCGGGAGCCTTTCCCTGGGCGACCAGGAGGGCGAGGGCGGCATCAGTGGCCGCGTCGACGGGGTTTGACCCCGTCGGTGCGGGGGACGCGAAGGCTCGGGACTCCGTCGAGTACCCGGATGCGAGCGTGTGCGAGCCGGTTGGGGCCAAGGCGAGCAAGCCGGTCGGGGCCAGGCCGAGGAGCGCCAGAGAGGCGGGTATGGCCAGGAGTGTCCGAGGTGTCCGGCAGGGCGGCATCGGCGGTCCTTCCTTGTCGAGGGTCATCATGCGGGACAGCGCGGCGCTGGACGTCGGGCGGTCCCCTCTTGAGGGGCCCCACGGCGTCGGCCACTTGTCGGGTGAGGGACAATGAAGGCTCTGTCAGGGCGGGTTGTTTGAGGGGACGCATGTCGGAGGCGGAGCGGGCGGGAGCATCCCGTCAGGACAAGAGCGAACGTCTCCTCGCCGGGCGATACCGGTTGGGGGATGTTCTCGGCCGCGGTGGCATGGGCACGGTGTGGCGGGCCGAGGACGAGACCCTGGGCCGCACGGTCGCCGTCAAGGAGCTGCGGTTCCCGACGAGCATCGACGAGGACGAGAAACGGCGGCTGATCACGCGCACGCTGCGTGAGGCGAAGGCGATCGCGCGGATCCGGAACAACAGCGCGGTGACGGTCTTCGACGTGGTCGACGAGGACAACCGGCCCTGGATCGTGATGGAACTCGTCGAGGGCAAGTCGCTCGCCGAGGTCATCCGCGAGGACGGTGTGCTCACGCCGAAGCGGGCGGCCGAGGTCGGTCTGGCGATACTCGACGTGCTGCGTTCGGCGCACCGTGAGGGCATCCTGCACCGGGACGTGAAGCCGTCGAACGTACTGATCTCCGACGACGGCCGGGTCGTGCTGACCGACTTCGGGATCGCGCAGGTCGAGGGCGACCCGTCGGTCACGTCGACGGGCATGCTGGTCGGCGCGCCCTCGTACATCTCGCCGGAGCGGGCACGCGGTCACAAGCCGGGGCCTGCCGCCGACCTGTGGTCGCTGGGCGGTCTGTTGTACGCGGCGGTGGAGGGTGTGCCGCCGTACGACAAGGGTTCCGCGATCGCGACGCTCACCGCGGTGATGACCGAGCCGGTGGAGCAGCCGAAGAACGCGGGCCCGCTGGAGAACGTGATCTACGGTCTGCTCGCCAAGGACCCCGACCAGCGGCTCGACGTCGCGGGCGCGCGGGCGATGCTCACCAAGGTGCTGCACGCCCCCGAGGCCAAGGCGGTGGTGCCGGAGCAGACGGACGCCACGAAGGTGGTGGAGATGCCGCCGCTGCCGGACGAGGGTCCGGCCAGGGGGAGTTCGGGTTCGAGCGGCTCGGGCGGAGCCGGGGCCAAGCGGGCCGAGGAGCCCGGGGAGCGGTTGCGCGGGGCGATGCGTTCCATGCGTAAGGCCGCCTCCGTGGCCGGGGCGGCCGGTGCGGCGGCTACGGCGCGGGCCAAGTCCGGGACGGGGACCGGAACTGGAGCCGGGGCTGGGAGCGGTGCCGGGGGTGAAGGGACGGCCGGGGGCACTGGTTCGGGGACGGACGCGGGGCCCGGGACGGGTGCGGGTGCGGGTGCGAGGACAGGTTCGGGTGCGCGTGTGGCGCCTGCGGCTGCCACTTCTGCTTCCTCTTCTGCTTCCCCTTCTGTTTCCTCGTCCGCTTCGCCGGCCGGGGCGGGGAAGGGCGCTGCGGCTGCGGTCACTTCTGTCTCTCCGTCCGTGTCGGGGGACACTTCCGGCGGGTCTGCCTCCGGGGCGGCCGGTAAGGCCTCCGGGTGGCCCGTGGCTCCGGAGCGGCCCGAGCGCCCGACGCGGCAGGTGCCTCGGGCGCCGTTGACGGATGTGGTGCCGCGGCGGACCCTGGTGATCATCGCGGTGGTTCTGGCGCTGGCAGTGATCGCGACCGTGCTGGCCCTGACCCTCGGTGGCGACGACAGCTCGGACGGCGCCAAGAGCGGTGACGACAAGTCCTCGTCCGGCGGGGCGACCGCCGGAAGCGGCGACGAGAAGAGCAGCGACACCAGCACGGACAGCGGTAAGGGGAAGGACGACTCGGCCACGGGTTCGTCCGGGGAGGCGAGTTCGGAGAGCACGCCGACCTCCAGCGCCGAGGCGGGTGCGTCGAGCGGATCGGACAGCGACGACGAGGACTCCGACTCCGACTCGGGTTCCGCCGGCGGTACGACGTACAACGGCGCCCAGGGCTTCTCGATAGTGCTGCCGGACGGGTGGAAGTACGCGTCCACGGACGCCGCCGGTGTCCGGGCAACCGGCCCCAACGGGCAGAAACTCCTGATCGCCTGGACCACCACGCCCAAGGACGACCCGGTGGCGGACTGGGAGAACCAGGAGCGGAGTATGACGCGCTCGCAGTACCAGCGGGTGCGAATAGCCTCGGTGGACTACCGCGGCTGGAACACGGCCGACTGGGAGTTCACCTACGAGGACGGCGGCACGAAGTACCGCTCGATCGACCGCGGGTTCGTCGTCAACCCGCAACAGGGCTACGCCTTGATGTACACGGCGAAGGCGGCCGACTGGAACACCGATCTGCGCAAGGACACGTGGAAGAGACTGACCGAGACGTTCCAGCCGAAGTCGTGACGTACCGCTCGCCGAGGTGACGTTCCGCCATACGTGGGCACCCTGAGATATCGCATCCCTACTTTGCGAGTTGCCTCCGGCACGTATCGTGAGTGGTTGCGGACCGTACGAAGCCATAACGGGGCGCAAGGCGAACGGAATTGACCAACCGGGCGGCCGGGGGAGGCATTGTGGAGGAGTACGCGGGACGAGTTCTCGCCGACCGCTACCGCTTGCCGCTGCCGCCGTCCGACGAGTACGAACTCGCCGAGACCCGGGCGTTCGACACCTACAGCGGACAGGAAGTCCTGGTCCGGCAGGTGCCGTTGCCGGAGATCGTCGAGGCCGAGGTGCTCGACGCGGACGGCTTGCCCGAGGGGTACGTGGCACGGGACGGCGGGGTGCGCCGGGCGTCCGCGCGGACCACGCGGCGGCCCGCCGAACCGGCCGTGCGGCGCGCGATCGAGGCCGCGCAGGCCGCCGCCCAGATCCCCGACCATCCGCGGCTGGACCAGGTTTTCGACGTGTTCGCCGAGGGCGGGTCGCTGTGGGTGGTCAGTGAGGTGGTGGCGGCGAGGCCGTTGGCCGCGTTGCTCGCCGACAAGCCGCTGAGTCCCTATCGGGCGGCCGAGGTCGCCGCCGATGTCCTCACCGCGCTCCGGGTGCTGCACGCGCACGGCTGGGTGCACCGGAACATCACCGCGCGCACGGTGCTCGTCTGCGACGACGGCCGCGTGATGCTGACCGGCCTGGCGGCCGGGGCCGCGGAAGAAGCGCTGTGCGGGTACGACCCGGTGCCGGTGCCCGACTTCGAAGGTGACGCGGGGCACGGCACGGGAGCCGGTGGGCCCGGCAGGCCTGGTGGACCGGGTGCCGGGGGTGCGCGTTCCGGCGGCGCCGGTGGGCCGTCCGCGGCGCAGGGTGTCGGGGCCGGTGGCGTGGTCGGCGTCGCGACGGGCGGCGACGCCGACGCCGCGCGGCGGGCGGCGATCGAGGCTCGGGCGGAGCGTGGCGGGCCCCTCGGGGAGGGGCCGCCCGGTGGCCGGGGGAACACGGGTCCGCGTGCTCTTGAGGCGCGGGCGCCCGGGGGTTCCGGCGGGGCGCCGGGCACGCCGGGCGCGGGCGGAGACATTCGTGCGGCGCGTGCCGGGGCCATCGCCGCGTACCGTGCCGGGGCGCGTGCCGCTGCCCGGGTGCACGAGGAGCAGCGGGGCGGTCCGGCCGCGCTGCCCGCACCCCGGCCCGCATCGCCCGGCGCCGCATCGCCCGGCGCCGCATCGCCCGGCGCCGCATCGCCCGGCGACGCGTCGACGGCCCAGGGCCATGCCCAGCTCCAACCTCCGCCCACATCTCAGACTCAAGCGCAGATCCAGGCCCAGACCCAGGCTCCGATCCAGTCCTTCGGCCAGGCTCAGATCCAGGCCCAGACCCAAGCCCAGCCGCAGGCTCTGGGGCCCGGCGCGGCGCCGCTGACCGGACACGAGGTCACCGGCTACGGCGGTTTCCCGCAGACCCAGGGCCACGGCGGCCCGGCACAGACCCCGGGGCTCGGCGGTCCGGCACAGACCCAGGGCCACGGGGCCGTGCAGGTTCCGGCTCAGGGGCTCGGGCACGGGCAGGGGTCAGCTCAGCAGCTTGGCCCCGGTCATGGACCCGGGCAGGGGTTCGGGCCTGTGCAGGGTCCCGCGCAAGGTCCGGGGCCGGGTCAGGGTCCGGGGGTTGGCCACGGGCAAGGGCAGGGTCACGGGCATGGGCTTGGTCCCGCGCAGGGCTCCGCTCAAGGGCTTGGCCCGGCTCAAGGGCTTGGCCCGGGGCAAGGCGCGGCTCAGGGGCTGGGGCCCGCGCAGGGTTCGGGTTCGGCGCAGGGCGCCGGTCATCGCCAGGCTCAGGTTCCGGCGCCGTACCAGGTCCCCGGGCACGGGGTGGAGCACCGTTCCAACCCGGCGCCCCCCGGCCAGATCGCCGACCCGTACGGAGTGGGCCGCACCAACGCCTGGCACGGCGCTCAGCCGCGCACCGGTGCCCCGCCGACGACCGGAGGCGGACCCGGAGCCGGTGCCGGACCCGGAGCCGGTGCCGGGCCCGGAACCGGTGCCGGTAGTGGCAGCGAAGGGCGCGTCGCGCTCCCGGGCGCCACACCCCCGGGCGCCACACCCCTGGGCGCAGCACTCCCGGGAGTGGCCAACCGCGGGATCGCTCCGGGGAGTGGTACGTCGGCAGGCACGTACCCGGGGAGTGGCACCCCGGCGGGCACGCACTCGGGGAGCGGCGCCGCGGGTGCGCTTCCCATCGGCAGTGGCCCCGGCAGCGCACTCCCGGCGACGGGTGGCGCCGACCCCGGCCCCGGCGGGCACCCCGCGGTCGCCGTACCCGCGGGCAACACACAGGCGCAGGGCACCCGTTGGGATCAGGTCGCGGCCGGTGCGCCGCCGCGCCGGGGACCCGCCACCGCGCTCGCCGCGGAGCGGGCCCGGCAGGCGCGGATGGCCGTGGTCGGTCCGGTGACCGAGCGGTGGGCGCCCGAGCAGGCCGGACCGGTGCACGAGAACTGGCAGTTGGCGGCGCCGATCGGTCCCGCGACCGACCTGTGGGCGCTCGGAGCGCTGCTCTTCCGGGCCGTACAGGGCCACGCGCCCTACCCGGAGGAGAACACCGCCGAGCTGGTCCAGCTGGTGTGCGCCGAGCCGCCCGCGTTCGCGGAGGAGTGCGGACCGCTCAGGCCCGTCGTGGAGTCGCTGCTCCGCCAGGACCCCACCGAGCGGCTCGACTTCGAGGAACTGCGTGGCTGGCTGCGTTCCTTGGTGCGCTCGGCGCCGGAGGCAGAGGCGGGCGCCCACGTCGTCGCCGTGCCCCCGGTCAACCCCAGCCGGCTGCCGATCGTACGGCGGCGGGGCGAGCTCGTCCGCAGGCGCCGTGCCGGGCTCCCGGCGACCAACCCGCACGCCCGCCACAAGCGTGCCAAGCAGAACAAGCAGGCCAAGCCCCGCAGGCTCGGGCGGAACCTGGTCCTGCTGGTGCTGCTCCTGCTGGCCGCGGGGATCACGTACGCCATGGTGTTCATGCCGAAGGCGGAGCCGGAGAGCGGCACGGACGGGGAGCGGACCGGTTCCGCCGGAGATGTCAGCCCCGCTCCCGACACCGGCGCGGGCGGGAGCGCGAGCAGCGAGCCGCGCCCCGACCAGACCTCGCCGGGCGGGGACAAGAGCCCGTCGGCGTCGGCGAGTTCGACCAGTCCGGCGCCCAACGACCCCGATGTCGCCCAGGGTTTCACGGTGCGTGACGACGCCGAGGGCTTCCAGGTGGCCGTGGCCAACGGCTGGGACCGCTCGGGGAAGAACGGCAGCGGTCAAGTGGTCTACTCGCACGCGGACTTCGAGCTCATCCTCGTACCGGGCCGGGACAGCACGAGTACGTACGGCAGTGATCCGATGACGTACCAGCGGGAGCGAGAGGCCGAGTTGCAGCCGTTCCGCGACTCGACCTGGGCCACGTCCAGCGGTATGCGGCGGATCGACGTGGGCGGACGGGTCATGGCCGAGGGGCAGTTCACCTGGACCGACGGGGAGGGGCACGAGCTCTTCGTGCGCAACCTCGCGATCATCATCGACGGGCGCTACCACGTGGTGCAGGTGCGTGGCCCGGAGGCCGAACGGGACGAGGTGACGCGGCTGTACGAGCAGGCATCCGGGACGTACCAGGTCACGGGGTGACACTGTCGGCCCTGTGCGAAAGGGATAACCGTCACAGTGCGGTTTCCGTACGGCCGAGGCGGTTCCCTGTACGGGGGGCCGCTCTTTAGTCTGGCCCTGTCAAGACCATTGCGGGGAAACGTGAATCAGATGCAGGGCCTGCTCCTCGCGGGCCGCTACCGGCTTGTCGAATCCATCGGCAGCGGTGGGATGGGCCGGGTGTGGCGCGCACACGACGAGGTGTTGCACCGTGCGGTCGCGATCAAGGAGTTGACCGCCGCGCTGTATGTGGCCGAGAGCGAGCTGGCCACGCTGCTCGCGCGGACGCATGCCGAGGCGCGGGCGGCCGCGCGGATCAACCATTCGGCCGTCGTGACCGTTCATGACGTCCTGGAGTACGACTACCGGCCGTGGATCGTCATGGAGTTGGTCGACGGCAACTCGCTCGCCGACGAGATCAGGGACCGCGGCCGCGTGGAACCGGCCGAGGCGGCGCGGATCGGGCTGTGGGTGCTGCGTGGACTGCGCGCCGCGCATACCGCCGGGGTGCTGCACCGTGACGTGAAGCCCGGGAACGTCCTCATATCCAACGACCGGCGCGTGCTGCTCACCGACTTCGGGATCGCGCAGGTCGAGGGCGCGACGACCATCACGCGCACCGGCGAGATCGTCGGCTCGGTCGACTACCTGGCCCCCGAGCGGGTGCGCGGCCACGAACCCGGTCCGGCCTCCGACCTGTGGGCGCTGGGCGCCACGCTCTACACGGCGGTTGAGGGCAAGTCGCCGTTCCGCCGCACCACGCCGCTGACCACCATGCAGGCGGTCGTGCGGGAGGAGCCCGAACCGTCCCGGTACGCCGGGGCGCTCGGGCCCGTGATCACCGCCCTGCTGCACAAGGATCCCGCCGTACGGCCTTCCGCGACGGAGGCCGAGCAGATGCTCGCCGAGGCCGCGGAGGGACGACGGCCGAGTGCCGCGCAGGCGTACGTGCCGACGCAGCACGTCGACAGCGGGGCGGCGGATCTTTCCTCGCGCAACGACCTCGGCGATCCCGGGAGTTTCGGGGACCTCGACGGCGGCGGGGGTCCGGTTCGGGGCGGGGGCCCCGGGGTTCCTGGCGGGGACCGGTCCCAGGGCGCCGGTGTCGGTGCCGCTGCCGCTGCCGGGGGAGCCTACGACGGTGACGGGGCGTCCTCGGGGGCCACGCCCCATGGCCAGGCTCAGGCGGCACACGCCTCGGCGGGCCACGCTCCAACGGCGCACGCGCCGACGGCTCATGTGCAGGCGGATCACCCGTCATCCGGCTACCAGTCATCCGGTCACCCTTCGGCCGGTCATCCGTCGGCCGGGCACACGCCGGCCGGCCATACACCGGCGGGCCACGATTCGGGCCCGTACGCCTCGGTGTCCCACGGCACGACCGGGTCCCCGTACGCGGTCCATCCGCAGTCCACACCCACACCCACACCCACACCCACACCCACGCCCGTGCCCGGGTCGGCCGGTTCCGGGAAGCGGGGCCGGGGGCGCACCATCGCCCTCGTCGTCGTGCTGGCCGCGCTGGTCGGCGGGGGCGGTGCCGTGGCTCTGAAGTACGCGGACGGCTGGGGCGGGGGATCGGGCGCCGTCACCAGTTCCGAGGAGCCGCTCGATACGGGGCAGTCGGACGCATCCGACAGTCCGCAGGCGAGCGCCGATCCCAGTAGTGGGTCCTCGGCCGGTGCCGTGCCGGACAACTGGGTGCGGGTCGAGGACGTCGAGGGCTTCAGCCTTGCCGTTCCCAAGGGCTGGAAGCGGGAGGCCAACGGCAGTCAGGTCGACTACACGCCCGACGGCGGCGATCACTTCGTACGCATCGCCGTGGACGACTCACCGGACTTCGACAACCCCTACATGCACCAGCTCGACCTGGAGCAGCAGTTGACGAAGCTTGTCGACTACCGCCGGGTGAGTCTGGAGGCCAACACCTTCCGCGACTGCGACGGCGCGCTGTGGGACTTCACGTGGACCGCGCTGGCGCAGCAGACGGAGTTCCCGGGGCCGCGCCGCGCCATCGAGCAGACGTATCTCGCGCGGGACGGCATCGAGTACGTGATCTACATGTCCGCTCCCGCGGAGGACTGGGACACCGCGCGTCAGCAGTTCGACGCGATGCTGAGGAGTTGGCGTCCCGCGGCCGGTTAGCGGCGGCCCGCCGCGGTCGGCGGCTCGGCCCCCGGAGGGCCATGCGGGTTGCCGCTCGGGCTGTGCCGCCGGGCTGTCGCGCGGAGCCGGTGGGTTCCGGACGGGTACGGCCGGATAACAGCCCTGGCAGGCCGGTGTCCCGGAGGGTCGGGCTCCGTTGCGGCATGATGGGACGCATGGGGACCGAGGGGGACAACGCCCGGGTGATCGCCGGCCGGTACCGGCTGGAGGCCAGGATCGGTCGGGGCGGCATGGGCGTCGTGTGGCGTGCGAACGACCAACTGCTCGGCCGCCGGGTCGCGGTCAAGGAGATCGCCCTCGACACCACGCTCTCCGCCGACGAGGCACGGCAGCAGCGCGACCGCACCCTGCACGAGGCCCGCGCCGTCGCGCAGTTGAGGCACCCGCACATCATCGTCGTGCACGACGTGGTGGAGGACGACGAACGCCCGTACATCGTCATGGAGTTGATCGAGGGCGGCTCGCTCGCGGAGCGGATCTCCGAACAGGGGCCCGTCGACGCGCGGGAGGCCGCCCGAATCGGCATCGGCCTGCTCGGCGCGCTGCGCCGCGCGCACGGCGCCGGTGTCCTGCACCGGGACCTCAAACCCGCGAACGTGCTGCTCGCCGACGACGGCCGGGTCGTCCTCACCGACTTCGGTATCGCCCAGGTCGCGGGCGCGACGACGCTCACCGAGACCGGGGCGTTCGTCGGTTCGCCGGAGTACACCGCGCCCGAGCGGATGGCCGGGATGAGCACCGGTCCGGAGTCCGACCTGTGGTCGCTGGGCGTGCTGTTATGCACCGTGCTGAGTGGCGAATCGCCTTTCCACCGTGACTCGTTGGGCGGCATCCTGCACGCGGTCGTGGTCGGCGAGATCCGGCCGCCGGCCCAGGCCAGGCCGCTGCTTCCCGTCGTACGGGGGCTGCTGGAGCGCGATCCCGAACACCGGCTGGACGCGGCGGAGGCCGAGCGGATGCTGAGCGCGTTCCTCGACACGGGCCGTACGCCGCGGCTCCCGGCCGGGTACACGCCCACACAGCGCGACGTGCCGGTGCTGAAGTCCGGCCCCGCCCCGTCGGATTCGCCGTCGGACGCGCCGTGGGCGTCGCCTCCCGGCCCGCCGCGCTCCACCCGGAGCATCCTCGTCGCCGCGGCGCTTGTCGCGGCCATGGCCGGGGCGGGGGTGTCTGCGGCGGCGCTGCTGATGAACGACGGCCGGGGCGGAGGCGGCGGCACTCCGGTTCCTTCCAGTACGGCGAGTACTTCCAGTACGGCGAGTGCGTCGAACACGGCGAACACGGCGAACACGGCAAGCACCGCGGACACGGGCGGCCCGGCAGGGACGGGGAGTTCGGCCGGGACGGGAAGTTCGGCCGGCACGTCGGGGGCCGGTACGTCGGGGGCGTCGGCGAGCGCGTCGCCCTCCGGTTCGTCCGTGAACCCCGTCGTCCGCAAGGTGCCCGCGGGGTACCGCGTCGCCCCGGATCCGAACGGGTTCTCGCTCGCCGTGCCCGACGACTTCACCCGGGAGCCCCAGGGGGAGCGGGTCTTCTACATGTCGCCGGGGCAGACCTTCCGCCTCGGCATCAAGGTGGCCGGAACCGAACCGGGCGGCCCGCTCGCGGTGATGAGCCGCGCGGACGCCAAGGGGCCGGGCACGAACCCGGGTTACCGGGATGCCGTAGTCGCCCCCGCCACGCACGGCGGACGGCCCGCCGCCTTCTGGGAGTTCACCTGGAACGGCTTCACGGGGACGGAGGGCGCGCGGCACACGTACGACCTGTGCTGGGAGGAGGGCGGCCGGATGTACGACGTGTGGGTGTCGGCGCCGGTCGGCAGGGCGACGGAGGCGAAGGAGTACCTCGACGTGGCGGTGGACACGTTCGTAGTGTCATAAAGGGGAGATAAAGGATGCCTCGCGTCACGGGTCTGTGACTGGAAAGCGACGGGGCTGGATGCCGAAGCGCTTGTCGCGATATGGATGGACTCATGAGCGATAACGGGGGAGTCCCTTACGGGGCCGATGAGCCAACGAGTTTCGGTCTGCAACCGCCGCGCCCGGGTGTGCCGTACCCGGGCAACCCGTACGCCACGCCGACCCAGATCGTCCCGGAACAGCAGACTCGGCCACTGGACCAGACGCGCCAGGCGCACCCCGCGGAGCAGGCGCACCCCGGGTCGCACGCCGAGGGGCAGGCGCACGGCGCGGGGCAGGCACACCCCGCGGGACAGGCACACCCCGCAGGGCAGGCCCACCAGTCTGAGCCGCCGCCGAAGCCGGACCCGGGTGTGGGGCGGCTCATCGCGGGCCGTTATCGCCTCCTCGCCAAGCTCGGTCACGGCGGCATGGGGACGGTGTGGCGGGCCAAGGACGAGACGGTGGACCGCGAGGTCGCCGTCAAGGAGCCCCGGGTTCCCGACCATCTTCCCGAGCGCGAACGCGCCAACGTGTTCGAACGGATGCGCCGGGAGGCTCGCGCGGCGGCGCGGCTCGACCACCCCTCGGTGGTGAGCGTCCACGACGTTGCCGTGGTGGACGGACAGCCGTGGATCGTCATGGAGTTGGTGCGGGGGCGTTCGCTGGGCGACGCCCTCCAGGAGGGCACGCTCGGTGCCCGCGAGGCGGCGCGGGTCGGCCTCGAAGTGCTCGGCGCCCTGGAGGCCGCGCACGCGGCGGGCATCCTGCACCGGGACGTGAAGCCGGACAACGTCCTGCTCGGTCGCCACGGCCGCGTCGTCCTCACCGACTTCGGCATCGCCCAGATCGAGGGCGAGACCAGCCTCACGGACACCGGCGGCTTCGTCGGCTCGCCCGAATACATCGCTCCGGAGCGGGTGTTGGGGCAGCGCCCCGGCCCGGCGAGCGACCTCTGGTCCCTCGGCGTCGTCCTGTACGCGGCTACCGAAGGCGTCTCGCCCTTCCGCCGCAGCAACACCCCGGCGACCCTCCAGTCCGTCCTCAACTCCACACCCGCCGCGCCCGCTTCGGCGAGCGGCCCGCTGGCCGAGACGATCAACGGCCTGCTCGACAAGGAGCCCTCGCGCCGTCCCGACGCGGCGCGGGTCCGCCATCTCCTGGAGGAGGCCGTCCGTCCGCCGGCTCCGGCGCCGACCCAGGTCGTACACCTCGCCCCGCCTGCGGAGGCCAAGGGCATCCGGATCGGCCGCAAGACCCTGATCGGACTGGGCGCGGTGGTCGTCGCCGCCGCGTTGGCCGCGTACCTGGTGGTCGCGGACCCCTTCGCGAGCTCGTTCCCGGACGGTTGGAAGAAGCAGGAACAGAAGGCGCTGGGCGTGACGTTGGCGGTGCCGGCCGGCTACAAGAAGGGCGCGCCCGCCGCCGACGACACGGACAAGAACTGGGTGACGTACTCCGACCTGAGCGGCAGCATCTGGATCGGGCTGAACCTCGCGAAGAAGTCCGAGGACACCAGCGGTCAGATCAGCGGGTCCGCGGCGGCCGAGATGTACGACGACGACACCGACTTCAGGGAGAGCGGCTCGTACGAGCTCAGCATGCCCGAGAACCCGAAGGAGACGACCCCGAGGGAGACCACGTACCGGGGTAAGAAGTCCGCGGAGAACACGGTGGTCTATACCACCACCGACAGCCAGAACCCCCGCCCCCGTGAGGTGCAGATCTTCTACTACAAGGTCTCCAAGGGCGGGGACATGTACAAGCTCACGATCAGCTATCCCGGCAAGGGCGACTTCACGGCACGCGGCCGGGAGGTCGCCAGGACGGCGATCGCGAACCTGGACATCAACACGCTGTGAGGCGGGCGGGATCCCCTAGGGCGGGATCCCGAAGGGCGAAAGGCGGGCCAGGTCCGGCGGCTCAGCTGAGCTTGGCCGCCTGGGTCTTCACGATCTCGGCCGGGATCTCGTAGTCGGTGCTGCCTGCCCCCGGCTCGCCGGAGAAGGCGGCCAGGCTTATCGAGTAGTACGTGGCGACGGTGCTGCCGTGCCGTACGACCTCGCCCTTCACCACGGCCTCGGTGCCCTCGGCGTCGACGGTCACCGCGAACGCGACCGACTCGTCGCCGGTTCCGGAGCTCTTGCCGGGGGCGACCTTGGTGAACTTCTGCGTCTCGGCGCCCGCCGTGGCGGTGAACCCGCCCGCGCAGCCCTCGACCGCGTCGGAGACGGAGGCAAGGGTCTCCTGGGCGCCCTCACCCTCGTAGGACGAGAGCGAGACGATCGTCATCGTGCTGCCGAGGGCGTCGGTGAGCGCGTCGGACGCGTCCTGCAGATCCTCTTCGGTGAGGTCGTCCACGCTCTTGGAGGAGGACGCGCTGGGCTCGACCTCTGTGGGCGTGGGCAGCACCTGACGGTTGACGTACGCGGTCGAGTCGCCGGGCGCGAAGCCGGTGAGGACGTACGAGATCGGCGCGCACTTCTCGTCGACGACCTTGATCTCCTCCTTGGAGGAGGCGAACGCGTCGGACTCCGTCGCCGGCGTGACGTCGTACCCCTCGGCGTCACCCGAGGCGATGATCAGCTTGTCCAGCTCCGCTTCGCTCAGACTCTTCGCCGCGGCCGCCGTCTCCTTCGTGCCGCTGCCCTTGTCACCGTCCGCCGAGTCGGACCCGCCGTCGGAGCAACCGGTGGCGGCCAGCGCGAGCGAGAGCACGGACACGGCCGCCGCGACGCGGGTACGGGGCAGCGTGAATCTCTTCATTTCTGAGGTGTTCCTTAAAAGTGTTACGGATGTGTTTGAAGTGACGCTAGAGGTGAAAGCCGAACTGTGTGGCCTGAGTCAAGGAATCGTCAAGTGGCCCATGGTGGCCGGCCGTCGGCGGGGGTTGCGCGGGAAGGGCTCACGGCTTCCGTACGGCGATCGCCGGACGATGGCCGGTTTTGATCCGACTGTGATCGTCCCGCCCACAACCCGCTGATCAGCGCATTCGTTGCCATCGATCACTGGCGTCATGTGGGCGCTCGGTGAAAGCGCGTTACTCACGGGTACCCAAAGGGCTCGGGCAGGCATACCCTGCGGCTCATGACGGACTCGCAGGCCACGGAGCAGGCCACGGAAAAGACCGGCGCGGACGAGGCGATCGGCGCGGACGGGACGGTCGGCGCGGTCGAGACGGCCGGCGTGGACGAGGCGGCTGGGACGGTCGAGGCAGCCGGTGCGGTCGGGACGGTCGGGGCCGGTGGTGTCGCCAAGGTCGGGACCAACCCCCTCGCCCCCGCCCCCGCGGGCGCCCGCACCGCCGCCGACGTCGTCACGCCCGAGTTGGTCGCACAGCTCACCAAGGGTGTCGTCGGGTCCGGGCGGACCGCCAACCACACCCCGTTCACGGGGGAGAAGCTGGCCGACCTGCCGGAGTCCACCCCCGAGGACGTGGCGACCGCCTTCGAGCGGGCCCGCGCCGCCCAGGTCGCCTGGGGCGCCACCCCCGTACGGCAGCGCGCCGCCGTGCTGCTCCGCTTCCACGACCTCGTGCTCGCCCGCCAGGCCGAGGTCCTGGACCTCATCCAGCTGGAGACCGGCAAGGCCCGGCTGCACGCGCACGAGGAGGTCCAGGCCGTCGTCGTGGCCGCGCGGCACTACGGCCGCAAGGCCCCCTCCTACCTGCGGCCCAAGGGGCACACCGGCGCCGTCCCGACCCTCACCAAGGTCACCGAACTGCGCCACCCGCGCGGTGTCGTCGGCCAGATCGCACCCTGGAACTACCCCCTGGAGCTGTCGGTCGGTGACGCGATCCCCGCCTTCGTCGCGGGCAACGCCGTCGTCATGAAGCCCGACACCGAGACCTGCCTCACCGCCCTCTGGGCGCGCGACCTGCTCGTCGAGGCCGGGCTCCCCGCCGAGGTCTTCCAGGTCGTCATCGGCGAAGGACCCGTCGTCGGGCCCGAGATCGTCAGGCACGCCGACTACGTCTCCTTCACCGGCTCCACCAGGACCGGCCGCGAGGTCGCGCAGGGCGCCGCCGCCCGTCTCGTCGGAGTCTCGCTCGAACTCGGCGGCAAGAACGCCATGGTGGTCCTTGAGGACGCCGACATCGACAAGGCCGCCGCCGGCGCCGTGCGCGCCTGCTTCTCCTCCGCCGGTCAACTGTGCATCTCCATCGAGCGGTTGTACGTCCACGAGGACATCGCCGACGTGTTCGCCGAGCGGTTCACGGCACGCGTGAAGGCGATGCGGCTCGGTACGTCGCTCGCGTACGGCGCCGACATGGGCTCACTGGTCGGCGAACGCCAGCTCGAAACCGTGACCCGGCACGTGGACGAGGCCGTCGCCAAGGGAGCGAAGGTGCTGGCCGGCGGCGTCGCCCGTCCCGACATCGGGCCCTACTTCTACGAGCCCACCGTCCTCGACGGCGTCGAGGCACCCATGGCCGTCTGCGCCGAGGAGACCTTCGGACCCGTCGTCTCCCTCTACCGCTTCAGGACCGAGGACGAGGTCGTCGAGCTCGCCAACTCGACCTCGTACGGCCTCAACTCCTCCGTGTGGACCAAGGACGGCCGACGCGGTCGCGCGCTCGCGGCGCGGCTGCGCACCGGAACCGTCAACGTCAACGAGGGTTACGCGTCCGCCTACGGCAGCGTCCAGTCGCCCATGGGCGGCATGAAGGACTCCGGTCTCGGCCGCCGCCACGGCTCCGAGGGCATCCTCAAGTACACCGAGGCACAGACCGTCGCCCACCAGCGGTTGCTGCCGATGGCGCCCTCGATGGGAATGGACGACGAGAAGTACGCGGCGTTCATGAGCCGGAGCCTGCGGGTGATGAAGGCGCTGCGCCTGCGGTAGCCCCGCGCCCCGACCAACCAGTTCTCAAGGTTCCCAACGGCTCCCATAAATTCTCAAAGGTTCTCAAAGGTTCTCAACGAGGAGAGCGGCACGTGTCACAGGAGAGCTCTGCCCAAAAGCCCGCCCAGCAGCGGGAAGAGGCCGCGCCTGACGTCGGCGACGACTCCGTGTACGACTACGACGTCATCGTGGTCGGCTCCGGTTTCGGCGGCTCGGTCACGGCCCTGCGGCTCACCGAGAAGGGCTACCGGGTAGGCGTGCTGGAAGCGGGCCGCCGCTTCACCCGTGACTCGCTGCCCAAGAACTCCTGGGACCTGAAGAACTACCTGTGGGCGCCCCGGCTCGGCATGTACGGCATCCAGCGCATCCATCTCCTGGGCAACGTCATGGTGCTGGCCGGTGCCGGCGTCGGCGGCGGTTCCCTGAACTACGCCAACACCCTCTACGTACCGCCGAAGCCGTTCTTCGAGGACCCGCAGTGGAAGGACATCACGGACTGGGAGGAGGAGTTGAAGCCGTACTACGACCAGGCCCGGCGGATGCTGGGCGTGCGGCTCAACCCGACCATGACCCCGTCCGACGTCCATCTCAAGGCGGCCGCCCAGCGGATGGGCGTCGGTGACACCTTCCACATGGCGCCTGTCGGTGTCTTCTTCGGCGACGGGCTGGACGCGGAGGGGACGGCGAAGGCCAAGCCCGGCGGCGCGGTGGACGACCCTTACTTCGGTGGAGCCGGACCCGCCCGCAAGGCATGCCTGGAGTGCGGCGAGTGCATGACCGGCTGCCGACACGGCGCGAAGAACACCCTCAACGAGAACTACCTGCACCTCGCCGAGAAGGCGGGTGCCGTCGTCCACCCCATGACCACCGTCGTCTCCGTCACCGACGACTCGCAGGGCGGATACGCCGTCACCGCCCTGCCCACGGACGAGAGGCGCAAGGGCGAAGCGCGGACCTACAGGGCCCGCCGGGTCGTCCTCGCCGCCGGCACCTACGGCACGCAGACCCTGCTGCACCGGATGAAGTCGGGCGGCCAACTGCCGTACGTCTCCGCCAGGCTGGGTGAGCTGACCCGCACCAACTCCGAGGCGCTGGTGGGCGCGCAGACGCTCGACCGCCGGTACCGCAAGGCGCACGGCGCACCCAGGGCCGACTTCACCCAGGGCGTCGCGATCACCTCCTCGATCCACCCCGACGCGAACACCCACATCGAGCCCGTCCGTTACGGCAAGGGCTCCAACGCGATGGGCGGCATGTCCATCCTCCAGGTCCCGTACGCCGAGGGTTCCTCGCTGTTCCTGAAGTGGCTGGCCAACGCCGCGAAGCACCCCGTCCTCGTGCTCCGCTCGCTCTCCAACCGCCGCTGGTCCGAGCGGACCATCATCGGGCTGGTGATGCAGTCGGTGGACAACTCGCTGACCACGCACCTGAAGCCGAAGGGCGCGGGCAAGGGCCTGCTGACGGCACGTCAGGGCCACGGCGCCCCCAACCCCCGCCAGATCAAGGCGGCTTCGGAGGGCGCGACCGCGATCGCCGCCGAGATCAACGGCTTCGCCGGCAGCAACGTCGGCGAGCTGATGGGTACGCCGCTCACCGCGCACTTCCTCGGCGGCTGCCCGATCGGCGACTCCCCGGTCTCGGGGGTCATCGATCCCTACCACCGGCTGTACGGCCACCCCGGCATCTCCGTCGTCGACGGCGCCGCGGTCTCCGCGAACCTCGGCGTCAACCCGTCGCTCACCATCACCGCCCAGGCCGAGCGCGCGATGTCGTACTGGCCCAACAAGGGCGAGGCCGACCCGCGTCCGGCGCAGGGAGCGGCGTACGAGCGTCTCAAGCCGGTCGAGCCGCTGAGTCCCGCGGTCCCGGCGGACGCGTTCGGCGCGCTGCGGCTGCCGTTCCTGGGGATGCCGACGGTGCCGCCGAAGTCCTAGCGAAAAGCCGAAGTCCTAGCGAAAAGGGGAAGGACCTGCGCCCCCCTCCGAGCGCAGGTCCTTCGTTCAACTGTGGCTGTTGAGCCGGGCCGAGCCCGGCCGGGCCGCGTTACGCGGTCGCGTCACCCGAACTGCGGCGACGGGCCACGTACACCGCGCCCGCACCGGCGACCACGGCGGCACCGCCGGTGAGGCCGAGCAGCGGCAGCGCGGACGAGGAGCCGGTCTCGGCGAGCGAGCCGGAGGCGTCCACCGTCCTGGCGTCGCTGATCTCCTTCGCACCGCCGGTCTGCGGCCGGGCGTCCGGCGGGTCGCCGGCGTCGGAGCCCGCGGCGAGGATGTCGAAGGAGTAGATCCAGCCGTTCGGGTCGTCGGCGACCCAGCAGCCCTCGTCGTCCGAGTACTGGGCGAAACCGCCGGTCACACCTATGGAGTCGGGGACCTCGCCGCTGACGCTCAGGCGCAGTTCGTACGAGGTGGACCGGCCGGCGCCGAGCGAGAACGGGGTGAAGGTGCTGCCCTCGCCCGCCGCGCCCGCGACCTTCCGCCAGGTGCCGGAGTCCTTGTCGAGGACCTGCACGCTGATCCCGCCCGAGTAGTCCTGGCCTTCCCAGCCGATGGCCGCGACGCCGATCAGCGGGGCGATGTTGGTGATGGTGTCGTCGCCGTGGTTGGAGACGTCGAACGAGAACTCCGTCCAGCCGTCGCCCGCGACGATCGTGTCGGGCAGCCCCGACAGACCGCTGGTCAGTTCGTCGCTGATCTCGGTGAGGTCGTTGCCGTCCTCGTCGACGCAGAGGTCGGGTTCGTCGCCCTCTTCCGAGGTGCCCGGCGTGGGAGTCGGCGTGCCGGCCGGGGTGCTGTCGTCGGCCGCCGGGGTGGTGCTCTGGTCCGCGGCCGGGGTGGTCTCGCCGTCCGCCGGGGTGCTTAGGTCCGTGGCGGGAGTGGTGTCCTCGGCCGCCGGGGTGGTGTCGTCCGCGGCCGGTGTCGTGCCGTCGGCCGCCGGCGTGGTGTCCTCCGCCGCGGGGCTGCTCTCCGTCGTGGCCGACGGAGAGGCGTCCGCGAACGCGGCGGGCGCGGACAGCAGCGCCAGGGGGACCAGTGCCGCCGTTGCGGCCGCAACGGCCATGGCACGACGAAGCTTCATCGGGACCTCGGGAAATCCGACGCACCGCGCAAACGCGGTGCTCAAGCGGGGGCCCGCCGTGTGGGGGCGTGGACGCGGCCGTTGGTTCAGCAGGTGTGACACGGGAAACCTGCGAATGGTTGTGCCCGCCTTCACGGAATCTTTATATGGCGTGGGTCACAGGGGCGAGGTATGGAAGACGGCATGCGAAAGGCCCCGCGGGACGGAATCCGCAGGGCCTTTCGGGGTCAGCACCGACGTCAGGGCAGCGCCGGTGCCGGGGAGCGGCGCCGGGGGGTGCGCCGCTGGTCTGGTGACCGCCGAGTGACGCCCCGGCGCACTGTGGGGGCGCGCACGTGGTGTCGATCATCGGCGGTACTGAAGGAATTCAGTTGTCCGGCGGGGGACTTGGGCTGTTCTCGCATCGTGTTCCGCCGGTCGGCCCCGGGCGTCCCCGGAGCCGGCCGTTCATTCGGGTGACCGGGCTGCTGTCCCCTGCCGTCCGGTCACGCCCCTGGAGCGAGGTCCCACGACGTACGGCACGATCCGTACGTCTCATCGCCCCAGCCTGAGCCACGCGTGGTTCTTCGGGCCCGCCCCTGGCTGACACGGACACCGGGACCAACGAAGTCCGTGCGGAGGCGGTCACGCGCCGTACGGGTGAGAAGGCATGCGTACGTGCGTACGGCATCGGACGTAACTCGCAACGGCGTCGTACGGGACTCAGATACGCCCCCGGCACAGCTCCAGCAGCGTCATCGCCAGCGAGGTGCCCGGCTTGCCGAGCGCCTCCCGGTAGTGACCGAGGATCTCCATCTCGCGAGAGAGGTTCACCCGGCGGCCGCCGGATGAGAGACGGGCCTCCTGGATCACCGCTGAGACGGCCATCCGTTCCTGGACGAGACCGATGATCCGGTCGTCCAGGGCGTCGATGCGCTCCCGGGCGCCGGTGATCGTGCCGGCGGCCTCGTCGGTGCGGGCGCCGGTCCTGTCGAGTGTGTCGGCCGCGTCGGCCATGGTGGGGCTCCTCTGTGATGACGGGATGCCCCGGAGCGACAGGGTCCGGAAACGGCAGGCGCCCCGGGCCTTGTCGGCCCGGGGCGCCTGGTTAGTCGCTTGTCAGTTGCTCAAGCAGCACGACCATGGCAGCCGGTGGGCCGGTTGCCATAGGTAAAGACGAAGTTCGTCGGGTGCGTGAGCATGGCAGCAGTATGCAGGGGTGCGCCGTCCTGGCCAAGACGGCTCGGATGGTGAGACGGGCGGGGCGGCTGGGGCGGGCGAGCCGTCCCAGCCATTCCCCACCCGCACCCCCGGTAGACTCGTCCCCACACACCCTTTGCTCACCGCCGGAAGGCAAACCGTGCCAGAAGTGTCCCCCGCCGCCCCCGACACCGTCCTGGTCGTCGACTTCGGTGCGCAGTACGCCCAGCTCATCGCCCGCCGCGTCCGCGAGGCCAGGGTCTACAGCGAGATCGTGCCGAGCACCATGCCCGTGGAGGAGATGCTCGCCAAGAAGCCGGCGGCGATCATCCTCTCCGGCGGCCCGTCGTCGGTGTACGCGGAGGGCGCTCCCCGCCTCGACCGCGCGCTGTTCGAGGCCGGCATCCCCGTCTTCGGCATGTGCTACGGCTTCCAGCTGATGGCGACCGCACTCGGCGGCACGGTCGACAACACCGGCGCCCGCGAGTACGGCCGTACGCCGCTGCACGTCTCGCTCTCCGGCTCCACCCTCTTCGAGGGCACCCCGGACGAGCAGTCGGTGTGGATGTCGCACGGCGACGCCTGCTCCGCCGCCCCCGAGGGCTTCACGGTGACCGCCTCCACGGCGGTCGTCCCGGTCGCCGCCTTCGAGAACGACGAGAAGAAGCTGTACGGGGTCCAGTACCACCCCGAGGTCATGCACTCCACGCACGGCCAGCAGGTACTCGAACACTTCCTGTACCGCGGCGCGGGCCTCACCCCGTCCTGGACCACGGGCAACGTCATCGACGAGCAGGTCGCCCTCATCCGCGAGCAGGTCGGCACCAAGCGTGCCATCTGCGGGCTGTCGGGCGGCGTGGACTCCGCCGTGGCCGCCGCCCTCGTCGCCAAGGCCATCGGCTCCCAGCTGACCTGCGTGTACGTCGACCACGGGCTGATGCGCAAGGGCGAGAGCGAGCAGGTCGAGAAGGACTTCGTGGCCGCGACCGGCGTACAGCTGAAGGTCGTGGAGGCGGAGGAGCGCTTCCTCGCCGCGCTCGCCGGGGTGTCCGACCCTGAGGAGAAGCGGAAGATCATCGGGCGCGAGTTCATCCGCGTCTTCGAACAGGCGCAGGCCGAGATCGTTGCCGAGGCCGCGGCCGGCGAGGACGTCGCCTTCCTGGTGCAGGGCACGCTCTACCCCGACGTCGTCGAGTCCGGTGGTGGTTCGGGCACGGCCAACATCAAGTCCCACCACAACGTCGGCGGCCTCCCCGAGGACCTGGAGTTCGAGCTCGTCGAGCCGCTGCGCAAGCTGTTCAAGGACGAGGTCCGGATGGTCGGCCAGCAGCTCGGCCTGCCGGACGAGATCGTCCAGCGCCAGCCCTTCCCCGGCCCCGGCCTCGGCATCCGCATCGTGGGCGAGGTGACCAAGGAGCGGCTCGACCTGCTGCGCGAGGCCGACGCCATCGCCCGCGAGGAGCTCACGGCCGCCGGCCTCGACCGCGACATCTGGCAGTGCCCGGTCGTGCTGCTCGCCGACGTCCGGTCCGTCGGGGTCCAGGGCGACGGCCGCACGTACGGCCATCCGATCGTGCTGCGCCCCGTCTCCTCCGAGGACGCCATGACCGCCGACTGGTCACGGCTGCCGTACGACGTCCTCGCGAAGATCTCCACCCGCATCACGAACGAGGTCGCGGACGTCAACCGCGTGGTCCTCGACGTGACCTCGAAGCCGCCGGGCACCATCGAGTGGGAGTAGTCCCGAGGGACTGGGCCCTGAACTTCAGGTCCGCCTGAGAGCGCGTACCGGCTCTCCGGGTTTCCAGATCTCGACGACCAGATACGTGTCGTCCTCGACGTGGGTCCTCACGACCTCCATCAGCTCGGTGCGGAAGAGGTGGAACGGCTGCGGCGGTTCCACCTCTTTCACGTACGCGGCCTTCGCCGCCGGGTCGGCGTCCTCGTACGCCCGCCCGCTGATCCGGACATCGCCGCCCGCCATGGTGGTGCCCGGACCCGGGTTCGCCTGGAGCGCGAAGCGCGGGTCGCGGCGCAGGTCGAGGGCCTTGTACGAGTCCGGCATCATGCCCAGCCACAGCTCGCCGTGCAGGAAACGCACCTCCAGGCCCGAGGTGCGCGGAGAACCGTCCCTGCGCAGGGTCGCCAGGGTGTGGTGCGTGAAGGCCGTGAACCGTTCCTCGACGGTGGTCGCCAGGTCCGGTTCCGCGATGCTGAAGGCGGCCCAGTTCGCGGTCGGGGCGGTCCGTCCGGTCGGGCCGGTCGGTTCCGGAGGTTCCGTCGATCCGGTCGGGTCGGCCGCGGCGGGTGCGTCGGGTGCGCCAGGCGTAGGAGTCATACGTCGAGTCTGGCGTGGATACCCGACATCTTCTGTCCGGTATTCGCCCGCTCTCGGGGCTTCCCGGGGCTTCCCGGGGTGCTCCTGGCGACAGAGGGCGGCCGTCCGGTAACGGTTACGCACTCTCTTCACGGAACGGCACTGTCCTCCTGGGCTGACCGAGGGTAACTTCCGCTCCGTACCGGACCCGTCCCTGCTGGAGGACAAATGCACGGGCCCACCCCGCCCCTGCCCCTACCCACCGACCGGCTGCGGTTCGCCATGCCGCCGATGCACGAGTCGATGGACGACGAACGGCTGCACCGCAAGGAGCGGCTCGCCGGGGCGCTGCGGATCTTCGGACGGCTCGGATTCGAAGACGGGGTCTCCGGCCACATCACCGCGCGCGACCCGGAGTACAGCAACTGCTTCTGGGTCAACCCGTTCGGCATGCCGTTCAAGCACGTCACCGTGAGCGACCTCGTCATGGCCAACCAGGACGGGCAGGTGATCGACGGCAACTACCACGTGAACCAGGCGGCCTTCACCGTGCACGCCCAGGTGCACGCCGCCCGTCCCGACGTCGTCGCCGTCGCCCACTGCCACTCCGTGAACGGACGCGCCCTGTCCGCCCTCGGCGACCTGCTCGACCCGATCACCCAGGAGAGCTGCGCCTTCTACGAGGACCACGCGCTGTACGACACCTACACCGGCGTCGCCGTCGACGCGGAGGAGGGCCGCCGTATCGCCTCCGCGCTCGGCACCGGCAAGGCCCTCGTCCTGCGCAACCACGGGCTGCTCACCGTCGGGGACTCCGTGGACGCGGCGGCCTGGTGGTTCGTGTCCATGGAACGGTCGAGCCAGGTGCAGCTCACCGCCCGCGCCGCCGGCCGGCCCGTCCTCATCGACCACAGACAGGCCGTCGCCACCCGCGAACAGCTCGGCGGCGACCTGGTGGCGTGGATCAACTACCAGCCGCTGTGGCAGGACATCAGCCGGAGTGAACCCGATCTGTTGTCGTAGCGCGGCCGAGGAAGAGCCCAGGAGGAGCCGTCGCGGGTCAGAAGCCGCGGAGTACGGCCGCCTTCGTCGTCGCGAACTCCTCGTCCGTGAGCACGCCGTCACGGTGCAGCTCGCCCAACTCCCGCAGACGGCGCAGGAGTACGTCGTGATGCTCGCCCTGAGCCGGTACGCCCGATGCCGGTTGCGCGCGGTTCACGTACTCGCCCGTCCGGGTGGACGGGTGCGGCAGACGTGCCGTGACAGCGGTGGCGACGAGCGCCGTGAGGAGGTCGCGGCGAGTGCTGCCCCACAGGTCGAGGGCGTACGGATCCTTCTCGGGCGGCAGTTTGGAGAAGACCGCCTCGCCCGTCACGAAGCGCAGAAAGCCGTCCTCGTAGCCGGAGTTGGGCAGCCACTCGACCTGCGCGAGATCGCTCACGTCGATGATCCGCGGCCCCGTCGCCCGCTTGACCCGGTCCGAGGTCTCCGCCCAGTCGATCCGCACCCGCGCGCCGTCGAACGACACCGTGCCGTCACTGGAGCGGACCGAGACCGGGACCGGCGGGCCCGCCAGCAGATACGTCTTCGTCGGCTCCTGGGGAACCTGGTCGAGGAGCAGCGCGCGGCGGATCTCCTCGGCGACGTACTCCGCGATCCCCGACCGGTCGACGTCCACCGCGAGCCGGTAGGGATCGGCCGGGTCCGGCAGCCTGCCGCCCGTCGCCTGGAGCAGCGGGTCGGCCCCCTCGCGCAGACTCAGCCGCAGGCGGCCCCGCTTGCGCTCGGCTTCGTAGACGACGCCGGACACCGCCTCCAGGGGGACCGCGATCTCCCCGTACGTCTGCCGGAAAAGGGGCACGGAGCGGTGCAGTCCCGGCGTGATCCGGACCGTGCCGCCGTCGAAGGCCCAGGTCCCGTCGCGCTGGATGATCTCGGCCATACGCGAATTCTCGCAGCCCGGTCAACACGGATGCCGGAGGTTCACCCGCGCTGACCAGACCTGCCGAATGCGGGCCGTGTTCCGTACGGCACAATTCGCTGTCATCGCGACGTAGTAGTAAGGCAGTTGTACGGCAGTCAGGCGTACGGATGGTCTGGCCGCACGGGAGTTCTCGGCGTGGGGAAGGGCGGCAGCGGACGTGGCGGTGCAGGAGGCGAGACACGGCTCGGAGCGTGGTGCGGGGGGTGGCGTGGGGCGCGGTGACGGGCTCGGCGCCGGGCCGGGCTCCGGGCAGGGCGTCCACGGCGGCGGGTGCACCTGCGGGGGCTGCCCGCACGGGGCGCGCGAGGGGCATCGGCGCGCTGTCGCCGCGTTCCTCGCCAAGCGCGACGAGTTGGCGTCCGGGCACGGGCTGCCCGTCGCCGTCGCCCACTCGGTGTCCGCGTCCCGGCAGTGGGTCTCGGACGAGCTGACCCAGTCCGCGGATGTCGTCGCCGAGCGCGGGCGCGTCGACGGTGAGGCGTGGCTCGGGCGACTGTGGGGGCGTACGGCCTTCGCGGTGTGGGCGGTTGTCGTCGCGCTGCTCCTGGTGCAGGCGCTCACCGCGATCGGGGCGGGGTGGACGGCCGCGCGGACGGCCGGGCTGCTCGCGGCGGTCGTGGTGGCCGGGGCGTTGACCGGGGCGGGGTATTTCCACCGGGCCCGTGGCGGTGCCCTCGCCCCCGTCATCGGCGAGGACAATCGTCTCTCCACCTCGCGTGCGGTGGCCGCGGGCTGGGTCCTGTTCGTCGTGTACGCCGTCCTCGTGCTGGTCGGGCAGTTGGCGGCGGCGTCCGCGCACGGGACGCGCGACGAGTTGATCGCCGGGCTCGAACTCGCCCGGGGCGCGGGGGTGGTGACCGTCGTCGCCGTGGTGTGCGGGATCGGGGTGCTGGTGCGGCGGGTGGTGGGGCAGCGGGTGCTTGGGCAGCGGCTGCAGAAGGTGCGGGCGGATCGGCCGCGGGCGGCCGATCTCCTCACCGACGACTCCGGGCGGGGGTCGTTCGCGGACATCCAGTACGTGGTGATCGGGGCGGTGGCACTCGCGTTCGCGGCGGTGCGGTTGGCTCGGCGGCCGTCGCAGTTGCCGGATCTGCCGTGGGGGCTGGCGTTGCTGGTGCTGGTGTCCGCGGCGACCTATGTCGCCGGGAAGTACGCCGAGGGTGGGCGGCCGGTGATCCTCTCCGTGGTGCGCTCCCGTGAGGCGGGCGACCTCGACGCGCCGATCCGGACCGGGGACGACATCGAGATCCGGGGGGCCGGGTTCGTGCCGCCCGGTGCGCAGACCGCGGACCGGTTGTCGCGGATGGTGGTGCGGATCGGGCCTGTGCATGTCCATGTGCCGTTGGTTCCCGTGGCCGGGGGGTTCAGCAATCCGACGGATGCGGTGCTGACTGTGCCTGTGCCGGTGGATGTGGAGCCGGGGCGGGTGGAGGTGCAGGTGGTTACGGCTGCGGGGGTGGAGACGAATCGGTGCGTGATCGATGTGACGGACTGACGGTGGCTGGCGGGTGGGTGACGGCGGGGTCGGTGGGTGGGTCGGGGCCGGGGGCCGGTACATCCGCCCGTCGCCGCCGGATCAAACGCCGGTTGACTGGAGACGACCCCGGTGACGCGAACGTACGCGACGGGCATGTGATGTACCGGCCCCCGGCCCCTCCCGCCGGTGGGCATCAGCCGGTCGGTCTCCGGTTCAGTGGTCTCCACGCTCTTGCGCCGACAGCCGCCCATCGGCCCGAGGGCCGATGGGCGGCTTCCGCCCCATTCCGACGGTGGGAGTCAGGCGGGCGGCCAGGTGCCGAGGCGCACCCGCCGCCGGTCAGCCGTTGTTCGATGTGAGGGCCCCGTCCCGAACTGCCTACCAGCCCTCCACCCGACCCCCCGCCCACCCGCGGGGGTTGTACTCCCGGACCGCACCACCCGCCCCTGAGGGGCTGTGGCTTTTGGCTCCGGACGGGGGGGATCTTTTTCAGCCCGTCCGGCGTTTGAGGACGAGCGCGTCAGCGCGAAAGGGGGGTCTGGGGGCGCAGCCCCCGGGGACGGGATGGGTAGGGGCGGAGGGGGCGAAAGACGAGGTGGGGAGGCCGGGCCGGGGGTTGGGGAGGGCTTCGCCCCTTGGGGGTGGTGGAAACGGTTGCTTCGGGGCTTGAGCCGGAGAGCGCTCTCGTGCGTATGGTCTGTTGAGGGGTCAACGGAACGCGGGTGAGAGGCGGCTGAGAGCGATGACTCACGGTATGCGGACGGATACGCCCAGCCCTCATCTGGACGGGGAACGGGACTGGCGGGACACGGCCACCCGGTACGCCCTGCTCCCCCTGAGGGTGTTCCTCGGTGTCACCTTCATCTACGCCGGGCTCGACAAGCTCACCGACAGCGCGTTCATGTCGGACTCGGGGGCCGGCTCGGTCGGCGACATGATGCGCACGGTCCGGGACTCCTCCGCGATCCCCGCACTCGTGGACCTGTCGCTGAAGAATCCGGTCGGTTTCGGCTACGCCATCGCGTTCGGCGAACTCGCCGTCGGCATCGGCACCCTGCTCGGCCTGCTGGCCCGCCTCGCCGCGTTCGGCGGCGCCCTGATCTCGCTCAGCCTGTGGCTGACGGTGAGCTGGGCCGCCGACCCGTACTACTACGGCAACGACCTGATCTACCTGATGGCCTGGCTGCCCCTGGTGCTCGCGGGCGCCTCGGTCCTCTCGTTGGACGCGGCCATGAGAGGGAGGCGCAGGCAACGGGCCGGGGGCTATCGATAGGACCTCCTAACCGGGCGGGCGGGGCCTGGACGCCGCCCGCGTCGACCTGCCTATCCCGCCTCGCCGCGCGCCGCGACCGGGTCCCGGCGCGCCCTGCGGCGTCTGCGCACGGCGTGGGTCAGCAGGGCCACGATGCCCGCGAGGCAGAGGCCGACGACGAGCAGGGGGATCACCGCGAACCACGGTGTCTCCCACAGGCCGCCCGCGTCCCCGGCGTAGATGACGCCCGCGAGGGTGAGGAAGAGGCCCGCGACCAGCTTTCCGGGCTGGAACTCATGACGTTGCACGGGTTACCTCCGCCTGGCCCACGCCGACCTGGAGGTCCAGGTCGATGGTGCCGCCGGTCTTGTCGGTGGTCGGGGGTGAGAGCGTCACGCTCTGGTGTCTGCCCGGCTGCACGTCGAGATCCTTCTGGTCGTCGCCGGGCAACTTGATGTCGCCGACGCCCACATCGACGGTCAGCACCACCGTCGCGTCCTTCGGGACGATCACCTTGAGCTGTCCCGCGCCCACCTCGGCGTTGGTCGACACCGTCTGGCCCTTGGCGAGGTCCAGGCCGGTCAGGTCGAGGGTGCCGACGCCCGTGCCGAGGTCGTACGAGTCCTGTACGTCCTTCACCGCGGCCGGAGCCCACTCGGTGCGGACCCAGTGGGTGGTGATGTCCTTCGGCAGTGCGGCGCTGGCCGCGAGCAGGCCCGCGGTGATCACCGCGAGGAATATCGCCCCCGCGCCCGTACGCCCCAGGAACGCGCTGACCGTGATCCCCAGGCCGAACACGATCAGGGCGCAGGCCAGACCGGTCTGCAGACTGGTGCCGAGCGTGTGCTCCTCCCACGTCAGGCCGGTGCCGAGGCCACCCGCGAGGAGTGCGAGCAGGAAGACCCGGCCGCCGATCCAGCGCGGGCCCGGCGGCTTCGGCCGCTGGGACAGGCGTATGTCCGGGCGGCTGGTGCCCCGGGCGATGTTGAGCGAGGCGGCCACGTCCCGGTCCCGGGCCTCTCGCGGGCCCCAGAGATAGCCGGTGCCGCCCACATGGGAACCGTCCTTGACGATCGGGTCGCGCCACCAGGAGGGGTAGGAGGCGGGGACGGGCGGTGCCTGGGCCTCCGGCGGGGCGTCGGCGACGGCCTGGGCGGCGAGCGGGTCCGGGTCGGGCGCCCCGCGCTGCTGGGACCAGAACCCGGCACCCGCCAGGAGCAGGGCCAGGACCACGGCGAAGGCCAGCACCCCGCCGTTGTTGAGCATGGAGAGGAACACTCCGCAGCCCACCAGGGCGAAGAGTACGGCTGTCAGCGCCTGGCCGTCGACGCGGCCGGTCAGCAGCTTGCGTACCTCGTTCTCCCCGTCGTCGTCGTGGGGCACGAACAGCCAGGCGAATCCGTAGAAGATGAGGCCGATGCCGCCGGTCGCGGCGAGCACCGCGAGCACGATCCGGAAGATCACCGGGTCCATGTCGCACTGCCGCCCCAGCCCGGCGCACACCCCGCCCAGCATCTTGTGGCGCCGGTCGCGCCGGAACCTGCGGGGAGCGTCGAGCGCGGTCGCCCCGGCCGTGACCGGGCCGCCGTCGGCCGTGAAGCGGTTCCCGTGCGCGCGCGGCTCCTCACCTGAGACGGGTGGCACGGCGTCGCGCGGTCCGGGGCCCGGTGGCGGGGCGCCCGGCACGGGAGCCGGGTCCGGCTCCGCCGCCGCGTGCTGGTGGTCTGTCATGTGTCCATGGTGACGGGCGGGGAAGCGTGGCGGCAGTCGGGACGACCCTGGCCGAACCCTGATTTCGGCCCTGAGGCGGGGGCGGGGAGTGTTCGAACAGGGGATCAGGGAGGGGCGGGGGAGCGGGGTCGCGACGATCGGACACGGGCTTCTCGAAGATCAGGGGAGTATCGGGGGTCGACCCTGATGCCCGGGGCGGCCGGCCATGTGAACATCGATGGCATGCCGGAAGCCGCTGCCATCCCCCTGGACGCCCCGCGGCCCCCGCGCAAGCTCTACCGCAGCAGCGACGGACGCTGGCTCGGGGGCGTGGCGCGCGGGCTCGCCGGGCACCTCGGGCTGCCCGTGATCTGGGTGCGGCTCGTGTTCGTCGGGCTGTTCATGGCGGACGGGCTGGGGGCGCTGCTGTACGCCGCGTTCTGGTTCTTCGTACCGCTCGGTGTCGGAGGGGTGGGAGGAGCCGCCGCGGCCGGCTCCGGGCGTACGCCGGGCATCTCCACCGAGACCGCGCCCGACGGCCGCCGCCGGCTCGTGGCCCGCAAGCCGGACAAGGGGCAGATGGTCGCGCTGCTCCTCATGGTCGTCGTGGCCCTGGTCTTCGTCGGCAACGTGAACCTCGGCGGCGGAGCGAAGGCGTATCTCTGGCCGACCGTCCTCGTCGGCGCGGGTGTCGCCCTGGTCTGGCGCCAGGCGGACAACGCGCGCCGGGCGCGCTGGGTGGAGGTCGGCCGCCGTCGCCGCACGCTGACGCTGCTGCGTTCCGCGGCGGGCGTCCTGCTCGTCACCGCCGGCGTGTCCGGGATATTCGTTCTCCAGGGTTCGGCCGCCCACCTCGGCTCGGTTCTCCAGGCCGCGCTCGCCGTCCTGGTCGGCATAGCGCTGCTGGCCGGCCCCTATCTCGTACGCATGACACAGGACCTCTCCGAGGAGCGCCTGATGCGAATCCGCGCCCAGGAGCGGGCCGAGGTCGCCGCCCATGTCCACGACTCGGTGCTGCACACCCTGACCCTGATCCAGCGCAACGCGGACAACGGCAACGAGGTGCGGCGCCTGGCCCGCGCCCAGGAGCGCGACCTGCGCACCTGGCTCTACAAACCGGAGGGCACCGGCAAGGACGAGGCTGAGGAGCCCGACACCCTCGCCGAGGCGGTCCGGCGCAATGCCGCCGAGGTCGAGGACAAGCACGGCGTCCCCATCGAGGTCGTGGTCGTCGGCGACTGCCCGCTCGACGACGGCGTCTCCGCGCAGATGCAGGCCGCGCGGGAAGCGATGGTGAACGCGGCCAAGTACGGTGGCGAAGGCGGCGCGGTACAGGTCTTCGCCGAAGTCGAGGGCAGGACGGTGTTCGTGTCCGTCCGCGACCGCGGCCCCGGCTTCGACATCGACGCCATACCCGCCGACCGCATGGGCGTCAGAGAATCGATCATCGGCCGTATGGAGCGCAACGGCGGCACGGCGCGACTGCGCGCGGTGCCGGACGGCGGCACGGAGGTCGAGCTGGAGATGGAGAGGGCGGAGAGGACGTCATGAGCGACGTAAGCGATGTGAGCGGCGCGGGCGACGACGCCCCCGGGGCCACCGGCCGGACCGGGCAGGGCAGTTCGGCTGGTGCTGGTGCTGGTGCTGGTGCTGGTGCCGAGGCGCAGGGCGGTGCGCAGGCCGGTGCCGAGGCGCGGGCCGGTGCCGGTGAGGGCCGGGCCGCTGTTTTCGCGGATGCCGCGAGCGGGCGCCGGGCGCGGGTCGTGCTCGTCGACGACCACCGCATGTTCCGTACGGGGGTCCAGGCCGAGATCGGGCAGACCGAGCGGACCGGCGTCGAGGTGGTCGGCGAGGCCGCGGACGTCGACCAGGCGGTCACGGTCATCACGGCGACCCGGCCCGAGGTCGTGCTGCTCGACGTCCACCTGCCGGGCGGCGGCGGTGTCGAAGTGCTGCGCCGTTGCGCCCCGTTGATGGCCGACGCCGAGCAGCCGGTCCGCTTCCTCGCGCTGTCCGTGTCCGACGCGGCCGAGGACGTCATCGGCGTGATCCGCGGCGGCGCACGGGGCTATGTCACCAAGACGATCACCGGCACGGACCTCGTGGACTCCATCTTCCGTGTGCAGGACGGCGACGCGGTCTTCTCGCCGCGCCTGGCGGGCTTCGTCCTCGACGCGTTCGCCTCGACCGACGCCCCGCCCGTCGACGAGGACCTCGACCGTCTCACCCAGCGCGAGCGCGAGGTCCTCCGCCTCATCGCCCGCGGCTACGCGTACAAGGAGATCGCCAAGCAGCTGTTCATCTCCGTGAAGACGGTCGAGTCCCATGTGTCCGCCGTGCTGCGGAAGTTGCAGCTCTCCAACCGCCACGAGCTGACCCGGTGGGCCACCGCGCGACGCCTCGTGTGAGCCGACGGCGCTCAGTCGAGGGCCGGTGACGTCGCGCAGGGGCCGGTGACGGCCGTGCTCGGTGGCCGTCACGCCACCCGGGTGGCCCCCGCGAACGGCATCTCGTCGATGGGGGCCAGCCGCACCGGCGCGTTCGAGTTGGGGGCGTGGATCATCTGGCCGTTGCCCACGTAGATGCCCACGTGGCTGATGCCCGAGTAGAAGAACACCAGGTCGCCGGGCTGGAGTTCGGAGCGGGACACGCGGCTGCCCGCGTTGATCTGGGCGTAGGTCGTACGGGGGAGTGCGATGCCCGCGGCGCGGTAGGCGGCCTGGGAGAGGCCTGAGCAGTCGAAGGCGTCGGGCCCGGTGGCACCCCAGACGTACGGGGCGCCGAGCTTTCCGTAGGCGTAGGAGACGGCCGCCGCCGCACGGGAGTTGGGGGCGGCGACGGAGCCGGCCGGGGCCGCCGGATCGGCCAGGTCGCGTGCCGAGGAGCGTGAGGCGCGGTCGCCCGAGCCGACGCTGACCGAGTCGCTGCCGCCCGATCCGCCGCCGACCGTGCTGCCTCCGGTCGCCCCGAACCGTGCCCGCTCCTCGTCGCTGAGCCGGCCCAACAGCTGCCGTGCCGAGTCGAGTTTCCCGGTGATCGTCTTCTTGTGCCGCTTCAGCTCCGCCTGTCGCGACTTCAGTGAGGCCAGCTCGACATGCGCCGCCCCGCGCAACTGCTCGATCTCGCGCAGCTGGTGGCGCACGCGCTGCACGGCGGCGGCCTGCCTGCTGCCCGCCCGCTCGGCGAACGCGGCCCCTTCCAGGTACTGGTCGGGGTCGTCGGAGAGAGCGAGTTGCAGCGCCGGGTCGAGGCCGCCGCTGCGGTACTGCGAGGCGGCGATCGAACCCAGCGCGTCCCGCGCCGAGTTGAGCCGTTCCTCCTTGCGTGCCACCTCGTCCTGGAGTGTGCCCACCCGCTTCGCCGCCTTGCCGGCCCGCTCCTTGGCGCCGTTGTACTTCTCGGTGGCGGCCTCCGCCTCCTCGTACAACTTGTCGACCTTGGCCTTCACCTGCGCCGTGGACAGCTGCGGCTCGGCGTGGCCCGTCCCGTCGAAGACGGTGGCCGTCGCCGCGCCCGCGAGGGCGATGGTTGCGGCTGTGCGGACCTTGCCTGTGCCGAGTGAGCGCTGTCTGGGCTTCCGGTGCGCTGCCACGAGGGCCCACATCCTTCCGTACGGCCGCCTGGGTGGGAGCCCGGGCGGTCAGGCGGTTACGCGTCCGGCGGCGGCCCGCACAGGGGGAGCGGGCCGCCGCCGGACCTTCTCGGCGGTGGCGCCCGGTTGCCGCCCCTGGCTCGGGCGACGATGGGGAGTCGGGCACCTGGGGGAGGACGCTAAACCTGAGCGTGAGGGCTTGGTAACGCCTTGTGCGCAAGTGACTTCAATGGATCACCTGATGACCGCGAATGACCGTGATTCCGGGTCGGTGCGGCTGACTTCACAGGGTGTGATGACCGATCCGCCGAATCCGGGGCGACCAGGCTTACGCCGGTGCTATGGGTTGCACGGGGTGGGCCGGTGACAAGAGGGGCCGGAGTGCGGGAATAGGCTCCGGCTCATGGACGTACTCATCCATCTCTTCGTCGGCCTGCACATCATCGGCATCGCCTCGCTCCTCGGTGGCTTCCTCACCCAGCTGAAGGCGATGGGCCGGGGCACGGCCCGTTTCGTCCCGGCGATGCTGCACGGCGCGCTGACCATGCTGGTCACGGGCGTCGTCCTGGTCGGCCTCAACCAGGCGGACGACCAGCCGGTCGACAACGTCAAGATCGGCGTGAAGCTGGCGCTGCTGATCGTCATCCTGGGACTCGTCTACGTGAAGCGCGACGACGAGAAGGTGGAGAAGGGGCTCTTCGGGCTCGTCGGCCTGCTGACGACGGCGAACATCTTCATCGCGGTGCTCTGGACCTGATCCGACGGGGTGGGGCGGACCGGGATCAGCGGGGTGCGGGGGATCGGGTTCTTGGGCGTGCGGCGGAGCCGAATCAGCGGAGTGCGGCGGACCTGACGGCTCCGGTCGCCGCCAGCAGCCAGAGGGCCACCGCGATCCACAGCAGTACCTCTCCCAGGTTCCTGAGCCACGCGACGCCCAGGGCGGCCGAGACCGACAGGGTCGCCGCCGCCGTCATCCCCAGGGAGAACACCGTCACCCAGCGCCGGGCGTCGTAGCGGAGGCGCGGCCGGGCCTCCGCGGCCGCCAGGACGCAGCACAGGGCCAGGCCGAGGACGAGCAGGGCGGTGGTGACGGCGCGCAGGACGCCGTTGTCGTCGCCGTTCCACAGGAAGGCGTCGGCGTTGTGCGCCGCGACGAGCTGGGCCCCGGCCAGCGCCGAGATGCCGAGCGCGCCGCCCGCGACCCAGTGGTCCCCGGCGCCCGTGACCACCTCCCTGATGTCGAAGTGCGCGAACGCCACCCCGTAGAGCGCGATCCCGAGCCAGAAGAGCACCAGTGCGGCATGCGCGAGCCAGTCGGCCCCCACGGCCGCGGCGAGGGTGGCGCCCAGCACCGAGAGCCCCTGGGTGGCCACGCAGACGAGGAACACCCCGCCCGGCATACGGCGACTCCAGTGCCGTACGACGAGGAGGAGCAGCACCGGCCACAGCACCGCCGAGAGCGCCAGCAGGGCCCCGGCGACCTCCTGCCACCCCAGCAGGGACAGCCGCGTGCCGAGGACGGCGGTCGCCGCGACGGCGGTGAGCCCGGCGGGTGTCCCCGCCTCCGTCGCCCAGCGCGTCCGCTCCCGCAGCAGCCGTACGGCGAAGTCCGCGGCGAGCGCGAGCCAGGCGACGGACGCCAGGACCAGGGCGACCCGGGACAGCGTCTCGTGGCCGGTCAGCCGCAGTCCGACCGAGATGATTCCGGACGCCATGACGGCGGCAGCGGCGGCCGGCGGACGCTCGGCC
Source organism: Streptomyces sp. NPDC088747 (assembly GCF_044751025.1). Classification (NCBI taxonomy): domain Bacteria; kingdom Bacillati; phylum Actinomycetota; class Actinomycetes; order Kitasatosporales; family Streptomycetaceae; genus Streptomyces; species Streptomyces sp. NPDC088747. The sequence goes on from NZ_JBIVKZ010000028.1 coordinate 48,977, forward strand.
CACCAGGCACGGAGCTGGGAGATGGCTGGCATGGCCCGATGCTAGGGAGCTTCGGACGCCTTGCCCGCGGGGCACGCGCGCGTGGAGGACGAAAACGTGCTCCACGCGCGCGTGCCCCGCGGATGGTGCCGTGAGGACGGTGCGCCGGTGCGCTACGCGGGCCGTACGACGCTGTAGATGGCCGACTCACCGTCGTAGAAGATCGACTCCTCGCGGACGTACGCACCCGGCTTCGGGGCGTGGATCATCATGCCGTTGCCGATGTAGAGGCCGACGTGGCTGATGTCGTCGTAGAAGAAGACCAGGTCACCGGGTTGTGCCTCGGAGACGGAGACGGTCGTGCCGGCGGTCACCTGGTCGTAGGTGACGCGCGGGAGGGTGACACCCGCGGCCTTCCAGGCGGCCTGGGTGAGGCCCGAGCAGTCGTACGAGCCGGGGCCGGTCGCACCCCAGACGTACGGCTTCCCGATCTGGGCGCGGGCGAAGGCGATGGCCTTGGCCGACTTCGTCGAGTACGAGGAGTCACCGGTGGTGACAGTGCCGGAGGTGCCCGTCGTCGCGCTCGGCGACGACTCCTGGGCCGCCTTCGCCGCGGCTGCCGCGTCCGCCTGCTGCTGCGCCAGCTCCGCCGCCTTGCGCTCGGCCTCCTTGCGCCGCTCCGCCTCGATCGCCGCCAGCCGCGCCTTCTCCTCGGCGGTCAGCTGCGAGAGCAGCTCGCGCGCCTTGGCGAGCTTCTGCTGGACGTCGGTCTTGGAGGCCTTGAGAGCGTCCTGCGTCGTGGACAGCGTCTCCAGACCCTGCGTCGCCTCCGTGCGCTTCTCGGTGGCGGCGGCCTGATCCGTGACGTAGTCGTCGACGGCCGCCTTCTGGCGGGTGGTCAGCCGGCTCATCAGCTGGGTCTGGTCGAAGTAGTCCTGCGGGTTGTCGGCCAGCAGCAGGGAGGCGGTGTCGGGAGCGGCGGCGCCGGTGCGGTACTGGGCCGCGGCGTATGAACCGAGCTCCTCACGCGCGGTGTTGAGCTTCTCCGTGCGCTGCGCGACGTCGTCGAGAAGGGTGTCGACCTTCTTGCGCTGCTTGGAGGTCTTCTCCTTGGCCGCGTTGTACTTGTCGGTGGCCGACTCGGCCTGCCGGTAGAGGTCGTCGATTTTCTTCTCGACCTCTTCGAGGCTCGGCTTCGGCTCGGCCGACGGCGTGGCGGCCGCCGTCTGCGAGAGCAGGGCGACCGAGGTGAGGGCCGCTGTGGCGAGAGCGGGGGCCGTGCCGGCCACGCGCGAGCCCGAGAACCATTTGCGTTGCGACGCCAACGGAGGCGACTCCTTCCATCATCCGCCTACCGGGTTAGCTGTCGGGTTCGGGCGGGTGGTTCGGAAGGGTTGCCCTACGGTCCTGCCCGACAAGGCAGTTGGACCGATTCACCCCAAGTTCGGTGGGTCCCCGATTCCGGCTGCCGCAAGGCGCACCGGACTCAGCGGAGGCCGCCACGGCCCGGCGACGTTCGCCGGTGGGGGTCGGGCGGCCTGATCAGCACGCTAACCAACTCGTAAGGCTTCTGTGAAGGTTGATGTTCGAAATGCCCGATACGTTTTCGTGACCTTAGTCATGGGCCTCGTTCCCGCCGGTCAATTCGGAGAGTTATCGGGCGAGTTGTCCGACGGGGGGCGGGGTGGGTGATGGGGCGCGTGATCCGGCGGAGCCGCCCTGCGTGTGGGTGGGAAGGGTGCGGACGGGCCCCCGCGTGGACGGTTGCTGAAAGTGACGGAGCTGTTCTGGAGGGTAGGGGGAGATGGAGGGCGCAAAGAGGCCGAGCGGCCGGTGGGGCTCTACCACCGCTGCGGATACCGCCGCGGACTTCTCGGGGTGGCGGCGGGGTGTCAGTGGGGCCGCCTAGACTCGGAGAGCGATGAGCAGCCTCTTTGACGACAGCTTCCTGGCGGACCTCAAGCCCTCCGGGGCCCACGAGGAAGAACCCCCGCCGCCTCCCGAGGACGGGACGGCCGAGCAGCTTCCGGACGACCTGTTCGGCGGCCGCTTCGACGTGCCGCCGAGCAGGGACGCGTACTACCGCGACGGTGCCCCGCGCCCCGCCGTGGACCCGGCCGCGCTCCTGGACGGGCTGAACGAGAACCAGCGGTCGGCCGTGACGCACTCCGGCGCCCCGCTGCTCATCGTGGCCGGAGCGGGCTCGGGCAAGACCCGCGTGCTCACCCACCGGATCGCGTATCTGCTGGGCGAGCGCCAGGTCCACCCCGGCCAGATCCTCGCGATCACCTTCACGAACAAGGCCGCGGGCGAGATGAAGGAGCGCGTCGAGCAGCTCGTCGGCCCGCGCGCCAACGCGATGTGGGTGATGACCTTCCACAGCGCGTGCGTACGGATCCTGCGCCGCGAGAGCAAACGGCTCGGCTTCACCTCCTCGTTCTCGATCTACGACGCCGCCGACAGCAAGCGGCTGATGGCCCTGGTCTGCCGTGACCTGGACCTAGACCCGAAGCGGTTCCCGCCGAAGTCCTTCAGCGCCAAGATCTCGAACCTGAAGAACGAGCTGATCGACGAGGAGGACTTCGCCGCCCAGGCCGTCGACGGTTTCGAGAAGACCGTCGCCCAGGCCTACGCGATGTACCAGTCGCGGCTGCGCGAGGCCAACGCCCTCGACTTCGACGACCTGATCATGACCACGGTCAATCTGCTGCGCGCCTTCCCGGACGTCGCCGAGCACTACCACCGCCGTTTCCGGCACGTGCTCGTCGACGAGTACCAGGACACCAACCACGCGCAGTACGCCCTCGTGCGCGAACTCGTCGGCACCTCTGAGCACCCCGTGGACGTGCCGCCGAGCGAGCAGGACGTGCCGCCCGCCGAGCTGTGCGTGGTGGGTGACGCCGACCAGTCGATCTACGCCTTCCGCGGCGCCACGATCCGCAACATCCTCCAGTTCGAGGAGGACTACCCGAACGCGACGACGATCCTCCTGGAGCAGAACTACCGCTCCACCCAGACGATCCTCAGCGCCGCCAACGCGGTCATCGAGCGCAACGAATCCCGCCGCCCCAAGAACCTGTGGACGAACGCGGGCGCGGGATCCACCATCACCGGCTACGTCGCCGACACCGAGCACGACGAGGCCCAGTTCGTCGCCGACGAGATAGACCGTCTCACCGACGCGGGCGACGCCAAGGCGGGCGACGTCGCGGTCTTCTACCGTACGAACGCGCAGTCCCGTGTCTTCGAAGAGGTCTTCATCCGCGTCGGCCTGCCCTACAAGGTCGTCGGCGGCGTCCGCTTCTACGAGCGCAAGGAGGTCCGGGACGTCCTCGCGTACCTGCGGGTGCTGTCCAACCCGGAGGACTCCGTCCCGCTGCGCCGGATTCTCAACGTCCCCAAGCGCGGCATCGGTGACCGCGCCGAGGCGATGATCGACGCGCTCTCGCAGCGCGAGAAGATCAGCTTCCCGCAGGCGCTGCGCCGGGTGGACGAGGCCTACGGCATGGCGGCCCGCTCCACCAACGCCGTCAAGCGGTTCAACACGCTGATGGAGGACCTGCGGACGATCGTGGAGTCGGGCGCGGGCCCGGCCACCGTCCTGGAGGCGGTCCTCGAACGCACCGGCTATCTGGCGGAGTTGCAGGCGTCCACCGACCCGCAGGACGAGACCCGGATCGAGAACCTCCAGGAACTCGCCGCCGTGGCGCTGGAGTTCGAGCAGGAGACCGGTGAGGGCGAGACTCCGGGCGGCCTCTCCGCGTTCCTGGAGCGGGTCGCGCTCGTCGCCGACTCCGACCAGATCCCCGACGAGGAGGACGGCAACGGCGTCATCACCCTCATGACCCTGCACACCGCCAAGGGCCTTGAGTTCCCTGTGGTGTTCCTGACCGGCATGGAGGACGGCGTCTTCCCGCACATGCGCGCGCTGGGACAGGTCAAGGAGCTGGAGGAGGAGCGGCGCCTGGCCTACGTCGGCATCACCCGCGCGCGTGAACGGCTGTACCTGACGCGGTCGTCCATGCGCAGCGCCTGGGGGCAGCCCTCGTACAACCCGCCCTCCCGCTTCCTGGAGGAGATCCCGGAGGCGCATCTGGAGTGGAAGCGCACGGGTTCGATGGGTCCGGCCTCCTCCACCCCCGTCTCGGGCGTCGCGGCCTCGCTGTCCTCGTCACTGTCCGCCTCCCGCTCGCGGTCCGCGGCCTCCGGCGCCTCCGGGTTCGCGACGCGGCGCGGTATCGCGGAGAAGCCGGTGGTATCGCTGGCGGTCGGGGACCGGGTCACGCACGACCAGTTCGGCCTGGGCACGGTCGTCGGCGTGAAGGGGACGGGCGCGAACGCCGAGGCGACGGTCGACTTCGGAGAGCCCAAGCCGAAGCGGTTGCTGCTGCGGTACGCACCGGTGGAGAAGCTGTAGGGGTGCTGCGCGCCGGGGCCGTCCAAGTGGTGGCGTCTCGCGCGCCGGGTCGGGCGGGGAGCCTTTGCGTGCCGGATGCGGTGGTGACGCGTTCTGCGGCTGAGGGCGGCTGAGGGCGGCTGAGGGCGGCTGAGGGCGCCTGAGGGCGCCTGAGGGCGGCTGAGGACGGGCAAGTCTGGTGCTGGCGGACGGGTGCGGGTTCGGGTGGGGTGCGGCGTGGGCGTTCCGCGAACCGGGTCAGGGTGAGGATGTGAGGATCGCTTCGGGGTGAGGGCCGGGCCGGGAGTCGGTGGTTACGACGGGTCCAGGCCGTGGCTGCGCAGCCACGCCAGCGGGTCGATCGCCGAGCCGCCTGCCGGGCGGACCTCGAAGTGCAGGTGCGGACCGGTGGAGTTCCCGGAGTTCCCGGAGTTCGCGATCGCGTCGCCGGCCTTCACGGTCGTGCCCGACGCGACCTGGTAGCTGGAGAGGTGGCAGTACCACGTCTCCGTACCGTCCATCGCGGTCACGATCATCATGTTCCCGTACGCGCTGTTCCACTGCGTCCGGACGGTCCCGTCGGTCGCGGCCATCACCGTCGTGCCGTACGACACTGGGAAGTCGATGCCCGTGTGGATGGACATCCAGTTGACGCCCGCCTGGCCGAAGTACGCGCTCAGCCCGTGCTGTGCCACCGGGATCGCGAACTTCGGGCGCAACCGCTCCTTGGTCGCGGCCGCCTCCGCCGCCTTCTTCCGCTGAGCCTCTTGCTGGGCCTTGAGGTCGATACGTTCCTGCGTGCGGCTGGCCCGGTCGGCGAAGTCGTCGGCGCCCGCGGAGAGGCTCGCCAGCTGGGTGTCCAGCTTGTTGTTCGCGGCGGACGGCTTCACCGCGGCCGCGTCCGGCGCGCTGGCCGCCGTGTCCTTGGTCTCGTCCCCGCCGACACTGACCACCGAGGCGGCGGCGATCCCCGTGACCCCCATCACGCAGGCCGAGGGAACGGCCACGGTCAGCAGCGCGGAACGCTTCGCCGGGCTGCGGCGCCTGGAGCGACCGGCGGACCTCGACGCGGAACGCGGGGCCGGGGTCACATCCTCCATGTCGTCGAGCAGCAGCGGTGCGTCGTGCTCGTCGTGCGCCTCGTGCCCGTCGTGCGCCTCGTGACCGTCGTGCGCCTCGCGCTCGTCGTGTTCGGCACCCGAGTCCTGTCCGTCGGCCGGCCTCTCGAACTCGTCCTCCGCGGATGCGGGTTGCTCGTACGAGACCTGCTCGAAGGTCGCCGTCGCCTGCTGTTCGAGAGGCTCGGACGCGGGCTGATGCTGATGCTCGTAGGACTCGGGCCGCGGCTGTTCGTGCTCGTACGCGTCCTGGCCGCCGCTGGTGTTCCACTGCGTGGCGTCGTACGCGCCCGTGTCCTGGGTGGGCGCGCTCCACTGCTGGGTGTGGTCGGCCGGCTGCTGCGGCTGGAGCCAGGCGTTCGCGTCCCACTGGCCCGTGGCGTCCGGGTTCGGATGCTGCGCGGGCAGGCCGCTGAGCTGCTGGTAACCGGCGGCCCACGCGGTCGTCTCGTAGCTGCCGGTGTCGTAGGCGGCCTGGTGCTGTGCCGCGTACGGGTCGTAGTTCAGCGTCTGGTGGCTTCCGGTGCCGAGCGTCTGATGGCCGTTGGCGTTCGGTGCCTGATGGCCCCCGGTGTTCCACTGCGCGGCGTCGTACGACCCCGAGGCGCTGCCTGACATGTCTCCGAAGAGAGGGTCGGTCGCGAAGCTCGTCGTCTCGAAAGCCGTGGCTGCCTGGAAGGCCGGTGCTTCGAAGTTTCCGGTCGCATATGGGGCGTTGGGGCCCGTTTCAAATCCGGTGGCGGGGTAACCGTCATACATGGTGAACTCGCCGTGCTGGGCTTCCTGCCCGCCGTAGGACGCGTAGTGCGTCGAGGCGGCATCAGAAGCCGGGGCCGGGGGAGTAGCGATCCCCGACGGAGGACGGTCGTTCACCAACTTCTCTTTCGCCTCGACAACAGGGGCTGGCAGAGCAGTGCGGCGACTGTACCCGGCAGTACGAGGGCGCGACAATCTTCGGCAGGTTTCCCCTTCGCAGGAAACGGGCATTCGGCCGTGTTTCGGGGAACTGCGGGCACGGCTTTGGCCTGGCGTTCGATCTGTGTTCGAGCGCGGGCGAGTTCGTGGTGGCTGTCAACGCGCCGCCGTGCGCCGGTCGGTACGCCGCTCGATGTTCCGTGCGCTGTGCGCTGTGCGCTGTGCGCTGTGCGCTGTGCGCCGTGTGTCGCGCGCCGTGCGCTTTGCGGCTTTTGCCTTGCGCCGTCGTCACGCCACTGTCATGCCGCTCGCAGTGGGGGTGGGAGTTGAGGCGGGGGTAGAAGTGGTGGTGCCGGTGGTCGTGGCGTGCGCCTCGGGGGTGTCGGGGTCGAGCGCCTGCCGTATGCCGGTCGCGACGGCGGGGTGCACGGGCAGGGCGAGATGTCCGATGCCGCTCACCCGTACGTTCTGCGTGATCAGGTCCGGGTGGTCCACGCAGGCCGTCTCCAGCGGGTCCATCAGCTGGTCCAGGTCGCTCCAGAAGCTCACGAAACGTGTCCGGCAACCCGGGGCGGGCCTGCTCAACTCCTCTATCAGCGTGGATTCCGGGCGCATCTGACGGACGATCGGGTGCACGTTCAGCAACGGGACCACTCGGGTGCCCGAGTGCGGGGTGCCTAGCGTGACGAGGGTGCGTACGCGCTGGTCACCGCCGAGGCACTGCGCGTAGTAGCGCGCGATCAGTCCGCCGAGGCTGTGCCCGACGATGTCCACGCGGTCCTGGCCCGTGCGCTCGCAGATCTCCTCTATGTGCCGGCTGAGCAGCTCCGCGGCGGTGCGGATGTCGCAGGTCAGCGGCGAGTAGTTGAGCGACTCGATGTGCTGTGTGCCGTGCTGGGCGAGGTTGCGGCGCAGCAGGACGAAGACCGAACGGTTGTCTATGAAACCGTGCAGGAGGACGACCGGGGGCCTGACCTCCGTGGGCAGCCGGGTGGTGTCCGGCGAGAGGGGCGTGGGAGCGGTGCGACGCTCCTGCGCCATGCCCGACGGGTAGAGGAGCAGGTGCCCGGCGAGGATCGCGATCTCCAGGGCCGTCGCCTTCAGGAGGACCGTCGAGAGTCCCGCCACTCTGCTCGGAAGCAGGCGCTGACAGAGGGGGAGGCGTAGGGGGAGGCATAGGGGGAGAAGGGGCAACGATGTCCTGGTGACCTTCATGGCCGACCTCCTGTCGGCACACGGACGGCGGCTCTGTCCCCCGTGTGCACTCGTGGAGCGTCGCGTATGCGGGTGGTGGCTCGGTCGACATCGACTCGACACCGGCTCGACCTTGACTCGATCTCGGCTCGACCTCTGCTCGAAGACGGCTTAACGCCTGGTCGCCGAGGCCGGGTCCGCGCCTCGCGCCTCCGCGCCGGGCCGGGGTCGGCTCGGCGGTCGTACGGCCGGTGTGCGGCCGGTGTCGGTGGTGGGCGCGACGGTGCGTTTGGGGCGCGTGGGGCGCCGGTTGCGCGGCGGGGGCCCCGGTCCTCGTCGTCCTCTTGCGGGTGCGGCTTTCCGTTGTCGTGCCATTGCCGATGTGCCCCGCCATGGCGCTGTCCCGCTGACGACGCCGTGGTGCGGCCACCTGATAGCGGCTCTCCTTGCGCAGGCCCCGGCTCTGACCCGGGGCGGTGCGCGGCGAACTTGTCCCACCATGTGATTTCCCCCTCGCTATCCACCGCGAAACTGCCGGTTGCGGGATGCTGGGGATAACGTTCGTTCACTTCCTCGGGTGGTGTGGGGGAGCGTGGTGCGGTGAGGTGGGCGGTGTGTGATGTGTGGTGTGTGGTGTGTGGTTGTGCGACGGTCGGGTGTCGGTCGTCGGCTGCGGGTCGTCGGGTCGTAGTGGGCTTGTAGTCCGTTCATGGAGGCAGTGATGGGTGTGGCAGCCGGACCGATCCGTGTGGTGGTGGCCAAGCCGGGGCTCGACGGCCACGATCGCGGGGCGAAGGTGATCGCGCGGGCGCTGCGGGATGCCGGTATGGAGGTCATCTACACCGGGCTCCATCAGACGCCGGAGCAGATCGTCGACACCGCGATCCAGGAGGACGCTGACGCGATCGGGCTCTCCATTCTTTCCGGCGCGCACAACACGTTGTTCGCGGCGGTTATCTCGCTGCTCAAGGAGCGCGAGGCGGAGGACATCAAGGTGTTCGGCGGCGGGATCATTCCTGAGGCGGATATCGCTCCGTTGAAGGAGAAGGGGGTCGCGGAGATCTTTACGCCGGGGGCGACCACCGGGGCGATCGTGGACTGGGTGCGGGCGAATGTTCGGCAGCCGGCGGGGGCGTAGTCCCGTGGGTCGGGGCCGGGGGCCGGTACATCCGCCCGTCGCCGCCGGATCAGACGTCCGGTCAGGAGTGGCGGGTCCGGTGACGCGAACGTACGCGACGGGCATGTGATGTACCGGCCCCCGGCCCCTCCCGCCGGTGGGCGGCTTTCCCTATCAGTTCCGGCTGGCTGTATTCAGCCCGTCCGGCGTTTGAGGACGAGCCCTTCGGGCGTTCGGGGGTCTGGGGGCGGAGCCCCCAGTACGGGATGGGTAGGGGCGGAGGGGGCGAGAGAAGGTTTCTACGTTGGGGTGGGGGGCGTGAGTTCCTTGGTCATGGTGGCGCGTAGGCGGAGGGTGGTCACGAGGCGTTGGAAGGCCTCGGCCCAGTAGCTGCCGGCGCCCGGGGCGGCGTTCTCCGACTCGTCGGGGACCCCGGTGAGCGCTTCGAGCCGTACGGCCTCCGCGGGATCGAGGCAACGTTCGGCAAGCCCCATGACCCCGCTGAAACTCCAGGGGTAACTTCCCGCGTCCCGGGCGATATTGAGCGCGTCGACCACCGCCCGGCCCAACGGCCCCGCCCAGGGCACCCCGCAGACGCCGAGCAACTGGAACGCCTCGGACAACCCGTGGGTGCCTATGAAACCGGCGACCCACTCGGCCCGCTCGGCGGGACCCAGCATGGCGAGCAGCTTCGACCGCTCCGCGAGGGACACCGCTCCCGGCCCCCCGGCCTCCGGGGCGGAGGGCGCCCCGAGGAGAGCCCTGGACCAGTCAGGATTTCGCTGCCGTACGGCCGCCCGGCACCACGCGGCATGCAGTTCGTTCTGCCAGTCGTCCGCCACGGGCAGGGCGACGATGTCCTCCGGCGTACGTCCGCCGAGCCGTCGCGGCCATGTCGAGAGCGGTGCCGCCTCGACCAACTGGCCGAGCCACCAGGACCGTTCGCCCCGGCCGGCGGGCGCCTTCGGCACCACGCCGTCGCGCTCCATGCTCGGGTCGCACTCGTGCGGCGCTTCGACCACGATCGTGGGGACGCCCCGGGTCCGGTCCACGGCCACACAGGAACCCGCTCTGGCCGCCATCCGCGAGGCGAGCGCCGAGTCCGGCAGCGCGGACAGCAACTCGGCGGCCGTGGCACGCACGTTGCGGCTCCGGTCGGTGAGCGCCTGTTCCAGGAAGGGTTCGTCGGCCGCGCTCAGTCCTGACCGGAGGGAGTCGAGGAACATGAGCCGGTCCTCGGCCCGCTCGGTCGCCCAGGTGGTGGTGAGCAACTCGCGGGCCGCCGCGGGCTGGTGGGCCCGTATCGCCGTGAGCAGCGCTACCCGTTCGGCGAACAGGCCTTCCTGCCAGAGTTGTTGTACGCGCTCGGGATCGACGGGGTCCGGGAGCGCCGTGCCGCCTCCCGGCGCGGAGCGCAGCGCGAAGCGCCAGTCCGTGTTCAGCCGCGCGAGCCACAGCGCGCGCGGCCCGGCGAAGGCCAGCGCGGCCGGGCGGAGATCCGTACGGCCCCGGGCCGCGTCGAGGAGAGCGGGCAGTGCCTGCGGGGGCGGTGCGAAACCGCGCGCGTTGGCCAGGGCGAGCCACTGCGGCACCAGTTCCATGAGGTCGGGTGTCGTTCCCCTGCGACCGCCGCCACCGGTGCCGGGCCGGTCCGCCAGCAGCAGGGTGAGCCGGTGGGCCGCTGCGGGCGGCAGGGGAGGGCGTGGATCCGGCGCCGCCGGCTCGGGCCGGGCCGCCGCCCGTGCGGGCCGTACCCCGGCGCGCCGCCGCAGTGTCTCCACCGCGGCGGCGTCCAGCAGTGCCGTCGGCGCGTCCTGCGCCGGCCCGCATCCCGGCGGTCTGCGCCGCTCGGTCCCCAGCAGGGCCACGGTGACGAGCTCCTCCCAGGAGCCCCCAGCGGGAGCGGAGGTCGTGTTCATGAGCGTCGGCATCCTTTCCGTACGGAGGTGGTCGGCATGGTCAGCACAGGGGTACCGCCTCGCCCGAGCCCTGCGGCCAGGCGGTCAGCGGAGTGAAGCCCTGGTGGCCGCACTCGCCGAAAACGGTGACGGGAGCGCCGCCGGACAGGGCGGCGAGGCGCCACAGGCCGGGCAGCGAGCGGAGCGCCGGGGTGACGGGCAGGGCCAGGTCGCCGTCGGCGTCTGCCAGTTGCCAGCGTGGGGCGGCCGCGGCCGGGTCGCCGTCCGGGGTCGGTATGACCTGGTCCAGGGTGACGGGGTAGGAATCCAGCCAGGGGTCCGCGCGCAGGGCTTCGCCGTAGCGGGCCGCCGCCTCGGGTGTGGTGACTCCCTTCGGTCGTATCGCCGTCGGGGCCGGCGGTGTGAACTGCTCGCCCAGTGCCGCCCGTAGCTGTCCGGCGCCCGCGTAGGCGGACAGCTCCGCCTCGAAGGCCAGCCCGACGGGCAGCGACAGCTCCGGTGCGCGGCCGGCGGCTCCGTAGGAGAGGAGGAGGGCCGTGCGGCCGGACTCCGAGCCGTGCAACCAGATCCTGCGGGTGGTGAGGCGGCTGTCCGCCGTGTCGTACTGGGCCAGGACCAGCCACTGATCGCGCACCGGCGTGCCGTCGGCCGAGCCGGACAGCCCGATCCGTGAACGCACCGTGGCGGCAAGGCCGTCCGGCAGCCGCTCGCGACGCAGCCAGCCCTGGTCGAGCAGGTGGAGCAGCGCGCACTCCTCCAGAAGCCGTGCGGGCCAGCCAGGGCCGGACGACGGGATCGCCCCCAACTCCCGGACGCGCGCGGCGAGTCCGGGGGCCTGTGCGTCGACCATGCGGGCCGCCGTCTCCTCCCACGCGCCGTACCCGGCCTGCTCGGCGCCTGCCAGACCGCCCCGCAGCAGATCCGTCAGCCGCTGCTCCAGCTCCGTCGCTCCCGCGGTGATCCGCTCGGCCCGCCGCTCCGCCCGGCGCCGGGCCGCTTCCGGATCACCCGGCGAGGCCGTCCCAGATGCCCCGCCCGTCGTCGTCCCCTTCGCCCCCGCACGCTCGCGTCTCCCCTCTATCCACTGGCCCGCCCAGTCCGGCGCCTGTCCACGCGGGACCGTGGCCTCCTCGCCGGCCCAGAGGAGCAGCAGCCCGAGCGCGTGCTTGCACGGGAACTTGCGGCTGGGGCAACTGCACTTGAACGCGGGCCCGGTGGAGTCCGCCATGTCGATGACCGTCTGATACGGCTTGCTGCCACTTCCCGCGCACAGTCCCCATACCGCCCCCTCGTCAGAACTGCCTGCCTCCGACCACGGCCCGGTCGAACCGAGCTTGCTTCCCGCTTTGCGTGACGCCGCGTCAGGCGCCAGTGCAAGCACCTGATCCGCGGTCCAGCGCACCCCCTGCTGAGTCATGTCATCGAAGGTAGGTCCCACCACTGACAATCGACTCTCGTGAATGCGTTTTCGCAGGTCAGGACGCATTGTCAGTGGCATGGTGCACGGTGGAACCAGATCCGAACCGGCCGATCGAACCGGCCGAGCTGGAGGGGGACCTAGCCATGTCTGTGTCCGTTGAGCCGACCGATTCCGCGTCCGTGAATCCGCCCGTCGGCGCGACCGCGAAAAAGGCGGGAGCCGAGAGCGCCGGCGAGGTGCTGCGGCCGCACGCCGAGGACGCCTTCGCCGCCGAACTCGCCGCGCTGGCCGCACAGGACGACCGGCCGCGCCCGGCCCGCTGGCGGCTCTCGCCGTGGGCTGTGGCGATGTATCTGCAGGGCGGCACACTGCCGGACGGCACGGTGATCACACCCAAGTACGTGGGGCCGCGCCGCCTCGTCGAGGTCGCCGTCACCACACTCGCCACCGACCGTGCGCTGCTCCTCCTCGGCGTGCCCGGCACCGCGAAGACCTGGGTGTCCGAGCATCTGGCCGCCGCGGTCAGCGGCGACTCCACCCTGCTCGTGCAGGGCACGGCCGGGACACCGGAGGAGGCGATCCGGTACGGCTGGAACTACGCGGAGCTCCTCGCGCACGGGCCGAGCCGGGCCGCCCTGGTGCCGAGCCCCGTCATGCGTGCCATGGCGGAGGGGATGACCGCCCGGGTCGAGGAACTGACCCGCATCCCGGCCGACGTACAGGACACGCTCATCACGATCCTGTCGGAGAAGACGCTGCCGATACCGGAGTTGGGCTCGGAGGTGCAGGCCGTCCGCGGCTTCAACCTGATCGCCACGGCCAACGACCGCGACCGCGGGGTCAACGAGTTGTCGAGCGCGCTGCGCCGCCGTTTCAACACCGTGGTGCTGCCGCTGCCGGAGAGCGCCGACGCCGAGGTCGACATCGTCTCGCGCCGCGTCGACCAGCTCGGCCGCTCCCTCGACCTGCCCGCGGCCCCCGACGGCATCGACGAGATCCGCCGCGTCGTCACGGTCTTCCGCGAGCTGCGCGACGGAGTCACGGCCGACGGGCGTACGAAACTGAAGTCGCCCAGCGGCACGCTGTCCACCGCCGAGGCGATCTCCGTCGTCACCAACGGACTCGCGCTGGCCGCCCACTTCGGAGACGGCGTCCTGCGGGCGGGTGACGTCGCCGCCGGCATCCTCGGTGCCGTCGTCCGCGATCCGGCGGCCGACCGCGTCATCTGGCAGGAGTACCTGGAGGCGGTCGTCCGCGAGCGTGACGGCTGGAAGGACTTCTACCGCGCCTGCCGGGAGGTGAGTTCGTGAGCGGATTCCAGGGGGAGAGTGCCGGGCGGGCCGAAACCGAGGGGGATCGTGTGACGGACGTCGACAGGCCGCCGCCGGTGGGCAGGCCTTCCGGCAGCGGGCCGCTGCTGCTCGGCGTGCGGCACCACGGGCCGGGATCCGCGCGGGCCGTGCGGACCGCGCTGGAGGCGGCGGTTCCCCGGGTCGTGCTGATCGAGGGGCCTCCGGAGGCCGACGCGCTCATCCCGCTCGCCGCGGACAAGGACATGCGGCCCCCGGTCGCCCTCCTCGCCCACGTCGTGGACGAGCCCGGCCGCTCGGCCTTCTGGCCGCTGGCCGAGTTCTCCCCGGAGTGGGTGGCGATCCGGTGGGCCCTGGATCACGGGGTTCCGGCCCGGTTCATCGACCTTCCGGCCACTCACACACTGGCCTGGGGACAGGAAGACGACTCCGACCAGGACTCCCACGGCGTCGACCACGACGCCAACGGATCCGACGAGCAATCCAACGGTGCCGACCCCGACGCCAACGGCTCCGACCAGGACCTCAAGGAGTCTGACCAGGACCTCATGGGCTCGGAGGCCCCGGAGATCCTCAAGAAGCTGCCCCCTGAGGCCGTCCGCGTCGATCCGCTCGCCGTGCTCGCCGAGACCGCCGGTTACGACGATCCCGAGCGGTGGTGGGAGGACGTGGTCGAGCACCGGGGCGGGGCGGGAGGCGATCCGTTCGCGCCGTTCACCGCGCTCGAAGAGGCGATGGGGGCGCTGCGGGAGGCGTACGGGGCCGGCGGACACGACCGGGACCTGCTCCGTGAGGCGTACATGCGGCTCCAGGTGCGGTCGGCGCAGCGGGAGTTCGGGGACGAGGTGGCCGTGGTCTGCGGGGCCTGGCACGTCCCCGCCCTGCGGCAGAAGACCACCGCCGGCGCTGATCGGGCACTGCTCAAGGGGCTGCCCAAGGCCAAGGCCGACCTGACCTGGGTGCCCTGGACCCATCGCCGCCTCTCCCGGGCCAGTGGCTACGGGGCGGGCATCGACTCGCCGGGTTGGTACGGGCATCTGTTCAGCGCACCCGATCGCCCGGTGGAGCGTTGGATGACCAAGGTCGCCCGGCTGCTCCGCGACGAGGACCAGATGGTCTCCTCCGCTCACGTCATCGAGGCGGTGCGGCTGGCCGACACGCTCGCCGCGATGCGGGGCCGCCCGCTGCCGGGGCTGACCGAGACCACCGATGCCGTGCGCGCCGTGATGTGCGAGGGCTCGGACGTGCCGCTGTCGCTGGTGCGGGACCGGCTCGTGGTCGGTGACGTGATGGGAGAGGTGCCCGAATCGGCACCGGCGGTGCCGTTGCAGCGCGACCTCGCCCGGCTTCAGCGCCGGCTGCGGCTCAAACCGGAGGCCGCGGAGCGGGAGTTGGAGCTCGACCTGCGCAAGGAGACCGACGCCGGGCGGAGCAGACTCCTGCACCGGCTGCGGCTGCTCGGAATCGAGTGGGGCGATCCCGCCGCGTCGCGCGGCAGTACCGGGACCTTCCGCGAGACCTGGCGGCTGCGGTGGGAGCCCGAGTTGTCCGTACGGGTCGCCGAGGCCGGGGTGTGGGGCACCACCGTGCTCTCCGCCGCGACCGCCAAGGCCGACGCGGACGCCATCGGCGCGGGTTCCCTGGCCGAGGTCACCGCACTCGCCGAGCGTTGCCTCCTGGCCGAACTGCCGGACGCGCTGCCCGTCGTCATGCGTGTCCTGGCGGACCGGGCGGCCCTCGACGCCGACGTCGGACACCTCGCCCAGGCCCTGCCCGCACTGGTCCGTTCCCTGCGCTACGGCGACGTACGCGGCACCGACACCCACGCACTCCACGGCGTCGCGGTTGGCCTCGCCGAGCGGATCTTCGTCGGACTCCCACCGGCCTGCGCGGCTCTCGACACCGAGGCCGCCGAGGAGATGCGGCGCCATGTGGACGCGGTGCAGGGGGCGGTGGGGCTGCTGGCGGAGACAGCCGATGCCTCGCCCGCCGACACGGGGTTGCCGGAAACTCCCACGTCGCCTACCGCCGTCAACTCACCGGGCGGCACCCCGGCGTCCGGTGGGATCCGCGTTCGTTGGCACGCCGTGCTCCGGGTGCTGGCCGGGCGGGACACCGTGCCGGGGGTGATCCGTGGACGCTCCGTTCGACTGCTGCTCGACGAGGGGGAGTTGGCCCAGGACGAGGCCGCCCGGCTGATGGGGCTGGTGCTTTCACCGGGGACGGCGCCGGGGGACGCCGCCGCCTGGATCGAGGGCTTCGTCGGGGGTGGCTCCGGGGGCGGCATGCTGCTCCTGCACGACGAGCGGCTGCTCGGCCTGGTGGACGCGTGGCTGACCGGGGTGCCGGGGAACGCCTTCACCGACGTGCTGCCGTTGCTGCGGCGGACGTTCTCGGCGTACGAGGCCGGTGTACGGCGGACGTTGGGCGAGTTGATCAGGCGTGGCCCGGGAGTGCGGGGCCCCGAGACGGCCGTGGGCTCCGGGATACCCGGGTTCGCCCCCGAGCTCGACACCGACCGTGCGGACGCCGTACTGCCGGTCCTGCGCCTGCTGCTCGGGCTGGACGAACCCGCCGACGATGCCGCCGCGCCCGGCAGGGACCGTCACACCGCCGACAGTCACACCGCCGACAGTCGCACCACCGACAGTCGCACCAACGACCCGGACGGCAACGACCTGGACGACAACAACCTTGTGGAGGTGGCCCGATGACCGTACCGGCGGACGCCGCGGTGGTGGTGGACACGGACACGGCCGACGCCGTCGCTGAGAGCGGGGTGATCGACGCGGGTGACGCGGGTGACGTGGGCGACGCGGCGGGCGAGCGGTTGAGGCGCTGGCGGCTCGTGCTCGGGGGCGACGACGCGGACGGCACCGGCTGCGCTCTCTCCGGGCAGGACGCCGCGATGGACGGGGCACTCGGCGCGCTGTACGGGAAGGGGGGCAAGGGGCAGACGGGGCGGGACCGTTCGGCCGGGCTCGGAGCGTCCGCGCCCTCCGTCGCGCGCTGGCTCGGGGACATCCGGACGTACTTCCCGTCCTCCGTCGTCCAGGTCATGCAGCGCGACGCGATAGACAGGCTCGGGCTGTCCGCCCTCCTGCTGGAGCCCGAGATGCTGGAGGCGGTGGAGGCCGACGTGCACCTGGTGGGCACGCTGCTCTCCCTCAACAAGGCCATGCCGGAGACGACCAAGGAGACCGCGCGTGCCGTCGTAGGCAAGGTCGTCGCGGACCTGGAGAAGCGGCTCGCCACCCGCACGCGTGCCACGCTCTCCGGCGCCCTCGACCGCAGCGCCCGGATCAGCAGGCCCCGGCACCACGACATCGACTGGAACCGCACCATCGCGGCGAACCTGAAGCACTACCTGCCCGAGTACCGCACGATCGTGCCCGAGCGGCTGATCGGTTACGGGCGCGCCTCGCAGTCCGTGAAGAAGGAGGTCATCCTCTGCATCGACCAGTCGGGGTCGATGGCCGCCTCCGTCGTCTACGCATCCGTCTTCGGTGCCGTGCTCGCGTCCATGCGGTCGATCTCCACCCGGCTCGTCGTGTTCGACACGGCCGTCGTCGACCTCACCGACCAGCTCGACGACCCGGTCGACGTGCTCTTCGGCACCCAGCTCGGCGGCGGTACGGACATCAACAGGGCGCTCGCGTACTGCCAGTCGCAGGTCACCCGGCCCGCCGACACGGTCGTCGTGCTCATCAGCGACCTCTACGAAGGGGGGATACGGAACGAGATGCTCAAGCGGGTGGCGGCGATGAAGGCGTCGGGGGTGCAGTTCGTGACGCTGCTCGCGCTGTCCGACGAGGGGGCACCCGCGTACGACCGTGAACACGCGGCGGCTCTCGCGGCCCTGGGCGCACCGGCGTTCGCCTGCACGCCCGACCTGTTTCCCGAGGTGATGGCGGCGGCGATCGAGAAGCGTCCGTTGCCGATACCGGACACCAGGTGAGAGCACGGGGCTGGAGCGCCGAACCGGAGCGCTGAGTTCGCCCGGCGGCCGGGGGACGGAAAGCCGCGGGTGGCCGCCGGGTGCGGACAGTTATCGGGGCGTGAACCTCCGTTAATAGGAGGGGGGTTGCGAGGCTTCCGGAGTCTCGTGCGAGGATCTCCGGGTCTTCACACCCTTCACACGAGAAGAGCCCTTCTCCTTGGCTTCGTCGGCCGCGATATCCGGTACCGCTCTGCGCGTGACGCGCACGGCGGTCGGACGGCGTGCGCTCCGAGTGTTGCTGCTGGCGGGCGGGTTGTTCGTGCTCGGGCTCCTCTTCGGGGAGCAGGCCCACGCGGCGGACGGGAAGGTGTCGACCCCGACTCCGGTATCTGTCGTTCAGACGCTGACGAGTTCGGTGACCGATCCCGTGACCGGTTCGGTGACCAAGTCGCTGGAGCGGATCGTGAATCCGGGTGGGCCGGACTCCCGGACGGGTGAGAAGAGCCCGGTTCCGTCGAAGGCGGTCTCGCACCTCACCGACACCGTCAGCGTTCCGCTCACCGGCACGACCGGCACGACCGGCACGACCGGCACCACAGGGACGACGGGCACGGCGGCCACAACCGGCACCCCGGTCACCGACACCGTCCACGGCGTCGTGCGACCGGTCGGCGACCTGGTGGAGACAGTCACCGTCGGGCTGACCGGGACCCTCACCGAAACTTTGCCCGAAACCCTGACCGAAACGCTCACCGGAGCCCTGACCGACGCGTTGACGCCGATCCAGGTCGGGCCGCCGGCGGAAACGTCGCCGTCCGTGCCCGGTCTGCCGACGCTTCCCGACGAGGACGACCGGACTCCGCCCGCCGCAGGTGCGACCGCGCCGCAGTCCGGCGGGGCGGCGAACGGCACGTCGGACCCGGCGGACAGGCAAGCCCCGGCGCGGCAACAGGCTGTGACGCGGACCGGTTCGACGTACGGGCCCACGCCCGTGCTCGTCGGAACGCGCGCCGAAGACACCGACGCGTCGCCCCGGGCCGGCGGCACCGTTCACCGCGCGCCCGCGCCGACCCCCACGCACCAGTCGCCCCCCGGCGACCCGGCAGGCGTACCCGCGCACCAGTCCGCCGGCGACAACGGCGGCCCCCGGCACGGCGACGCGCACGCCGTCACCCCTCACCACCGGGTGCCGCTGCGGCTCGTGCCCGGCACGTCCGCGGCCGTGACCGTGGGCAAGACCCGGGACAGGTTCCGGGACATCCCCGTCTTCCCGGGCTAGACGGACCTCCCGGCCAGACGACCTCAGGGCTGGACGGCCACTGCTCTGGACGCCCGACAGCCTCTCCGGCTGGACGGCCCCGGTAGCGCAGCCCTCAGCTCCCGGCCGGGCAGCCGATCCAGTTGAGGCGCCCCGCCCCCCCGTACGCGGAGAGCACGCGCCCGACAGGGACCGATCCGGTCGTACCGCGACCCACACGCGAACCGATCCCGTTGTAAGTCGGGCTACGTGCGCGATGCGCGCCACACCCCAGGTGCCCAGTACGGCAAGTGCCCCCTACGGCACGTACGCCACCTGACCGATCCCACCTGACCGATCCCACCGACACCTCCCTCCCTCCCTCCCTGCCTCCTGCCGGCCCTTCTCCCATGCCTCCGTGTGTGGGGTGGCGGAGGCACTGACTCCGCGGGGCGATGGACCCGGACGGCCGAAGCCTTCGGCCCGTCGGGACCGGGACCCCGCGGTAGGGCAGGTCGGTCCCCATGGGGTGGGGACCATCCGCCCTGGGCCCTTCAGGGCTCTTCAAGGGGCCTCACCGTGCCGACCCCAGCCCGGTGAGGCCCCGGTCCCGGAACCGGGCCCCGCCGCCACTCGGGGCCCGTCCGGGGCCGCTCTGTGACAGGTATCACCGCTCAGGTGTGACCTGCGATTTAGGGACCCGCGTCCGGCGGCGATAACCTGCGGGACGGACATGCCGCGCGCTCGGACACCGTGTGCGCCACCCTTGTGACAGCGGACGTCACGTTGCCCTTCGCGGCACGCCCACGCAGACAACGAACCGCGAGATCACTGATAGGGACGGACGCGCGTGGACCTGTTCGAGTACCAGGCGAGGGACCTCTTCGCCAAGCACGGTGTACCGGTGCTGGCCGGTGAAGTCATCGACACGCCTGAGGCAGCCCGCGAGGCGACCGAGCGTCTTGGCGGCAAGTCCGTCATCAAGGCGCAGGTCAAGGTCGGTGGCCGTGGAAAGGCCGGCGGCGTCAAGCTCGCCGCCACCCCGGACGAGGCCGTCGCCCGCGCGACGGACATCCTCGGCATGGACATCAAGGGCCACACGGTCCACAAGGTGATGATCGCCGAGACCGCGCCCGAGATCGTCGAGGAGTACTACGTCTCGTACCTCCTCGACCGCACCAACCGCACCTTCCTCGCCATGGCGTCCGTGCAGGGCGGCGTGGAGATCGAGGTCGTCGCGGAGGAGAACCCCGAGGCCCTCGCGAAGGTCCCGGTCGACGCCAACGAAGGCGTGAGCATCGAGAAGGCCCGCGAGATCGTCGCGCAGGCGAAGTTCCCGGCCGACGTCGCGGAGCAGGTCGCCGAGATCCTCGTGACGCTGTGGGACACCTTCATCAAGGAGGACGCCCTCCTCGTCGAGGTCAACCCGCTGGCCAAGGTCGCCTCCGGCAAGGTCATCGCGCTCGACGGCAAGGTGTCCCTGGACGAGAACGCGGAGTTCCGCCAGCCGGACCACGCCGCGCTCGAGGACAAGGACTCGGCCAACCCGCTCGAGGCCGCGGCCAAGGCGAAGAACCTCAACTACGTCAAGCTCGACGGCGAGGTCGGCATCATCGGCAACGGCGCGGGTCTCGTCATGAGCACCCTCGACGTGGTCGCGTACGCCGGTGAGGCCCACGGCGGCGTGAAGCCGGCGAACTTCCTCGACATCGGCGGCGGCGCCTCCGCCGCGGTCATGGCGAACGGCCTGGAGATCATCCTCGGCGACCCGGACGTCAAGTCCGTCTTCGTCAACGTCTTCGGTGGCATCACCGCCTGTGACGAGGTAGCCAACGGCATCGTCCAGGCGCTCCAGCTGCTCAAGGACAAGGGCGAGGAAGTCACCAAGCCCCTGGTCGTGCGCCTCGACGGCAACAACGCCGAGCTGGGTCGCAAGATCCTTTCGGACGCCAACCACCCGCTCGTGCAGCGCGTGGACACCATGGACGGCGCGGCCGACAAGGCCGCCGAGCTCGCGGCCGCGAAGTAAGGGACGAGGGACAGAACAGCCATGGCTATCTTCCTCA
The DNA here is from genome assembly GCF_044751025.1 of Streptomyces sp. NPDC088747. Classification (NCBI taxonomy): domain Bacteria; kingdom Bacillati; phylum Actinomycetota; class Actinomycetes; order Kitasatosporales; family Streptomycetaceae; genus Streptomyces; species Streptomyces sp. NPDC088747. The sequence goes on from NZ_JBIVKZ010000028.1 coordinate 69,588, forward strand.
ACAAGGACAGCAAGGTCATCGTCCAGGGCATGACCGGTGCCACGGGCATGAAGCACACCAAGCTCATGCTGGCCGACGGCACGAACATCGTCGGCGGTGTGAACCCGCGCAAGGCGGGCACGTCCGTCGACATCGACGGCACCGAGATCCCCGTGTTCGGCACGGTCGCCGAGGCGATCGAGAAGACGGGCGCCAACGTCTCCGTCCTCTTCGTGCCGCCGGCCTTCTCCAAGGCCGCCGTGGTCGAGGCGATCGACGCGGAGATCCCCCTCGCGGTCGTCATCACCGAGGGCATCGCCGTCCACGACTCCGCCGCCTTCTGGGCGTACGCGAAGTCGAAGGGCAACAAGACCCGCATCATCGGCCCGAACTGCCCCGGTCTCATCACCCCGGGTCAGTCGAACGCCGGCATCATCCCGGGCGACATCACGAAGCCGGGCCGTATCGGCCTGGTCTCGAAGTCCGGCACGCTGACGTACCAGATGATGTACGAGCTCCGTGACATCGGCTTCTCCTCCGCCGTCGGCATCGGTGGCGACCCGGTCATCGGTACGACGCACATCGACGCGCTCGCCGCGTTCGAGGCCGACCCCGACACCGACCTGATCGTCATGATCGGCGAGATCGGCGGCGACGCCGAGGAGCGTGCGGCGGACTACATCGCGAAGAACGTGACGAAGCCGGTCGTCGGCTACGTCGCCGGCTTCACCGCGCCCGAGGGCAAGACCATGGGCCACGCCGGCGCCATCGTCTCCGGCTCCTCCGGCACGGCCGCCGCGAAGAAGGAGGCCCTTGAGGCCGCCGGCGTCAAGGTCGGCAAGACGCCGACCGAGACGGCGAAGCTCGCCCGCGAGATCCTCAACGGCTGAGTCGCGCCACAAGCGGCCGGCGCCTCGCGCCCGAACGCACGGAAGGGCCCGCACCCCCACCGGGATGCGGGCCCTTCCGCGTACTCAGCGAGCCTCCGGAACCAGCCTCTCCGGACCGCTCGCCGTCTGGGACTTGAGGAACGCGTGCAGTTCCAGCTGCTCGTCGGAGAGCGGGCCGGGCGCGGTGCGCGGCGACAGACCGCGGACCGTCTCGCCGGGGGCCATGGGCGGCTCGTAGTGGTCCGGGGCCGTGCGCAGGGTCAGTGACGTGGCGCCGATGAGCAGGACCGTGAAGGCGATGGCGGCACGGGTCCAGGTGCGCGCGCGGTGTTCGCTGCCGTAGCGGACGGCGCGCGGTTTCGCCGCGCGCAGCCGCTCCGTGGCGGCGAGCGTGGTCAGGCGCCGGTTCAGTTCGTCGGGTTCGGCCAGCTCCGGCAGGCGCGCGGCGACGGCCTCGCGCGCGTGCAGCAGCCGGTTGGCCGCCGCGGGCGTGCTCGCCTCCGTCTCGGCGGCGGTCTCCGGCAGATCGAGCCCGACCCCGTCGTACAGCAGCAGGGTGCGCCGGTACATCGGCGGCAGTTTCAGGAGTACGTCGAGCAGCGCGCGGTCCGCCGGGTCGGCGGGCGGCGCCTCCGGGTGCCGGTGCCTGGGGCGCAGCCGGTGCCAGGGGGAGAGGGCGTACTCGTACGCCGTCGCCCGCACCCACCCGGCCGGATCCCGGTCCACGGCCACCTCGGGCCATCGGTGCCAGGCCAGTTGGAACGCCCGCTCCACCGACTCACGCGCCAGCTCGCGCCGCCCGGTCAGCAGGTATGCCTGCCGTACGAGGGCGGGGGTGCAGAACGCGTAGAGAGCGTCGAAGGCCTGAGGGGGCGTCAGGGCGGGAGCCGGCGCCGGGGGAGCGGCGCCCTCGTCATCACCCTGCCCCGCGCCCACGTCCTGCGCCGCGCCTACGTCCTGACCCGTGCCTACGTTCTGACCCGTGCCTACGTCCTGCGCCACGCCCACGTCCTGCGCCGCGCCTACGCCCTCGCTCTCACCCTGCCCCTCACCTCCCCCCTGCCCCTCACCTCCGCCCTGCTCGTCACCTTCACCCGCGCCCTCGGGCTCCTTGTTGCCTTCGCCCTCGCCCTCGCCCTGGCCCTCTCCTCCACCCTTGCCCGCGCCGCCGGTCCCGTCCTCGCCGCCGGCCCCGGTCTCCGCCCCGGCGGCCGTCTCGGCCTCCGGGTGCGGCTCCTGACGAGTGGTCACCTCCGCTTCGGCCGCCGCCTCGACCACGGCTTCGGCCTCGACAACGACCTCCGCCTCGGCTTCAGGGCGGGTTCCCGCTTCGCCGCCGGAAGCCGGCGTCGTGTCCTCGGGCTCCGGCGCGCCCAGCACCCTCAGATACGCCACCCGTTTGCGGCCGCGCGGCGTCGTACGGCCGGTCTCCCACGAGCGCACCGTCTCGCGGCTGACGCCCACCCTGGTCGCAACGTCGGCCTGGCTCAGCGACTTGGCCTCGCGAAGGCGGCGGCGCTCCTTGGGAGATGGCAGCGGGGTCGCGGGGCTCTGTGTCATCTCGGACTCCACAGCGCGCCCCTTCGTACGAAAAAGTACATAACTGCATATTGAGCGACACATCGGAGGTTCGCCTGTTACGACGAGAAAGCGCGTGTCGTTGGGAGCATGACGGACGTGACCCAAATGACCGACCGCAGGCTGTCGTTGTCGCCCTTGCTCACCCGGATGCGCGACCGATCCCCCGGACTGGCCGCCAGCCTCCTGGGTGGCGCACTCGCGGCGGGGCTCGGACTCGGCTCGTTCGCCGTCCTCGTCATGGTGCTCTGGATCAGCTCCCCGTATCCCGACAGCGGACCTGACGGCGCGCTCCACGTGGCCGTTTCCCTCTGGCTGCTGGCCCACGGCGTCGAACTCGTCCGCGGCGAATCGCTCTCCGGAACGCCCATGCCGGTGGGTGTCACGCCCTTGCTCCTCGTCGTGCTGCCGGTGTGGCTGCTCCACCGGGCGGGGCGCGACGCGGCTGACGCCGAGTCAGAAGCGGCTCCCCGTACGGCGTGGGCGGGCATCGTCGCCGGCTACCTCACCGTCGGCGGGGCCGCCGCGCTGTACGCCTCGGGCGGCGCGCTGCGGCCCTCCTGGATGTGGACCGTCGTCTGCCTGCCCCTGCTCGCCGTCGGGGCGGCCGGAGCGGGGATGTGGGCGGCGTACGGGTATCCGCGTGGGCCCATGCCCTTGTGGGGGCACCGGGTTCTCGACGCCCTGCCTCCGGGCGTACGCCGTCACGTGGACGTCCGTGCGCTCGCGCCGGACGCCCGACGGTTCCTCGGGGGCACCGCCCGTGCCGCCGGGGCCGGGGCGGCGGTGCTGGTCGGGGGCGGGGCCTTGCTGGTGGCCGTGTCGCTGGTATGGCACGGGGGTGCGGCCCGCGGCTCCTTCCTCCAGCTCACCGAGATGTGGTCGGGGCGGTTCGCCGTACTGCTGCTGTGCGTGGCCCTCGTCCCGAACGCGGCCGTGTGGGGGGCGTCGTACGGGCTCGGGCCCGGGGTCGTTCTCGGCGCGGGGCAGGTGGCGGCGCCGTTGTCCCCGGCGGTGCCCGGTTCGCTGCTTCCGGCCTTTCCGCTGCTGGCCGCGGTGCCGGGGGCCGCGACGCCGTCGACCTGGGCGGTCGGGGCGGTGCCGGTGGCCGCGGGGGTGACCGTGGCGTGGTTCGTCGTGGCCTCGGCGGTGCCGGCGAGCGGGGCGGCGTGGTCGCTGGGCCGGACCGTGGGGGGTGTGCTGCTCGCGGCCGGTCTGTGCGGGAGCGCGTTCGCGGTGCTGGCAGGGCTGGCCGGGGGGCCGCTCGGGGTCGCGCGGCTGGCTCACTTCGGCCCCGTGTGGTGGCAGGTGGGGGGCGCGACGATGCTGTGGACGGCCGCTGTGGGGGTTCCCGTGGTGGTCGGGGTGCGGGGATGGCGGGTTCGGGGGCGGCAGGTGCGGGAGCCTGAGGTGCGGGTGCCTCGGGTGCGGGAGCCGAGGGGGTGGCTGCCGTCCTGGTTCTCACGGGGTGAGCGGGCGGCGGGGGCCGTGACCTCTCCGGGGCTGGTGGGGGAGCAGGCCGGTGGACAGGGCGGCCATGTCCAGAACCAGGTCCTGGGGCACGCCCATGTCGTGCCCCAGGCTGAGCCTCCTGCCCGTTCCGCGCCGGCCGGGTCCGCCTTCGACGAGCCGTACGACCTGCTGCCCTCCGACGGCGGGGGGTCTCCGTGGCACGAGGATCTGCCTCGTGAGGTCCGTTGGGCGGCCTTGAAGGAGGCGTCCGCCGCTACGGAGGTCGAGGGAGCCGGGGAGCCCGAGGAGCGGGACGAACCGACGGAGCCCGTCGGGCGGGACGAGCGGGTTGAGAAGACCGAGTCCGCGGAGCCGACCGAGTCGGGATGACGCCTGATGAAAGGCCCGCGGGTGGGTGGGCGGGGGTTGGGGGTTTTCGCCCCCTCCGCCCCTGCCCGTCCCGTTCCCGGGGCTGCGCCCCCGGACCCCCCTTGTCGGAGCTGGCTGGACCAGGGCGGGCAAGGTCGGACCAGGTCGGATCTCTAGCCTTGCACTCCCAGTACTCCCCGCAACTCCTTCGGCAGAAGGTCGTTGCAGGACTCCTTCGCGACGTTGGTGAGGGCGTCGTTGGTGCAGGCGTAGTAGTCGTTGTAGACGAGCTGGGCGGTGAAGCCTGCGGCGACCATGGCGATGGCCAGGGAGGCGGTGACCAGGCCGCTCACCGCGGCGGACTTCTGGGGGCGGGCGGGCGTCGCATCGGTGGGGGCCGGGCTGTCCGGGTCCGGGGTGCGGGGCTTGGCGCGCAGGGCGCTGATGCCCCAGTAGAGGGCGAGCGCGCCGAGCAGCAGGGCCACGTACGGCCAGCTGAAGAGGGCGAAGAAGAACGCCCACATACCCGAGAGCAGCGCGAAGCGCGCGCGGCGCTGGGCCGGGTCCGTCGGGTCCCAGCGCATGCCGGTTCCCGGGCCGCCGCCCTGCCCCTCAGGACCGCCCTGGCCCTGACCCTGCTGTCCTGGCGGCGTCACACCGGGGCGGTCGCCGAAACGGCCGCCGCTGGACGGGCCGGGCTGCCGGTCGCTCCACTGACTGCCCCACGGGGACTGTCCGTCGGCGCCACCCGGCTCACCGCGCTCGCCCGAGCCCTCCGAGCCCTGCCCGTTCGCGGGCCGGCGCGGCTGCCACGGCCGGTCGGGCGTGCCGTCCGGCGGCGGGGCGAACGGATTGTCGTCCGAGCCGGAGTTCGACCCGGAGTTCGAGCCGGAGTTGGAGCCGGAGGGCGGCGTGTCCGGGCCTTGTCCGCCCGACCCGTTCCCGTCGGCCGAGCCGTGCTCACCCGAAGGGCCGGAGCCGGGTGTATCCCCGCCTTCCCGCGGCGGCACAGGCTGAGGGCGCCGCTCGCGCAGCAGGAGCGGAGGGAGTCGGAGACTGCGGTCCGGCATCAGGTGTGCGTCTTCCCCTTGGTGGTTATGGCGGGCGGCGTGTCCACGGACTTCGTACCTGCCCGGGACGGGCGCCCCGAGCGTTCGTACCGGAGGTCGTGCACCCGGGACTAGCACTCCGAGCGCGTTCGTAAAACGGTTCCTACGCCCGGAACTAGCACCCCGAGCGTTCGTGCGGCGGTTCTGCACCCGGGACTCGCACCCCCGAGCGTTCGTACAACGGTTCCGCACCCGGGACTCGCCCCGAGCGTTCGTACAGCAGTTCCTGCACCCGGGACTCGCACCCCGAGCGTTCGTACATCAGGTCTGATACCCAGGACTGGCGGCCCCGAGCGTCCGTGACGGCGGGGCCGGCGCCCCGGGTACGCGTGGCCGGGGACGACCGTCCCGAAAGTTCACGTACCCAACCCAGATCAACGCCGCACGCGCGCAAGGCGTTCCCCGCGGCGGACGGTGTTCCCAGGTGGATCCTCCCCAGACGCTACCTTCCGGCCACGCCCCCGTCCCGTGGGGGCCGCCCGGTGTGCCGGTATCGTTGCTGACGGTCGGCCGCTTCGTAGACTTCCCCGTATCCCGGGGCGCGATGCATTCGTACGAATGTACAAGCGCGAGTGTGCGAGTACGAACGTACAGAACCAGCCGGCCGCGCAACCGCTTCCCCGAGAAAGGGCCTCACCGTGGCCGCCAAGCCCGTGGCCAAGCGCCTTGTCGTGCTGGTCTCCGGATCAGGTACGAATCTGCAAGCACTGCTCGACGCCATCGCCGAGGCGGGGCCCGAGGCGTACGGGGCCGAGATCGTGGCCGTGGGCGCGGACCGGGACGGTATCGAGGGGCTCGCGCGGGCCGAGCGGGCGGGGCTGCCCACCTTCGTGTGCCGCGTCAGGGATCACGGCACCCGTGACGAGTGGGACGCGGCGCTCGCCGCGGCGACCGCCGCCCATGAACCCGACCTCGTCGTGTCCGCCGGGTTCATGAAGATCGTGGGGAAGCGGTTCCTCGCCGGGTTCGGCGGCCGGTTCGTCAACACGCATCCCGCGCTGCTGCCCAGTTTTCCCGGTGCCCACGGCGTACGCGACGCGCTCGCGTACGGTGCGAGGGTCACCGGATGCACCGTCCACTTCGTCGACGACGGCGTCGACACCGGCCCGATCATCGCTCAGGGCGTGGTCGAGATCCGGGACGAGGACGACGAGAGCGCTCTGCACGAGCGCATCAAGGAAGTCGAGCGAAGGCTGCTCGTCGATGTCGTGGGGCGGCTCGCCCGCAACGGCTATCGCATTGAGGGACGAAAGGTAGTTATCCAGTGACCGCCACCGCCGAGAGCAACAAGCGGGCCATCCGACGCGCGCTCGTCAGCGTGTACGACAAGACCGGCCTCGAAGACCTGGCGCGCGGGCTGCACGAGGCCGGTGTCGAGCTCGTCTCCACCGGCTCCACCGCGTCGAGGATCGCCGCGACGGGCGTCCCCGTCACCAAGGTCGAGGAGCTGACCGGCTTCCCCGAGTGCCTGGACGGCCGCGTCAAGACCCTGCACCCGAAGGTGCACGCCGGCATCCTCGCCGACCTGCGGCTCCCCGACCACCGGCGCCAGTTGGAGGAGCTCGGCATCGAGTCGTTCGACCTCGTCGTGGTCAACCTCTACCCGTTCCGCGAGACCGTCGCCTCGGGCGCGACGCCCGACGAGTGCGTCGAGCAGATCGACATCGGCGGCCCGTCGATGGTCCGCGCCGCCGCCAAGAACCACCCGTCCGTCGCCGTCGTCACCAGCCCCGCGCGGTATGCCGATGTGCTGGCCGCGGCCAAGGACGGCGGCTTCGACCTCGCCACCCGCAAGCGGCTCGCGGCGGAGGCCTTCCAGCACACGGCGGCGTACGACGTGGCGGTCGCCTCCTGGTTCGCCGGCGACTACGCGGCCGTCGACGACAGCGGCTTCCCCGACTTCCTCGGCGCGACGTACGAGCGCAAGAACACCCTGCGGTACGGCGAGAACCCGCACCAGGGCGCCGCTCTCTACGTCGACGGCACCGGAGGTCTCGCCGAGGCCGAGCAGCTGCACGGCAAGGAGATGTCGTACAACAACTTCACCGACACGGACGCCGCGCGCCGTGCCGCGTACGACCACGCCGAGCCCTGCGTCGCGATCATCAAGCACGCCAACCCCTGCGGCATCGCGGTCGGTTCGGACGTCGCGGAGGCGCACCGCAAGGCGCACGCCTGTGACCCGCTGTCCGCCTTCGGCGGCGTGATCGCCGTCAACCGGCCGGTCAGCAAGGAGATGGCGGAGCAGGTCGCCGAGATCTTCACCGAGGTCATCGTCGCGCCCGGCTACGAGGACGGAGCGCTGGAGGCGCTCGCCAGGAAGAAGAACATCCGGGTGCTCAAGGCGGCGGCGGGCCCGTCCAACCCCGTCGAGGTGAAGCCCATCGACGGCGGCGCGCTGCTCCAGGTCACCGACCGTCTCCAGGCGGACGGCGACGACCCGGCGAACTGGACCCTGGCGACCGGCGACGCGCTCGGCGACGCCGAACTGGCGGAGCTGGCCTTCGCCTGGAAGGCCTGCCGGGCGGTCAAGTCCAACGCCATTCTGCTCGCCAGGGACGGCGCCTCGGTCGGCGTCGGCATGGGCCAGGTCAACCGGGTCGACTCCGCGAAGCTCGCGGTCGAGCGGGCGGGCGAGGAGCGCGCGCGGGGCTCGTACGCCGCCTCCGACGCGTTCTTCCCGTTCCCCGACGGCCTGGAGATCCTCACCGCGGCCGGCGTCAAGGCCGTGGTCCAGCCGGGCGGTTCGGTCCGCGACGAGCTGGTCGTGGAGGCCGCGGCGAAGGCGGGCGTGACGATGTACTTCACGGGGACGCGGCACTTCTTCCACTGAGCCGCGCACGCGGGGACGGGCGGCCCGGCACGATGCCGGGCCGCCCGTCCGCGTTCGGTGGATCAGGTGAGCCAGACGTTGCAGCTGCTCACCCAGCGGTGCGAGCGGATGTTGTTGTTCGCGTTCTCGCCGTTGCTGAAGTAGTTGTCGGACAGGTTGTCCGCGTAGTACTCGTACGGCGAGAGGCAGGCATATCCCTCCTGGTACTCCTGCACGTACCAGAACTGGACGACGTCGTTGCCGCCGGTGTAGCCGGCGTTCATGACGGACGACGCCTTGTCCCAGGCGTTCGAGAAGCCGCCGGGGGCCCATTGCCAGTCGGCGTCGTTGCCCGCGTCGACGCCCAGGAGCGTGCCCTGGCAGTCGTAGCCGTCCCAGGCGTACATGTTGCCGTTGCGGCCCGGCCACTTGCTGTCGCAGACGGGGCCTTGGGCGCCCGACTCGGCCGCCTGAGCGGTGGTGGCGGGCACGCCGAGTCCCAGGGCGGTCAGCCCGATGACGGCCGCCGTGATGGCGAACTTGCGCATGATGATTTCCCCTCGTCGCATGTCGGTGCTGGGTGTTACGGCTGTCGGGCGGGCTCAGGCGCGCTGCGGCACGATCCGTACCGCGCGGTCGTACGCCTGCTGCCCGAGGTGCCGGTAGGTGTCGACCGCCGCGCCGTACCGGTCGCGCAGTTGGTCGACGTAGTGCGTCTCGCGGGCCGCGGCCACGGACTTCAGCGAGGTCTCGCGGGCGCAGCCGGCGTCGGCGACGGCGGTGCGGCGTTCGGCCGCGAACGCCTGGTCGGCGCGGGCCGGACCCAGGCGTGCGGTGTTCTGCCGCACCGCGTCACGTGCCGCCTGGGGGTCGTCGTAGGAATGGCCCGCCTCGCGCATGCAGTCGGACCAGGCGCGTACCGCGGTGGTCAGCCGCTGGTCGTTCATCAGTTCCTGGCCGTACAGCGCGTTGAGGCCGGTGGCCGTCTTCGAGGCGCGGAACCACTCGGCGGGGTCGCCGTAGAGGGTTTTCTCGGCTTCGGCCGTGCAGCCGCCGAGCCTTTTGTGGACCTTGGCCCCGCCCGGCAGCGAGGCCGAGAGGTCGGCCGCCTCGGCGCCGCCGTCCAGCGCCATGTCGAAGGCGGCGCGCCGCTCGGCGGACAGGCTCTGGCGGTACGCGGCGATCGGATGGTGTTTCCGTGTCCGCTCACTCTTGGCGTCGATCGCTCCGCCGTACCCGTACGCCCTGGCCCACGCCACGTCGTCCTGCACGTACCGCACGGGGCGGCTCTCGCGCAGGGTCAGCGTGCGGTCCTCCCAGTACGTGAAGCCGTGCCGCTTCATGCACCGCTTCGTCAGGCGCTGCTGGGCGTCGCCGACGCGCAGCTCCTGCTGCCAGGTCAGTGGCTGCGGCCGGCCCTGGCGGGCGGCCGTGGTGACCGGCCCGGACTCACCGTCGCCGGTGTCACCTGTGTCACCGGCGCATCCGGTCGTGGGGGGGGGGGGGGGGGGCGCCCCCCCCCCCCCCCCCCACAAAGCCGGCAACAGCGACAAAACCCCGAACCCCCCCCCCCCGCCACGCCCCGGCCGCCCCC
>NZ_JBIVKZ010000029.1:0-65888 GCF_044751025.1 Streptomyces sp. NPDC088747
ACAACGCCAACGCCGCCCGTAACCGGCTCACTTCATACGCGTCCACACACCCAACATGCTCCTGATCAGCATCAACGGAAAGACCTAACGAAGCATTACTAGGGCTTCCACTCCTCAACGAGGATTGAGTGCACGACCGAGTCGCGCCATTGGCCCGCCTTCTCGATGTGGCCCCGGATGGTGCCCTCCGCCACCATGCCTGCCGCCATCATGGTCTTCGCGGAAGCCTCGTTCAGGGGGGAGCGTGCGCCCCAAATTCGGTGCAGGGCAAGTTCTTCGAACCCAAGTCCCAGCAGGAGTCGCACGGTCTCAAGGCCGTAGCCGATGCCCCAGGTGTCTGGGCGCAGCGCGAAACCGAAGGTGGCCGCGCGCTGCTGATGGGGGTCCAGGGCAAGCCGTCCAAAGCCGATCACGTGTCCCGTGTCCCGTTCCACGACCGCGAGTGCGTACTCGGGTCGCGGATTCTCTGTGGCAGAAGCCACGGATCGGGCGACAATGTGGCCGACCTGGTCGCGGGTACGCGGCTCGAACGACAGATGCTCCGTGGCTTCTCTGCTGCCGTAGATCGCGAATACAGCGTCCACGTCGTCGATCGCGAGTTCGCGAAGATCCAGGCGCTGGCTGGAACGCTTGACCGGGTGCATGCTGGGGACTCTACCTGTGGGCTATCGCGGTAGCGCAGGGCGCGTTGGCGGGAAGATCTCGATCTCCTCGCGGAGTTCACGCGCCGCAATGGCAGTGCGTACCTGATCGCTGGTGAGCGCCCGGCGGACGCGTTGGGCTGACACGACAATGCCGTTGTTCCGGTGTGAGGACGGCAGATCCAGGACCGGGCGAAGGGCGGCGGCGGCACCTTCTACGTCCCCACCGTAAAGACGGACGAGAGCGAGGTCGCACTGCGATCCGGCCAGGTCCCCGAAGGCCCAGGACGGGGCGGTGGGATCGCTGAAGCCCTGCACAGCCAGTTCGGCCTGCGCGGCGAGCTGCGCGTCACCGTGGCCGAGGAGAGCTTCGGATTCCACCGAGTAGTAGAGCTGCTTCTCCTCTGAATAGGTGAACAGGCCGCCGAGTGAGTCGAGTTCATCCGGTACGACGTGGTCGCGTCGGTCGGTGGCCAGTTGGTTCGCCGAGTGGACTGTCTCCTCATCGCCTAGGACGGCTGAGGCCCGTGCCTGAAGACCGAGCAACCACAGTCCCACGGTGCCTTTGTGATCGGCGGCTGTTGCTGCGCCCTGCTGGGCGAAGTGGAGAGCGTCTCCGGGCTTGTCTCCCCAGTAAGCGATCAGGGACTTGAGACCGTCCACGAGGGCGACGAGGGGCGGGTGTTCGGCATCCCTTGCACAAGCTGCGGCGACCCGGGCCATCGTCATCGCCTGGCTCCGGTCCTCCATGTCGTTGAAACCCTTGGCCACGAGGAAGGACAGGGCGCTGGCCATGAAGTTGAGTTCACGCAGCTGCGACGGTCGGACCCTGCCGCCCTCCAGAAGACGCAGTACCTCTCCCTGGGAATCCAGCAGATCGGTCCAGATGGCCGAAAGGGGCTCTCGTGGATACGCGGCGACGAGTCGAGCAACGTCGTCTTTGAGTAGGTCGAAAGTGTCCGTGCCCACTCTGTCTCGGTCGGCTCCCAGAAGGAATTCCTTCGCGCGTCGAACAGCCATCGCGCCCGTCCTTTTCATGTCGCTTAGATCCATGCCGAGATCGGCATGACGTGCAGTGGATGACGTGTCGGACAAGGGCCGGAAGTCGGGAACGGTCCCTTCTGGAACCTCAGTCCACAGCTGGTCGATGCTGTGGTTGGTCCAGGCGACGATCACCCGGCGGAAGTCTCCCTGTGGCTTTCGCGTCCCGTAGTACCAGGCCTGAATGGTCGGTTTAGCGGGCTCCAAGCCTTTCAGCCCCAGCCGTGCGGCCACTTCTAGGAATGGCTGCACGAAGTCCTTGTGGTCGCGTAGCTCCCGCTCGTCGAGCCAGTACCGGAAGAACGTGCGCACCGTGCCTCCCATCCTGTCTGCCGAACATGTCCCTGCTAAGACGGTAAGTCGGTCACGCCATCAACATGCCCCATACAGACGGTACTTAGCGGAGTCGATGAACATCCGAGGAAGAACGTCGGCCATGTACGAGGAACCGATGAAGGGATGGGACTGGATCCGTACCGCCACCATTGCCACGCTCGTATCAGCCCTTGCAGAGGGTGTTTGACCAGGCACGAGAGTGTGCAATCAGGGAGTCCCCCCGTGAAGCTGGAGATGCAGCACACCGCAACCCTCCCCATGGAGGTGCGGGAGCAAACAGGGACAATTCCGCCCTTATCTGCTTGCCATGCCGAGAGAGTGGCGATGTATCTGGCGTCCATAACTCCCGGACGTACGGAGAGATTGGCATGCCCCTGATTACTGCCTCGCGGGCGGATAGCGAAGTCCTCCGTCGCCGCCGCGTATACGCCGAAACTGAAATGTCCTTCGCTCGTTCCAGCGGCTCAACGGGCGGCGCCATCGAGGTAGTAGACAGAACTGTGCCATCTCAGGTGCGGCTCGCTATTCGGGTCAAACTGACGGACTGGGGTCTGTCCGGACTAATCGACTCGACCCAGCTCCTTGCCACCGAGCTCGTCACGAACGCGTTCGAGCACGGTCGTGGTGACGTCGGAGTACGCCTGTATCTCACAGCTACCCACCTCGTGATTGAGGTACGGGATGGCTCTCACAGACGTCCCGAGCCGGCCAACACCGCTCTTGACGACGAGGACGGACGCGGTCTCCTGATCGTCGCCTCCATCGCCGACGACTGGGGCGTCAGCCGGGACGGCACGACGACCTGGTGCGCCCTCCCCCACCGAGAAGGAACGACAACCATGGAAGAGGGTGGCATCGTTGCGATCCCCGGCCCCGTCCGCGATGAGCCGGTCTGGACGCGGCACTGGAAGTTGCGGGCCGGCCGTCATGCGGCAGGCAACGCCCGCCGCTACACCCGTCTGTACCTGACTCTGGCGGACGTTCTTGTCGATGTCGAGGACGCGGCTGAGGTCGGGGGTGTGCTGATGGCCAACGCGGTCATGCACTCGGGAGTACCGGAGTACGCAGAGATCCCCATGCGATGCACGCTCCTTAAGACCGGCGAACTTGTCATCCAGGTGCACGACGCCCGCATCGACTTTCCTGGCTTCGACGAGGCCGTTGCGTGGGAGCCAGCGCAGGGCGAAAAGCCTCGCGGCTTGTGGACCGCACGCCAGCTCGGCGCCGAGATCGCCTACGCCCCCACTGAGAGCGGCAAGGTCGTCCAAGCGCTGATCCGGCCGCCAGACATCTCCATATGAACTCCCCGGCACGTTGCCTCCCCTCATCGGCCGTCGGGCCGCAGTCATCGGCTCTCTGGCTCCCCCAAGAACCAGACAAGCAGGCTGCCGCCCGACGGTCTCCCACTCACCCCCCTTTCTTGAGGATTCACCCTCCATGTCCCCGTTACTCGCGCCCGGTCAGGCATGTCTCCCGCTTGTAGACCCTCGCCCGATAGGGGGCTGCGTCGATGTCCCGCGGTGACATGGACCTGATTGAACATGCTGCCGGTCCGGACGAGGAACTGCGCCTGGCGCTTGAGGACTTGCGGATGGACCGGTACCTCGCGGCGAAGCAGCTGCTGCGTGCCACGGATGGGAACTGGGCGCTGCGTACCTCGCGCAGTCAGGTGCTGGCTGTCGGGGCCGCGAACAACAAGGCGGTCGACCAGTGGTGTGTCGAGGAGCCCTCCGATCCGGACGCGTTGATGATGCGGGCCCGGGTCCTGACGCAGCGTGTCCTCAACGCTTTCCGCAGTGGGCTCTCCGGTCCGCCTCTCACCGCCTCGGTCGTCGCTGCCCGCGCTGCATGCAAGGCGGCTGCGGATCGGTGGCCGGCCGATCCCGTGCCCTATGTGTGCTACCTGGCACTCGCGCAGACCGACGTCGACGAGCGGTTCCCCCATCACCGGCTCCACTGGGACCGTCCGCCCGAACAGATGCTGCCGCGCGGGCCGTGGAGGGTGCTGGACTGGGTGAACGAGCGCGACCCTGGCAACCGCGAGGCCTATCACCGGATGCTGGGCGTCTACCACGCTCGCAGCCGGGGAGGCCTGGACTTCGCCCAGTGGTGTACGACCTTCGCGCCTGAGGGGTCGCCGCTGAATCTGCTGCCGCTGTACGCCTATGTCGAGACCTACCGGCTGCAACTGGAACACCAGCAGACCGCCAGTGTGATCGCGTACTGGAGCACCGCCGACAAGGCCCACTACGTGCGCAGGGGTCTGGACGTCTGGTTCGCCCACGCTGATCTGCGGTCCTGCTCGTTACTGGACCTCCACTACCTGGCCTATGCCGCGACCGCCACAGGCGTGGGGCATGCGGCGGGGGTGTTCGAGGCGATCGGCCCCTACGTGACCGCCGCACCGTGGGCCCTGGTCACCCCGAACCCGCAGTGGTGGCAGAGCGAATTCCGTACGGCGCGCCGCAGAGCCCTGAACGTCACGGGTGGCCGCCGGTGACCATCCGGGCACCTCCGCCCCAGCGCCCCCCACCACCCTTCCCACGCGTTTTATCCACCCTTTCGATCAGAGGATTTCTCCGTTGTCTCCGAGAAGAGCTCACGCTCTCAACGATGATGCCGCGCTGCTCGCGCAGGGCATCACTCCCGAACTGGACCGCAGGATGGGCGGCTTCGGGAACTTCGCGATCAGCTTCAGCGTGATCTGCATCCTGGCCGGCGGCATGACACTGTTCGGGTTCGGCCTGAACACCGGTGGCCCCGCGGTCATGATGTGGGGCTGGGTCGCCATCGGCTTGTTTACGCTCCTGCTGGGCCTGTGTCTGGGCGAGGTGACCTCTGCCTATCCCACCTCCGGTGCCCTGTTCTTCATGGCGGACCGTCTCGGCGGCCCTCGCTGGGCGTGGGTGACGGGCTGGCTCAACCTCCTGGGCCTGCTCGGCGCCATTGCCGGCATCGACTACGGGTGTGCCCTGTTCGTCGGCGCGTTCGCCAACCTCCAGTGGGGCATAGTGCCCACCCCGGAGACGACGATCCTCATCTTCGCGGGCATCCTTTTGCTCCACGGTGCCCTGAACGCCGCCGGGGTGCGTCTGGTCAACGTCCTCAACAGCATTTCCGTGTGGTGGCAGCTCGGCGGTGTCCTGCTGATCGTCGGGGCGCTGACCCTCGCCCCGGTCGAGCACCAGAGTGCGACGTTCGTGTTCGGTCACTTCAACAACGGCACCGGCTTCACCAGCCCCCTCTACGTCGCCGCCCTGGGATGTCTGCTGGCCGCGTACACGTTCTGCGGCTACGACGCCTCCTCCCACCTGAGTGAGGAGACGACTCAGGCGCAGACGGCCGCGCCCCGGGGCATCGTCCGGGCCATCGCCTGGTCCTGGGCCGCCGGGTTCGTGCTCCTGGCCGGGATGCTGTTCGCGATCCAGGACTACGACGGCACGCTGGGGACGAGCACGGGGGTGCCGCCGGCGCAGATCTTCATCGACGTGCTGGGGACGGGCATGGCCAAGGGCCTGCTCCTGGTCGTCATCGTGGCCCAGCTGTTCTGCGGCAACGCGGAAACCGCCGCGGCCAGCCGCATGGTGTTCGCGTTCTCCCGGGACGGCGCACTGCCGTTCTCTTCGACGTGGCGGCGTGTCAGTCGCCGCACCCGCACCCCCATCGCCGCGGTGTGGCTGTCGGTCGGCGTCGCGTTCCTTCTCGCTCTGCCGAGCCTGTACTCGCCCACCGCCTACGCCGCGGTCACCGCGATCAACGTCATCGGTATGACCCCCGCCTGCGCCATCCCGGTCTATCTCCGGCTCCGCGCAGGCAAGAGGTTCCGGCCCGGCCCGTGGAACCTGGGCGCCTGGAGCAAGCCGCTGGGCTGGATCTCCGTCACCTACGTGGTGGTCCTGACCGTGGTGTTCTGCCTGCCCCAGACTTCACCGATCACTGGCGAGTCCTTCAACTACGCCGGGGTCACCCTGATCGCCGTCCTCTTCCTGGCCTGGATCATGTGGATCACCAAGGGCAAGCGCGACTACAAGATCCCTCCGCTTGGCAGCGAAGCCGAGAACCGCGCCCTCGCCGGGGAGGTGATCTGATGCTTGACCAGCCCAGCCCCTACGGCACCCGGCCTCCGTCTGTGCAACTCGTGACCGATGAACACCTCCACGGCCTGGTCGAGTCCGGTGAGATCGACACCGTGTTGGTCGCGGTCCCGGACATGCTGGGACGCCTCGCGGGCAAAGACCTGGACGCCCGTCACTTCCTGTCCCATCTCCCCGCCGGCCCGCACATGTGCGCCTACGTCCTGGCCTCGGACGTGGACATGACCCCGATGGACGGTTTCGACCTCACCGGCTGGCACAACGGATACGGCGACCTCCACTCCGTCCCCGACCTGGAGACCGTCCGCCGTCTGTCCTACCTGCCGGGCACCGTCCTCGTCCACGCCGACGCCGCCCACCCCGACGGCCGCCCCGTCGACAGCGCCCCGCGCCGGATGCTCCGCAACCAGATCGAAGCCCTCGGCGAACAACACGACCTGTTCCTCCAGGTAGGCATCGAGGGCGAGTTCATGGCCTACAAGGGCACCGCCGCTCAGGTCCGAGAAGCCGGATACCAGGACCTGACACCGGCATGGCCCCACAACCTCGACTACGCGCTGAGCCGCCCGCCCGCGCTGAACGCGTTCTTCCGCGACCTGCGCCACGCCCTGCACCAGGCCGGCGCCCCCGTAGAGGCGATCAAAACCGAAGGCACTCCGGGTCAGGTCGAGGTGACCTGGCCCTACGGGGACCCGGTCCCGGCCTGCGACATCTACACCCTCTACAAGCACGCCGTCCGGCACATCGCCGACGAGCACCGCATGGCGCCCACGTTCATGGCGTCCCCGGAGACCGGCATCGCCTCTGGCATGCATCTGCACATCTCCCTCGTGAACGGAGACGGCGAGCCGGTCTTCGCCATGGCGCCGGACGGTGAACTGCCCGACGTGCTCCAGCAGTCGATCGCCGGGCTCCTCTCCGCGCTCCCGCAACTGGCCCCGCTGTACGCACCCACCCCCAACTCCTACAAGCGGTACGCCCCGCACTCCTTCGCCCCCATCAACTACACGTGGGGAATCGACAACCGCACCTGCGCCGTCCGCGTCGTGGGCCGCGACGAGAACACCCACCTGGAAGTCCGGCTGCCCGGAGCCGACGCCAACCCCTACCTCGCGCTCTCCGCGGTGACCGCCGCCATCATCCACGGCATCACCGATCACCCCAAACTGCCCGAGCCCTGCACCGGTGACGCCTACCACGAGACCAGACGGCTGCTGGTGCCGCGCAACCTGGCAGAAGCGTTGGCGGACTTCGCAGGCGGGATCGCCCTGCGAGCCTTCGGCGCACCCCTGGTACGGCACTACGCCCACGCAGCCGCGGCCGAGATCAACGCCCAGCACAACCAGGTCACCGACATCGAACGCGAGCGGGGGTTCCTCCGTGCGTGACCTCCTGCCCCACCTCGCGGAGACCCACCGAACCAGCCCTGCCACAACCGCTCTCGACTGCGCAGACCGCATGGACCGCATCGCGAGCACCGTGCTGTGCCTGCTGTTCGAACTGACCCAACAGAGTGCCCGTTTCGGGTCGGGCACCAGCCCGTGGGCGCAGCTTGCGGTGTACGACGTCGACGATTTCGCCCCCTTCACCACGGGAGGACCGGCGTGAGACTGCGTCTTCCCGCATTACCCGACTCCTCTGGCACGGCGGCCGTGCCGGGATCCGATGTGCCGCTGCGGCGTGTGGTTGTGCAGGTGGCCGGGCTTCTGTTGCTTGCGTGCATCCTTCCGCTGGCCGGTACCGCGCTGATCGCGGGCGCCGCGTACGGCGTGAAGTGGGCGCAGCCCGTGGCTGGGCTGGCGCACTTCGGTGCGGCGGTGATCGTGTTCTTCTGGCTGTCGTGGACTGTGATCGCCCGTACGACTCTTGCCCGGGTCACACGCCGGCGGCGTCTCCTGGAGCGGGGTGCCGCGGTCCTTTGCGGCGCGGCGGCCATGTTCATGGCTGCTCCCTTCTCCAGCGCGCTCGCACGGAACGCGGGCCAGACCGTGTTCGGGTGTGTGCTGGCATGGCTGGCCATCGAGGTGGCCCGTGCACACGGCGCCCGACTGGGCGGCAGCCTTCCGGCAACGGCGTCCCAGCGGTTGCGTGAATGGCAGATCGCGCACTGGGTCCTCGTCGCCTGCCTGGCCGGCGGAGTATTCGCCTTCCTGGTGGTGCAACTCCTCGCGTCGACCGGGCTGTCCGGGCTGCCGACCGTGAAGCCCGCCGACCAGATGTCCGTCCTCGGGATCGGCGACATCTGGAGCCTGGCCATCACGGTTGTCGGGACCGTGGCGGTCGAGGACGTGGTGATCATCGCCGCCACGGTCACGCTATTGACGGCAGCGCGCCGGCCCGCATGGCAGATCTACACCGCGGTCTGCACGGCCGAGGTCCTGCTGCACGCCTACCTCGGACTCGCCGCCGTCGGCGCCGCGGTCTTTGCCGCAGGACGCATCTGGCTCTACCTGCGCTACCGCAGTCTCCTGCCCCTGATCGCCGCCCACGCCCTGTTCGACCTGTCGGTCTGCCTCCAGTGGATCCCCGCCATCTACCGGTGGGCGTCCACCTTCGTGATCATGCTGGCCGACACCTGGCTCCACCACCGGCTGAAGACGGCTGCCGACAAGGACCGGCCCCCAACACCCCCTCAGGACACCCCACCCGAAGTGACCGCAGCCCCGGCATCGACGCCACCCACGGGCCGGACACCCCTCACCGCCGACCACACCCTCCTCACACACCGCAGGACACCGTGATGAGTCTCCATCCCGGACACGGCGGCGGCCTGCACGACCGAGCCCGATCCGACGCCCGCACGCCGGGCCCAGTGGTCCCAGGAGTTCCCGACCACGCTCACTGACCGTGCGTGGGGCCCCGGCCCCACGTTCACCAACCCGCCACGTCACGAGGACCGTATGAAGATCACCGTTCACCATGAGGCAGACCGCACATTCCAATCGCTCGTGCCGCGGCTCGAAGCAATAGCCGCCGCAACGGTCCCTCTCGTCGATGCCATCACCGGGCTGGCCCTGCCGGACGAGGTAGTCATTCACACGATGACGGTCGACAACTGGCTACGCGCGCATCAGAGGCGCCTGATGGAACAACTGGCCGAGGAAGTTGCGCAGCTCGGCGTCCCCAGCGAAGTGATTCCCCCAGTCCGGCACCAGGTGATGACCGCGCTCGGCTTTCTGCAGATGAACTGGCCGTTGATGTTCGGCGAGGCCATCGATTTCACGGAGGGCCGTCCCGAGTTGGTGATCCTCCCCGAGGCGCTCACGCACGCGGGCGTCCTCGACGACGACCGTCTGTTGCACAAGCTTGTGGCGCACGAGACGACCCACCTGGCGCAGTACGCGACGAGTGACGGTGAGGTCTGGGCGATGCAGGGAACGTTTTTCCCCAAGTTGCGCGGCATCGCCGACCGGGCCTACGGGGCTCTGATGGAAGGGCACGCGTACTGGGCGGACCGGGAGATCACCACGAAGATCTTCGGTGAGCCCGTCACGACCGATGAGATCAGCCCGCTCGCGTCCGACGAATACCGCGAGCTCACCAAGCTTCGCGACCACAACCCTAAGCGGGCCGAGTTCGCGCAGGGCACCGCCGAGGTGACACAGATCATCGACACCCTGGGCCTCCACGCGTTCAACCAGGTCTGGACGCGCCCCGACCTTGTGCCGTTGACGTCGGAGATCGGCGCGCCCGGGTTCTGGCCGCGCCGGTTCAGCAACCCTCTGCCCCCTCCCGGGCTAACCCGTCCCGCCGGCCACTGACCACGGGCCGGCTCTGAACGTCCCACGCCAGGCACCCCTCGTTGCCGGGCGCGGGACCCGGCCCGGCGCGGGGACGCCGGACCGGCGCTCTCCCCCCTATGAGGACGTCGAACCGCCCCCGCGCCGGGCCACACCACCCTCCACCACGCACCCTTCAGCCGTAGGAGACCGTAGTGAGCAGTGCGCACAGCATCCACCGCGAACCCGTGATCACCGTGATCACCTTCAACCTCGAACGCGACGGCGGCCCAGACGAAAACGGCCGCCCGCCCGCGCGATGGCGTGCCGCCCACGAACTGCTCAAAACGCATCGGCCTGACGTGCTGCTGCGCCAGGAGATGACCTACAGCCGGGCCCGCGGCAAACGCAGGCTCCACGACGCTGCAGAACTCCTGGAAATGCGGGGCTTCGTCGGCGGGCAGGGCTGGGGCAACAGCCCCACCGGACTGTTCGTGCGGCCCGGAGTCTTCGACGTCCGCCAGGAATTCGACGTCCAGCAGGAACTGGAGTCCGCTCCGCTGTGGCGCTGCCCGCCCACCCACATCGTCGCCAGCCTGCGCGAGGTGCCCGAGGTACCGATCGTGATCATGAGCTGGCACCTGGCCTTCAACTCGCCCCGCCGCCGGGAGCTGGAGACCGACGAAATCCTCGCATTCGCCGACCAGATCAACCAAGGCTCGGCATTCCTCGGGGGCGGCGACATGAACGAATACCCGCACCCCTCAGGCGAGACGGTCCCGCCGATCGACTGGACAGACGACGGCATCACTGACCGGATGCACATGATGCACCGCACGAACCGCAGCCCGGACGGCACACGGATCAGCTGCACCTACGCCGACGAGACCCTGCTCGGCGCTGGCCTCCACGACCCCGCCCGCTACGCCGCACACACACTTCACCAACCCGACGCGCTCTGCGCCACCGCCGGGCAGAACAAGCCTTCCCAAGGCGGCCCGCGGCGCATCGACCGCCACTACGTCGACCCCTGGCTCATCAACGCCGTCCTTGAAGTCAGCATCATCGACACCCCCGACAGCGACCACGACGGCCTGAAGGTCGTCTACTCCCGCGCCGGCATGGCCGAAGCACTACGCCGCAACGTCGCCCGGCGGGCCGCGTATGACCTTGCCCTGTGACCCTTCTCAGCCCTTCTCGCGACGTAGATCAAGGACACCACAACAGTGCGGCCCGACCATCCCGCCTTCCTCATCCCTGAGGTAGAGCCCCACAAGCCCCCTTGGTATCTGAACCCGGCGGTGGCCCGGGGGAGAAGAGCCGCTCCCAGTCCCAGGCCGACCGTCCATGAGTCGGAAACCCATACCTCTCCAACACCTCTTGACCGCCACGGCGGCGCGGCAGAAACCGTCCAGCCGTAGCGCGCCGTCACAGGAAGGTCGTCGCATGCATGCCGTCACCGCAGTCCCCTTCGGGACCAGTCACCTCGTCCTGCGACCGGGAAGCCCCAAAGCCATCAAGCTCGGTGCGGCCAAGTTCGCGGAGATCGACGCAGCGGTCACCGGTAATGGCGCCGTGCCCGGCTGGCTGGCGAAAGCTGCCACTGCGCAGTGGGGCATCGATCTGAGCGGCCGGCCGGCCGCGGGAACTGTCCTGGTGCGCACGGCGGGACCCTATGAGTTCAGCCGGGCCACCTGGGAGATCAACCTGGGCTGCGACTTCGACTGCGAGATGTGCTACCTCGGTGAGAAACGCTTCGCCGGCCTGGACCTGGAGGGCAAACGGGAACTGCTGCACGTGATGCGGGATGCCGGGGTGATCTGGCTGCAGATCACCGGAGGTGAGCCTCTGATCGACCCGCACTTCCCCAGCGTCTACCGACTCGCCAACGAGCTGGGCATGCAGATCGAGATCCTGTCGAACGGCTCACGGCTGCGCACAGAAGCGGTGATGCGTCTGCTCACCGAGTACCGCCCATCCAAGATCACCTTGAGCGTGTACGGGGCGACCGCCGACACCTACGACGCCGTCACCAGGCGCCGTGGAGCCTTCAAGCGGTTCAGTGACGGCCTGGCCATGGCCGTGGCCGCCGGGCTGAACCTCGATCTGAGCCTGATCATCGTGCGGCGCAACGCGCACGAACAGGAAGCCATGCGGGCCTGGGCGGCTCAACTGGGCCTGTCCTACCGCGAGTACGCGAACATCTCGCCCACGATCCATGGAACTGGCGAGACGCTGCCCGCGCAGTCCCCCGAACACCTCACCCAGCGGGCACCGTTCACGGGCTGCCCCGCTGGCCACACGTTCTTCCACGCGGATCCCTTCGGCCGTGCCTCGATCTGCAAGGTCGGCCGGGAGCCGAACATCGACCTCCTCGCGGAGGGCGTCGAAGGACTGGCCCGACTCGGCGGCATCGCCGATTCCCTCATGCTTCGCACCGGAGGATGCTCCGGCTGTCAGCTCTCTGGCACCTGCCGGGTGTGCAGGCCGATGGCCAAGGTCTTCCAGGAGGCGAAGGCACCACTGGAGAACTACTGCCAACACAGGAAGAAGCAGGTGACCTCATGACCGCTGTCATGGTCGAAATCCAACCGCCGCCACCAGTCCAGCCCACGACTGCGCAAGACCCCAACGACGTCGTGCTCGTTGAAGACGTCGCGGCGCTGATCGCGGAGACCCTGCCAGGCTGCAACGACGACAACCCCTACAACTGACCCACCCTGGCGGGGGCCGCCCCATGTGGGCCCCCGCCGCACTCGTGAACCATGTACCTGATCCGACCAGTTCACCCTGGAGCCATCCCGTGCCCACGCACCGTCTGACCGACATCCCCAGCGACGTACTGAAGATCATTGAAACCATCGACGGTCACGTCCACCGGGTCGAGATGGTGTCGGCCGGCCTGAACTCCGAGATCGCCGCGCGCATCCACTTCGCCAGCGGCACAACCTTCGTGAAGGGTCTGCGCACGGACCACCCGCGGGTGTGGACACAGCAGCGCGAGGCCGACATCAACCCGCACACCGGCGGTCTCGCCCCCAGCCTGCGCTGGCACATCCGCCAGAGCTCGTGGGATCTCCTCAGCTTCGAGGACCTGGGAGGCCGACATGCCGACTACTCGCCGGACTCCGCAGACCTGGAACAGATCAGTGCCGCCATGGCGACGCTGGCCTCACTGACCGTGCCGTCACAGATCGAGACGAAGACCATGCCGCAACGGATGAGCGCCTACGTCAGCGATCCCGACGACCTGCAGAAGTTCAGCGGCCCTCACCTGGTGCACACGGACTGGAAACCCGACAACGTCCTCATCACCAACGGCCAGGCCCGGCTGGTGGACTGGGCATGGGCCTCGCGAGGTGCCGCCTGGATCGACCCCGCCCTGTGGGTGATCTGGCTGATCGCCTCCGGCCACACCGCTGAAGGAGCGCACCACCTGGTCGAGAGCCACCCCGCCTGGAAGACCGCCCCCGCGCCCTTCATCGACGCATTCGCCCGAGCCCAACGCCGCTTGTGGGAGTCCATCGCCCGCGCCGACACAGACGACGAGTGGACACACAACCTGTGCACCGCCGCTACCGCTTGGGCCGACTACCGAAAGTGACGCCCCTGCGCGCCTCAGTGGCAGGCCTCGGACCACGCTGGTACGCGTCGCTCAGCAGTTGTCCCTGGACAACTGCCCACCGCCGGTTACCGTCAGGGCCGATGGAGGACTCGGTGACCACCGAGAAGGACACCCTCGAAATCTGGAACACCTACGGCACCCACCAGCTCACCAGAGGACTTCAGCTGCCCGAACTGGACCGGTGGGACTGGGGAATCCCGGAGACCGGCCCCGGCATCAACGCCCTCGGTGAGATGGCGGGACTACGCGTTCCTCGACCTCGGCAGCGGCCTCGGCCGGCACGCCGCGAACCTGGCCGACCTGGCTGGCAGCCACAGGCATTGAACCCGCGCTCCTGCCCCCGCGCCACAGCTGAAGGTGACCCGCGAGCCGGAACCCACGGCACCCGTGACGGCCCTGGTGCCGACGCCCAAACGGCTACGTGGAGTACTCATCCTCCGCACCGGAGTTCTGCCACTATGGATCTCATGGCAGGCAAGCAAGTTGATCGCAAAGGCATGGCAAAGAGCGCCTGACGTCGCAGGAAGAGTGGTCCCCGCGCAGGCGGGGGTGTTCCGCGGCACTTCGACCACGCCGAGCGCGTCGCCGAGTGGTCCCCGCGCAGGCGGGGGTGTTCCGCCCCAGGGGGCCGCCACAACGGCCGCAATGGCGTGGTCCCCGCGCAGGCGGGGGTGTTCCGTACCCGACCGCCTGGTCGTGTTCGGCCCTCTCGTGGTCCCCGCGCAGGCGGGGGTGTTCCGATCGCACTCGTCACCGCAGCAGGCACCGACTCGTGGTCCCCGCGCAGGCGGGGGTGTTCCGTTGGCGAAGGCTGGGCTGCGGTCGGACCTGCTGTGGTCCCCGCGCAGGCGGGGGTGTTCCGCGCAGCGTCTTTGCGAGGCACCGATGGAAGTCGTGGTCCTCGCGCAGGCGGGGGTGTTCCGGCGGTGTTCCTGAACAAGAAGCGGAAGGCCGGGTGGTCCCCGCGCAGGCGGGGGTGTTCCGGACACCGGCGCCCGGGTCCACGTGATCGCGAAGTGGTCCCCGCGCAGGCGGGTGTGTTCCGCGAGTTCGGGATCGGGTGGGCCCTGATAGCGGGTGGTCCCCGCGCAGGCGGGGGTGTTCCGTGACCATGCGGGACTGGCGTGTCGCGGCGGCCACGCTACTGCCCCCGAAGGGAAAGCGTGGCCGGAGGTGTCGCTCACCCTGGACGAGTAGCCCGCCGCATGACGAGGGCCCCGCCCTCCCGGAGAGCGGGGCCCTTCCAACGCGGACGTCACTCGGGAGCGAACTCTCCGATGCGGTCACTGACGGCAGTCATGTGGCGGATGCCGATGTCCATCTCGGACGCCATCAGATCGAAGTCGTCCTGGCTGTCGCTGACAGCGCCGTTGGTGCATGCCGTAGCGGACGCGGCGAAGTGTCCGAGGGCGAGCTTCCAACTGTTGTTGGCAGTCTCGTCAGGGATGGGGTCTTCGAGTTCTGCGGTTTCGACGTGAGCGGCGAGATCAGCACAGGCATCGCGGAGGCCGCCAAGATCCACAGGGTCGGACGCCTTGTCGACTGCGGAGAGGTACTCAAGGAAGGTGTCGAGGGTTTCGCTGCCGCCGCTGTCGCGCCACTCGACGAGTTGGTCGACCACGTCAGGGGTGGGGGAGGCGGGTTCGCTGCGGACGCTGGGTTTGGCCTTGACGTTGTCTTGGCCGCCGCAGCCCGCGAGTCCGATGGTGGCGGCGATGCTGAGGGCGGCGGCGATGACGATGGGTCTGCGCATGGTTCCCCCCGGAACGTAGATGAGGGCCGCGAGCGTAGCCGCGCCCACTGACAGCCGGGGCGAAAACGGCGAAGGCCCCACCGTGACGGGGTACACGGCAGGGCCTCGTTATACCGGGCGTTACCCGGCGCGCAGTCTCCAGTGTCGCAGCTACACCGCGGAGTCGAAGGTGATCGGACGCACCGGACGGCGGCCAGGAATGTGGTCCCCGCGCAGGCGGGGGTGTTCCGAGCCGGCGGGCGGACAGCCACACCGTGGTGCCGTGGTCCCCGCGCAGGCGGGGATGTTCCGCACCTGAAGGCGCGCAGCGCGCGGCCCGGTGAGTGGTCCCCGCGCAGGCGGGGGTGTTCCGAAGCCGAGCGGCTACGTGGTGTGGCCGCACCAGTGGTCCCCGCGCAGGCGGGGGTGTTCCGAGGAGCAGGTCAGCCCTCCGATTCCGGCACCCATGGAGCGGGGTTCTGGCAGGTCGCGCCTTCCCCACAGAAGAGCTGCACCCTCAGGAGATAGTCCGCAGCATGCCGTGCCGGCGCCTGCGGCGGAGTTGCTCGATGGCCTCGGCAGTCTCGTCGTCCGAGGGGTGAAAGACGGTCAACTGCTGTGCGTCAGCGGGGAGTTCGAGTGTCTCTCGCAGCAGCCGGAGCTCGCATCCGGCTGGATGGCTGAGCCGGAGGACTCCGCGTTGCGGAACGACGTGCCGGTTCAGGCGCCGGGTCAGATCGGGGCCGGCAAGGAGTGCGAGTTCCGTGGTGAACCACTCGGAGCTCTCGACGGAGGGGGCGAGCCACAGGTCGAATGCCTGCTCGTCGGCGACATCGTCCCAGTCGACGAAGAAGGTGCGGGCGCGGGGGTCGGAGAAGACGTAGCGGGTGAGGTTCGGGGCTTCGGTGTCGAGCAGTCCGCTGCCGTTCGTCACCGACTGGTACGCGGAGGTGTGGGCGAGGATGTCACCCAGCCGGTTGGTCACCACGGCGATGCCTGGTTCGAGGAGGCGGAGTGTCTGCTGAACGGCGTCTCGCACATGCCGGGGTGGGGGTGCGGGTCGGGTGTGGGCGGTGCATTCTCCGCCTGTGATCCTCGTGAGGTAGCGCAGGTGGGTGCGCTCGGTGGGGGAAAGGCTGAGGGCGTCGGCGAGAGCGTGCACCACCGCCACCGAGGGATTGCGGTCACGGCCCTGCTCGATGCGGGTCAGGTATTCGACACTGATGTCGGCGCGCGCCGCGAGATCCGTGCGGCGTAGCCCCGGTGAGCGGCGGCGGCCTCGATCCGGGAGGCCGAGTGTCTCCGGCTGGACACTATCGCGCATGCTCCGGATGAAGTCTCCCAACGGCGTACCCATGTCTTGAGGATAGGGCGGGCCGGCCCGGTCGCGGGGAGCTCAGGGGGGCCCTGCGGGGGCCAGCCTGAACTCGGCCTGGCTGTGGTCGAGGGCAGACCCGAGGGTGGTGGGCATGGAGAACAACACACACAAGCTGGTGGTCATCGTGGCGAGCGTCCGCGAAGGGCGGTTCGGTCCGGTGGTGGCGTCCTGGTTGGCTGAACAGGCCGACTCGCACGGCGGTTTCGACGTCGATGTCGTCGACCTGGCCAACGTCGAGATCCCGCTGTCCCTGCCCGCGGCATCGCCGAAGTACGCCGGCGACGACTACCCTCGCCCGGCCGGGATGCGGCACCTGACCACCGCACTGGACAGCGCGGACGCGTTCGTCGTGATCACACCCGAGTACAACCACAGCTACCCCGCCTCCGTGAAAGCGGCCATCGACTGGCACTTCACCCAGTGGACGGCCAAGCCTGTCGCCTTCGTCAGCTACGGGGGCGCGGCGGGCGGCCGCCACGCTGTCCTGCACCTAGAGAACGTGCTGACCGAACTGCATGCGGTGACGATCCGCGACGGTCTCGCCTTTCCCAACTACTTCACGGCATGGCAGGACGGCCGTCCGCTCGACCCCGAGGCCCCCGGGTACGCCAAGTCGCTGCTCGATCAGCTGGCCTGGTGGGCGGGTGCGCTCAAGTCGGCACGCGAGGCTGCCCCTTACCCGGCCTGAGTGCGGCGACGATGCACCACGCCTGCGTGGGATGCCACCCCCAGGCTTTGGACAGGTCGGCGCGCACGTGCCGATGAACTCGTCGGCGACCGGCTCGGAGACGTCGGCCGGGGGAAGGGGCCTGCAGACCGCAGATAGCCCACCGCGCGGGGCATGTTCCACCAGATGCCGGTGCTGATGATGCGGGCTCGGGGGACTCGCCCCTTACCGGCGGTGCGACCCGCTCATCCACCGATGCCGCAACCTCTCACCAGGTGAACAGCAACCCCTGCTCGAGCGCCGCGGACGGAACAGTTCGCCGTAGACGGACATCGCCAAGTCCCCGCCCATGAGAGGCGGCGCGTCCGACCGGCGCAACCCATCGAGGAGCGCCCGGTCGCCACACAACGGCGACTTCAACACCTATCGGGCGTTTCATTCCGCCCGCGAGCACGAACGCCTCTCCCCCGCCCCCGACCAGCGCAACTACGGCCTCAGAGCCTGATCAGGAACGTCCCCGCAGAAGAGCCACACCCTCGCGGGATCGATGCAGTCCACGTCAGCCATCGGCCCGGTGACGATCACGACGTCGCCGCTGTCGGCGACAGCGCGCTGCCCCGAACACGACACAGCCCCATCCGGCGTTTCGCCACACCCACTCACAGGAGCGACACGGCCGCCCAAATCCACCGAACGACACCAGTCCTTCACCGGCAAAACGACACCCAGATATCGCCGCAGTGCGGTTTCCCGCTCTACGGGGGGCGAGGCGAAGTACTTACAGTCCTCACCGGCCTTCCGCTACGTCTTCACGATGCGGTCGATGAGCTGGGTGTCAGCCCAGTCTCACCATCCAGGCAGCCGGCATCCATCGGCTGGCGCAGGTCCAGGTAGCAGCGCAGACGCACTCCCGGCTGGCCGGGACTCCGGGTCGTGCGGTCCGCCGTCGCGGTCGCCCATCGCCCGGCGAGGGCTTCCTGCAGCGTGAACGCCGTCGCGTCGTCAGCGGCCGTAATGTCCACCACAGCAAGCCCCCGCTCACTCACGTGTACCTCGTTGATCGGCTCCATACTCGCCAGGACGAGCCCGCCCCCGGCACAAGTTCGCCGAAGGTGGCGACTTCACCCGACCGGGTGTGGTGACGCCCCAGGATCGCTGACCGTCATTGCCCCTCCGTGGTCCTGGCGAGTAGGGGCTGCGGCTGCCCCGCCACCACCAGAATTTGCCGCGCTCGCACCGCACATTCAGCCAGAGAGAGCCCACTCTGCCAGTGGTGCATGACGCCGCTCGCTCCTGCGCGCAGAGTCCACCACATGCCACTGACAACGCCCCGCCAACAACGTTGACCAGCAACGCAACCGAACCCTCGTCACCGGCGGAAGAACCTGGAGACCCGCATACCGGCGCCATACTGCTCCGTGAAGTACTGGCCCTCCCTCACCGGAGTTCTGCCACTATGAATCCCATGGCACCCAAGCAAGTTGACTGTAAAGACACGGCAAAGGCCGCCTGACGTCGCAGGTCAGGAAGCGTGGTCCCCGCGCAGGCGGGGGTGTTCCGGTCACGCTGGCCGTGTGGGACTGGGTGGTCAAGTGGTCCCCGCGCAGGCGGGGGTGTTCCGGAGCTGCGCACGGTGTGGACGAAGGGTCGGTCGTGGTCCCCGCGCAGGCGGGGGTGTTCCGCGGTGTCCGAGTGCGTGGCCCTGCTGACGGCGGTGGTCCCCGCGCAGGCGGGGGTGTTCCGTTTTGTAATCGATCATCGGGTGATGTTGGGGCGTGGTCCCCGCGCAGGCGGGGGTGTTCCGCCGACGGACACGGCGCCGTCCGCGATGCCCGTGGTCCCCGCGCAGGCGGGGGTGTTCCGTACGCCGGACCGAGCGGCGCCGTACCCGAGTAGTGGTCCCCGCGCAGGCGGGGGTGTTCCGACCGGCTTGCCGATGAAGGTGCTGTAGGACGCGTGGTCCCCGCGCAGGCGGGGGTGTTCCGACCACCGGCCGCGCATCCACGTCGGCCAACGTGGGGTCCCCGCGCAGGCGGGGGTGTTCCGAGTTCGACAGCGTGTTCCCGATCGCGGACCTCGAAGTCCCCGCGCAGGCGGGGGTGTTCCGAGTTCGACAGCGTGTTCCCGATCGCGGACCTCGAAGTCCCCGCGCAGGCGGGGGTGTTCCGCACGAATTGACGTCAACCATGGTTTGCGATGTGTGGTCCCCGCGCAGGCGGGGGTGTTCCGCGGGTGCCCTTCGGGATGAGCAGGACGCCGCGGTGGTCCCCGCGCAGGCGGGGGTGCTCCGCCAGCGCGCGAGCAGATCGGCGCAGCGCGGTAGTGGTCCCCGCGCAGGCGGGGGTGTTCCGAGGCGGGCCGAGCCCTTGTGTGAGCCCTGCCAGTGGTCCCCGCGCAGGCGGGGGTGTTCCGGCTCCGCAGGACTGGGAGACCGCCACCTCGCCGTGGTCCCCGCGCAGGCGCGGGTGTTCCGTACGGCGGATATTGCTTCTCGGACGACGCGAAGTGGTCCCCGCGCAGGCGCGGGTGTTCCGCGGGCACCGCTCTCCGTCGCCACACTCACCGCGTGGTCCCCGCGCAGGCGGGGGTGTTCCGAGGGCTGGTCGGCCGAGGTGATGGAGCCGTGGGTGGTTCCAGCGCAGGCGGGGGTGTTCCGTCGCTGACCATCAGGTCGCGGCAGCGGATCTCGTGGTCCCCGCGCAGGCGGGGGTATTCCGACCGCGCGCGCCCGGATCGGTAGGACCGCGGTGGTCCCCGCGCAGGCGGGGGTGTTCCGGTCGCCGACCAGCGCGGCCACCGCAACGAAGCGTGGTCCCCGCGTAGGCGGGGGTGTTCCGGCGGCGGCCGGGTGTAGGGCAGGGGCTGCGTCGTGGTCCCCGCGCAGGCGGGGGTGTTCCGACGACCGCGCAGAGCGCCGGCATCGCGGCCAAGTGGTCCCCGCGCAGGCGGGGGTGTTCCGTCGTCCCGGCGGTGAGTCGTGGCGCCCTGCGGGTGGTCCCCGCGCAGGCGGGGGTGTTCCTGCGCGTCGGTCACGTTCGAGTTGACCAGCGACGTGGTCCCCGCGCAGGCGGGGGTGTTCCGGCGGTCCCCTCATGAGCACCCACCATGTCCTAGTGGTCCCCGCGCAGGCGGGGGTGTTCCGCACCGCATGCCCAGCCGCCTCACCCTCGCCGGGTGGTCCCCGCGCAGGCGGGGGTGTTCCGACGTGCCGCGCCGCGTACGGTCGTCGCCCATGGTGGTCCCCGCGCAGGCGGGGGTATTCCGGTGGTGGTATCCCTTCCGGTGGCGGGGCAGACGTGGTCCCCGCGCAGGCGGGGGTGTTCCGTCCGCGCCCTCGATGCCCCCACGGGTCATGGAGTGGTCCCCGCGCAGGCGGGGGTGTTCCGCACCTCAAGACGTCATCGATCTACCGCGGCAAGTGGTCCCCGCGCAGGCGGGGGTGTTCCGCCCCGCACCAGCACGGTGCGGGGCCCGGAGGAGTGGTCCCCGCGCAGGCGGGGGTGTTCCCCCTCGATACGGTCGATCAGTTGCTGGCGCTCCGTGGTCCCCGCGCAGGCGGGGGTGTTCCGCGGTCCCACTCGCGGCGGGTGACGTTGTAGTAGTGGTCCCCGCGCAGGCGGGGTGTTCCGTCTGCGGGCGGCTGCCAGGTGCGGTTCATCGTGTGGTCCCCGCGCAGGCGGGGGTGTTCCGGTGGCCAGGTTCGCCTCGATCGTCAGCGCGGTGTGGTCCCCGCGCAGGCGGGGGTGTTCCGAATTGCGGATCACGGAGGCAGACCCGCAGCTCGTGGTCCCCGCGCAGGCGGGGGTGTTCCGCTCCAACAGCCCACGCCGCCCGAGTCGGCGCCGTGGTCCCCGCGCAGGCGGGGGTGTTCCGGACGGCCGGCCCCGGGGGTATGTGGGCTCAGCGTGGTCCCCGTGCAGGCGGGGGTGTTTCCGCTGTAGTTGCCGGTGCCGAACGTGGTGCTGCTGTGGTCCCCCCGCAGGCGGGGGTGTTCCGCACCTCTGCACCGCCGACACCGTCTACGTCGCGTGGTCCCCGCGCAGGCGGGGGTGTTCCGCAGCAGCGGCTGCGGCGTGGCATCACTCAGCGGTGGTCCCCGCACAGGCGGGGGTGTTCCGGATGCGTGGACGTCGATCACCGCATCCGGCATGTGGTCCCCGCGCAGGCGGGGGTGTTCCGCGTGCCGGGATGATCTGGTCCACCGTCGCTTCGTGGTCCCCGCGCAGGCGGGGGTGTTCCGAAGGTCACGCCCGAGGCGTACGGCTCCGTCGTGTGGTCCCCGCGCAGGCGGGGGTGTTCCGCGTTCAGGACGGCCGCCACGGTTCGCCGCCGTGTGGTCCCCGCGCAGGCGGGGGTGTTCCGCCGAACTGTGGGAGCGCCTCTGGGAGATGCCGGTGGTCCCCGCGCAGGCGGGAGTGTTCCGTAGCTGGAGATCTCGGCGATAGCGGACGAGTTGAGCAAGGACTTTCGGCACCGAGTGACCAGGGGACGGGCGCTGCCGGGAGGCGCCCGCTCTCCGCCGGTCAGCGTCTTCGGCCCCGGCTGGTCTCCCCCTGTCCAGCCGGAGCTGACGTTGTGCCACCGCGGCCCGCCCCGGCCACAGTGTGGCTGCTGTTACCGGGCGAGGGTGACGGTGATGGGTCCGGCGGGGCAGCGGCTGAGGGTCTCGAAGAGCGCGGCTTCTTCGCTGGGGTCGATGGAGAGTTGCCACCTGGTCTTGTCCGCCACCCAATCGGTGACGTACTGGCAGAGGTAGCCCTCGGCGGGCGGCTGCCAGGTCGCCGGGTCCTGGTCGGCTTTGCTGCGGTTGCTGGCCGCGGAGACGGCGATCAACGCCCTGCTGTCGCCCAGGTCGTTGGCGTACTCCTGCCGTTCGGCGGCGCTCCAGGCGGAGGCTCCGGAGTCCCAGGCTTCGGCGAGCGGAACGAGGTGGTCGACGTCGAGGGCGCGAGCCTCGGTGAAGTACTTGTCGTCGTACGGGGAGTACCAGGATCCGCCGGTCAAGGCGCAGTTCGCACCTTGGGCCGGCGCGTCGACTGCTTCTTCGAGGAGGACTTCTTGCCGGGTGCTGCATCCGTCGCGGTCGGCGTCGGTCCAGTGGCGGAACTTGCTGCGCTCGTACCCGGTGCGGCTCTCGTCGTGGATGGTGAGTGCCTTCAGGGCGTCACGGACGGGGAGGGTCACGGTGTCCCCCGGGGCACCTTCAGCGTGTGGTGCTGCCTGGGCGGTGGCGGTGGGGATGAGTAGCGCGGCCAGTACGGAGAGGGTGACGGCGGCGGGCTGGAGGGTGCGGTTGAGGGGCAAGGCGGGGCCTTTCGAAGATCCGACAGTTCGTGATCTTCGTATCGGGGGCATGAGGCGACCCGCCCGGCGCGCGGGCGTTGTTCACCCGCAGGGGCGGTAAGTCAGATCGTGTCCGGAATGGTCGGCAGAGCCTGGAGGACTCCTTGGGAGGCGGCGCGGTGGAGGACGCCGTACTCGCGGCCGAAGCGGTTGGCTTCCGCCGCGGAGCCGGCCATTCGGTGCAGCCAGAGGCCGTACGCCACCGACTCGATCTGCTGCTGCGTCAGATACAGCAGCCATCGGTTGGTCCTGTGATCACATGAAGCCGTCCGGACTGCCTCGGTCAGCCCGTCAGCGGGCGGTGTCCGGAGCTGGTCGGCGAGGTGCATGAATCGGCGCAGTGCCGTCATCTGCGAGGGAATGAGTTGGACCGGCTGTCTGTCCGGGGCACTTTCACCCGGTGATGGTGCGGGCTGGTCACCGGAGTGGGCGTAGGCGAGGGCGTCGTGACCGCAGGGAGTGAGGCGGGCCGCCCACCGCACGGCGCGGCCTTCGATCGCCGACAATTCGGCGCGGTCCTCCCGGTCGGCCAGTTCTACCAGACCCTGTTTTTCCAGGGTGTTGGCGTTCTCCCGCTGCGGCGGGAGAAGTGCGGTGTCGAGCACCCAGCCGTGCCCGGCCGCCTGCCCACCTTCACTCAGTGTCTCCAGGACGGCCATTGCCTTCGCCCCGCTCCTCATTTGCTCCTCCAGGTCTCTGCGCCTGCGCCTGCCGTAGACGTGGGTGGGGACGTCGCGTTCATCCGCTGGCGCCTTTGACGGCGGCGTTGCGGGTGTGTGCGCTGTTGGTGCGGGTGCTTTGTCTGCGGCTGGGCAGGGCGGGGTTGAAGCCGCGGGTCACGCGGCGGGTCCAGGGCGGTGTGAAGGTGAGGAGGAAGCTGACGCGGTCGGCGAAACGGGGTTCAGGGACAGGGATTTCGACGCCGGGATGGCGGAGCCGGCCGTCGCTGACGGCCTGGGCAACGTAGTTGGTGATGGCGTCGGCGCGGTGGCTGAGCAGGCGGGCGCCGGGTGCGGTGAGGTGGCTGAGGATGCGCAGGACGGTGGGAACGCTGGCGTCGAAGCGCAGGAGGTTCAGGGGTGGGCAGACGCCGGCGACGGGGAAGGTGTCGGATTCGGCGGTCGCCTCGAGGCCGGTCTGGTCGTACCAGAAGGCGGCCGCGTGAGCCTCTCCCCGGGCGTGGTGGTAGAGGGAAAGGCAGTAGGCGGCCGGGGTGTGCCCGGCGCCGGCGGCGTACTGCCACCAGAAACGTGCCCCTTCATCGACACCGGCGAGGTGGAGGGCGCAGCCCAGGAGCCAGGCGCCGGGGGGTTCGGGGAGTTGGTCGGTGAGGAATTCCAGGGTGCCGGGGGTGACGGTGGTGACGACGACTTCGCAGAGGTGGTCGAGGTTTTGGGTGGCGGCGTTGTCGTCGTTCGGCTCCTCGGGCACGAGGGCGGCTGTGGTGGGGGTGAGTTCGAGGTAGGGGCAGTCTTCGTAGGCGATGGTGTCGGCGGGGACGCGGGGGTGGTGGTGGAGGCGGGCGCGGGCGAGGAGGGCGTCGATGGAGGGCATGGCGGCTGGGTTCACTCCCGGAGGCTGGGTTGGAGCAGGCGTTCGAGGGTGGCGCGGGCGTGGTGGTCGACGGCGTGGGCGAGGGCGGGGCTCAGGCCCAGGACGTCGGGGATCTCCGTGTGGGGCATGTCGCACAGGTAGTGCAGGACCGCGACGTCCATCTGGTCGTGCGGGAGGCGGCTGATGGCGTCGAAGAGGTCGACGAGTTCGCTGATGGCGACGAAGTTGCCCGGTGATGCGTCGTGGATTTCGGCGGTGGAGAAGACGGCGGCGCGCAGGTCGGGGTGGCCGTCGTGCTGGCGGTGGGCGCGGGCCATGACGCGTTCGCGCAGCAGCAGCCAGGCGTAGCGGCGGATGTTCTCGCTGGTGGCGGCTTCGCTCCAGCACAGCCAGAGGATGTCGAAGGTTTCGGTGACGACCCAGCGGGCGCGGTGGTCGGTGAGGAGGAAGGCGCGTGCGTAGGCGGTGTAGGCGTCGGTGACGGCCTCGGTGAATGCCTTGTGGGCCAGGGGTGGGGGTTCGGGCTGGAGGGCGACTTGCTGTATGCAGTGCTCGATCCAGCCGGGTTCTTTCTGTGCTTCGCGGGCGGCGGCGGTCCACAGTCGGCGCATTGGCTGGACGGGCAGGCCCAGGGCGCGGATCACGCTGAAGGTGATCTCCCAGGCGGGGTAGTAGCCGTTGCCGCGCAGGAGTTCGCTGATGCGGGTCTTTGAGTAGCCGGAGCGGTCGACGAGGTCGTTGAGGGTCAGACCGCTGGAGAGGAGGAAGCCGCGGACCGGTTCCAGCCAGGCCCGGTGTGAGGGGCCTGCGGTGTCGGCGATCGGGGCCGGCTTGCGGCCCCGGCGGCTCTGGGTATCTGGTGGGGGCGGTTGGTCGGCATCAGGGGACCAGATCATCGGGGCGGCTCCTGACGGCCGGCGGCAGTGGAACCGGCAGGCGGGTGGGAGCCGTCGGGCGGGCTGGGGCCGTCGGGCGCGGTCAGGGCCTGGACGAGCTGCTGCACGAGCAGGCCCAGGGACGGGAGCAGAGCGGCCACGGCCGCGACGTGTCCCAGCACGGTCATCACCGTGCTCCACGTGAGGACCGTCGCCGCGACGGCAACGGTCACCACCTTCTTACTCGACATCGCACTCGGTTTCTGTGAGCGGTTCATACACCAACAGCTCTTCCTGGCCTCGGTGCTGAAGCGCTGTCAGGAGAGCGACGACAGCATTGCGTGTCCGCCTCATGACACGCCACGTGATCATGGAGTTACGGAACAATGCCCCTGGGGGCGCCGGGTCCCGCTACCCCTCGCCACCCTCGGCAGAGGGCAGGACAGCAGATGATTCAACCCTTTGAGGGGGGAACGTCACTTCTGCCCACACCCAGGCCCTGATACCCCATCATGGGAAGCCAAGGCGCCACTCGACGCCGCACTGTGCCGTGCGGTCCCCCTGTGCTGAAGAGAGACCCCAAGAGGGGGCCGCACGGCATCCCCGCACACCTGCCATGCACGTTCGGCATGAGCAGCGGTGCACTCCCTCCCCCGTCCGTTGACCGTCGTGGCCCTCGCAGTGCCCGTCGTGGAGCCGGGCCTCCACTCCTGGACCTGCAGGCGGCACTCCAGTCTGGGCCGCGGTTCCCGGGCCGGGGCTTCCCTGGGGCCGGGCGGACTGCGCGGCTGCACAACGCACGGGAACGGAGGGCCGGTTGGGTTCTCGTACAGGATGCTGCCGCCTGCGCCTCGGCCGGGCAAAAGAGCCTCCTGGCTCTGCCGCGGGTACAACATGTGCAGATCATGGCCTGAATGATGCGAGTACCATCCAGCTCCAGCACCACACGATGCAGGAGACAAGGGAGCTGTCATGTCCGACGCCGCAGCGACGAGCACCGAACTCAAAGCACAGTACGCCGCCAAGGTGACCGCAGATCTTGAGGTCAACGCCAAGGAGCAGGAACGTATCGGCGCCGAAGTCGCCGCACTCCAGGCACAGTTGGCTACCCTGCAGAATGACCAGGTACTGCTGGCAAACCTGCAGCAGACACTGGGTGGGGAAAGCCTGACAGCAGCCGGCGCGGAACCCCAGGAGAGCGCCACGGCTGCCTCCTCGGTACCGCGACAGGCTCCGGCCAGGAAGCCCAGGGCGGCCAAGCCGGGGAAAGCCGCTGCCACGAAGCGGGTGGAAACGGCGGCCAAGAATGGCACGAAGACACCCACAGCCGCGGTGAAGCAGCCCACCCTCGTGGAACTCATCGGCAGCCGCCTCGGCCAGCAGCCCGAGCCGCACTCCGCCGCGGAGATCACCACCGCGCTCGCTCAAGCCCATCCCGACCGGGACATCAAGCCCAAGGTCGTGCGCGTCACCCTGGAAGGACTCGTCGCCAAGGGACTGGCAAACCGCACCAAGCAGGGCAGCTCCGTCTTCTACAGCACGTCCACCACCCCTACGGCCGGCACCCCGGCAGAGCAGAAGGACCCGGCCACCGCCTGACGAAGCAGGCACATGGACGTACCAGCCAGGCACTCGTGCGCCGGACGACATCAGCAGCCAACTCCCTCTCCGTGCACCACCGCACCGGCAGGACAGCGCCCTGCATCCACCGGGTCGATCCGCGGCCGGACGCCTCCTCGAGGACCTCTTCGCCGACGGCCTGGCGCATCGTGGGAGGCCGCGTCGGTGGCCGGTAGACCGCCGGAAGCCGATACAGGGTGGACGGGCCGGGGCGCGGGAGGCGTGCACGTGCCCTCAAGTCGGTGGTCTTCCGCTCCGCCGATCAGGACCTGGTCACCGCGCCTACTCTGAGCGCGATTCGCGCGGCATCTTCTGCGCCTGGGTGTGGTCGCTGGTGCGCACGACGTCCGTGTCGGCTTGGAGCGCGGGCCATGCCAGCAGGAGGTAGTCCTCCACGGGTTCGATGCTGACCTTGTCCCGGAGGATGTTCCGGCCCCGTGCGTGGACACGGAGCCGGTACCAGCCGGGCCCTGCTGGGCTGAGAGGCGCGAGTCCCTCTACCCGGCCTTGCTCGAGGGACTCGACCTGGAGGCGGCCCGCGGGGGCGTGCACGCTGGCTTCTACGATCTCTTCCCAGATGTCGTCCGCGGGCCCGGGCGGCGGACCGGTCACAGAGACCGCGGCCACGCGGATCGTGCCGGTGTGAATGCCGGTGACGACGAGAACTCCGTGAGACATGGGCACGGCAAGCCCGTTGCTCCAGTCGGCCGTTTCCACCGGAATCTCTCCGGCGTCGAGAACACCGAAACTGCCCTCGGGGACGTACACGTGGTGCGCGGTGGCCATGCCCCTCCCAGATCGCACTCATCGCTGCGCGGAAAGCCTGCCACGAGAACTGCTCGGAGCAGCTGTTCCCCGGCCTGCTGCTCCAAGGGCGGCGCGGTATCGGGCCGCCCTCGGAGCGCCCGGTTCCTGCAAAGCGGGAACCCACCCCGATGTGCGGTGGTAGGACAGGGCTGTCATCGGTACGGCGGACAGCAGCCGGAGTGCGGGCCGGACGAGGGGACGCGACAGGGGAGTTGGGCATGGTGGCAGAGAGCATCGACGACGTGGTGGACGGTCTTGCCGGTATCGTGAGGGAGGCGAGCCGAGCCGGTGACCGGGTCGGGTACTTCGCGGCGCTGTACCGACAAGTGACCGTAGAGGTCCGCACGGCGATTCACGGCGGGCTGTTCGACGACGGCGCCCGAATGGACCGTTTCGACACACACTTCGGCAACCGCTACTTCGACGCGTACGACGCCTGGCGCCGCGACCGGAGCGGGCCACGTTGCTGGCGCGAGACGTTCGGGCTGCTCGATGGCGTTGACACCATCATCGTCCAGCATCTGCTGCTCGGCGTGAACGCGCACATCAACCTCGACCTCGCCATCGCCGCCGCGCGGACCAGCCCGGCCGAGGACATCCACGCATTACGACGCGACTTTCGGCTGATCAACGACATCCTGGGGCGAGTGGTCCTGGCGGTACAGGACTCGGTCGACGCCCTGTCGCCCCTTATGTCGCTGCTGGACAAGGTCGGAGGCCGCACCGACGAGCAGATCCTCGACTTTAGTGTCCGCCAGTCCCGCGAGGAGGCGTGGTACAACGCAGTCCTGCTCGCCGGCCAGAACGAGGAAGAGCGCGCGGCCACCATCGAGCGGCTCGACATCCGGGCCACCGTGCTCGCACGCCTGATCACGCGACCCGGCCCCCTTGTCCAGCCGGCCCTGCACCTGATCCGGAACACCGAGAGTAATGACGTACCGGCCGTCATCACCCATCTGGATGACGCCATGGAGGACCCCTCCGCCCGGCAGCCGACGGGGTGAGGGCCACTCCACCCAGGTCAGGGCAGTACCCTCCCCCGGCGCTTCATACAGGTCACCGTGGTCGACAGCAGGCGGAGAAGGAAGCACACGGGCTGAGCCGGGATGCCACCCAGCTCAAACTGCGTCTGAATGACCCCGAATTCATCCGGGCCCAGAAGAAGGTCGTCGAGGCGGCGAACGGCACGATGGAAGCGGCGCAGGCTGCCCGGGACGCCTCCAAGACCGCGCACGACGTCCGCCGCAAGGACGTCACCGGCCGCTGGTCGCAGTTCCTCCTCGACCGGCTGCGGCAGATCAACCCGGCCGTGGAAACCGCCTCTGTTGATCCGCATGACTTCACCATCCGGGCCAAGGAACGCGGCGAACCCGTCAGGACGTTCACGGACATCTCCGTAGGGGGCAGCCCGAGGGCCGCTGCCAACGTCGCGCTGCTGCTGTCTCTGCGCGACCTCGGCCGGGCGGACCCGACGGTCCGGGTTCCGCCGCTGCTGGTCATCGACTCACCGCTCGCCGGTCTGGGCTCCACCGAGCTGGACCAGGAAACCAGTGTGCGTCTGATCGACACGCTCACCTCCGTCGCCGCCGCCCCCTCGCCCGACGGCTACGCCTACCAGATCATCGCCGCGACCAATGATCCGCTCCCCCGCACCTATGCCGGCGTGCGGGAGTTCCACATCAGCGACGAACAGAGCTTCTTCGACCACGCCCCAGTGCACGCCGGTTGAGTGTGGTGCGGCATGTATGTCGCAAAAATCCGCCTTGATTCAGCGGCGGATGGCGACAACTTCGACCTCGGCGTTCATCGCGCGCAGCCGTCTGACCGCTTGGAGCAGGGAGACCTGAGCGAAGGCGAAGAGTGAGTCGATACGGATGTCCTGGCCGTCCTTGAGGAGAATCCCGAAGACCACCCGGAGTGTGCCGAAGTCGTCGAGCAGACGGTGGTCGGGTGTGTGCGCGGCCACCTGGGCAAGGAATTTGGTCCGTACGTCGATGTCGCTGCGCAGTGTCTCGACGGCGACCAGGCCCTGGGCGAAGAGGTGGTTGAGGGGGGCGGTGCTGACGGGTGCTTTCTTGACGCAGATCAGCTGGTTTTCGGGGCCCAGGACGTCGCAGATTTCCAGTCCTCCCCCCTTGAACTTCTCGGTGACGACGGCCTTCTTGTCGAACAGGAGGTACCCGTCGGGCTCTGCCGCCTGGTGGTTGAACCAGTCCTCGTCGTGAGAGTCGTGGCCCTGGGAGTTGGGCGCGCCCTTGGGCCACGGCGGCAGGGTGACGGTCTGCGGCTGGGTGAAAAGGGCGGTGAGTTCTTCCTCCAGGGTCTCCAGGAAGCCGGCCCCGACCTCGAACCATTTGCCGTTGCCGTAGAAGAGGCGGTCGGTGCCCAGCGTGATGTCGGCGATGAGCCACTCTTTGCCGTTCGTGGTAACGCCAGCCGGTGTCCGGCAGTCGTCGTCACTGAACATAGTGACGCGTACGTCGGAGAGTGCCTTGAGACGCTCTCCTTCGGGCTTGTCCTGGACGAACTGCAGCAGGTGGTGCAGTTCGAGCTCGTGGGTCTCCATCGTGCGGGCGCCTCGTCTGGCGCGGAATGCCTGGGCGGAGCTGTAGCTTTCCTGGCATGAGTCGGGGATCCCGATGGTCAGTCGGGGACTGTCCGGATCCGCGAGGTGTGTTTCCAGGAGCTTTTGGGCTTGAACGGCTTTGTGGCTGCGGTTATCGAGGGCGTGGACCCTGCTGACAAAACGCAGTTGCGGCAGCGGATCCGGCTTTGCGCACACGTCTTCGATCGCCGTGAGGTCGCTCAGGAACTGGTCCACGGTGATGGCCAGCGGGAGTTTGATGGTGGCCTGTCCGCATTCGACGCGGACCTGCCGTGCGTTGCCGGTCTCCAGGGAGGTCAGCGACAGCCCGCTGACGGTGCCGCAGATCCGGCGGACGACGGCGCCGAAACGGTCCAGGCCGAAGTCGTCGATCCGCTCGCCCCGCGACACGGAGTACTCGTCCACCCGGCCTCTGCCGTCCATGATCTGGTTGCGGATTTTGATGACCCCGTCGTCGTCGAGACAGCGGGTCGCGAACTCCAGCCCGAACTCGTCGTCGCGGAAGTAGGGATCCAGCATGTGCTGCCCCACCCCATAACTCAGCGCGTAAGCGCCTCGGCCGGTGCGCATGATGATGAGTCCCGCCGCAGCACGGTTGCGTTCGCTGACGTCCAGTCCGGTGATCGATTCCGCCGCGCTGCACCAATCGGCTCGCTCCCGGGGAACGCCTCCAGTAATCAGCAGGCCTTCCATTCCCGGGCGGGTGAACTCCCTGGCCTGGTAGTCCTCACTGTCGAGGTATCTCACGCGGACGAATGTGCGCAGTTCCCACGTCGTGCCTTCGGGAGGGTTGAGCCGGTGGAGGGTGGATTTACGGGTGGCGGATCGGGATGTGCGGCTTCTTCCCACGACGACCTCCACACGCGCGAATCTTGAGGACATCACGAAAGCAGATGACATGCGTCTACACCATCGAACACATGTCTCCGACCAGGAGGAATTCCGGCAGCAGGAATCTTTCAGCCGCTGCCGCACCGCGCCTCAATGCGGTGGCGCAGGAGCAACTGGCCCAGTGGTGCCATGTGCCGCCGGGGCATTCTGGCGCGGGCGCTGCCGTCTTTGGCACAGGGCCGGCAGTGCTGGCCGGGTGCGGCACGGGCGGGCGGGGTCGCCGGAGTGAGGGCCAGTCGTGTCGGCTGCCAGCTGTGCGCAGCCCGGCGCGGCGGTGAGTGACGGTCGGGTTCCCCAGGGCCGGTTCAGGGTAGCGGTGCCTGCGTGGAGTCGTGGCTCCAAACGGTGAGCGTGTCGGGATGGTCGGGGCCGAGCACCTGCAATATGTCGGTCAGCAGGGTTCCGGCGGTGGTCTGGTCACCCGGGTAGTCGCTCCAGTAGGCGATCTGATGACGGTTGGTGCGGGTGTGCGGGTGGTCGGGGCCGAGTACCCGCAGTCGGTCGGTCAGGAGTGCCTCGAACGCCGTAACCGCACCGTCTGGGTCACCTGCCATCGCGGTCCAATAGGCCAGGCTGCCTCGGGTGATCATTGTGTGGGGGTGGTCGGGACCCAGCACTCGGAGGCGGTCGGCGTAGACCTCTCGCAGGGCGGCCAGTGCGTGGGAGGGATCCCCGGCTGCGCCCTGCCACCAGGCGAGGTTGTTCCGGGTGGTCAGGGTGCGTGGGTGGTCGGGGCCCAGCACCCGCACGAGGTCGGGGAGGAGGGACCTGAACGCATCGACGGCGCCGCTGGGGTCACCGGCGAGCCCTTGCCACCAGGCCAGGTCGTTCCTGGTGATCATCGAGTGCGGGTGGTCGGGCCCCAGTACCCGCTGCCGGTCACCGAGCAATACGCGCAGCGCCGCAGCCGCCCCAGCCGGGTTACCCGCCTTTCCTCGCCACCAGGCCAGGTCATTGCGGGTGGTGAGCGTGTCGGGGTGATCGGGTCCTAGCAGCCGCACCATGTCGTGCAGCAGGGCGTCGAACGCGATCGCCGCCCCGGCGGGGTCACCGGACTCGCCCTGCCAGTAGGCCAGGTTGTGCCGGGTGGTGAGGGTGTCAAGGTGGTCGGGCCCCAGTATCCGCAGCCGGTCCGCCAGCAGGGCTTCGGTGGCGGCGAAAGCGCCGGAGGCGTCCCCGGCCTCGCCTCGCCAGCGTGCGTGGCCGGCGCGGACGGCGAGGGTGTGGGAGTGCTCGGCGCCGAGCCGCTGCGCTGCCGTGGAGCCCAGGTCGCCGTAGTAGGCGGCGGCCGCCGAGACCAGACCAGACTCGCCCAGACTGTTGCCAGCGGTGAACAGGACGCGGTGAGCGCCTGTTTTGGTGTTCCACAGGGCCAGGCCTGCAACAGCGTGCAGGGCCGCTGTGTTGGCCCGCAGCACCTGCCCGCGGGAAGGGTCGCACTCGATGTCCGGCCAGATCGACACCAGGGCGTCGGCCACGGTCGTCGCCAGCGCGTTGGCGTGTTCCGGGTGCGCAGACTCGCGGACCGCACGCTGGATCAGGGCGTGCACCCGGATGGTCGGGTCGACCGGATTGAGCGTGAGCAGGCTGAGACGGTGCAGGCTGTGCAGGACGTCGCACACATCGTCGGCTTCGACAGGCTCCTGGGAATTGCGGCGGCCGCGGAGGTAAGCGATGACCACGCTCGTGGTGAGTAGCTCGGCGGGGATCGCGTTGGGGTCGAGCAGTGCTGCCAACTCCAGGACGGGGCGGCCCAACCCTCGCGGGGTCAAGGTGTCGGCGTGGTCGATGGACAGCGACCACGTGGCCGCGACGGTGGCTCGATGCTCATCCGGCAGAGCTTCGGGCTCGGGGGTGAGGTCCGCCAGGCGCCTGCGGACGTCGTTCAGGCGGCGCCGGTACTCGGCGCAGGACAAGCCCCGATCGAGGATGTAGGCACCTGCCTGGGCCAATGCCAGCGGCAGGTGTCCGAGATCCTCGGCCAATTGGTCGTCATCGGTGAGCAGATTGCCGTCGCCGCCTAGCCGGGCGCTCAGGTAGGCCGTTGACTGCCCGGGGGTGAAGAGGCCGACCTCCACGAGGTACCGCCCGCTCGACAAGGCAGCGTCACGGCGGCGGGTGGTGACCACCGCCCGGCCGGAGGGGACCGTGGGAGGCCAGAGCCCGTTGAGGTCCGCAGGGTTCTGCAGGTCGTCCAGCACGATCAGCCACCGTCGGCGATGCGGTTCGGACAGCCAGGCCAGGAAGCGCGCCGCGCCCTGCTCAGGGTCGTCGTCCTGCAGTCCAGTGATGTCAGCAGCGGCCTGCGCGTAGGCGATGACCACGGCGTCGCGGGACGCAGCGGTCACCCACATCAGCAGGTCGACTTGCCCTGCCCGCCACGTGCGGTGAGCGAGGGCTGTGGCGAGCTGCGTCTTCCCGACGCCCCCCATCCCCGACAACAACACCTGCCACACCACGGCGGTGCCGCTGCCGGTAGCCATGAACGCGTCGAGGTCGCGGTCAGCGGGGCGCTCCTGGCGACAGTCGGCCAGCAGAGGCAGCACTCCCACCTGGTGGGGCCACGGTTGCGGCCAGTGCGGTGTGCCGGTAATGGCCTCACCTCGGCGCGGTGCGGCCGAGATTCGGTGTGTGCCCCCTGAGCGGTGGCTGTCGGCGTAGCGGTGACGCCACGTTTCGAGGTGGACTTCCTGGGGGTCGAGGGCGATGGAGGGACGGCGGGTGCGGGCATGCCGGGCACAGGCCCGGACGAACGCCTCCACCGTGTCGAGTCGTGTGGGTCTGCCGTTCAGCAGGTTGCCGAAGGTGGACCTCGACGTCGCTGATCCTTCGGCTTGAGCGTGCCGGGCGAGGGTCTCC
The DNA here is from genome assembly GCF_044751025.1 of Streptomyces sp. NPDC088747. NCBI lineage: Bacteria > Bacillati > Actinomycetota > Actinomycetes > Kitasatosporales > Streptomycetaceae > Streptomyces > Streptomyces sp. NPDC088747. The sequence continues at coordinate 33,788 of NZ_JBIVKZ010000029.1, forward strand.
AGCGATGGGGACCCGACCAGAGCGTGCAGCCGCTTCAAATCGTCGAGCATCCGTCTTCCCCCCGGGAGGCGGTCGCGCGATTGAGAGGTCGTTGAGTGTCCAGCGTCCAAATTTCTACGTTAGTCGAAAGTGACCGCTCCGACGCTCACCGTAAAGGCATCGGTTCCCTGAGCGAAGGAGCTCGCGATGTCGTTCACGACGATTACTGCCTGGACAGAGTCCTTCTGGATGGCGCTTCCGCAGGTCACGACGCTACTGGAGTTCGTGACCGCGGCCGCCGACTTTTACGTGTCGTGCTCACTGGCGCACCGGCGGTTGCGGCGGCGGCCGCGCCGCGACCGGTGAGGCCAATGACGTGGGTGAGGGCCAGCAGCAGCACGGTCCCGGATGCGTGCCCACAGGCTGGGCGGTCCGCTCGCCACAGACAAAACGCAGGCTGCTCAAGAGCGTTGGCGGCGGATTACCGCGCCGCTCCCTCACACGGACATCCCAGCCGAGACGCATTGGAACAACTCACGATGAGGACGCCCACCGCTGCATGGAGCCAGCCCGCATCGTCCGTGCTCAGCGTGCCGGTGGGATGTGTCTCCTCGGCCTTGCTACCACCGGCCGGCGTGCTCACGTTCGAGGTGGTTCGGAACGCGTCGGCCGGGGCGTTCCGAACCGCCGGGGTGTCAGTCCTGGGTGACGGTGAGGGTGCGCTGGTCGAGGTCGAGGTGGACGATGCCACCGTTGTGATCGCGGAGCTGGCGCCAGGCAGCATAGCCGGTGAGGATGGCGTGTTCCCAGTCCGCGGCACGGCAGATGCTGACTTCGAGGTGGGCGGTCATGTGGCCGATGGTGGCGAGGAGTTCCTGGTCGATGTGCTTGATGTCGGCGAGGTAGCGGTGGCGGGCGGCGTACGAGAAGACGAGGGCTGAGATGCCTTCCTCGATGGCGATGGCGCGGCCGCCGTCTTCGGCTTCGTCGGCGCGGGGGTCACTTTTGCGTTTGCGACCCAGCAGGAAGCGGGTGACCGGAGACCAGCCCAGCACCGTGGCGTGGGCGAGGTGAAAGATGTCGTGGAAGCGGTAGCCGTCTTCGACGTGGGAGGCGCTGGTGAGAGGGTCACCGGCGGGGGTCCCGTCTTCCCGCGTGAGGACGATGACGGTGCGGCCGTCGTCGGTCGTGGTGGGCGTGAAGGTGAATGAGGTCTGCCGGGGCAACTGTTCGTGCGCGGGGAAGCCGGCGTCGAAGGGGGCGTGCTCCTCTTGGGGGGTGGTGCGCCAGCGGTCTTTGACCTTCTCCAGGTTGGCGGCGGCTACGTCGTCGAGGTCGAGTCCGAATCGGTGGGTGAGAGCGGCGATGTACCACAGGACGTCGCCGAGTTCTTCGCGTAACTGGTGTTTTCCCTGTTCAAAGGCGGGTCCGTCGCGCAGGAACTTCTTGTAGGCGGTGGTCAGGGATCCGACTTCACCGGCGAGACCGAGGAGAGGGACGAGGACCGGGTCGGTGCCCTCTGCGGGGGGTTGGAGGGTTTTGATGGCCGCTTGCTGGTAGCGCTTGAAGTCCACACGCACGCCTGTCTGATCTTGGGACAGCCCTGTTGGCTTTCCCGACACTATGTCGTATGCTACGACAGCACCGTTGGATATACAGACGATTGGGGAGAGTTGTCGAACACAGGCACACCGAGCATGGACGACATCACCTCGGTCGTCATCGACTTCCTCGCCGAGTACGAGGGCGTCTCCCCCGACGGGCTCCGCTCCGAACTGGAGCAGGGCGGGCGGGAGTTGCCCGTGGACTCCCTCTTGGTGGTCGAGATCCTCACACGCATCGAGGAGCGTTACCACGTCGCAATTCCCGCGGACCGGGAAGCGGCCCAGGCGACCGGCTCGGTGCGGGCATTCGCCGCAGCGGTCCTGGACGCGATCGAAGAAAGGCAGCAGTCATGACCCCTCCCCCCTCCGACAGCCGTGACCGCGATCCCGAGCTGGTGCGGCTCGGTGAACGGCTGAAGAAGACCCGCGACTACCTGAACATGTCTCAGCAGTTCGTCTCGGACTCCACCGGCATCCCCCGCTCGGCCATCAGCGACATCGAGCGCGGCGAGCGGCGTGTGGACAGCCTGGAGCTGAAGAAGCTGGCCCGCCTGTACCGGCAGCCGGTCGCCTATTTCCTGGCCGAGGAGAAGGACGCCGACGCCAGCGAGTACTCACTGGCCGGTCTGCCGCGAGCGCTGGCCCAACTCACCGACGGGGATGCCAAGACCGTGCTGGAGTTTGCCGAATACCTCACGCTCCGGCGCGCGGCAGAACGCGAGGATCAAAACGTCGAGGGCGGGAGTCCGACGGCGTGAACTGGGCCCTGGCACACCGGATCGCATCGATCGCAGCCGTCCAGGCGCACCGCGACCTCAGCATCGACCGCACGCAGTACGTTCACGTGCACCGAGCATTGGGAGCGGCGGACGTAATCGGGATGGCACAGCCGATGCCCCGGCTGTTCGGCGTGTACTTCTCCCCAGCCGACAAGGGACCAGCCGTGATGCTCAACGCTTCACTGAACGCGGTCACCCAGCGACACACGGCCGCGCATGAGCTGGGGCATCACCGGCTGGGCCATCGCACCTCGGCCGATGAGGAACTCGATCCCGCGCTGCGCTGGGGCAACGGCAGCTGGCCCGAGGAGGAGAAGACAGCGGAAGCGTTCGCAGCATGGTTCCTGATGCCCCTGCCGGCGGTGCGGGCAGCCCTGGATCGGATCTGCGGCAGCCGGCCGTCGCGTCCCGAGCACGTCTACCGGGTGGCGCGCGAACTGGGGACATCGTACGCCGGAACCGTACGCCACCTGGTCAACCTCCGGCTCCTAGATGCCGGCCGGGCTGGCCAGTGGTCCAAGATCGCTCCTGCCGACCTGCGCAGTTCACTGGCGGGAGGGGCCTCGCTACCCGGGCAGGCCCAAGTGCACGTGATCACAGCAGCCTCCGCGGGGCAGACGGTGCACGCCGACGCGGGCGATGTGCTGGTGCTGCACCTGGACAACGCACTCTTCGACATCCTGCCCAAGGGAGTGGAGCCGTGGACCAGTGACGGTACGACGCCGCTGGCGAGCGCCGTGGTGACCGACGAACTTCCGCCGGGCGAACAGGGCTTGATCGAGGTCGCGGTGCCGACGCACGGTGCCGCGCTGCGGCTGACGGTGGTGCGCGAAGCCCCGCGTGCCGGGGTCGACGAGACCTGGCCCGCCTGAGCCCGACTCCCCGGACCCACACCCGCATGTGTCAGGAGGACTGATGCACACCTTCACCGTGACCGAACGCGACGTCACCCAGGCCTGGGTCGCCGCCTGCAACAAGCTGGACCGCAAGGACAACCCGGACCGGACCGGCCTGCACACGGTGGTGCGCATCGCCGACCCGACGAGCGACGACCCAGTGTTCCGCGCCGAACTCGACCGGCTGCGCACCGCTCGCGGACTGTGGCCGCTGGAGACCGTGGCCAGCACCCTGTTCCCCGCGGCCCTGGCCGCACGGAGTGCTGGCCCAGATGACCTCGCCGAGCGCTACCGGCGGATGTATCCAGTAATCAAGCGGTACCCGGGCAATCACCGCGGTACGTACTTCGGCCGCCTCGTGTCCTACCCCGCGGCGTCGAACACCGGCGTCGACCAGCTCGGCACCACCATCAGCCGCCTGCGGGCCCAGGCCGCGGGCACCAAAATAGCCGCCGCCTACGAGATCGACATAGCCGCGGCCACGGACACGGAGGAGGTCAGCGCGGACCTGCTGGTCCACACAGCCGGGAAGGACAACAGCTACATCGGCTTCCCCTGCCTGAGCCACATCTCCCTCCAACTGGACCGCGATAGGCGGGTGCACGCCGCGGTCCTTTACCGCAGCCACTTCATGTTCGAACGCGCCTACGGCAACTACCTCGGCCTGGGCCGCCTGCTGGCCTACATCGCCCAGCAGGCCGAACTGGGCTGCGGGACCCTGACCGTGGTGGCCGGCCATGCCCGGCTGGACGGCCCTATCACCCAACTGCGTCCCCTACTGACCGGCACCAGCCGCCTCGCGGCATGACGGGCAGCTGTCGCGAGACGAGCAGGCGTCGTATGCGGCAACCTCAGCGTCCAGGCGGGCCGTTGAGCTGCCACTTGGGGGGAAACCAGGCCGGCATCGCGTCGGCCTGCTGCCGGTAGGTCTGTTTGATGCGGCTGCGGCCGCTGATCCCGGCGATGTCCGGGTGGGCGACACGGGCGTACTTGTCGACCTCGCAGAACAGGTTCTGGCAGTCGATCAGCTGCAGCGGGCGCCCGCGTAGCCCCGTAAAAGAGAGGCCCAGGCGGGCGAAGTGCTCGTCCTGGGTGTCGGCCATGTAGCGGATGACGTCCGCCTCGATGCCGTCGGCCGCCGGCCCGAAGCACTTGCGGATCCCGTCGCGTGCCCCGGGCCCGGGGACGACGAAGTCCATCTCCGAAAACGGCAACTCGGCCGCGTAGTTGAGGTCGATCACGAACTGGTAGGCCAGGAAGGGCCCGATCGCCGGGAACCCGAGCAGAACCTGGTAGGCGCTCTGCAGCGTCGGCGCGGTCAGCACGCGCTGCGGCGCGTCCGCGGTCATCATCATCTCCAGCAGCCGCAGATGGTTCTGGTGCTTGCGCTCCTGTCCGAGTTGTGGCGGGGGCACGATGTAGGCGGCCGAGTACAACCGCTGCCCCGCAGTGAAGGCCTGTGAGAGCACCCGGTCAAAAACCCGGTAGTCGTAGGCGTCCCACCGCACCTCTCCCAGCGCGCCATTCAGCAGCAGCCACGTCGAGGTCTTGTTGAAGATCTTGAACAGCAGGGTTCGGAAGAAGATTTCCTCCCACGCCTGCTCGCCCTGGTAGATCACGCCGCCGATCAAATCCTGGCTGACCCGGTCCGCGGCCCTAAAGCAGTTGGTGAAACGGTGTCGCTGCAGGATCGGATCATCCGTGAACGGTCCCGCTCGCCCGGCAAGCCGCGCCTCGTAGACCTTCTGGCGCGCCGCCGCGAAGCGCCAGTAGGTGTCGAACACCGGCGTCACCGTCAGTGTGCGGCCTGCCACACGGATCTTCCTCGCCAGGTCGTGGTCTAAGACCCTCTGCTCTGCGCGCTCTTGCAGCACCGTCACCATAGGCTCAATATATATTGAATATACATTGGTGTCAGCGAGGGGGACGTGTGGAATTGCTGTGGCAGCGTCCACGACGCAAGACGCTGGTCGACTGGCCGGAGGATGTGGACGGAAGGCTAGATGTCCTGGTCCGGGCCGCGGCCGCGGCCGGGGAGCAAACGTCGCGTTCGCAGGTGCTGGCCGCACTCGTGACGGCGGCCGAGGCCCACCCCTCCGCGATCGCCGAACTCCTCCATTCCTACCGCCGGATGCCCGCCGACGCCCTCGAAACGGACAAAACGCGCGACGACCTGCCCTCCGTGCGCTCTCCCGGACGCACCCGCGCCAGGAGGTGACGTCGCGTCAGCCCCGGCTCCTCATCCGGGCCTCATCGGTACCCCGGTGAACGCCGCCGACAGCCCTAGTGAAAGTCCTGGTCGCGCGGGGTCTGCCGTACATAGGCGGCGTCGTTGTCAGTGGTGCTGTGCATGATCGACGTGTCAGTTCTTCACATAGGTAGGGAAGCGCCGTGCCGATCACAAACCAGCAGATAGCGGGACACGCGTTCCTGCAGCTGATGTGCGACGACCCAAACTTCCCTGATCACGTAGTCGACCGGGGGAAGGCGATCCTGCTACGGCTGTGCGAGCGCGCTGAGGCTGGGGAGCCGTCGGACCTGGAGACCCTGTATGGACTCACCCAGGCAGCGACGGAGGAGTTCAACCTGCTGGACAGGGAGTTCGTGGCGGCCGGAAGCGGGATCGAGACGGTTGCGCGCGAGTGGATCTGCGACAAGTTCTGCTTCGTCGCGTTGGCATACGGGTTCGCGGATGCGGATGCCGAGGTGCTGACCGCCGGCCGGGACTGGTGAACGAGAACGGGAAGGCCGCCGCCGTTCAAAGCCATTCGTTGAGAGCTGCGATCAGCACGGTCGCCTCGTAGCGGACGGCGAGCTTGATCGCCCGCCTTCGGGGCGTCTCTGACTTCGGGAATCCCCCACAGGGGCCAGGCTGTCGGCTTCCATTTGGACGAGGGATCAGAGGTGAACGGTCGACGCGGCGATTCCCCGAGAGCTGCCAAAGACGATGGTTGGCTGGTGGTCTTGACCGTGAATGTCGGGCAGGAGCACACCCATGACTTTCCTACGATCCTGACCGCTGGCGCACTTGCTCAGGCTGGTCGTGGAGAACGTCGTCGATGCCGTGATCCATCGGGCAGCGACCGTCGCGAAGGCGCCGTTTCTGGTGCTGGCCCCTCGTCCCGCCGGACGGCCAGTTCATCGGCTCAGGTCTTTCGATGGTGTGCCTCGCGAGCAGCGCAATGGGTCGTCCTGCCGAGTCGGCTCCCAGCAGCCGGCTCACCCGCGTCCGGAGCCGCGAGCGCTAGGCGTGCCATGCGGAAGGATCGCCAGAAGCGCGCCTGTGACCAGGACGCCAACACCGAGGCATACCGACGCACCGAGAATGCCCTGGAGGACGCCACCCGCTGCCGTGACGGCAGCGACGGCTAGCGCGGCTGCCTTGTTCCGGGTGGATGCACTGAAGCGCGTAGCGGTGGTGAGCGCCCGGCGAGTGCGCCGCCAGGTGCAGTCGGGTTGCCGTCCGGCGCGGTCGATAGCGTCCATAGCCTGCTCGAAGCGGTAATTCAATTCCTGCTCATCAGCACGGATGTCGAACTTTAACCGCACAAAGGAACGGTAGAGTCGAACTGTGACATCACTGTCCTGTTGAATCATCGCTGCTCCCCCTCCACAGATCCGCGAAGAACGACTTGAGTTCATCCAGGTCGCTGCTCTCCTCCGTCAACCTAGCGAGATCTTTTCGCTCCTGCCCCGAGTTCGCCAAAACAGCCTCTCCGATCACGGCGGCAATGTTTTCATTGGCGAGAAGATCCAGTAACCGGGCTTCCTGGATCTTCCTGTCCTCGTCCTCAAGGTCATCAAGTGCGCATACCAATTCACGCACCACATGGTATTTACCCCTGAAGTAGGAGTCGAACAACTGTTTCAAGGAGGAGTGGTCGGAACGACTGTCGACACCGCCGTCCACCCGCTCTTGAACGATCTCGTCGGCAAGCTGACGCAGAGCGTCATAGGTGCACGGACCCCGATGCTTGGTGGAGAGCGTGATGTAGGCCTCGTCGGCGACATCGCGTGGGTTCATGACCAAGTAGGCGCACTTGATCAGGAGGTAGAACTGCAGCGGGACGATAAAGCTGTTGTACTGAAGCCGTATTTCCTTGCGCCGAGGGTCCTCGATGGCGCGCTTACCCCGCCGGCCCTTCACGCCGGACCCCCTTCTCCCACGCTTCCGCCCGACTTCCGGGGCGCGTTGAGGCGACCGCAGATTTATTCACCTCGGGTTCGGACGTTACCGCACCATCAGTCGGTGCGAGACAGTGCTCACGTCTTGCCACGTGCTGATATGGCGCTGCGGCTGCACGCCTCCCTCGGCTTGACGGCTTCTTCCTGTCAGCGATCAGAGCCGGGATGGATGAGCCTAGAGGATACGAGGAAGAATCCGTTAGAACGCTCCGCGAAACATCTTTATCGATCATGGACTGTGCGCTGAGGGAAACACAGGAGACATTGGGGGAGAAAGTGCTGGGTGAGTCAATAGCGGCGTTAGCGGCAGCTGGTGGCACGGCAGTGGTGCAGGCAGTGGGCACCGACGCGTGGGCAGCTGTGCGGCACCAGACTGCTCTGCTGCTCGGCCGGGGTGACGCCGAGCGTCAACAGGCCGAGTTGCAGCGCCTGGACCAGACCGAAGCGGGCCTGTCGTCTTCGCAGAACCTTCAACGGCCGCCCGCGTACTACTGGGAGGGCATGTGGCGGGCTCATCTCGAGGAGTTCCTTGGGAGGCTCAGTGCAGAAGAACTCAGCGGGGCGACGGCGGAGTTGGACTCGCTGGTACGGCAGTTCGGTACGCCGGCAAGGGCGGAGCCCACGAGTGCCACGCACGGCGGGCTGGCCGCTGGCAAGGATGTCTCGGTCCGGGCGGAGGGCGGGTCGGTGGCGGGCGGGGTGCTCCGGGTTGACGGGGGAATCCAGCTGTCTCCCCCTTTCCCCCGCGGCCCGCAGCAGTAGAAGGCGCAGGCCCGTTCACCTCTTCGGCAGGAGTGGTTGCCCAGTACGGCGCCATTGCGGCCAACCGCATGGAGATCGCTCACCTGGTCATACCGCCGACCGCACCGATCCCTGGGGAGCCGGCCGTGACGCTCGTCGCGCCGGTGGGCGAACGGGACCCGCGCTATGCGCTGCGCGGCCGGGAGTATCTGGTCGATGAGCTACTCGGGCAATGCCTGGAAGGCGGCGACGGACGTCTTCACGTGCTGCACGGCATGAGCGGGTGCGGCAAGACCGCCGTGGCCCTGGAACTGGCGTTCCGCCTGCGGACGGCGCCGGGCTGCCGTATGTGGTGGGTGGACGCCCGGCACAGCGCCATGTTCACGGCAAGTATGCACGCCCTGGCGCGGCACTTGGGGCTGGCATCGGAGGAAGTACCGGGGGGCGGAGTGGCAGATGCCCTGTGGGAGAAGCTGGAGAGCTTTGAGGGGAGGTGGCTTCTGGTCATCGACAATGTGGAAGATCTCAGCGTGCTGGATGGTCCGGGGCGGCTGGCGGCAGGAACTGGCTGGCTGCGGCCTCATCGCTGTCCGGGCGGCATGGTTGTCGCGCTCACCTGCCTGGGGGTTCAGCAGCTGTGGGGGGCGAATGCGGTGCTGCACCCGGTGAGACCACTGGCTCCTCAGCACGCCGCTCAAGTGCTCCTTGACCGGGCAGGGCACAAGGCCGGTTCCGTCGATGCCGCACGTCGTCTCGCAACGCGGCTGGGCGCACTGCCGTTGGCGCTGTGCCTGGCGGGTTCGTATCTTGCCGAGGTCAACGAGATGCCGGCCGTCTTCAGGGACGCCGGGACACCATCGGACTTCTGTTCCTACCAACGGGCGCTGGACGAATGCGGCACAAGATTGAATCCAGCGCTTGCCGTTGCCGATGCCTGGCAGTTGTCGGTGGATCTGCTGCACCAGATGGGACTGGCCCGCGCTCGTCTGCTGCTGACAGTGCTGGCGGCTTTCGGTAGTGCAGCGATTCCCTACACCTTGCTGTTGCGCCCGTCGACGGTGTCGGCCGTAGTGGCGGGCTGCGACGGCATGGAGGGAAAAGAGCTGTGGCACACGTTGCGTGAACTGGCGGCCCTTGGGTTGGTGGATACCCTTGACTCACCTGACAAACCAGGAGGGTTACCCTGCGTGCGACTTCATCCGTTGATCCGGGATATTGCCCGGGCTGACACCCGTGTAGCTGTCACGCTGATCGAGCAGGCTCTCGCTCTGGACGAGGTGCGTCTGCCACCGGAAGACCCCCAGTCGTGGCCCATCTGGCAGGTATTGAGCCCGCATGCTCTCGAGCTGTTGCAGTACGCCGAGGCCGGGGAGCATCTGAGTCCACGGCAGCGGAATGTCTGCGCGGATGCCGCAGAGCTCGCCGCCCGCTACTTGCAGGCTCAAGGGCTGTTCGCCCAGGCACGCAAGGAATTCGAACGTGTGCTGGTCATCCGCCAAGAGACGGGAGGGGCTCAGCATCTCAACACCATCACCACCCGGCACAACCTCGCGCAGGTTCTGCAGGATCTAGGCGATCTGAGCGAGGCCGAGACTACGCGGACGCAGGTGTGGGGCATGCTGGTGGAGGTGCAAGGCAAGGAGCATCCGGACGCTCTGACCGCCCGGCACGAACTGGGCAGACTGCTGCATGACCGAGGGCGGCTGACCGAGGCGGAAACCCATCTGCGCGCAGTGTTCGAGGCCCGGCTGCGCATCGACGGTCCCGAGGGCGCCTGCACGCTGGCCGCCCGGCACGAGCTAGCCCGGGTGTTCCATGACCGCGGCGACTTGCATGCCGCGCGGCAGGAGTTCGCCGCTTTGACCGCCATCCGGCGCCGTCGTCTGGGTGTAGACCATCCGAGCACGGCCACCGCGCGCCACAATCATGCGTGCGTCCTGCACGACATGGGCCGACTGGAGGAAGCCCGATCGGAGAGCCAGCAGGTCCTGCAGACGCGCAAGCGCCTGTATGGGAATGCCCATCCCAAAAGTCTGGCAACCGCGCACCTGCTGGCCGTGGTACTGCATGCACTGTCAGCCACCACTGAGGCCGGCAACATGCTCAGGGATGTGTGCGACATCAGTGTCCGTCTACTCGGAGCAGACCACCCCCAGACTCGGCGGTACGCCGACACACTCAAGTCCTGGGAAGAGCTGGGTGGTTCTTCAGACGGATAGCGACAAGGCGCACAAGCTGCGCTGGCTCACCCGCTGGCCTGCTCCCGGACCAGGGCCGCCATGATATCCAGACTCTCCACGGTGCGAGTCACTCCCGCCTTACGCAAGACCCGGGCATGCTCGGCATTCTGAGCGATCCCGACGAAGGTAATGCCTGCGGATTGAGCGGCTTTTGCGTCGTCTGCCGACTCCCCCACCACCAGCGCCCGTTCGTTGGCCACGTTAAGCTTCGTCGTGGCCCGCCGGAGAGCATGCGGGTTGGGCTTGGTCAGTTCCAGGTCCGCCGACCGACCGACGACCGCAATACGGCTCGACGGTATCTGCTGGGGCAGACGTTCAAGGAATGCCTCCACAGCCATGGACGAATGGTCGGTGACCACGGCAAGACGCCAAGCGCCGTCGATGAGCGTCTTCAGCAGCTCCTCCACTCCGGGAAGGGGGTCAGCACGTTGTGCGGCTTCTATCTCAAAGTGCGTCAGGAAGCCGTCCAGTCGGCGGATCTGTGAAGCCGATCCTTGCGGCACCAGGGACCGGAGCATACCGACAGGGTCCGTGGGAGTCTGCGGTGCCAAGGCCAGTCGCAGGGACTGCGCGCGCTGCAGCAGGCGATCTGAGATGTCCTGAAGGTTTTGACCGAACAGGCGGCACAGCAGCCCATCGAAACTGAACAGCACTGCGTCAGCGCCGTAGAGGAGATCACTCAGTTCGGACTCACGCATGTGACCTGCGAGCGCTCTCTCATGGCTTTGGACAAACAGCTGTACGGCCGGATAGCAGGCGTCGTACCACTGACGATAAGTGCTGCAGTGCTTGGATCCCTGCTCAGAGATCCGGTAGTCCATCTCGCCGACAGCGTCTTTCCCTGCTGCCCGCCGGTCCAGGAGGTAGGACGGAACGTCGTTCCAAGACTGGGGCTGTGTCTGCAGCCGCCCGCCGGGTAGCCAGCCGCCCAGCGGGCGCAAGGCGTACATGAGCGCCAGCAGACGCCACACGTCCTGGGGCAGCATGACCCGGAAGAATTCGTCCAGGCGCTGTGGGAGCGTCTCAATGACGTCGCGGAACTTCCGGGACTCGGCCAGGGCGGCCCGGTGGCCTTTGTCCTGGGCTTCGACCGTCGCGCCGAAGTCCGCCGCTGTGCGGTAATTCGCCTGGCGACGCTGCACGGTGCGCAGCCGGTCGATTTCATAACTGAGAATGCGAGCCAGGACCAACGGCGGCCTGCGGTACAAGTCCGCCAGAGCGATGATCTCGTCATCATCCTGCTGCGGCTTCTCAAGGATGCGAGGCCGCAGATAGAAATGGAGCAGGCATGTGAGCGGTTCGCGCACCTCGTCCAGGCGCTGCGCAAGCATGGGCGCCCGGGCCAGGCAGCCTTCAACGTCGCCGACCGAGATCCTCAGAAGAGCCGCGAGGTCATCCAGTACCCCCAAGCGCCTTGCCGGTACGAGCCCTTCAGCTTCCAGCCGCCGGTAGGCCCTCAGGGAAAGCTTCAGTTCGCTGCTGACCTCCGCAGCCGTCATCCCCTGTGCGCGACGCCGATCGGCAAGAGACCACTCTGCCTTGTCGCTGGTGTCAGACAGTTGCAGCGGCTCCACACCCAATGCATCCGCAAGGGCACGGATCCGCCTCGGATCAGGTTTGCTTGATCCGTTCTCATACGCAATGACTTGAGCTTTCGTGGCACCGATCCGTCTGGCCAGCTCTGCTGCACTGATGCCCTGACCGCCGTCTGCGACAGCTCGCGCCTGACGCAGTCTCAAGCCGTTGAACATCACCACGAGTCCTCGCGCCACCGCAGCCCCCTACCTTCCGACGGGTACAGTTTAGTGAAACCCAGCGCGTGGGTAGAGGGGTGTCTTTTCACTGTGCTCTAAGTTCGTGAACTGTGCGTTTGAGTAATTAGGAGGCGCAGTTGTTGTTCCTGCCCTTGCGCCGACGCGAGACTTTGGTAGTTGCTCCAGGGGCGTTGGGAGGGGGACCGTTCAGGTTCAACACTCACACCCATGGACAACATAAGAAGAAGGCCCCGAATCTCCTGACTTGCCAGGACGAAGAGATTCGAGGCCCGGAGTGGTGAGGCCGCTCACCAGGCTCCCGGTGTCAGCCGGGTGCTTCTGCCGGATTGCCGTCCGGCTGGTGGCTGGTCACCCTCCTGTGGTGGTGGAAGTCCAGTTGGACCCGCCATCCGTCGCGCTCCCTTCCTCGGCTGCAGTGTCTTCCGGTGCTCAGCGAGGGAGGGCGTGCACTCATAGCCTATCCAGCGAGTACCACTCGGCGTGCGCGACCCCCGCGCTCTTCGCACGCCCGCGCCGCGGGAGGGCTGGGACTGCATCGACTACGCCAACTGCCCCAATCCCACTGGGCTGTTACTGTGAGTTACCACACAAGTGGCGTGTCGCCCCTCGACACTCCCGTGAAGCACACGCACGCAGGTGCGGATTGTTAAACCGTCAACATTCCGTCCTGACGGACGACCCCTGTAAAGGTCCACCGGTACCACCGGCGCGTCACACGCAACGCGCTTTCCCCTGGCACCGCGAGCATGCCCTGGGACTCCTTTCCACCGGCACCACCCCAGGAGGCACCGACAGTCGCGGTCCGCGTCGACAGCGGATCAGGTTACTGCCACCAGGACGTGGACATGGGTCGTCGCTCAACCGAGGGCATCTCCACCGCGCAGCAGGCGAGTCAAGATGGCGTTCGCCGGCCCAAGTACCGCACTCGAGGGCGAGCGGGTCTTCACGCCGACAACCAGAGCAATTCCAACTGCAAATCCTGGCCGGCCTGGGGCAGACGTTTACCGTATCCACATCGCAAGATCCGAAGACCGTCAAGTCGGCCGATAACGAGACGGCCAACAGCAATGAGGCCCTGTGCGTCAACTGGCCCACTCGCGCCGAGGAAACCGCCATGCAGGCCGCGCCTTCCGGCAGCCGGTCGAGGGCCGTCACCCGAGGCCCGTCCACGCCGGGCACCTGCGCCAGCAGCACCTGCCCGTCCAGGGAGAGCGCCACGAACCCGGGGTCGCCGGTCAGCTCCGGCACACCGCTCCCGGTGTACCGGACCCGGGTCCACCGGGAGTCGTTGCCGCCGATCCGGTATACGAGAACGACCACCAGGAACTCGCCGTCGGCATCGCGAAGACGGCGCCACCACGCGGCGTCGAGCGCTTCCCGGGCCGCGCAGTCCGGTGCCGCGATCCCCCGCGCGATCCGCCAGCCGGCCTCCGGCGGGAACAGGCTGCCCGAGAGCACATCCTCAACGACCGTGAGTCCGGCGCGCTCGAGTAGTTCGTGGAGTCTCTGTTCGTGCGGCACCCGGTCATGATCCCCATCGGCACATGGTGGGACAAGGCCCTCAGCCCAAGCCTGCCGCCTCACAGTCGATGTCGCTCCCCGCTCGCCAACGGCTTCGACGCACCCCACGGGGAGGCCAAGTCGAGCTACGAGCAGGTGGACTCCGCCCTGGCGGGCTGGTTCCAGTTCCAGTGCGGCGACGAACGGCTACGGAGGCTGATCGGCCCACATCCTGGTCCGGAAATGCGGGTGCTGAGTCGTGGGCTGTGAAGGCAGGATGCCCGTATGTCTACCGAGGTCGGCGGAATGATCGAATGTCGGCCCGGTGCCCGTCTCTGGGGTCCCGGTGACGAGGACTCGGGGTGGCGCGCCGCCATCGACCTCTTCCTGCTCAACAACGGCAACGCCTACGACGCCCTCGCCTGCCTCTTCGGCATTCGCAACTCCTTCGGCTTCCGAGCCCTGGCACAAGACCGCGGCTTTCCCGGCGATGCGTCCAAGACGCTACGAGCTGAGTAGGCCCTCTACGACGCCACCGGCGATGCCCACGGGACCACATGGATCACCTGGGCCGAGCTCGCCTGCGCCGACTGGCAGGAACAGACAGCTCCGGCAAGCGAAGCCGGAAGTCGGTCGCCGGAGACCAAACCCACTGGGGACCGGTCTGGAGCGTGATGCGGACACTCGGCGAACTCCACGGAGCCGACCATGTACGGCTTGTTGCCTGGTTCCACTGAACTGGACTCCGCGCAGAGTCGCCGCATATCCGATAGGAGGCAATCGTGACCGAACGCGACATCATGCTCAACGCACTCGCGCAAGGACTGCGCCCGATGTCGCAGGGCATCAAATACTTCGACGCACTCGGCCCAGAGGAACAGTCCGAAGTGCTGCTGTTTCTGTGCCACCACTGTGTCCAGGCGCGCGCCGTCGCCGAGGACGGCCCGGAGAGCATCCGCCGCGCCGGCCTACGCCCGACGCACACACCCGCGGTCCTGATCACGCGCGGCCGGATCGAGCAGCAGCTGGGGAAGATCGCCCGACTCACTCCCCTCGACGAACGCCGCAAGGCGTTCCGGCTGTTGGTCGCGGTTCTCGCGATCGCCGACGGCCGGCGGCGCGAGCGCTTCTGCTCCGGCGGGTGCGGTCACTGGTGGCACAGCCTGACCGCCGCCGGCTGAGTCCCGCGCGGAGCTGCGCCACCATTCTGGCTGCTTCTGGTGCCGGGCAAGCCGCATCCGGTGATCCGTTTCCCGGGATACCGGTCCCGGACGGCAAGTTCAGCCCCGCAGAGCAGACTTGATCATTATCGGATCCCTCATTGCTGCAGCAGCCCGCCTTCGCCAGTCAGCTGCAGGCCTTCGACCTGGGCCCGGTGCACCAGCTCGTCGATCAACTGGTCGTCCACAGCCTTCGCCGACACCGCCTCTGCCGACTCGACAGACTTGGGATCGGTCACGTTCTCGCTGCTCATCGATGCATCTTCCATGATCGGGAGTTAAACCGAACGTCTTACAGTCCCGTCGTGCACGGCGTTCACCGGTGCGTGCGGAGTCCGTCGAGGATGAGCGCGAGCATGTGGGGCGCCCGGTCCTCGGGGCTGGACGCGGCGCGCCACAGCGCGCCGGTGAGTTGAAGGAAGTCGCCCGGTCGGCGTCCGGGCGGATGCTTCCGTCCTCGCCGACCCTGCGCCACACACCGGCCAACGACGACGACCTGGTGGTCCCAGCACGCGAGGGCGTCCTGCGGGTGCTGCGCGCAGCCCGCGACGCCGGTGTGCGCCGGACCGTCCTGACCAGCGCCTTCGGCGCCATCGGGATCGGGCACCCCCCGCGCTCCACCCCGTTCACCGAGGAGGACTGGACAGACGTCGACACCGACATCCCGCCCTACCAGCGGTCCAAGACCCTCGCCGAACGCGCCGCCTGGCAGTTCATCCAGGACGAAGGCGGCGGCCTGGAACTGGCGGCGGTTCACCCCGTGGGGGTCCTTGGACCCCTGCTCGGCCTGGACGACCCGCCATCCCTGCGTCTGGTCCGCCGAATGCTCGAAGGACAGGTTCCTGCGTGCCCTCCCTTCGGGATGGGCTTCGTCGACGTACGCGACGTCGCGGATCTGCACCTGCGCGCGATGACCGATCCGGCAGCCGCCGGCGAACGCTTCCTGGCCATCGCCGGGCACAGCCTGCGCGTCATCGACATCGCACGCATCCTGCACGACCGCCTCGGTGAGCGCGCCGCGAAGGCCCCGACCCGCGAACTGCCCCTCTGGGCCGCCCGCACACTGAGCATCGTGAACCCGGAACTGCGACTGCTCAAGCACCAGCTCGGCCGGGATCTCGACGCCACAAGCACCAAAGCGGAGAAGCTGCTCGGATGGCGAGCGCGCCCTATCGAAGACACCATCGAGGACACCGCCGAGAGCCTCCTCGCCCACGGCATCGGGACAAAGACCGCCTCGTAGCCCTCACCGGCGATAAGGCCAGCAGGGAAGCAGAGGGATTCCGCTGCTTCAGACTGTGGCGGTCCGGTTCGTGGAGTCGGCGGCGTTGTGGTGTTCGGCGTTGAGGCGCTGGGCTTCGTCGAGTTGGTCTTCGAGGATGACGATGCGGCAGGCGGCGTCGACGGGGGTGCCCTGGTCGACGAGTTCACGCGCGCGGGCCGCGATGCGCAGTTGATAGCGGGAGTAGCGGCGGTGGCCGCCCGCGGAGCGGAGCGGGGTGATGAGGCGGGCTTCGCCGATGGCGCGGAGGAAGCCCTGGGTGGTGCCGAGTATCTCGGCGGCCCGGCCCATCGTGTAGGCGGGGAAGTCGTCGTCATCGAGCCTGCTGAACGAGTCGTCTGCTGTCATCGCACCTCTCTGCATCACGCGTGGAGGGGCCCGGGTGCGCACTGGCACCCGGGCCCCGAAGGAACTGCTACACCATCTGCCGACCCTGGTACTGCGCCGGCCTTCTGTTTCCGCTGACCCGACCTGAGCTCTGTCGGGGGTGCGGGGATCGCGGTTGCTTGACCGGAGACCACCTCACTATCGATGTCCTGCGGTACCCGGGCTCAACAGTTCCGCCCGGGCGATCCCGATGGCGCTCGGCTCCTCCGTTCTTCCCTCTTGACCAGCACTTACCGATGGGAACTACGTACTGCTGGTGATGCGAACTGCTGGTGGCCTGGGTGAGCGCCACGCTTCGACAGCCAGCCCCGTCGCCCGTCCTGCGTCTGCTCTGGCTTGGAACCCCACTGCCGAACCTCCCGGTACGCGCGCCCGCAGCCGACGCCTTTACCGAGGAACCATTGACAACCACGCTGCTGGTCCTACGCACTGCACCTACTGGTACTGCCACCGCGTCAGCCGCGGTCCTGCTCATGGCGGCCCCTGATCACCGCGGGCCACCCGGTCCGGTCGTCAGTCCCGTCGCCGTCCTGCACCAGCCCTGGCTTCGCAACTCCACCACCGCACCGCCCTGCACACTGCAACTACTTCAACTGCCTTGCACTGCCCGCCAGTTCGTGTCTGCCGGGCCCTGCTCAATCTCTGGCTACGAGAGAAACCATAACCAGGCGATCGCCCAATGTCTACTCCAGCCAACACAGATTTCCGCGTGTTCGACAGTGAGGTAACTGAACCCTGACAGGTGAGCCCCTGTGGACTTCGCACGGTCCCGACGGATAGAGGGAACAGCAGGATGCGCGCGGTCGCAGCCTCCGGAATCCTAGGTCTGTGCCACCAGACCTGGGGGTAGATCCGGCGGGATCTCTGTCCTTCCTCGAATCCTCTGCTCGGGGTCGGCGGCCGCCGCTTCCGCGGTGAGGTGGTAGACGGTACGGGCTCCTTCGTCGAAGTGCCGGTAGGAACGGTGTCGCCAGCCGCAACCGACACGCCTCGTCATGTCCCGTATGTCAATTCCTCCTGCCAAGGCTGCTGTTCACCTGCCCGGGGCCGACCCAGCCCCTACCGTGGGCAGGTGTCCTCAGCAACAGCGCCTACGCCTGGCGGGCCTCCGCCACCTGGTCGACGGCAACGACTGCGGGCACAGTGGGCTGACCGGTATGCGCTGCCCCGGTTCGGCTACTGGCTGGTCAGCCGTGGTGCCGTCGTGCTGGCGGTGGCCGTAGTGCTCTATGTGCTCAACGGGTTCCTGGTCGGTTGGGCGAACGCCTACGACGTGATGACGGGGATCACTTCGCCCTCCGACGTCCGCCCTCGTTGGTGTGCATGGCCGTTGTCCCTTGTCGGCTGGGCCGTGATCCCCGCCATCGTCGGAGCGGCCGCCGGCTATGTCATCACCGAGCAGATCCAGGCCCATCACGCGCGCGAGCTGAGCGACGTCCTGGACGAACTGCGCCGCCTGGCCGAACAGCCGAGCCCGCCCCCACCGTCCGGGAGCGGCTCATGATCACCCTGCATGATGTGTATGAGCAGGGCAGCGCGGCGGTGAAGGCCGCGGTCGAGTCCTTCGGTGGCCGCCACCCTCTGGAAGGCGTCGGTTGGGACGCCGGACCGGACTGGAAGCGGGCTGAGAAACACTTCACTGACCTGATCGCAGCCATCATGGGAACGGCAGCACCGCCACAGACCGGATTCGCGGCCATCGTGAGCCGGGCCGAAAACGCAGCCGTTGACTTCCTTCTGGCGGTCAATAGCCGGCCGGACTACCGCTGCCCCATCTGTGCCAAGGAGGACAGGCTCTTCCTGTGAACCACCGGCCTACCCTGGAGACGTGGTGACGGACACCGAACGGGCCCGACACACAGCAGCCCTACGCGGACTGCTCTATCTCGCCTGCCCTGACGCCCCGGCCACCGCCCTTACCGCAACCGCTGAAGCCATCGCACAACGCCCGCAGGGAACCCCCCAAGAAGCGGTCCCCCAGGCCACCCAGCTCACAGAACCCAAGCTCCCAGGCGATTCTGCCCATCTGGATCTGTCCGGCGCGGATCTGTCCGGCGCGGACCGGTCTGGCGCGGACCTGACCCGCGCAACCCTGAAGGGCGCGCGCCTGATCGCTGCGGACCTGGCCGACGCGCTCCTGATCCGCGCGGACCTGGCCGACGCGGACCTGGCCGACGCGCTCCTGACCCGTGCGGACCTGGCCAACGCAAACCTGATGGGCGCGAGCCTGATCCGCGCGAACCTGGCCAGTGCGGACCTGACCGGTGCGAACCTGGTCGGCGCGACCCTGACCGACGCGACCTTGACCGGCGCGCGCCTGACCGGTGCGGACCTGGTCGGTGCGGACCTGACCGGCGCGATCCTGACCAACGCGGACCTCATCAACGCGGACCTGACCGACGCGACCCTGACCGACGCGCGCTTGATCGATGCGCGCCTGTCCGGCGCGAATCTGGCCGGTGCGCACCTGATTGACGCGAACTTGATGGGCGCGACCCTGATTCACACGGTCCTGATCGGTGCGAACCTGGCCCACGCGCACCTGATCGGTGCGACCCTGACCGATGCGAACCTGGCCAACGCGAACCTGGACGATGCGCGCCTGTCCGGGGCGAATCTGGCCGGTGTGAACCTGATCGGAACGAATCTGGCAAATGCTATGCACATGCACATTCCGCCAAGGGCGATCTGGAACCGGGAAACTCTGTGGCCTCCCGAGTTGGCATCAGCGGTCGCCGCGCGCTCCGACGAGATACGCCCAGGTGTCTACCAAGTGCGCGGCGGGACGGTCCCGGACAGAAGCACCGTCCAGGTGTAACAGGCCCGGCACCCAGCATCTCGGAACCCCATACCTCTGGATCTGCGCCAAAAACGGAGCACCAGGCCCCTTTCTGCCTGCGGCCGGTGACAGCTCTTACGGCACCCCACATCGGGCCCAGCGGAGCCCTCTCCGGGACCGATTCCGCGGGGAGAGGCTGATTTAGGAGACCCGCAGGAGCGTGGCGGCGGGGACGATCGCTCCGGGCCCGAATCTTGCGCGGATTCGGTCGCTGACCGCCTCCGCGACCAGTCGGTCCTCGCGGGCGCCGTCCAGGCTGATCTGCTGCGCAACCTGATCGACGTCGACCAGGTCCTCGCCCCTGAGCGTGAGACCGGTGAGGCGGCCTCGCTGGAGGCCCGCGGCATCGATGAGCCGGTAGGCCATCGTGCGCAGGTCGTCCTCGTGCGCGGAGGCCTCCGGCAGGCGGCGGACCTTCTCCCAGGACGGGCCGCCGGCGAACCGCAGCGTCAGGTGCAGGGCGCGGGCCGCCTGCCCGCGGCGGCGCAGCAGGGCTCCGAGTTGCACGACCAGGTCGAGCAGTGCGCCGCGGACTTCGGCCCCGTCCAGCGTGTCCCGGGCGAAGGTGTGGCTGACGGTGGTGACCGTGAGCAGGGTCCGGGGGGTGACGGGGCGGGGGTCGATGCCGCGGGCCCGGTCGGCGGCCAGGCGTCCGGTGCGGCCTCCCAGGATGCGCTGCACGGTGGCCGACGGCAGCGCGGCGAGTACCCCGACGCTGTCGACGCCGTAGTTCCGCAGGATGGCTGCCTGGCGGGGGCCGATGCCATGGATGGCTTCCACTGGCAGCGGCGCCATCCAGGCGGCGACCTGGTCGTGGTCGACGGCGAGGATGCCGCCGGGCGATGTGATCTGCCGGGATGCGGTGGCCGCGACGGTGATGGTCGGCCCGATCCCGATCCGCACGTCGACACCGAGGCGGGCGACCGTCCGCAGCCGCACGATCTCCGCCAGCCTCCGCGGGTCCACTTGGTGGTAGCGCAGGGCACCCTTGACCTCTACCAGGGCCGCCGACGGCGGCAGCGCCTGGACGACCGGGCAGAGTTCCGCGAGCAGTTCCAGGACCTCCCGGAACCGGTCCTCGGGCAGGCGGTCGGGGCAGCGCACATGCATCACACTCGCCACCCCACGCATCGGAACGCCAACCGTCATGACCCTCACCTCCTCCACCCCACGCTATCGAACAAAAAATCGAACACGCGAGACGTGCGGCGGGTGCAGGCTGATCTAGAATCGGAAACATGTTCGATGACCTGCCTCCTGACCTGGCGCGACTGAACGCACTCCGGGTCTGGCATGCCATGTGGCTGGAGCGCATCGACCGCCGGATCGCCGCAGTGCGACAGCGGGAAGCCGAAGAGGAACACGGCCGGCGGACCCGGCCGCAGGATCCGGACTGGTTCGCCGAACTGGGCACCGGCCAGGGCCAGCCGCCCACCACCCTCCACGCGGGCGGCTGCTACCTCGCCGGCAGACTGCGGCGCGCCGTCGACCGCACGGAGGCGCTGCGCCTCCTGGACGCCGGACTGCCGGCATGCGCCGCCTGCCGCCCCGACAACGACCTCGCCTTCCTCGGCTGAGGCGGCAGGCGATGTCACCGTGGCGCGGCTTCGAACGGCCGTACTACCCGCCCGATATCCTGCCAACCAGGCGACTTGCGATGATCGTCCAGAAGAGGACGCTGCCGATGACCACGGCTTCCCCGCCCGTCAGGGAACCGGACCCGTCCGCACTGACCTGCCCCGGCGACCGGGTCGGGAGCTGCGCTGGCTGCCGGCGCAAAACGCACCGGTACGGTGCCGGCGGCTGCCCGTTGTGCCAGTGGTGCATGAACCCCGTGCAGAAACGATGGGGACCCGGCGTCCGCTACCTCAACACCCGCACCTGACCGGCTGCCCGGCCAAAGAAGGGGCGCGCGGCAGTTCACGCGCCGCGTTTCGCTGCCCGCTTCTTCGGCAGCTCGTGCACGTCGGCGTCAGCTGCTGTCCCGACCTGCGCGTGATCGTCTACCTGCCGGACGCTGGGGCGGGGGTCGGGTGCGCTGCGACGGCGAGATCCCCGGCGCCCGCCCCCGGCATCCGGCGGCCTCCTCGAATTCCTACGGCGGGCCGGCCTGGACCCCGGCGGGAGCGAACACCGTGCGGGCTGCCATCCAGGAGGGCGGCAGCCCGTACTCACTCTCGTTCTGCTGCCCGTGGACTAGCTGTCCCCGTCGGCCTTCTTGCGGGGCAGCGCAGGGCTGTCCGACTTCTCCGGCGCGGAATCAGGCGAACCACCCCCACCCCCGTTGGGATCAGGTGCCGGGCCCTTCGCGTAGGTGACCGGGGACTTCGATTTGCGCGGCAACGCGGGCCCGCCCCCGTGCCCCGGCGTACGGCCTACAGGACCGGCCGACTCGGTCTCAGGCGTCTCCTCTGCCACGACGGGCTCCTTCCACAACGGTGAACACAGCAGTCAAGCCCTCCCCGCATCAGCCCGGCCAGAACCCCAGGACACAACACTCATAAGGGTGGAAACATCTACCGGCCAGCTCACGCGCCGCGTTTCACTGCCCGCTTCGGCGTCTTCGCGGCGGCCTCCTTGGCGGCTGGCTTCTTCGCCGTTTTCTTGGCCGCGGCCTTCTTCTTTGGCAGTTCGTGCACGTCGGCGTCGCCGCTCTCGCCGCGGGAGGCCTTCGCTTTGGCCACGGACTCCGACAGGGCCGCCATCAAGTCGAGCACCTTGCCCTTCGGCTCCGCAGCGGCTGGCGCCTGGGGTGGCTCGCGGTGCTCCCGCTTCGCATCGAGCATCTCTTCCACTGCCGCGGTGTAGCCGTCCACGGCGAATTCGGCGTCGTCGATGCCCTCGCGAGTCATGGAGTCGATGAGGGTCTGGGCTCCGCGGATCTCGTCCTCGTCCAGCTCGACTTCGTCCGGGGCCAGCTCGGACGGGTCGCGGATCTCGTCCGGCCAGCGCATCGCGTGCAGCACGATCACGTCGTCCCGCACACGGAGCAGGCCAAGGCGTTCCCGGCCGGACCAGGCGTACTTGGCCACCGCTACCCTGGAGCTCCGCTCGAGTGCCTTCCGCAGCAGGGTGTAGGGCCTGGCCGCCACCTGACCGCTCGGCTGCAGGTAGTAGCCCTCGCCGATCTGAAGCGGGTCGATCGACGACGCCGGCACGAATCCGTCCAGCTCGATCGCTTTCGCCGTCGGCAACGGCATCGCCCGCAGCTCTTCATCGGTGACGGTGACGACCTGGTCTTTGGAGACCTCGTACCCCTTCCCGATCTCCCCCTGCGTCACCTCCCGGTCCTCGATCGCGCAGAACTTCCGCACGCGGACCCTCGACATGTCCTCAAGGTGCACCTGGTGGAAGTGGACGCTGTGGTCCTCGGTCGCGCTGACAACGTTGATCGGTACCGTCACCAGACCAAACGAGATGGCGCCTGACCACACAGTTCGGGGCACAGCAAACCTCCGCGACAGGCCCCGAGAACATCCTCAGCGTACGAGAGGCAGCCCGGACCGGCACCTGCTCCACACGGCCGGCGACCCGGCCACGGCACGCAGCCGCCCGGCCCCGTGTATCTGGTCAAGTGCCTTCTTGGTCGAAGCATGCTAGCGGCCGGGGTCCGGTCTATGCGAAGCGAAGGCCGTGGGGAATGAGTCTGCTGCCCCACGATGGCCGGACGGGCATTCGACTTCCCGGATCGGCGAACTCCTCGGTCAGGTAGGTGACTTGGAGGCCGGATGGACCCAGGAAGCCGTCCAGCGGATCGCCACCGAGAACTCCAGCCTCAAGCAGCGAGTCCGCCAGCTCACCGCCGACAGCCGCACCTTCGACGAGCGGCTGAAGGCTGCCCGCTCCAACCTGCGCTTCCAGGATCGCCGCGTCGCCGACCTCGAAGCCCGAACCGCAGACCCGGGATCAACAGTGTGATCCTGTCCCGCTGACCACCCCACCAGCGCGTCTCGGCGGCCTAAGTAGACCCACATCGGGTCTTGAAGGGTTTACCTGCTACCCGGGGTCGGCCTTGCTGAATGCCTGTCGGCTGTGCACGAGCAACTCACGCACCGCAGGGCTGTGCGTGCTCTTCCAGATCAGGGCCAGCAGGGCGGGTGTTTCCACGTCGTCGATGGTGCGGGCGACGATTTGGTCGCGATAGCTCTCGGCCATCGAGTCGCTGAGGATGGCGACGCCGAGTCCGCGAGCGGCGAGGTCAGCGATGGCATCCGCGGCGCTGGCTTGCAACGCGATCGCGGGTTGGAGGCTCTGTGCGGCGCAGGCACGGTCGAATACTGTGCGCAGGCCGGTGCCGGGTGGCATGCACACGATCGGGTAGGTGACCAGTTCGCGCAGAGTGACCCGCCGCTGTTTCGCCAAAGGGTGCCTGGCCGGCACTGCTACGACGAGCCGCTCACTGATGATCGTCAGCGCTTCCAGCCCGTCGGGGGTGGCGGTTGCGGTCCCGATAAGAGCCAGGTCGACGGTGCCGGCGCGCACCCCCTCGACGAGGCGGTCGGAATTGTCCTCCAGCAGTGAGATCTCGATCCCGGGATGCGCCTGGTGGAACACGGAGAGTGCATCGAACAGTGGCGTGAGGGTGCAGCCGATGACCATTCCAACCGTGAGCTGCCCCCGGATCAGGTCGGTGACATCATCCACCGCCTGGCCAACCGCCCCAGCCGCGGCGAGGGCCGTGCGGGCGTGTTCGAGCGCAGCCTTTCCGGCGACAGTAAGGGTGGCAGTGCGCGCCGATCGGTCAAACAGCTCGGCACCGAGTTCACGTTCCAGCTGGCGGATTTGAGCGCTGACGCCGGACTGGCTGATGTGCACCCGCTCGGCCGCCCGGGTGAAGTTCTGTTCTTCAGCGACCGCAACGAAGTATTCCAGCTGCCTCAGCTCCATGACTAGAGATTCTAGCTTTCAGTAGATCCATCTGTTGGACTTCTGGCCAGTGGCCGACCAGGCTTGGAAGCGCCAAAGCCCGACGTCAGGAGGAACCCATGCCGGAATACGCGAAGGCTATGCGCCCCGAAGACATCACCCGCTTGTTCGTTGAGCGATCCAACGCCGGTGACGCGGCCGGGGTCGCCGCACTCTACGAAGAGGATGCAGTGATGGCCTACCCGCCCGGCGACCAGACGGTGGGCCGGGAAGCGATCCGTGCGCTATGGGAGAAGGTGCTGGCCAACCGTCCCCGCTTCGAGCTGGAAAACCCGCTGCCGACGCTGGTCAGCGGCGACATCGCCCTCACCTCGACCCCGCCGAAGGACGGGGCCGGTGCCCGGGCGCAGGTCGTCCGGCGCCAGCCTGACGGAAGCTGGTTGCGCCTGCTCGACCAGCCCGAGTTCGTCCCGCCCACCCGCTAAAACCTGGTCACCGCCTCGATGGACAGGCCATCCCGTGAGACGCCCCCGGCGAGTTGCAGCATCGCCCCCCAACCCCCGTCGCGGACAAGTAGTCTATGAGTCGCCGCAGTTCAGAGCCGGTTCACGAGTTCCTGCGGTCGGTAAAGTCGAGTCATAGTGGGGGCATGGCAGCCAGTCCGCAGCCGTGGTTGTCCAGGTCGGGCCCGGCGGAGGATCTTGCGCTCTACCGGGAGAAGTTCCGGCGGCGTCTTCCCGGAGGTCTGGATGATCTGCGGGGGCCGGGCCAGGGTGTTGTCGAGTTGCCCCTGCATGTGGCGTGGTCGGGGATGACGGCCTACGACCTCGACAAGCCGCGCCAGCGCATGGGCTTTTACCGCACGGTTCTCCACGAAGGCCTGCGCGAGGACCTGCCGCGCTACCTCAACCAGGATCTTCTGCTGCAGCTGTGGCCGACCCTGCGCACCCTGGTGGGCCGCACCGTGCGCACCGTCTGGGAGGACGCCTTTCCCGCGCTGGCTGCCCGGGGCGGGCCGGCCGTGTGAAGGACATGCCTCAGCTGCATGCGCGGCTGCTGGCCGCCGTGATCGCATTCGGCTCTCCCTACCCCCTGGTCCTCACCGACGGCTACGCCGTCCGCGCTCACCATCTCGTGTCCCGGCCCAGTCAGGACCTGGCGCAGAACCCCGTGAACCGCGGGGCTCGACGACGTGGTCGTAGTCCAGGACCAGGAGGTAGCGCTGGCCGCCCCGGGTCTGGACGGTGCTGATGTCCTCGCGCGGCCCATCCGGCTCCGGCGTGGCGACCACGAAGTGGGGGTGGTTGAGGATCGCCCCAGCGATGGCCTCCTCCAGCGCCGGGTCGGGCAGGAGGTCGTCCTCGGTGGGTTCGGCGTCCTTGAGGGTCAAGCGGTGGCTGACACCGGCCGGGGTGGTGAAGGTGACGGTGCCACCGCCCGCCTCACCCTCCGCGCCGATGAAGTGCGGGCTGTTGCGCAGAGCGTCGGCGATGTACTCGGGGTCGTGGTCGGCGGCGATGAGCGGGCTCTTGCCGCGGTCGATAGCCGGGTGTGACTGAGCACTTCAGATGGCCAGTTGAGCATCACCGTTGGCCACGGGGCCACTCAAACGAGGGATGTTCCCGGGCTTTCCCCGTGTGCCCTCCGTGCCCAGGCATAGTCTCGCTACGAAAGTCCGAGGGACCACGGGGGATGTGTGTCTCAGCAGAACAGGGGCGCAATCGACCACGCAGCGCTGTGGTCGGCAGCTCTCGCCGCAGTGATCACTTTGTCGCTCGGAGACGGGCGCTACGACTGGCTCAGTTTCGCCTTGGGGGTGGCTCTGGCACTTCAGATCGCCGCCTTCTACCGCCCCGCACCCTCCGAGCCCTACAGCGGGTGGGATCGCTGTACGGCAGCGGGAGGCTTCGGGGCCGTCAGCGGGCTGGTCGCCGTGATGATCCTTGCGTGGCCGGTCCAGATCGTCGTCGGGACGCCACCTGGATGCCGCCAGGAACAAGTTGACGTGGACGACTGCGCTGGCGCTGCGGCCTACGCCTGGTTGGGCGTGGTGTGGCTGACGGCTGCTGTGGCGCTGACCTGTTGGCACTGGGCGAAGGTGGTCTGTCAGCCGACAGCACCGCCGACCTGAGCCGCGGGCACTCATCGGATCGCGGAGCATCTGGCGGCAAGCCGGTGCTCAAACGGCTCTCCCTCGTGCTCACTGGCCAAGTTCGCCACCACCGCCCGGCGGGCGGTCCTGTCGAACTGCCGCGTCCTGGGTGAAGGTCGACATCGGCTTAGCCGCCCGCCGAGGCCGCTGCGGCGCCGCCTCGAACGGCCGCGCCATTCCGCCCGTTATCCTCCGAACCGGGCAACTTGCGCTGATCATCCAGAGCAGAGGCCCCGCCGATGACCACCACTCCCCCGCCGCCCCTCAGCGACCCCTGCGCACTGGCCTGCCCCGGCTACCGGGTCGGTCTCTGCGCCGGCTGCCAGCGCGAGACCCACCGGTACGGATCCGGCGGCTGCCCGCTGTGCCAGTGGTGCAGGAACCCGGCACAGGAACGGTGGGACCCGGAAGTGCACTACCTCAACACCCGTACCTGACCGCAAGCCAGGCGAACGCCAGGCCGGCTCTGCTCACGAGTCACGGAGGAGGACGGCAGTTGTTCCCCGCCTCACGAGGCGGTTGGATCAGTGCGGGATCGTTCACGAGAACGAGAACGGGAAATGCCTGATCGGGAGCCTGTTCCGGGTGCAGGTCGACGAGTGCTGAGGGATACGTCGTGGAGTGCTCGACGGGACTGCTCGGTTTCGCCACCGGGCTGCTGATATCGGTCACCACCGCGCCCGTAGGCGTCTCCGGAGCGGTCTTCCTGCTGCCCGTTCAGGTCAGCGTGCTGGGCGTGCCGAGCCCGGCCGTGACACCCACGAACCTGCTCTACAACGTCGTGGCCGGCCCCGGTGCCCTCCTGCGCTACTGGCGGGCCGGAAGGCTGGGCGGGCCGCTGACCCGGCTACTCATCGCGGGCACAGTTCCGGGAGTTGTCGTTGGCGCCGTGCTCCGCGTCGTCGCCGTTCCCAGTCCGGGCATCTTCCGCCTTCTCATAGCCGCGCTGCTCCTGCCGCTCGGGCTGTGGCTGTGGCTGCGGACCTTCCGCCCGGCACCACCCCGCATCCGCCAACAGCTTTCGCCTCGCGCGACGACAACGCTGGCCCTGGCCGTCGGAATCGCCAGTGGCATCTACGGAATCGGGGGCGGCTCTCTGCTCGGCCCGATCCTCGTCGGCCGCGGAGCACCGGTCGCCACCGTCGCACCCGCAGCCCTGACTTCCACCTTCGTGACCTCGGTCGTCGGCGCGGCCACCTACGCGCTGCTCTCCCTCGCGGCCACGGGCGATGTCGCTCCCGACTGGCTGCTGGGCCTGTCCTGCGGTGCCGGCGGCCTCCTCGGCGGATACCTTGGTGCCCGCCTCCAGCCGCACCTGCCCGAAACAGCCCTCCGGTGCCTTCTCGGAAGCCTCGCCACCGGAATCGGCGCACTCTACGTCGTTCAGATCCTTTCCTGACGTTGCAGCACCCGAGCGCCGTCGACACTCGTGAGCATGACGCGTGGACTGCTCAAGCGCCGCGTTTCGTCGCCCACTTCGGCACCGCCTTCTTCTTCGCGGCCGGCTTCTCAGCTGCCTTCTTGGCCGTCTTCTTCGGCAGCTCGTGCACGTCAGCGTCCCCGCTCCCGCCGTGTGGACGATCACGTAATTCGGCTCTGTCGCTGATCTTGTGACGCTGCGTCGGCCTGAAGGCCCTGGTGGTGCTGGCCGAGGTGGTCGGATACCTCTCGCTGGACGGCGGGCCTGCAGGCCATGCATCAGCCGGTCGCCTGAGGTCAGCGTGCCCGGGCGAGGTCCAGCAGGTGGTGCATGACCGCCACTGGCAGTGCCGGATTGCCTGCGGCAGCGGCGGCATGTGCCGGCAGGGTGAGCCGCCGGAGCAGTTCGTCGGCGGGCAGCCTGGGGTCGCGCACCGCCCAGCCACCCACCTCAGGGTCGTCGGCCAGCCGCAGCACCAGCTCCGGCCCGGCCTCCGGGTCGTCCAACGCGGCGTGCCGCAGCCGCGGGTTGGGGTCGTCGGCGAACCGGGCCAACCCGGGCCGGGCGAAGTTGCGGTGGTTGCGGTACCCCGACCAGTACCGGTCCTGCACCGTGGCGTACAGCTGCACCAGCAGCTCGTGCGGCGCGTCCTCGCACGACTCGGCCAATGTGCGCCGCACCCACTCGTCCTCGTCCGCGGCCAGCAGGGCCACCACGCCCGGCGTCAGGTGCGGCTGAGCCGCGAGCACCCGCCGCAGACCGACGTGCGCCGACCGTCGCCGGACGCGGCGTGGTCCAGGGCCCGGCAGGCGAGCCGGTGCATCCAGAACCGGTGTGCCAGCGGGCGCGGACCCTCGCGTCGATCCGGGCCGCAATCCCCCGGCCGCGAGCTCCTCGAGCACGCTGGCGAACCGGCTGGCACCGGCCCGGGTCCGGGCCGCGTGCCCACGGATGGCGCCGGCAGGCAGCGGGCTCAAGCGGCTGGCGTGCGACCCGGCCCGAAAAGCTGCGGGGAAGCGTGCTGGCAGCGGAACAATTGGGGGTAGTTGATGGTTCATCGGTATGTGGCTGCGGAGGGGACAGTGTCCCCGGGCCTCACCTACAGCCCATGGGGACGATCGTCCGGCTGAAGCCCCATGGAGCCTTCCGCCGCGAGGCGACCGCCCTCCGCACGCCACCACCTACCGCCCCGGCCGGCCCTGGGTACCCCCGTCTTCGACTGGGGCAAGAACGGCTCTTACCGACCAGTTGGCCACCGCACCACCACTGTCCGGGCCACGCGGTCGTACTTGCTCTGGTGATAGGTACCGCGATCCTTACCCATCTGCGCGAGCAGGATCCCGCCCACCAGGAGGTTCAACCCGGGGATCGTCATGAACGCCGCCCGGTCGAACTCCCTGAGGAAGGTGTCTTTCCACGAGGGAGGGAGGGTGCCGTCGGACCACAGCCGGACCACCCGCAATCCAAAGATCCGCTTCCCGACGGTCGTGCCCCACCAGTGCACGAGGGGAAGGAAGTACAACAACCCACCGACCACGAACCCCACAGGCATGAGGACCAGCAGAGCGACACCGTCAATCGAGGCAACCGCAGCCATGAAACCGAGACACGCGAACACCGACGCGATCGACGTGTCCACCACGCGAGCCGCAATCCTGCGTCCGTTGGAAGCCAGCAAGAGCACGAGTGCACCGGTGACGGCTCTTGCCGTGACGGCATTCCCGTCCACGACATACTCCACCGACGCTCCGTCGGGCCGGGTGCCCTTCACCGGATCCATACCGGCCAGATGGTCCCGGTACCACTCCCTCCCCATCGACCTGGAAACCATGGAGGGGACTCCCTCGATGCCCTCACGATTCACCGTTGCTTGGCCGCTCATGTGCTCGCTCACTCCACTCTCAACACCGCATCGGCGAATTCTTGCGGCGGCTGATATCCGTGATCTGCCACGTAGTGCAAGATCACTGCCGGGGCGACGTACCCACAGTCGTCACCGCCCGGCACATGGATCTCTCCACTGCCGATAAAAACCTGACAGAATCTGACATTACTTCGCGCTTCCTGGAAGATCGGACAGAAATCACAGAAGTGCATGCCGCGATAAACGTTGACCGCATCTTTGGCCAGCTCAAGGAGGATGCCGACGAATTCATCGAGGACATCGCCCTTCGGAAATTCATGGGAAAATTATCGGAGTATTCCACTCGGCACACTCCGCTACGACTCGCGCAATCTGCCGACGCTTCGGGTAACTGGAGCGAATCTTAGAGAGGCGTTCCGCGTACAATTCCGCGACATCGGACCCCTCTTCGGACAACAAGCGGAAATCACCCTCGCGCCATATGTCCTCAACTCCCCGCAGAGTCGTCTTGATTCCCTGAAACTCAGCCCTTGAGTATCCGCCGCCAGCCTGCAACAGATCATCGCAGGAATCCCAGAAGTTCCCCACGCTGGATCTGATCCTCCATTCGCGATCGTCTGAAGGCAGCTCTTGCGACGCCACCAGAATCGCTACGCCAGCAGCTGTCGATTGAAAATATGACGGGCCGGACGAGTCCTCCAGGGCGCCGATCTCGCTTCGCCAGCTCCTCAGCGAGGCGATCTTCTCTGCACCTCCAGGAACTGCTGGACCGCTGCACCCAGCGACGATGTCATCGAACTCTGCCAGGTGCGAGGCCCCCGCAACCTCAAGGATGGGTCGCATCCTGGCGAGAGACAGCCCTCCGGTCAGGCTCCACAAGTCCATCAGCCGCCGCCCCCTAGAACCACTCGCCATGGCGTGTTTCCAGTACTCGACACTCCGGCGCCCTTGCCGATCGGGCTTGGCGTGAGGCCCACGCCTGGACCTGTCGCTTGCGCGAAGCATGCAGGGCACATCCTAGTCGACGAAGCCATCCCTGTGATCTCCCAGTCGCTCCCCAAGCGATTCATGATCGTAGCCTCGGCATGGCCTTGCCCGGGGATGTAGCGCTCGCCGCGCAGCGGCGCATTGCCGCCCCTCCATTCATCGGGCAGACCCGTGCGTTCAGTTGCAACCCACGTTTCGGATCCACCCGTATTCACGTTCCGAACTCGGGCAACCGCAACTGTCGATGCCTCGTCGGCCCGCGTTGCATAAAGCCCGCGGGCTCGATCAAGCAGAGCACCGCCGCAATTGTGAACCAGGACCGGTGTGGCCCCCGCCAGCACATAGTACGTGTGGGTGACAGAGACAGTCAGGTCATGGGTCCGATGCGGGTGATGCCAGATTTTGACGGCAGATATGAGAGCTGCCGTACCTGAAGCCTCGTGCAAGGTCATGCCGGCCTCGAGGTTGCCGGCGTCGATCCATTCACTTGCGGAGTCGACCCAGAACGGATGAGTCACCGTCGCCACGATCTTCGACGACTTTTTGCCGTCGCTGATCGTTATGGTGGCGAAGTCCTTGTCGCGCTTGGTGGTGATCAGCTTGTCGACAGGGCGGGACTCGCTCTTGCCCGTCTTGGGGTCGGTAGCCAGGACCTTGTCGCCCTGTTTGATGTCTTCGATCTTCTTTTCGTGGCCGTCGGCCATCAGGACCTTGGTCGCGGGCAGGAAGCTGTGGTTGCAGTTGGCCGCGCCGCTGTGAGGGGCGGCTGTTTTCGTGCGTTGGCTGCCCCTGGCCGCGCCGGCCCCCGCGACTTCCTCTGCCGCGCTTTCCGCCGCTCTGGCTCCGGAGCCGGTTGCTGCCTTGGAGGCTGCGGCTGTCTGGCGGCCTTTCGCGATGGCTGCCGCTCCCGCTCCGGCGATACCCATCGACCCGGCGATGACGGCTCCGCCTTCGGCCATCACACCCAGGGATGCACCCACGAGCGCTCCTCCGAGGCTGCCCGCCTCGGCGGCCGCTGTGAAGCCCGTGGCGCCGGCCAGCAGTACCGCTCCGCAGCCGCCTGCTGTGAAGGCGACGCAGGCAACCACCCCCACGACCACGGCCGTTGCCACCACGGCCGCGATGACCGGGTGTTGTTGAACTACGTGGTACGCCTTGTGCGTGACCTTGGAGCCGTAGCAGGAGATGGACCAGCCACAGTCGTGGTGGGAGCTGCCACCACCGTTGCCGCCACCACCGTTGCCACCTCCACCGCTGTGGTGGGTGCCGCTGTCGTTGTCCGAGTCCGTGCCGTCCAGGGCCTTGGCCGACGCGGTGCCGTCTCCGCCGCCCGTCTCGTACACCCGCATGAGCCCGTTCGGGTCGCTGCCGGTGAGTGGGTTGTC
>NZ_JBIVKZ010000030.1:0-32591 GCF_044751025.1 Streptomyces sp. NPDC088747
CCCCAGACCCCCGCATCGCGCTGACGCGCTCGTCCTCAATCGCCGGACGGGCTAGAAATAGCCCCTCCGGCGTTTGAGGAGCGGGGGTTCGGGGGGCGGAGCCCCCGAGGGACGGGAATGGGCAGGGGCGGAGGGGGCGAGAAAACCCTTCAGACGCCCCGCGGCACCCGCGCGGGCCGACCCGACCCCCGGGTCAGCGCGTACCCCCCGATCCCTGCCAACGCGGCGAGCACGCCACCGATCCCGGTCCAGACCCAGCGGTCGGACCACCACCCGGAGGCCCAGCCGTCGTCAGGCTCCAGGGACGACAACGTGGCCGAGTCCTCGGACTCGTCGGACGAGGCGTCGCCGGTCGTCGCGACCCCGGGGATCAGCGGCTGCGCGAGCGCCCCGTCCACCGCCCCCGCCCCGCCGACGTCCTTGGAGGACACCGCCACCTCGGTGCTCAGCGGCAGCCCCAGCTCGGCGGCGGGCAGACCGGTGGCGGTCAGCCGGATGTAGTACGTCCCCGGCAGCGGGTCATCGGCCCAGGGCTCCGACCACGCACGGACGTTGCGCATCGTGCAGGACAGCTCGACGGACGCCGCGTCCTGCGCGGCCGTCCGCGTCTGCGCCCCGTACTGGCACGACTGACGCCGCCGCAGGCCGTCGTAGACGTCGAGCTGCCAGGTCTGCGCGGCGGTCCGCGCCGAGGCCTCCGGCAGCTTCACCGTCGCCTTCACGGTGGGCCGCTGGCCGGCGTCCGCGGGGAACGACCAGTACAGGTAGTCACCCGAGGACCCGCTCGCGGTGGCTCGTACGCCCTGCTCGATCTCCGTCGCCGTACGGAACGAGGTGCCGGCCTGGGTGGGCGCGGCGCTGTCGTCCGACGCGCTCGCCGAGGGCGAGGAGTCGGCTACGGCGGGAGAGGCGGCCACCCCGAGCAACAGCAGGGTGGCGGTCAACACTCGTCGGACACGCATCAGTTGGTCCTCCAGACCGCGACCCGCAGACGCGAGATCCAGCCCCACAGCACACCCGCGAGGAAGCCGGTGAGCACGAGGGCGCCGAGCAGCCACCAGCCGCGGCCGAGGCCGAACGAGGCCACGTCGGAGGCCTGGTCCGGAGCGTCGACCACGTCGACGGTCAGCTCGAGCGGCAGACCGGGCGTGGTCTTCACGCCCGAGGCGGGCGAGAAGGAGTTGGCGACCTGGAGACACACCGTCTCGGCGGCGGCCTCCTCGTCGTCGCTCTCGGCCTTCGGGTAACGCAGACCCGTCGAGATGACGTCGGTCCGGCCGGTGCCCGCGGCCTCACCGCGGACGATCTCCCGTCCGCTCTTGGTGACGGCCCGCAGCAACACCCCGTAGTCCGGGCTCACTTCGCGGTCCGCCGCCACGCTCACCGAGGCGCGCAGCTCCTGTCCCGGCTTCACGTCCACCCGGTACCAGCGGTGCTGCGCGAACTCCTCACGGTCGGTGAAGAGCCCCGATTCGAGCGTGGGTGCCTGGGCGCACGCCTCGGCACCCTCCACGGCACGCGGAACCACCACCGGCTCGGCGGCGCGGTCCACCAACTGGTTCACCTTGTCGGTGAGTTCGTCGGTGTGCTCCACCGACGTGTACGTACCGCCGGTGGCCTCGGCGATGCAGCTGAGCTGCTCCCGCATCTTGGTGTTCGGCACCAGGCCGAGAGTGTCGATGGTGAGACCGATGCCCTTGGCCGCGATCTCCCGGGCCACCTCGCACGGGTCGAGCGGGGCGCAGGTGTCCTCGCCGTCACTGATGAGGACGATGCGCTTGGACCCGTCGCCGCCGTCGAGGTCCTCCGCCGCCTTCAGGAGCGCGGGTCCGATCGGGGTCCAGCCGGTGGGGACGAGCGTCGCGACGGCGGTCTTCGCCTCGGTCCGGTCCAGCGGGCCGACCGGGTAGAGCTGTGCGGTGTCCTTGCACCCCGTCTTCTGGTTGTCACCGGGGTAGTTGGCGCCGAGTGTGCGTATCCCGAGCTGGACCTCCTCGGGTGTCGCGTCGAGCACCTCGTTGAACGCCTGCTTGGCGGCGGCCATGCGTGACTTGCCGTCGATGTCGGTGGCCCGCATGGAACCGCTGACGTCCAGTACGAGGTTGACCTTGGGAGCGGTCTGCTCCGCCGTTTCGTCGGCGACCGCGCCGGCCGGGTAGGCGATTCCGGCCGTCAGGGCGGCGAGCAGGGTGCAGACCCCTGTCGCCAGCCGTTGTCTTGTGATCATCGGCGGATCCTATTGACCAAACGTGTCGTGCTTCAAAACGTGACGTCAAGAGGCCGCGCTGACGAGCGGGTTGGGAAGCAGTGCCCAACTGTCCCCGGGTGTACCGGGAGTCAGCCGCATCAGGGTCAGCGCCTTGGTGGGAAGCGGTTCGCTCCGCAGCGCCGCGAGGTCCCGGGTGTACGGCAGTTCGGGTACGACGGTCTCCAGGGCCTCGCGCAGGGCGGGCGTCGACCCCGCCGTCGCGCCCAGCGCGCCGCCGACCAGGGCGCCGAACAGCTTGCGGCGCAGGACGGTCTCGTCGTCCGTGACGATACGGCCCGCGAGCTCCGGCACCGCGATGCCGTGCTGGGCCAGGCGGGCCGGGCTGACCCGGATGTCCGCGAGGTCGCGGTAGACGAGCCGCAGCGGCGCGCCCTCGGCGGAGAGGACCACGAGGAGGTTCTGGCCGTGTGCCTCCAGCGCGACGCCCAGGTCGAGCAGCCGCAGGCAGACGGTGAGGGCGAGACGGGTGAATTCGGCCAGCCAGGCGGCGGATCGCGGCAACGTGGTGGTGGCGAGGGCGGCCACCGGGACGACCCGCTCACCGGGGTTCGCGTACATGTCCGGCGACTCCCGCAACACCGCCGCCAGATCAGGGGTGTTGGCAGAGGCCGCACCGAGCGTCCGGGTGATGTGCAGCGGCATGTCCAGTCGCTCCACCATCGTCTCCATGAACGCCGAGACCGTCGCGGCCGTCTCGATCGAGTACACCGAGATGTCCCGCACGGAGGAGGTCAGCCGGGCGCTCAGTGCTGTCTTGACGTGCGGGCCGTCCGGCAGGGCGAGAGTGCGCAGGGACATCAACGGGTGTGCGGTGAGGCCCTCTTGGGGAGACCCCCCGGGTGTGCCGCCGAGCACATGCGCCGCCTGCCACGGATGGACCGGGATCAGCACCCGTTCCTCGTCCCGCAGCCACTTCGGCCAGTCGCCCGTGACCAGGGCGTCGTCCGCGGCCACCAGCCCCAGCTCCACCAGCGGCCGGTGCTCAGGACCGTACGCGAGCTGCTCGGCGGCCGAGAACCCGGGCCGTGAACGGCAGTTGGGGTGATAGGGATGACCGTCGACGACCCGCTGCTCCCACTCCCAGCCGGTCACCGGCTCCGGGCCGGAGGCGGGCTGACCGGCGCGGGACAAGGCCAACGAAGCCACGCTGCCCGCCAGTTCCGCGGCGAAGTCGGCGGCGTGCGGAACGCCGAGGTCCGTCACGAGCCGGTCCGGACACTCGTGCGCCGTGCCGTCGAGCCGCACCTCCGTGACGTAGGAGGCGGTCGCGTAGGGATCCGCCGGCGGCCCGTGCAGCCGTCGGCCGTCCGCCAGGTGCAGCGTGAGCCCCTCGCGTCCCCTCTCGCGGCGCGCGACCCACGGCATCGGCTCGTACGCCAGCGCCCGCCAGAGGCGGGTCAGTACGGCCGCCCGCGCACCGGGCAGCGCGGCGGCGTACGGTGCCGACAGGCCGGGCCGTACGACACTCAGCTCGTCCGCGAGCGCGGTCTCGGGGGCGGGGGGACGGTGCACGGTGCGGCTCCTTCGGTACGGGGACGGTCGCCGCTCGGTCACCCGCGACGAGGGACTGTCGTCGCGGTCGCCGCCGACGACAGACATAATGATCACCAGAGCACCGTATGGAACGAACGGATCGTGCGGACCCCATGCCCCCCATGTTCCCCCCGCCCGACGCGGAAGACGCGGCCGACGCCTACGCCGCGGCGCCGCTGCTCAACTGCCTGCTCAGGGAGGTCGGGGAGCCCGCCGGGGACCCCGGCCACCACCGCCTGCGGGCCAGTGGCCGCCTGATGCGGGTCCGCGGCCCACGCCGTCCGACCCGGCCCGAGGTGTACGCGGACGGCGCCTGGCACCGGCTCACCCACGCCGAGTTGGTCGAACTCACCGCCGCGGAACTCCGCGCCCACACCGGCCTGTCCAACCCCCGCCTGCCCGCCGAGATGACCGAGAGCCGGGACGTGGTCGCCGCGATCCTCGCCGCCCGCGCCCGCGGCACGGCGCCCGAGGACCCGTATCTGCGCTCCGAACAGTCCCTGATCACCGGGCACCCGCACCACCCCGCCCCCAAGGCCCGCGGCGGCGGTCCGGTCACCGGCTGGCTGCCCTACGCGCCCGAGGCGTACGCCCGCTTCCCGCTCGAACTGCTCGCGGTGCGCGAGGAC
Organism: Streptomyces sp. NPDC088747; assembly: GCF_044751025.1. Classification (NCBI taxonomy): domain Bacteria; kingdom Bacillati; phylum Actinomycetota; class Actinomycetes; order Kitasatosporales; family Streptomycetaceae; genus Streptomyces; species Streptomyces sp. NPDC088747. The sequence goes on from NZ_JBIVKZ010000030.1 coordinate 4,432, forward strand.
GCGATGGTCGAGGAGGGCGACACGACGGCGCTCGACAGCCTCGGCAGCCCGCCGCCCGGCTACCGGACACTCCCCGCCCACCCCTGGCAACTCGGCCTGGTCGCCGCCCGCCCCGAGATCCGGGACGCCTTCGCGGACGGCAGGCTGCTGCGACTTGGGCGCACCGGGCAGCAGTTCTGGCCCACGGCCGCGATCCGCACGCTGTACGACCCCGAGGACGACCTCTTCCTCAAGTTCAGCCTCGACGTGCGCATCACCAACGACATCCGCCGGCTGTGGCGGCACGACCTGCTGAAACTGCGCCGCACGGACAAGGCGGCCGGCACGGCCTTCGCGGCCATCCCCGGCCCCGCCGCCTGGCTGAGCGACCGCGGCTACCGCACCGCCGACTTCGCCTTCGAGGAACTCGCCGTCATGGTCCGCGACGGACTGAACGCCCACGTCGTCCCCGGCGCGACCCCGCTTCTCGCGGCCGGCCTCGTGGAGGGCTTCGACGGCAGCCCCTTCGACGGCCTCACCGACCCCGCCGACTGGTGGACGGCGTACCTGCGCGCGGTCGTGCCCCCGGTGATCGAGGCGTTCGCGCGCCACGGTGTCGTCGTCGAGGCGCACCTGCAGAACACGGTGGTGGCGGTCGACGCCGACGGCAGGCCCGTACAGGCCCTGTTCCGGGACGCGGAGGGCGTGAAGCTGCTGGCGGACGTGGACCGGGCCGCCGGGTGGGAACGGCTCGTCTACTGCCTGGTCGTCAACAACCTCACCGAACTCGCCGCCCTCCTCGCCGAGCGGCACCCCGGCTGGGACCCCTGGCCCGCCGTACGCACCGAACTGGCCTGCCACGACCTGCCCGAGATCCCGGAACTGCTCTCCTCGCCCACCCTCCCCGGCAAGACGAACCTCCTGCTGCGCTGGACGGAAGCGGACGGCGCGGACGCCAGGTATGTGCCGCTGCCGAATCCGCTGGCCGGCCCGTAGCCCGTACGGCACGGCGCGCCTCGTGCCGGGCTACGGGAATCGCGCGACCCCGCCTGCGCACCGGGCAGTGCCCGTGAGCCGCGCGTCATCCGCTCGGCCGAACCCGGGTCGCCGCCGGGCCTCCTTCGCGTGAGCCTCGAAGGGACCGGCGAGGCCCTGGTCCCTTCCCGCGGACGCGGTCGGCCGACTCGGCACTCATGCCCGGTCGGCCCGCTCGCACCGCCAGTCCGGCCGGCCGTCGGCGCCGGTGGCCGGACAGCACCGAACGGAGAAGGAATGAGCGAGGCCCGATCCGAAGGCGCGCGTGCCGACGGCGGCCCGGAGAGACCGGCACCGGCCGCCAGACTGACGCTGGTCACGCTGACCACCATGGTCGTGGGCTCGATGGTCGGCGCCGGCGTCTTCTCCCTGCCACGCCGCTTCGCGCAGGAGACGGGCGTGGCGGGCGCGCTGATCGCCTGGGCCGTCGCCGGGACCGGCATGCTGATGCTGGCCTTCGTCTTCCAGACCCTCGCGGTCCGCAAGCCCGACCTCGACGCCGGTGTGTACGCGTACGCCAAGGCCGGTTTCGGCGAGTACCTCGGCTTCTTCTCGGCGTTCGGCTACTGGGCCAGTGCCTGCGTCGGCAACGTGACGTACTGGGTGCTGATCATGTCGACGATCGGGGCCATCGCGCCGGGGCTCGGCGACGGCGACACCCTGCTCGCGGTGGTGCTGTCCTCGGCGGGACTGTGGGGGTTCTTCCTGCTCATCCGGCGGGGCGTCAAGGAGGCCGCGGCGATCAACCGGATCGTCACCGTCGCCAAGGTCGTGCCGATCCTCGTCTTCGTCCTCCTGGCGCTCTTCTGCCTCAAGCCGCACGTCTTCGCCGAGAACTGGGGCGGCGCCGACTACGCGGGATCGCTCTTCGAACAGGTCCGCGGCACCATGCTGGCCACCGTCTTCGTGTTCCTCGGCGTCGAGGGCGCCAGCGTCTACTCGCGGCACGCCAAGCGCCGGGAGGACGTCGGCCGCGCCACCGTGCTGGGCTTCCTCAGCGTCTTCGCCGTCTTCGCGTCCGTCACCATCGTGTCGTACGGGATCATGCCGATGAGCGAGATCGCCGAACTCCGCCAGCCGTCGATGGGCGGTGTGCTGGAGGAGGCGGTCGGCACCTGGGGCAAGGTCTTCGTCAGCGTCGGCCTGATCATCTCCGTGCTCGGCGCCTATCTGGCCTGGACGCTGATGGCGGCCGAGGTGCTCTACGTCGCCGCCAAGGACAGGGACATGCCGCGCTTCCTCAGCCGCGCCACGGCCGAGGACGTTCCGGTGGCCGCCCTGCTCATGACCACCGTCCTCTCGCAGGTCGTCCTGGTCATCACCCTGTTCTCCGACGACGCCTTCGACTTCGCGCTCGACCTGACGAGCGCGCTGACCCTGATCCCGTTCCTGCTGGCGTCCGGCTACGGGCTCAGGATCGCCCTGCGGCCGGAGCCCGGCACGGGACGGGGCGGCGCGATCCCGCGGGAAGTGGTCGTCGCCGCCCTCGCCACGCTCTACACCGCCTTCCTGCTCTACGCGGCGGGGCTCAAGTACCTCCTGGTGTCCTTCATCTTCTACGCCCCCGCCACCGTCCTCTTCGTCATGGCCCGCAGGGAGCAGGGCAGACACCGCTACTCGTTCACCGAGTTCGTCATCTTCCTCGTCTCGCTCCTCGGCGCCGCCGTCGGCGTCGTCGCACTGGCCGTCGGATGGATCAGCCTCTGACCCGGCCGCTCACCGGCACGTCCCACCCCCACCGGCGTCAGTCCGTCGAAAGGCCCCCGGCATGACCAGTCCGCACGGCACCACCGAGCCCGCCCGCGCCCACGGCGTGCACTCCGAAGTCGGCCGCCTGCGCAAGGTGCTGGTGTGCGCGCCCGGTCTCGCGCACCGGCGCCTCACTCCCAGCAACGCCGGCGACCTGCTCTTCGACGACGTGCTGTGGGTGGAGAACGCCCAGCGCGACCACGCCGACTTCGTGAACGAACTGACCCTGCGCGGCGTCGAGGTCGTCGAACTGCACGACCTGCTCGCCCGAACCATGACCGTCCCCGGAGCACGGGACTGGCTGCTCGACCGGAAGATCGTCGCGAACCAGGTCGGAGTCGGACTCATCGACGGCACCCGGGCCTTCCTGGAGACGCTGGCCCCGGCCCGGCTGGCCGAGTACCTGATCGGCGGCCTGGCCACCACCGACCTGCCGGACGAGTTCCGCTCCGGCCACATCGCGCTGGCCCGCGAATCGACCGGCGCGCGCGAGTACCTGATGCCGCCGCTGCCCAACACCCTCTACACCCGCGACACCACCTGCTGGCTGTACGGAGGGGTCACCCTCAACCCGCTGTACTGGCCGGCGCGGCACGACGAGACGCTGCTGATGAAGGCCGTCTACGAGTTCCACCCCGACTTCGCCGGCAGCACCGTCTGGTGGGGCGACCCCGAACAGGACTGGGGCCAGGCCACGTTCGAGGGCGGCGACATCATGCCCGTCGGAGGCGGTGTCGTCCTGATGGGCATGAGCGAACGCACCTCGCGGCAGGCCATCACGCAGGTCGCGGCCTCGCTGTTCGAGCACGGCGCGGCCGAGCAGGTCATCGTCGCCGGGATGCCCAGACTGCGGTCCGCGATGCACCTCGACACCGTGTTCACGTTCGCCGACCGCGACATCGTCACCCTGTATCCCGCGATCATGGACGGCGTCCACACGTTCACCCTGCGCCCCGCCGACACCGCCCCCGGCGTCGAGGTCACCGACGAGCGGGACCGCCCCTTCACCGAGGTCGTCGCCAAGGCGCTGGGGCTGGGCCGGCTGCGGGTCATCGAGACCGGCGGCGACGTGTACGCCTCCGAACGCCAGCAGTGGGACAGCGGCAACAACGCCGTCGCCGTCGAGCCCGGCGTCGTCTTCACCTACGACCGCAACACCCAGACCAACACCCTGTTGCGCAAGGCCGGTGTCGAGGTCGTCACCATCGTCGGCGCCGAACTCGGCCGGGGCCGCGGCGGCGGACACTGCATGACCTGCCCGCTGATCAGGGATCCGGTCGACTTCTGAGAACTCGCCGCGGGCCGGGTGTACGGGTGTACGGGGCCGGCCCGAGGCGGGTTCGGCGTGCGGTCGGGGAGCTGTCCACGGTCAGCGAGCCGTCCGCGGTCAAGGAGCTGTCCGCGGTCAGGGAGCTGTCCGTGGTCACGAACTGTCCGGAATCAGGGAGCTATCCCCACTCCCTCGATCCGGCTCCAGGACCTCTCCTGCGAGGCGGTCATGGCCGCCCACGACAGCCCGCCCGGCCGCGGCAGGACCCGGGAGGCGTACGGCGACGGCTGGAATCCGGGGTCGTAGAAGCACCCCGTGCCGTAGACACGGTCGAACGCGGCACACGACGAGGCGATCGACCGCGGGCTCGGCTTCTTCCCCGTGCGCACCCAAGTGGCCAGCGAATCGATGGAGTTGGCGTACTCGGCGTTGCTCAGTTCGCTGTGCTCGGTCTCCGTGGTGAAGGTCTGCACGAGGTTCCGGTCACGGTGAGCACCCTTGAGGGTCGCCCGGTAGGCGGCCTCGTGCTCGATGAACGCGGTGGGGTCGTCGATGGCGTGCATGGTGAGGACCGGGATCGACACCTGCCCCGTGAGGTCGCTGTCGTACGCCAGGTCACGCCGGGCGGCGGGGTCCGCCAAGAAGCGCTCGACGCCCGCGTTCAGCGCCGCGTCGTCGTGCGAACCGGCGTACCGCACACCCGTGTTGGAGAAGGGGTTCCGGTCGCCGAGCCGGTTGTGCACGATGTCGCGGAAGGTGAACACGGAGAAGCGCAGGTGCGACTCCAGGGTCCGCTCCGGGATGCCCGTGACCGCCAGGATGTCGTCGAGGTTGCGCTGCTGCGCCGCGGTGCGTGCCGCGGGCGCGGAGGCGAACCCCGTGCACTCCTCCAGACGGGCCTTCAGACCTGCCGAGGTCAGGGTCGAGGAGGGCCGCAGCCCCTGCCACAGCGGGTACTGCGGTTCGGTCGGTCGCGGCAGGTTCTGGCAGTAGTACTGGTACACGACACGGAGGTCGACGCGGTAGTCGTAGCCACGGGAACCGCCGGCCATGACCCCGTTGGTGAGCAGGGCACCGTCGTAGGGGCCGTGCTTCTTGCCGTAGACCTCCACGACCTTGGCGGCGACGTTCCCGCCCCACGACTGACCGTGCACGAAGGTCCGCTTCGGCCTGCCGAACTCCTCCACGAACAGCCGGCGCACGTTCTCCGTGTCGGCGGCCGCCATCCGGGTCCCGTAACCACCGCGCCGGTAGGACGAACCGGCCCAGGCGTAACCCTGGTCCACCATCACCGACCAGCGGTCCAGGTCACCGACGCTCCGCTCGGGATCCGACCCCTCACCCAGGTCGGGACCGCCGTGGGCGTGCACCACCAGCGAACCGTTCCACCGCTTGGGGACGGCGATCGCGTAGTAGGCGCCGTTGCGGTCCTGGCCGGTGTAGCAGGTGGCCTTGTCGCCCACGTTCGCCGGACAGGCCACCGGTGCGGGCCGCGCCTGGACGGCCTGGGCGGTGCCGCCGCCGCCCAGCGAACCGACGAGGAGCCCCGCGACACCGGCGGCCACGGCCAGTCCGCGCCGTACGCCGGAGCCGGACCGGGGAGGCGGCGGAAAGGCCCTGTTCCGCCTGGGGAGCGGGCTGTTCTGGCGTGAGCTGTACAAGGGACGCTCCTGATCTCCGGCGGCGCACCTTTGCGCCGAGTGCTGCGATGCTAGGAACGCATCCGCCCGCACACCATTGACCTGGCAGTTCTGTTCATACTGTGCGTGGATCTCCGGGCCGTCCGGCTCGGCGGACGTCCCCCGGGCCGCGCGTCACGCCCGGTTACGATGCTCGTCTCATGTCGGGACAGCCGGGGAGTCGGAGAGCATGCTGAAAGAGGTCTCCGCGACCCACTACCTCACGCCGTTGCGCGAAGGCGGCTCACTGCCGGGCCTGGTCGAGGCCGACGACCTCGGCACCTACGTCGTCAAGTTCACCGGCTCCGCGCAGGGCACGAAGGCGCTGGTCGCCGAGGTGATCGTGGGAGAGCTGGCGCGCGCCCTCGGGCTGCGGTTCCCCGAGCTGGTCCTCGTGCACTTCGACCCGGAGGTCGCCGCGCACGAGCCCCACCAGGAGGTCCAGGACCTGCTGCGCGCCAGTGCCGGGCTCAACCTCGGCATGGACTACCTGCCGGGCGCGAAGGACTTCACCCCGGAGACCGCCAGGACGTTCGCCGTCGACCCGCTGGAGGCGGGCAAGGTGATCTGGCTGGACGCCCTCACGGCCAACGTGGACCGCACGGTGCACAGTTCGAACCTGATGATCTGGCCCACGCTCGGCGTCGCGCCCCCGCGGCTCTGGCTGATCGACCACGGCGCCGCCCTCGTCTTCCACCACCGCTGGGACACCTCGGAGCCGGAGAAGGCGTACGACTTCAGACGCCACGCTCTCGGCGACCGCACCCCGGACACCCGCGCGGCGGACGCGGCCCTCGCGCCCCTCGTGACGGAGGAGCTGCTGCGCGGGATCACGGCGGAGGTGCCCGACGCCTGGCTCGCCGACGAGCCCGGTTTCGCGACACCCGACGAGGTGCGTGACGTGTACGTCCGCTATCTCCTCGCCCGGGTGCGGGCCTCGGCGCGCTGGCTGCCCACGGACTTTCCCACCAGGGAACAGCTCGCCGCGGAGGACGCGGACCGCGCGGCGAGAACCCGGCGAGGCCGGCCGGACTGGCTCAAACAGGTCCCCGACCTGCACGGCAAACCGGCGGCGGAACAGGATTGGTCGGTACACCTCGAATGAGCACGACGCCCACAGAGAACACGGACAACGCGGAAACCCCTGGGACCACGGACAACACGGCGGCCGACGCGGGCGCGCGAGCCGCGGACCACCGCGTGCAGATCGAGTACTGCACCCAGTGCCGCTGGCTGCCCCGCGCCGCCTGGCTCGCCCAGGAGCTCCTCACCACCTTCGAGACCGAGCTGACGGAACTCTCCCTCAAGCCCGGCACCGGCGGCGTCTTCGTCGTGCGCGTCGACGGCGAGGTCGTCTGGGACCGCCGCGACCAGGGTTTCCCGGAGCCGACGGCGGTCAAGCGCGTCGTACGCGACCGAGTGGCCCCGGAGAAGTCCCTGGGCCACTCGGAGAAGTGAGCGTCAGCCGCGCAGTTGCTCGTAGGCGGGCAGCGTCAGGAAGTCCGCGTAGTCCTGGTCGAGGGCGACCTTGAGCAGCAGGTCGTGCGCCTGCTGCCAGTTGCCCGCGGCGAAGGCCTCCTCGCCGAGCTCGGCACGGAGGTTCGCGAGCTCCTCGGCGGCGATCTCGCGCGCCAGCTCCGGAGTGGCCGTCACGGTCTTCCCGTCGTGCTCGAAGACGACGCCCGCGTTGATCCACTGCCAGATCTGCGACCGGGAGATCTCGGCGGTGGCCGCGTCCTCCATGAGGTTGAAGATGGCCACGGCGCCGAGCCCGCGGAGCCAGGCCTCGATGTAACGGATGCCGACCTGGACCGCGTTGACCAGTCCGTCGTACGTCGGCCTCGCGTCGAGGGAGTCGACGGCGATCAGGTCACCGGCGGCCACCGAGACGTCCTCGCGCAGCCGGTCCTTCTGGTTCGGCCGGTCGCCGAGGACCGCGTCGAAGGAGGCCATGGCGATCGGGACGAGGTCCGGGTGGGCCACCCACGAGCCGTCGAAACCGTCGCCGGCCTCGCGGTCCTTGTCCGCCTTGACCTTCTCGAAGGCGACCTTGTTGACCTCTTCGTCGCGGCGCGAGGGGATGAACGCCGCCATGCCGCCGATCGCGTGCGCGCCCCGCTTGTGGCAGGTGCGGACGAGGAGTTCGGTGTACGCGCGCATGAACGGGGCCGTCATCGTCACCGCGTTGCGGTCGGGCAGCACGAACTTCTCGCCGCCGTCACGGAAGTTCTTGACGATGGAGAACAGGTAGTCCCAGCGGCCCGCGTTCAACCCCGAGGCGTGGTCGCGGAGTTCGTAGAGGATCTCCTCCATCTCGTAGGCGGCCGTGATCGTCTCGATCAGGACGGTCGCGCGGACCGTGCCCTGCGGGATGCCGACGTAGTCCTGCGCGAACACGAAGACGTCGTTCCACAGCCGCGCCTCCAGGTACGACTCCGTCTTCGGAAGGTAGAAGTACGGGCCCTTGCCGAGGTCGAGCAGCCGCTGCGCGTTGTGGAAGAAGTAGAGGCCGAAGTCGACGAGCGCGCCCGGCACCGGTGTTCCCTCGGCGTCGACGAGGTGGCGCTCGTTCAGGTGCCAGCCGCGCGGACGCATGACGACGGTCGCGAGCTCACCGGCCTCCTTGAGCGCGTACGACTTGCCGGTGCGCTCGTCCGTGAAGTCGATGTTCCGGGTGTAGGCGTCGGCCAGGTTGACCTGTCCGAGGATCACGTTCTCCCAGGTGGGCGCCGAGGCGTCCTCGAAGTCGGCGAGCCAGACCTTGGCGCCGGAGTTCAGGGCGTTGATGGTCATCTTGCGGTCGGTGGGGCCGGTGATCTCGACCCGGCGGTCGTCGAGCGCCGCGGGGGAGGGGGCCACCTTCCAGGAGTCGTCCGCGCGGACGGCGGCGGTCTCCGGGAGGAAGTCGAGGGTGGAGGTGCGGGCGATCTCGGCGCGGCGCTCTCCGCGGCGGGTGAGGAGCTCGTCACGCCGGGGCGTGAACAACCGGTGCAGCTCGGCCACGAAGGCGAGGGCCGCTTCGGTGAGGACCTCCTCCTGCCGGGGCAGGGGCTCGGCGTCGACGATGGCCAGCGGGGACGGCGCTGGTGCGGACATGAGCTGTCACTTCCTTCAGCGGGCCTGGCACCGGGTGCCAGTCAATCCGAGTACGGCTGCGGGCGCCCGCGGAGCAGGGGGGCGCTTCTGAACAGTGGATACTAGTTTCCTCATGGTGGAAGTTCAATGGTTTGTTGACGTCGAGATTCTCTGAGTCGAGGCAACCTGGCGCTCAGTGCCACCCCGTTCACTCAAGGTGGACCAGGTCCTCCGCCGTGTCGATGTCGTACGGTCGCGCGATGTCGCCGCACTCGACGAGCGTGATCGCCTCCTCGTGCTCCTTCAGGTAGGCGCGTGCCCCCCGATCGCCGGTCGCAGTCGCGGCGATGGCCGCCCAGTGGGCGGCGCCGAACAACACGGGATGACCGCGCACGCCCTCATAAGCGGCCGAGACCAGCGACTCCGGATCCCGGTACGCGGCGAGGACCCGGCCCACCGCCTCGGGGCCGATCCCGGGCTGGTCGACGAGCGACACCAGCGCGGCCCGCGCCCCCGTGCCCGCCAGCGAACCGAGCCCCGCTCGCAGGGAGGAACCCATGCCCTCCTCCCACTCCGGGTTGTCCACGAGCACGCAGCCGGGCAACGACACCCGCTCCCGTACGACATCGGCCTGTGCCCCCAGGACCACATGGACACGGGAGCAGCCGCCCGCGAGCAACACTCCAGCCGCGTGTTCGACAAGAGGGTGCCCCCGGTGGGACAGAAGTGCCTTGGGGTGCCCTCCGAGGCGTCGCCCGCCGCCGGCCGCCAGGAGCACCCCGGCCACCTGGTCTTTGTTCTCCGTCATGCCCCCTGCATACCCGACCCGGCCGGGGCGCGCTCCGGAAGCCGGGGAGGCCGTCCGGTTTTTCTCGACTGAATTTCAGTCCACAGAGTGGCGCCCACCGCGCCGGGTGGCGTTTACTTGCCCGCGTCCCTCGGCGCCCGACCATCGCCGCGGGGGCGTGGAAGCGACGTACGAGGGATACGCGCACAAGTACGTGTGAGGGGGAAGAGCTGTGTTGCGGAGCTTGGGGCAGAGGCCAGTGACCGGCAGGGACGAGGACCCGAGGGTGGCGGAGCTGAGTACCGCCGTCGCTCGGCTGCGCCGTCAACTCGCCGCGCACCCGGTCGAGTTCCCCGACCGGGGCATCGCGGAGGACGAACTCGCGGCGCTCGCCGCGATGGCCGTCAGCGGCATCCCCGAGATCCCGCGGCTACGCCGCTCCCTCCTCCTGGTCGCGAGCTCGATCGGCTCGGTCAGCGCCCTGGCCACGAGCCTCGCGGAGGTCCGCAGCGCGGTAGAACTCTTCGGCGAACCCCCACGCCGCTGAGCCGACGCGACGTCCGCCCGCCCGCTGATAGGTCGAGCCGGCGCTCGAATACCCCTGCGGCTAAGCCGAGTTGGCGTTCGCCCGCCCCGTCGGTGAGCCGAGTCGGCAGGCGGACACCGCGCCGCTGAGTCGACCCGGCGTTCGCCCGCCCGCCGATAAGCCGAGCCCGTGCTCGAACCCCTTGCGGCTAGGCCGAGTTGGCGTTCGTCCGCCCCTGCGGTTGGTCGAGTCGGCGTGGGAACCCTGCGCCGCTGAGGCGAGTCGGGGTTCGCCCCCCGCTGATGGGCCGAGCCAGTACTCGAACCCCCGCGCGGCGAGTCTGAGTTGGCGTTCGGCCGCCCCAGTCGGTGAGCCGAGTCGGCGTGCGAACCCCGCGCTGCTGAGGTGAGGCGGCGTTCGCCCCCCCCGGCTGATAAGCCGAGCCGGTACTCGAACCCCCGCGCCACTACGCCGAGTTGGCGCGCTCACGCCACCCAGTGCGGTCGGCCGTTGTCGAGGTGTGCTGAGTCGAGCCCGGTTTCCAGCGCGGTCGCCACTCGGCGTACGGCGTCGTCGAGGGTTTCCGGTGACAGTACATAGGGGAAGCGCAGCCGCTGTTCGTGTGTGCCGGGGTCGGCGCCGAAGCGGGCGCCGCCCTCGATGCGTACCCCCTGGGTCAGTGCCGCACGGGACAGCGCGGAGGCGATCGGGCGGCCCATGTCGATCCACAGGGTCAGTCCGCCGGACGGCAACTGCCAGCGCCAGTCGGGGAGATGACGGCTCAGCGACTCGGCGAGCGCATCCCGCTGGGCCCGCAACCGGGGCAGCCGCTCCCGCAGTACGTCCTCGGTGCGCGCCAGCAGACCGAGCGCGACCAACTGGTCGAGAACCGGGCCGCCCATGTCGGTGGGCACCCGCGCCATCGCCAGCTCCGTGATCAGCCGGGAGCCCGCCCGTACCCAGCCGACCCGCAGCCCGCCCCAGTGCGTCTTGCTCAACGAGCCCACGGTCACGATCTGTTCGGCCATTCCGCGCGGCGCGAGCGACGCGAAGGGCACGGGCGCCGCGACGTCCAGCGCGATCTCCGACATCGTCTCGTCGATCAGCAGCCAGGTGCCGGTCGCCCGCGCCGACTCCATGACGGTCAGGCGCTGTTCGGGCGGCATCAACCGCCCCGTCGGGTTGTGGAAGTCGGGGATCAGATACGCGATCCGCGGCGCCGCCTGCCGTAGCGCGCTCTCGATCAGGCCCGAGTCCCAGCCGACCTCCGTGACGGGCACGGGAGTTGTCCGCAGCCCGGCACGACGGATCGCGTCGAGGGCGTTCGGATAGGAGGGGTTTTCCACCAGCACCCGGTCACCGGGCCGCCCGAGCAGCCCCAGAGCCAGGGACAGGGCCTGCTGCGCCCCGGCCGTGATGAGAATCTGGTCGGGCAGCGTCGGCAGCCCGCGCCGGGTGAACCGCTCGGCGACCGCGGCCCTCAACTCCGGGATCCCGTACGGGTGATAGCCCGGCGTCGGCGCGTGCCTGGCCAGCATCGTGCCCGCCGCGGCGACCGCCTCCGCGAGCTCGGCCTCAGGCGCCCCCGGCGCGGCGAAGGCCAGGTTGATCACCCCGTCCTCGGCCGGCAGCCAGGCCACGTTGGTCGGACGGTGCCCCTCGGGAAGCTCCGTCCAGGTACCGGCACCCCGCCGGCTGCGCGCGAACCCGCTCTCCCGCAGGAGGTCGTACGCCGCCGTCACCGTGGCCCGGCTGATGCCCAGCGCCGAGGCCAGCTCCCGTTCGGCGGGCAGCCGGACGTGCAGCGCGATCCGGCCGTCGAGGAGCAGCTTGCGTACGCCGTCCGCGAGCGCGCGGTAGCCGGGGCGGCCGTCGGTGTGCGGTGCGGTGGTCAGCAGCCCCGCCAGCTGTCGGCTGCCCAGCGTCCTGTCCACGGAGTGGACCACCGGTCCGTTCACCATGCCAACTCCTTCGTATTGGCCCTGTTGGGCAGGCCAATCAGCTTACAGACTCGGAGCAGGCAGTGGATTCGGCCCAGCCGATTGGCCTGGAAAGGGGAGTAGTGGGATGAGAACAGGGAGCACCCGAGTGCACGGGACGGAGTCCGCCGACGTCACCGACCGCCTGGAGCGCGAGCTGCAACGACGCCACGAGGAGTGCGCGCCGGGCATGCCCCTGCGGGCCTGGACGCGTGGCCTGCTGGTCAGGGCGCTGGGGCGCGGGGGCGTGCGCTGATGGCCGTCGGGAACGGTGATGCCGGTGGCGGGCGCCTCGCCGCCGGGCACGGAGGCGCCGGTGGAGGGCGCGTCGTCGTCGGGGTCAGCGGCTCGCTCGCGAGTCTCGCCGCACTCAGGGCCGCCGCCGGTGCCGCCCGCGAGAGCGGTCGTACGCTCGTCGCCGTCCTGGCCTGGGAGCCGCCGGAGGGTGAGGCCCTGTACGCCAGGAACCCGGACGGCGCCTGGGCCGCCGCGTGCGAACGCGAGGCCCGTGCCCGGCTCGACCGGGCCTTCGACGAGGTCTTCGGCGGTACGCCGCCGGGGGTCGCCGTCCGCCGACGGGTGATCCGGGACCGCCCGGACCGGGCGCTGTGCGCGGTGACCCCCGCACCGGCCGACCTGCTCGTCCTCGGCAGTCGCCCCGGCGGGCACCGCGCCCCGGTCCGCCGACGGGTCCTGGCGCAGGCCCGCTGTCCGGTCCTGACCGTTCCCGCGCCGGTGTTCCCCAGGCGCGAGCGCCGTGCGCTGCGCCGCGCCGAGGCGCGGGACTTCGTGGCGTCGGCCTGAGGTCCGGTCAGGCCGGCGGGCCCGAGCTGGCGAGTGCGGCGGACAGTTCCACCGCGACCTGCTGGAGCACGGGGACGATCTTCTCGGTGGCCGCCTCGGTGACCCGGCCCGCCGGACCGGAGATCGAAATGGCCGCGGCCGTGGGGGAGTTGGGCACGGAGACGGCGAGGCAGCGGACCCCGATCTCCTGCTCGTTGTCGTCGATCGCGTAGCCGAGCCTGCGCACCTCCTCCAGTGCCGTCAGGAAACCGTCCGGCGTGGTGATCGTCTTCTCCGTCGCGGCGGGCATGCCCGTACGGGCGAGGAGCGAGCGGACCTCGTCGGCCGGGGTGTGCGCGAGCAGTGCCTTGCCCACGCCGGTGGAGTGCGGCAGCACACGGCGGCCCACTTCGGTGAACATGCGCATCGAGTGCTTGGACGGCACCTGGGCGACGTAGACGATCTCGTCGCCGTCGAGCAGCGCCATGTTCGCCGTCTCGCCGGTCTCCTCGACCAGCCGGGCCAGGTAGGGGCGGGCCCAGGTGCCCAGCAGCCGGGCGGCGGATTCGCCGAGCCGGATCAGGCGGGGGCCCAGCGCGTACCGCCGGTTGGGCTGCTGGCGTACGTAGCCGCAGGAGACCAGCGTGCGCATGAGGCGGTGGATGGTGGGCAGCGGCAGACCGCTGCTCGCGGCGAGCTCGCTCAGCCCGACCTCGCCCCCGGCGTCCGCCATTCGCTCAAGCAGATCGAACGCGCGCTCTAGAGACTGGACACCACCGCTCGGCGAGGATGACTTGGCGGCGTCGGTGGTGCTGGCGCTGGACGACGGCACGGGCGCGGTCCTTTCGGGGCTGACAGGCGTGATGCAGCCTACCGGTCAGTCGGTCGACTCCCTGGTGGTGCATAGTTACGTTCTGCTGGGCGGAATTGTAATTCCACTTTGTGGAAACGTCCAGAGTGTGCGCGCCAGGGCCGACAAGGTGATGGGTGCCCTTGACGGCGCGTGGGTCGAAGTGAAGACTCTTTCAACAGAACGTTGAATTTCGTTACGCGGAAGTAAACAGCCGTTGCGGGAGTCAACAGGGCAGAGAGAGGGGTCCGGGTGTCCGACGTCGAACTGGTGCTGCGCTCGACACGAGTCATCACTCCCGAAGGGACGCGTGCCGCCTCGGTGGCGGTCTCCGGGGGAAAGATCACGGCCGTACTCGCGCACGACGCGGAGGCCCCGGCCGGTGCCCGCGTCGAGGACTTCGGCGACGACGTCCTGCTGCCCGGCCTCGTCGACACCCACGTGCACGTCAACGATCCCGGGCGCACCGAGTGGGAGGGCTTCTGGACGGCCACCCGCGCCGCGGCCGCCGGCGGCATCACCACCCTGATCGACATGCCGCTCAACTCCCTTCCCCCGACGACGACGGTCGACAACCTCCGTACGAAGAAAGACGTCGCCCGCACCAAGGCGCACATCGACGTCGGGTTCTGGGGCGGCGCGCTGCCCGACAACGTCAAGGACCTGCGGCCGCTGCACGACGCGGGAGTCTTCGGCTTCAAGGCGTTCCTGTCGCCGTCGGGCGTGGACGAGTTCCCGGAGCTCGACCAGGAGCAACTGGCCCGGTCCCTGGCCGAGATCGCCGGCTTCGGGGGCCTGCTGATCGCCCACGCCGAGGACCCGCACCACCTCGCCGCCGCCCCACAGCAGGGCGGCCGGAAGTACGCCGACTTCCTCGCCTCCCGCCCGCGTGACGCCGAGGACACCGCCATCGCGAACCTGATCGCCCAGGCGAAACGCCTCGACGCGCGCGTGCACGTGCTGCACCTGTCGTCGAGCGACGCGCTGCCGATGATCGCCGCGGCGAAGGCGGAGGGCGTACGGCTCACGGTCGAGACCTGCCCCCACTACCTCACGCTCACCGCCGAGGAAGTCCCGGACGGCGCCAGCGAGTTCAAGTGCTGCCCGCCCATCCGGGAGGCGGCCAACCAGGACCTGCTGTGGCAGGCCCTGGCCGACGGCACCATCGACTGCGTGGTCACCGACCACTCGCCCTCCACCGCCGACCTGAAGACGGACGACTTCGCGACCGCCTGGGGCGGCATCTCCGGCCTCCAGCTGAGCCTGTCCGCGGTCTGGACGGAGGCCCGCGCGCGGGGTTACGGCCTGGAGGACGTGGTGCGCTGGATGTCGACGCGTACCGCGGAGCTGGCCGGCCTCGGTGACCGCAAGGGCGCCATCGCGGCGGGCCACGACGCCGACTTCGCGGTCCTCGCCCCGGATGAGACCTTCACCGTCGACCCGGCCGCGCTCCAGCACCGCAACCGTGTCACGGCGTACGCGGGCAGGACCCTCAGCGGAGTCGTCCGGTCCACCTGGCTGCGCGGCCGACGCATCGTGACCGACGGCGAGTTCACCGAGCCGACGGGACTCCTGCTGACCCGCCACCCCTGACGACACGATCCCCACTCGCATCCACACGCGCACTCGCATCCGCATCCGTACGCGCACTCGCATCCGTACTCGTACCTTCACCCGCATCCCCACCCGCGGCGGCCGACCCCGAAAGGCAGACCTGATCATCGTGACGGCGCAGCAGCCATCCGCCCGTTTCACCGGCGACGCGAACCCCTACGGAGGCGGCGACCCGTACGCGGACTACCGCACCGCCGACTTCCCCTTCACTCAGTACGCCAACCTCGCCGACCGGCAGCTCGGGGCCGGTGTCGTCGCCGCCAACGACGAGTTCTTCGCCCAGCGCGAGAACCTCCTGGTGCCCGGGGCCGCCGAGTTCGACCCCGAGCACTTCGGTCACAAGGGCAAGGTCATGGACGGCTGGGAGACCCGCCGCAGGCGCGGTGCCTCCGCCGAGCACCCTTGGCCGACCGCCGAGGACCACGACTGGGCCCTGATCCGCCTCGGCGCGCCCGGCGTCGTCCGCGGCATCGTCGTCGACACGGCCCACTTCCGCGGGAACTACCCGCAGGCGGTGTCGGTCGAGGGCGCGTCCGTGCCCGGCTCGCCCTCCTCGGAGGAGCTGCTGGCCGACGACGTGAAGTGGACGACGCTCGTCCCGCGTACGGCGGTCGGCGGCCACGCGGCCAACGGTTTCGAGGTGTCGGTGGAACAGTGCTTCACACACCTGCGCGTCCGCCAGCATCCCGACGGCGGCATCGCACGCCTGCGCGTCCACGGCGAGGTCGTACCCGACCCCAGGTGGCTGTCCGTGCTCGGCACCTTCGACGTGGTCGCGTTGGAGAACGGCGGTTGTGCCGAGAGCGCCTCGAACCTCTTCTACTCTCCCGCCTCGAACACCATTCAGCCGGGCCGCTCCCGCAAGATGGATGACGGCTGGGAGACCCGCCGCCGCCGGGACCAGGGCAACGACTGGATCAGCTACCGACTGACCGGCCAGTCGGAGATCCGTGCGATCGAGATCGACACGGCGTACCTGAAGGGCAACAGCGCGGGCTGGGCGTCGGTGTCCGTGAAGGACGCCGGGGCCGGGGACGGCGCTGCGACCGGGGAGTGGCGGGAGATCCTGCCCCGTACCCGGCTCCAGCCCGACACCAACCACCGTTTCGTCCTCGACACGCCGGCCGTCGGCACCCACGCGCGCGTGGACATCTTCCCGGACGGGGGGATCTCGCGACTGCGGCTGTTCGGATCGCTGACGCGCGAGGGCGCCGCGAGGCTGGCGGCCCGCCACCAGGAACTGGGCGGCTGACGAGCGCTTCAGCCCGTCCGGCGTTTGAGGACGAGCGCGAAGCGCGAAAGGGGGGTCTGGGGGCGCAGCCCCCAGGAACGGGACGGGAAGGGGCGGAGGGGGCGAGAAAACCCGTCCCTACGCGGCGTGCCCCCCGTCCACGGAGAACTCCGCCCCCGTGACGTACTCCGCCTCGCCCCCGGCGAGGTAGGCGACCATCGACGCGACCTCGTCAGCCGTACCGAACCGCCCCACCGCGGTCATCGCCGCCTGCCCCGCCCCGAACGGCCCGTCCGCCGGGTTCATGTCCGTGTCGATCGGCCCCGGATGGACGATGTTGGCCGTGATCCCCCGCCCACCCAACTCCCGGGCCAGCGCCTTCGTGAGCCCGACCAGCGCCGACTTGCTGGTCGTGTAGAGCGTGCCTCCGGGGCCGGGCACCCGCTGTGTCATGCACGTACCGATGGTGATGATCCGGCCGCCGCGGCCCAGGTGGAGGGCCGCGGCCTGGGAGGCCAGGAAGACCCCGCGGACGTTGACGGAGAGGACCCGGTCGACGTCCGCGAGGGAGAGCGAGTCCAGGGGGCCGAGCAGCCCGACGCCCACGTTGTTGACCAGCACGTCGAGCCGTCCGAACGTCTCCGCGGCCCGGCGCACCGACTCGACGGCCTCCACCGGGTCCGCGGAGTCCGCCCGCAGGGCGAGCCCACGCCTGCCGAGCGCCTCGATCCGCCGTACGACCTCTTCGGCGGCCTCCTTGTCCCGTACGTAGGTGATGGCCACGTCGGCGCCCTCCCGGGCGAGCCGCAGGGCGGTCGCGGCCCCGATACCCCGGCTGCCGCCGGTCACCAGGGCCGCCGCGCCGGTCATGTTCTGTCGTGAAGTCATGGCTCCATCCCAGCGCCCGGGGCGCCCGAACGCTGGCGGTAAACAGACGATGAGTTACGGGCGCCGACGGGGTCTGTCCTGATGACAGCGGATCCCACCCCTCCCACCCTTGGCCGCCAACTGGCCGAAGCAGACCGACCCCGCCGCACGCAGAACGGTGTAGCCCTCACGCACTCGCGCGGGTACGGTGAATGTTCCCTGGAGGAGCCGCCGACGTCTCCATGCCTGCCGGTCTCGCGAAGACCGCCGAAGTCCGCCGGAGACCGTTGCCATGTCGTCGATCGCCGTACCCGGCGCGCTCGCGCCCCGCCGAGCCTGGCTCACCGACCTGCCCGTGCTGTTCGTGGCGGTCGTCTGGGGCGCCAGCTATCTCGCGGCCAAGGACATCACCACCGCGCGCACGGTGATCGCCGTACTGGTGCTGCGCTTCGCCGTCGTCCTGCCGGTGCTGGTGGTCGCGGGGTGGCGTTCGCTGCGGGCCCTGACCGTCGCGCAGTGGCGGGGCGCGGGGCTGCTCGGGCTGATCCTGAGCGGGATCTTCCTGCTGGAGACGTACGGCGTCGTCCACACCTCGGCGACCAACGCCGGCCTCATCATCAGCCTCACCATGATCTTCACGCCGCTCGCGGAGGCGGCCGTGACCCGCGTCCGGCCGCCGCGTGCCTTCCTCGCCGCGGCCGGGGTCTCCGTGCTCGGCGTCGTCCTGCTCACCCAGAGCGGTGGCTTCACCAGCCCCTCGTCCGGCGATCTGCTGATGCTGCTCGCCGCCCTCGCGCGCACCGTGCACGTGCTCGCCATGTCGCGCGTCAAGTCCGTCCGGGGCGCGGACGCGCTGTCGCTCACCACAGTCCAACTGGGCTCCGCGGTCGGGGTGTTCGTGGTGCTCGCGGTGTTCCTGAGAGGGTCAGGCAGTACGCCCTGGAGCGCGGCGGCGGACTTCGGCGCGCGGGAGTGGGCGGGGCTGCTCTTCCTGTCCGTGTTCTGCACTCTCTTCGCGTTCTTCGTGCAGATGTGGGCCGTCCGCCGTACCTCGCCGTCGCGGGTCAGCCTGCTGCTCGGCACCGAACCCCTGTGGGCCGCCGCGACGGGAATCGCCCTCGGCGGCGAACGCCTCGGCGCGCTGGGCCTGTTGGGCGGCGTGCTGGTGCTCGCGGGAACGGGATGGGGACGCCGGGCGGCGGGTTGACTCTCGCCCAAATCCTGGGCCAGTTGGGGGACCGAAGGGCGCCCACCGCACGGTCAGGCGGCGCCCCAGTGCTGGTTGTCACGGCCGTTGCACTCCCAGAGCACCACCCGGGTGCCGCTCGCGCCTCCGAAGAGATCCAGGCATTTGCCCTTCGGCTCGGAGATCAACGCCCCACCGGTGAGGGCGATCTGCTGGGCCGAGGACTGATCACAGGCGGCCAGGACGATCGGCGTCCGGTCCTCGCTTCCGGTGACGGTCGCGCAGAGGCCGCCCTGTCGCAGGCTTCCGGCGGGCCCGGAACTCCAGGACTGACCTGCCGAACCGTCGCAGGCGGAAACCACGAGTTCCGAACCCTGGCCCGCGCCGGTCAGACACTTGCCGGCCGCCTCGACGACCAGCGCGCCCCCGGGGCCCGCGGTGGGGCCGCTGTCGTCGCCGCTGTCGCCGCTGTCCGGCCCCTGCGTGGTCGGCGCCGCGCCGGACCCGGCGGAGGCGCCGGCCTTACTCGGTTCGGGCGTGTTTTGGGTGTCCTTGCCCGGCGACGAGGACGGGACGGCTGAGGGGGGCGTCACCAACGCGGCGTCCGGCACTCCCGGTTGTGGCGACCGGTCACCGAGGCCGGCGTCCGCGCTGCCGGACCGTAGGACCCCCTCGGCGGGAGGTTCGGCCTGGCCACCGGGGCTGTTGGGACCCCCGCCCGCCGTCCCGACCACCCCCGCGACGACGACGCCGACCGCCGCGCCGAGGGCCGCGGCCAGGATCCATCTCCCGCGCCGCCGGAACGCCCAGGGAGAGGAACCGGCCGACCCGTTGGTCGGCTCGTCGGCCTGGTCCTCGGAGGCTCGCGGCGGATCCGAGTCCACGAGGCGCTGCTGCCCCGTCGCGTCCGGACCCCCCTCTGAACCCGCGTCCGACCCCGCGCTCTCGGCGCGGTGCGCCGCGACGGCACGGGCGAGCGCGGCACGGGCGGAGTCGAGGGTCGCCGCATCGTTGTTCCGGTCGGGTCCGAGCGGCTGTGCACCGAGGTGCCCGGTGGCGTCTCGCTTCGGCAACTCTGGCATTCGGTGGTGCTCCTCGAACAGGGGACGAGCCCGGAGACGTTCTCCGGAACAAGCGGGCGACCAGCGCCGTCCGTCCACCACACGCGGCAGGCGGACGGCGGATAGTCCCCATTCAACGACCACCCGACCCGCCGAAGAAAGGCGAACACGCCGTAGGTAACAGGGAGTTGACAGGCCGTCGGGCGCAGAGACGCGTGATCGTGTCACCAGCGCCGGGGAAGAGAAGTGGGCGAAGCTACGCTGGGCGGCGCCGAGTTGGAGATCGCGGCCGACCGGCACACCGGCGGGACACGGGCGAACTTGTCCCCGGTCGGCCAGAGCGAGCAGCAGGCACGCGACTACCCCTTGGAGCACGTCGGATGAGCAGCAACGTACTGACCATGTACGGCGGGCCGAAGCGAGTCGACGGCCAGGGCCAGGAGCGGGTGGCGGCCATGGTCAGCTTCTCCGACGTGTCGGGGTCGGCGCCGTCGGCCGTGTACGTGGAGCGCCAACTGCCGCCGGGAGGCACGTCCGCGTACCTCGCGGCCCGGGGCGGCGGGGCCCGTTCCTTCGCCCTGTGGGCCGACGATCAACGCCGGGAGCCCGTGGCCACCGTGGTGACCCTGTCGGCAGGCGGCGGCGTCGCGAGGTTCCAGGTACTCGGCGCGCACGGCGAGGTCATCGGCACGCTGGTGCGCGAGAAGGCGCTCCGCGGCAGGCGTCTGCGCACCCGCTGGACCGTGCACCAGCCCGGCGCCTTTGAGGCGGTCGGCTTCAAGGGGCGGATCGTGTGGTGGTGGATGTGGTGGTTCCTGCTGCCCCTGATGACACTGGTCCTCCTGATCAGCGTTTTCGACAGCGTCCCCGGCAACGAGGGCGGATTCGCACGCGCACCCCGACGCATCCGGTGGCGCGCGAACGGGCAGGTCCCGCTGGAGTTCAGGTCCAAGGGCGACAAACTGCACCTGCATGCCCCCGGTGTGGACTGGCGGCTCGGCGCGGCACTGATCGCCCTCCTGCGCAGCTTCCACGCCGGCGCGTGGGACTCGGTGAAGAAGTGACCCGGGAGACGACGCGTCGGCGCGGTGCCTGCCGTGGCGGCGGAAGCTGGTGTTCCGCCGCCGCGCACCGTAGAACTGGGCCTCATGCCTGATCAGTGGCCGGCCCAACGCCCGGCGCCATGGCCCTTGCCCGGTCCGCCCAGCGGTTACGGGCCGCCACACCTCCCCGAGGTCAGCGCCGGCTACCGGCGGTGGGCCGGCGTCCTGCTCTGGCTCGCGATCACCCTCGCGAGCCTCATGGTCGTCGCCCTCGTGGCCAGCATCGTCCTCCTGGTGAAGGCGGACGCGGCCGCGGACGACGCCGCCTACGGCTACCTCGCGCTCTTCCTCTGGTTCGCCATCGCCGCCGCGACCCCGGTGCTACTGGCGCTCGGCATCCCCGCAATCGTCATGACACGACGTGTACGGCAGCAGGAGCGGCTGGGCGGCGATGCTGTGTACCGGGGGCGCGAAGCCGGCGAACAGTAGTCGCGCGGGCCGCGGTGCCGGCACGCTCAGATCCATCCACGCCACATGCTGCACACCGGCTTCCGCACGGTATGGACGCGAGACGTGGGACCTTGATCCAAGGCGACCGCCCCGTCCGATGGCGACTGCTTCCGGCTGGCGATCCAAGCTGTCGACACGGGAGAAGTGGTCGGTGCGGTCGGTTCGCACCACGCTGGGCCTGATCCCCGACCCGGACGCCGTCCGCGCGGTCTGGGAAGATGCCGCCGCCGCGCCCGACTGGACGGGTCCGGCCCTGTGGCTCCACGGCGACTTGCACCCGGCCAACGTTCTCACCGCGGACGGTACCATTTGCGGCGTGATCGACTTCGGTGACCTCTGCGCGGGGGATCCGGCCTGCGACCTCGCGGCCCCCTGGGTACTGCTGCCGGACGGCGCCGTAGACCGCTTCTACGAGGCGTACCGGCCGACCCCGGACGCCGCCACCTTGCGCCGCGCCCGCGGCTGGGCCGTGCTGCGCGCGCTCGCCTGTATCCACATCGGAGACGCCGGCATCCACGGCCGCCCCGGCGGAAAGCCCACCTGGGGCCCACCCGCCCACGCCACACTGCGACGCCTCACCGCAGCATCCCGTCCCTGACCAGCTGCCCTCCATCACGAAGGGGCGCCGACCCGGCGTCTGGCCATCGACTACGCCCTGTTGATGGTCAGCCGCTTCCGCGAACAGCTCACCGAGGGTGCGAGCGTGGAGGACGCGGTACGCCGGACCGTGCACACCGCGGGCCGCACGGTGGCCTTCTCCGCCGCGACCGTCGCCGCGGCCCTGGCCGCTCTGCTGGTGTTCCCGCAGTACTTCCTGCGCTCGTTCGGCTACGCAGGCGTCGGCGTCGTGGCGATCGCGGCGGTGAACACCCTGTTCGTCATGCCGGCCCTGTTCGTCGTGCTCGGCCACCGCGTCAACGCCGGACGCCTGCCCTGGGCGAAGCGCCCCCGCCCGACCGGCCGGGCGCCGTTCTGGGGCAGGCTGGCGGCAAAGGTCATGCGTCGACCGGCCCTGACCGCGCTGCCCGTCCTCGCGGTGCTCCTGATCGCCGCGGCCCCGCTGCTGAACATCACCTTCGGCACCCCCGACGAGCGGGTACTGCCCACCGAAGCGCAGAGCCGACAGGTGGCCACTTCGCTGCGGGACAACTTCGACGGCAGCGACGACCGTGCCCTGCACATCGTCATCGACGAGAGCGTCGGCCAGGAACCCCTGACCGCGTATGCGGGGCGGCTGTCCGAACTGCGCGGCGTGGAACGGGTCGAGACCGCCGACGGGACCTTCACCGGCGGACAGTTCACCACCGGTCTCCCGGGCAACCCCGCTCTTGCCGTCGACGACGCGCAGCGCGTCAACGTCGTCAGCGGTCTCACGCCGAAGTCCGACGCCGCTCAGGACCTGGTCGCGGCGGTGCGCGCCATCGAGCCACCCGCCCACACCACACCGCTGGTGGGAGGCGTGGACGCCGAACTGGTGGATTCCAAGGCGTCCATCGGCGACCTGCTGCCGCTCGCCGTGCTCCTGGTGGTGCTCACCACGTTCGTCCTGCTGTTCCTGTTCACCGGCAGCGTCGTCCAGCCGCTGCGCGCCCTGCTGCTGAACCTGGTCAGCCTGGGAGCGACCCTCGGCGTCATGACCTGGATCTTCCAGGACGGCAACCTGTCCGGGCTGCTCGGCTTCACCCCACAGCCGATGGAAATGGCCATGACCGTACTGATGTTCTGCATCGCCTTCGGCCTGTCCATGGACTACGAGGTCTTCGTCACCAGCCGCATCAAGGAACTGCACGACGCCGGCGAGGACAACCACGACGCCGTCACCCACGGCCTCGGCCACACCGGACGCATCGTCAGCGCCGCGGCCTGCCTGCTCGCCGTCAGCTTCCTCGCCTTCGGCACCGCCCAGCTCAGCTTCATGCAGATGTTCGGCCTCGGCAGCGGACTGGCCATCCTCATCGACGCCATCGCCGTACGCGGCGTTCTCGTCCCCGCCTCCATGCGCGTACTGGGCCGCATCACCTGGTACGCCCCCGGCCCGCTGCGCACCTTCCACGAGCGATACGGCCTCAGCGAAACCGATCCCACCGCCGCGGCGCCCGCTGACCCGGCGCCCCGATCCCCGTACGCGACCCACCCCTGACCGGAAACGGCCGCCCACGCGTTGCCGCCCCTCCCGCCGCCGCCGCGCACAGCGGCAGCGGGAGGGGCCGCCTGTCCGTACCGCACGAGCCGAGCATCCGCCGACCCGATCCTGTGTCACCCGGCAGAAATGTCTGCGATATTGCTGTGCATATTGTTAACAATCTTGTAGCGTGCGTCACGCCCCGAACCCGGGGCCTTGGGCGAAGCACTCGGTGCTCGATGAGGGGAGACCCATGCAGAGGCACTCTGCGTCTGACGGACGTGACGCGTTCACTCACCCGGCGACTACGGGCGGAGGACGCCCCACGCCCAGAGGCCGCCTCCTGGTGAGCGTGGCGCTCGCGAGTTCCCTGGTTCTCGCGGCGGTCGCGGTGCCGACCTCGGTCGCCGTGGCGGCGCCCTCCGCCGGTCGTGGCCACGCCGTCGACCCGCAGGACGCCGCGCTCGACTTCGACTCCGCCGCCTACACGACGATCACGGTCACCGTCGACGGCCGGCCGATGAACGTCCGCTGGTACAAGGAGATCTGCTACGTCGCCAACCCGGTCGCCGCGGCGGCCCAGCAGCCCGGCGGCCCCGGTGGCGGCAGCACCACGATCCCCAACACCGCCTGCGGCTACCAGAGCATGAACGTGTTCGTCCCTGAGAGCGCCTTCGGTGACCAGCGGACGCCGGTCTACTTCGCGGTGAACAACAGCGGCTGGAAGGCCAGTCACATACGGGCGAGTGTCACCGCCGGCACCACCTACAACAGCGCGACGAGCAACGTCGGCGCCGCCCTGAAGGCGGGATACGTCTTCGTCGACGTCGCCAACCGCAGCCGCGGTCTGCTCGGCGCCGACGGCTCGGCCCCGGGCAAGGCCCCCGCCGCGGTGGTCGACGCCAAGGCCGCCGTGCGCTACCTGCGCCTCAACGACGCCGCCATGCCCGGCAGCGCGGAGCGGATCGTCATCAACGGCACCAGCGGCGGTGGCGCGCTGGTGTCGATCCTGGGCGCCTCCGGCAACAGCGCCCAGTACACCCCGTACCTCGCCGCGATCGGCGCCGCGGGCATCGACGCCAAGGGGCGCAGCACCCTGCGCGACGACGTCTTCGCCGTCAACGCGTACTGCCCGATCACCGACCTCGGCAACGCCGACATCGCCTACGAGCGGCTCTACAACGTCCTCGGCACCCGCGACGCCACCGGCTCCAACCCCTCGCCTGCCGACGCCGCGGCGATCGCGGAGCGGTTCGCGGCCTACGAGAAGAGCCTCGGCCTGCGCAACCCGGACGGTTCCCGGCTGACCGCCGCCACCATGCTCGACACCATCAAGAAGGAGGTCGTGCGCTCCGCCGAGACCTATCTGAAGGCGGACCCCGCGCACACGATCCCGCCGCTGGGCGGCACCTTCGAGATCACGAGCGGCGGCCCCGGGGCACCGCCCACCACCAAGTGGTACGTCAATAACTGGATCGACGTCGACACCGCCACCGGCAAGGTGCGCTCCGTCGACATGCCGAAGTACCTCGCCTTCGTCGCCACCCAGGCCACGCTGAAGACGACCCCCGCCTTCGACGCGGTGGGCGTCAACGGGAACACCACCAGCGGTACCGAGACCGACCTCTTCGGCCCGCCGAGCCAGAAGTACATGAACTACACCGAGTTCAGCTGGAACAACAACGACGTCGCCGGCGACGGCAGCGGCCTCGACGACACCGGGCTGACCTGGAAGCAGTACACCGCCCGGAAGAGCACCACTGTCGACGACCAGGTCCGCCTGATCAACCCGATGACCTTCATCGGCACCAGCGCCGACACCGCGCCGAACTGGTACGTCCGCCACGGCACCCGCGACCGCGACACCGCGTTCACCGTCTCGGTCAATCTCGACCGGGCGCTCGCCGCGGACAAACAGGTCGAGGACCTGAACTATCGGCTCGCCTGGAACCAGCCGCACGCCGGCAACTACGACGTGCCCGAAGCCATGGCCTGGATCGCCGGCGTCGTCAGCAAGGCCGGCGACCCCCTCACCGCCCGGCGCAGGGGGTAGGACAACCGCCGGCCGGCCGGACGGTCCAGGCCGGCGACGACGGGCAGGATCACCAGGTCCCGGTCGGCCTTGAAGCGAGTGGTCATCGCCCAGAGCACGTCCTCGGTGTCGTCTGGAGACATGCCTCGCCCCGCGGCCGATGAACACGAGGGGCCGCGGGGCGAGGATCCTGTCCGTGAAGTCCATGAAGTCCGTGAAGCAGTCACGATCACCGGCCGGTCACGGGGTGGGGCCTCGTGCGGCCGCTCGGTGTCTTCGACGAGCCGGATCAGCAGTTGTAGTTGATCAGCCTGAACGAGACGTAGTGGTCCGCGGTGTAGTAGTCCTCGTTCGTCCTGTTGCCGGTGACGATGCGGCGGGCACCGCGCGTGGAGGAGCCGGGGGTGACGACCGTGTACTCGTGGTAATAGCCGGTGGACTGCGAGGGCAGGATGCCTTCGCGGTTCTGGAAGACGGCTCCGTCCTGCGAGTACGGGAAGGGTCCTCCCGAGTCGATGAGACGGAGGGTGGTGTACGCCTGCGACGGCAGCGCGCCGTAGCAGACGCTGCCCACGGCGGTGGCCGCCGCGTCGGCCGGTGCCGCGGTGGCACCGCCGACCAGCAGGGCGGACATGAGGGCGACGACGGCGCCCTTGCGGGTGGTGCGTGGGGGGAATCTCATGGACCTAGCATGACGCGCGTAGACCAGAGCATGTCAAGTACACGTCAAATGATTTCTCCCGCCGAGTCCGATGAGTTTTCCGGGAGTTAACCGCCGCAACACGGCCACACGTCGCGGTCCCCGCGCGAGCGCTCAGCCGTGCTTCCGGCTCTCCGCGGCGGCGAACAGCGCGAACGACAGAACGAGCAGGGCGACGCTCACGTAGATCTCGTAACCGTCGAGAACGCCGAGCCGCTGCACCAGCCCCCACCCCCGTGGCCACCCGGTGATCGTGTGCGACAGGCCCAGAACGCCCTGGACGAGTGCGACAAAGCCGAGAACCTCCAGAAGCTGCTTCATGGAGAAAATCCTCGCCTCGCGGCCAACTCGGGTACATCGGCCGCGGGGCGGGGAATTCCCGACCTAAGTGCGGGCCGCGCGGGTGGACGCGGCACCAAAGTCTGAGGCGGTACGACTTTGGTCGACGATCTCGGTCGCGGGGAGGTGGGCGCGGGCGCGGCTGCGTAGATTTGTCGACCATGAGCGGTGACAGCCCGGCGCGTGCGCCACGAGACCTTCCCGTGTCCGCGGCGCCACGGACACGGGCCCCTGCCGGGGAGGCGGCGGCCATGGACGCGGCGGTGCCGGGGGACCCGGGTGCCGGTAGTGGTGCGGGGGTTGCCGGCGATCTGGGGTTCGGCGCGGGGGCCGCCGGGGCGTACGGGCTGCCGGGGCGGCCGTGGTTGCTGCCTTCGGCCGTCGCCACGGAGTTCGGTCAGGTGCGGGTCGACCGGAAGGGGCGTCCGCGGCGCACCGCCCGCGACTGGGCCGTCGACTTCAGCTGCTTCGTGATCGCCGTCGTGGTCGGCATGATCGGCGCGGACGCGACGTCGAGCGACCCGAACATCCCGCACGCCCTTCAGGTCGCCGACCAGTGGATCGGCGCCTTCGCCTGTGCCGCGGTGTGGCTCCGGCGGCGCTGGCCGGTCGGTCTCGCCGTGGCGATGGTCCCCGTCGGCTTCGTCTCGAACACCGCCGGCGGCGCCGTTCTGGTCGCCCTCTTCACGGTCGCCGTGCACCGGCCCTTCAAGTACGCGGCCTGTATCGGCGGCGTCTCCGCCGCGCTGAGCTTCGTCTTCTTCTGGCTGCGCCCCGACCCCGACCTGCCGTACGGCTGGGTCGTCGCCCTCACCGTGCTGCTCAGCGGCTGCGTGGTCGGCTGGGGCATGTTCGTGCGGTCCCGGCGGCAGTTGATGCTGAGTCTGCGGGACCGGGCGCGGCGGGCCGAGACGGAGGCGGCGCTGCGGGCCGAGCAGGCGCAGCGGCTCGCCCGCGAGGACATCGCGCGCGAGATGCATGACGTGCTCGCGCACCGGCTGACGCTGCTGAGCGTGCACGCGGGGGCGTTGGAGTTCCGGCCGGACGCGCCCCGCGAGGAGGTGGCGCGGGCCGCCGGGGTGATCCGGGAGAGCGCGCACGAGGCGTTGCAGGATCTGCGGGAGATCATCGGGGTGCTGCGAGCGGGGGACTCCGACGAGGCGGGGCGGCCGCAGCCGACGCTCGCCGCGCTCGACGGGCTGGTGTCGGAGTCCCGTTCGGCGGGCATGAAGGTCGCCCTCGACAACCGGGTCGAGGACACGGCGGCCGTGCCGGCGTCGGTCGGCCGCACCGCGTATCGCATCGCCCAGGAGGGGCTGACGAACGCGCGCAAGCACGCGCCGGGGGCGGAGGTGACGGTGTCGCTGGCGGGGGTCGCGGGGGAGGGGCTCACCGTGGTCGTGCACAATCCGGCGCCGCCGGGGGAGGTTCCTCATGTTCCCGGGTCGGGGCAGGGGCTGATCGGGCTGACCGAGCGGGCGACGCTGGCGGGTGGGCGGCTTTCGCACGGGGGTGTGGGGGGTGGGGGGTTCGAGGTGCGGGCGTGGTTGCCGTGGGGGGCCTGACGGGGGGTGCCCGTCGCCGGGCGGCGCCGGGCGGCCTTTCGGTGGGCGCCCCGTGGTCGGTGGGGGGCCGGGCCGGTGGGGGGTCGGGGGCGTGGGGGGGCGGCGCCCCCCGGCGCGGCCGGGGAGGCGGGGGGGCGCGGGGGGGGGGGCCGGGGGGGGGCCCCAAGCGCCCGGGGGC
>NZ_JBIVKZ010000031.1:0-29866 GCF_044751025.1 Streptomyces sp. NPDC088747
CGTCCTCAAACGCCGGACGGGCTGAAAAGGATTTCAGCCCTCCGGCGTTTGAGGAGCGGGGGTTCGGGGGCGGAGCCCCCGAGAGACGGGACGGGAAGGGGCGGAGGGGGCGAAAAACACCCTCCCCGCCCCCGGGTCACGCCTGCGGCAACCGCTCCAGCTGCTCCCCGATCCGGGCGATGTCCTCGTCCGCCTTGGCGAGGCGCGTGCGGATCTTGTCGACCACCTGGTCCGGCGCCTTGGCGAGGAACGCCTCGTTGCCGAGCTTGCCGTTCGCCTGAGCCTTCTCCTTCTCGGCGGCGGCGAGATCCTTCGCGAGCCGCTTGCGCTCCGCGGCGACGTCGATCGTGCCGGAGAGGTCGAGCGCGACGACCGCGCCACCCACCGGCAGCGTCGCCGTCGCCGAGAAACCGTCGCCCTCGGGCTGGAGACGCAGCAGCTGCCGGATGGCCGCCTCGTGCGGGGATAGCGCGGTCCCGTCCAGGGTCAGCCGGGCCGGGACACGCTGACCGGGCTGGAGACCCTGGTCGGCGCGGAAGCGGCGGACCTCGGTGATGACCTGCTGGAGCGTCTCGATCTCCCGCTCGGCGGCGGCGTCACGGAAGCCGCTGTCCTTCGGCCACTCGGCGATCACGACGGACTCACCGCCCGTGAGGGTGGTCCAGAGCGTCTCCGTCACGAACGGCACGACCGGGTGGAGGAGGCGAAGCGTCACGTCGAGGACCTCGCCGAGGACCCGGCCCGACACCTTCGCGGGTTCCCCGCCCGCCATGAACGTCGTCTTCGACAGCTCGACGTACCAGTCGAAGACCTCGTCCCACGCGAAGTGGTAGAGCGAGTCGGAGAGCTTCGCGAACTGGAAGTCGTCGTAGAACGCGTCGACTTCGGCGACGGTCTTGTTCAGCCGGGACAGGATCCAGCGGTCGGTCGCCGACAGCTTCGACGCCTCCGGCAGCGGGCCCTGGACCGTCGCGCCGTTCATCAGCGCGAAGCGGGTGGCGTTCCAGATCTTGTTGGCGAAGTTCCGGGACGCCTGGACCCAGTCCTCGCCGATCGGCACGTCGGTGCCGGGGTTGGCGCCGCGGGCGAGGGTGAACCGGACGGCGTCGGAGCCGTACTTGTCCATCCAGTCGAGCGGGTCGACGACGTTGCCGAAGGACTTCGACATCTTCTTGCCGCGCTCGTCGCGGACCAGGCCGGTCAGCGCGATGGTCTTGAAGGGGACCTCGCCGTCCATCGCGTACAGGCCGAACATCATCATCCGGGCGACCCAGAAGAAGATGATGTCGTGGCCGGTGAGGAGGACGTCGGTCGGGTAGAACTTCTCCAGATCCGGGGTCCGTTCGGGCCAGCCGAGCGTGGAGAACGGCCACAGGCCGGACGAGAACCAGGTGTCGAGGACGTCGGTGTCCTGGCGCCAGCCCTCGGCCTCCGTGCCCGGCGGCTCCTCGTCGGGGCCGACGCAGACCGTCTCGCCGTCCGGGCCGTACCAGATCGGGACGCGGTGGCCCCACCACAGCTGACGCGAGATGTTCCAGTCGTTGAGGTTGTCGACCCAGTCGAAGTACCGCTTCGACATGTCCTCGGGGTGGATCTTCACCCGGCCGTCGCGGACGGCGTCACCGGCCGCCTTCGCGAGCGGGCCGACCTTGACCCACCACTGAAGGGACAGCCGTGGCTCGATCGTGGTCCGGCAGCGCGAGCAGTGCCCGACGCTGTGGACGTACGGGCGCTTCTCCGCGACGATCCGGCCCTGCGAGCGCAGTGCGCCGACGATCGCGGAGCGGGCCTCGAAGCGGTCGAGTCCCTGGAAGGGGCCGTGGACGGTGATGACCGCCCGCTCGTCCATGACCGTGATGGACTCCAGGCCGTGGCGCTGGCCGATGGCGAAGTCGTTCGGGTCGTGGGCGGGGGTGACCTTGACGGCGCCGGTGCCGAACTCCGGGTCGACGTGGGTGTCGGCGACGACGGGGATGGTGCGGTCGGTCAGCGGCAGCTTGATCCGCCTGCCGACGAGGTGCTTGTAGCGCTCGTCGTCGGGGTGGACGGCGACGGCGGTGTCACCGAGCATCGTCTCGGCACGGGTGGTCGCGACCACCAGGGTCTCGTCGCCCTCGCCGTACGTGATGGAGACGAGCTCGCCGTCGTCCTCCTGGTACTCGACCTCGATGTCGGAGATCGCGGTCAGACAGCGGGGACACCAGTTGATGATGCGCTCGGCGCGGTAGATCAGCTCGTCGTCGTACAGCTTCTTGAAGATGGTCTGGACGGCCTGCGACAGGCCCTCGTCCATGGTGAACCGCTCGCGCGACCAGTCCACCCCGTCCCCGAGCCGGCGCATCTGCCCGAGGATCTTGCCGCCGTACTCCTCCTTCCACTGCCAGACGCGCTCGACGAACGCCTCACGCCCGAGGTCCTGCCGGGACCTGCCCTCCTCGGCGAGCTGCTGCTCGACCTTGTTCTGCGTGGCGATGCCGGCGTGGTCCATGCCCGGCAGCCACAGCGACTCGAAGCCCTGCATGCGCTTACGGCGCGTCAGCGCGTCCATCAGCGTGTGCTGGAAGGCGTGGCCCAGGTGCAGCGAGCCGGTGACGTTCGGCGGCGGGATGACGATGGTGTACGCGGGCTTGTCGCTCTTCGCGTCGGCGGTGAAGTAACCCCGCTCGACCCAGCGCTCGTACAGCTTCCCCTCTACCTCGGCCGGCGCGTACTGGGTCGGCAGATCGGAGGTGGGCGCGGGTGGCTGCTGCTGAGCGTTGTCGGTCACCCGGCCAGTTTAGAGGCGTCACGGGGGTGTCCCGAAACGCGTTTCTTTCGTAACGGTGCGGCCCCCAGGGGCCTGGCTCCCTGACCTGTGCGCCAGGATGTCAGGAACACATAAGCATCCGAGGGGGAACCCAGTAATGAGCTACAACCAGCCGGGCCCGTATGGCGGGCAGCCCCAGCAGCCCGGACCGTACGGTCAGCCGGGCCCCTACGGCCAGCAGCCCCAGCAGCCGCAGGGCGGCGCCCCTCAGCCCGGCTACGGCTACCCCCAGCAGGCTCCCCCCACGCAGCCCGGCTACGGCTATCCCCAGCAGGGCGGCCAGGGTGTCCCGCCGCAGACCCCGCCCTACGGCCAGCAGCAGTACGGCCAGCAGCCCTACGGCGCCCCGCAGCCGCCCCCGCCCGGCGGCGGCGGCAAGAAGACCGGCCTCATCATCGGCGCGGTCGCCGTGGTGGCCGCGATCGCGGTGGGCGCGTACCTGGTCCTCGGCAGCAGCGGCGGCGGCTCCGACATCGCGGACGACGGCCCGCACAAGCTGACGACTCCGGCGACGGTGCTCACGGAGTACAAGAAGGCCGAGGGCGAGAGCGGCGACGGCATGACCGCGTCGGAGCTCAAGGACGCCGAGGACAACTGGGGAATCAAGAACCCCAAGGACGTCAGCGCCAACTACCAGTCGGGTGAGGACGCCTCCAACCCGCTGGCCGGGAAACTGCTCTCGTTCGGCGGGGTCTACGGGGAGATCGACGACCCGGAGAAGGCGGTCGACGGGTTCTTCGCCTACATGAAGAAGGACTCCAAGGACGAAGACGTCACGATGGTCGGCAGCCCGAAGGAGTACACGCCCAGCTCGCTGGACGGCGCCATCCTGAAGTGCCAGGAGGCCAAGCTGGACAACTCCGGTGCGGGGACGGGCGAGCCGACGGAGATGAACGTCACCTACTGCGTGTGGGGTGACCACAGCACGCTCGGCTTCGTGATGCCGATGGAGTTCTCGGACATCGCCGCCGGCAAGGGCGCCGACCCCGCGGAGGTGGCCGACACAGCCGCCAAGCTGCGCAAGGAAGTTCGCGTCAAGGCCTGACGCCCGCGGATCGACCACGATCAACCACGAAGGGGCCCCGGTCGGTTGACCGGGGCCCCTTCGTCGTGTGTGTGCGTGCGCGGTTACGCCGTCTTCTGCTCGCCCGGGCCGCGGCCGCGGGCGTCCCGCGGGATCAGGGTCGGGTTGACGTTCGAGCGGACGACCTCCGAGGTGATGACGACTCGGGCGACGTCCTTGCGGGACGGGACCTCGTACATCACGGACATGAGGACTTCCTCCATGATGGCGCGCAGGCCGCGGGCGCCGGTCTGGCGGAGGATCGCCTGGTCGGCGATGGCTTCGAGGGCCTCGCGCTCGAAGTCCAGCTCCACGCCGTCGAGTTCGAAGAGGCGCTGGTACTGCTTGACCAGTGCGTTGCGGGGCTCGACGAGGATCTGGAGGAGGGCCTCGCGGTCCAGGTTGTGGACCGAGGTGATGACCGGGAGGCGGCCGATGAACTCGGGGATCATGCCGAACTTGACCAGGTCCTCGGGCATGACGTCCTCGAACTGGTCCTTGGCCTCCAGCTCACGCTTGGAGCGGATGGTGGCGCCGAAGCCGATGCCCTTCGCTCCCGCCCGCGACTCGATGAGCTTCTCCAGGCCCGAGAAGGCGCCGCCCACGATGAACAGCACGTTCGTCGTGTCGATCTGGATGAACTCCTGGTGCGGGTGCTTGCGTCCGCCCTGCGGCGGGACCGAGGCCGTGGTGCCCTCGAGGATCTTCAGCAGGGCCTGCTGGACGCCCTCGCCCGACACGTCACGGGTGATCGAGGGGTTCTCGCTCTTCCGCGCGACCTTGTCGATCTCGTCGATGTAGATGATGCCGGTCTCGGCCTTCTTGACGTCGTAGTCCGCTGCCTGGATGAGCTTCAGCAGGATGTTCTCGACGTCCTCGCCGACGTACCCGGCCTCCGTCAGCGCCGTCGCGTCCGCGATGGCGAACGGCACGTTCAGCATGCGGGCCAGCGTCTGGGCGAGCAGGGTCTTGCCGGACCCCGTCGGGCCGAGGAGCAGGATGTTGGACTTCGCCAACTCGATGGCGTCCTCGCGGTTCTGACCCGCGCTGTGCTCACCGGCCTGGACCCGCTTGTAGTGGTTGTACACCGCGACCGAGAGCGCCTTCTTGGCCGGCTCCTGGCCTACGACGTACCCCTCGAGGAACTCGTAGATCTCGCGAGGCTTGGGAAGTTCTTCCCAGCGGACCTCGCTCGTCTCCGCGAGCTCTTCCTCGATGATCTCGTTGCAGAGATCGATGCACTCGTCGCAGATGTACACACCAGGGCCTGCGATGAGCTTCTTGACCTGCTTCTGGCTCTTGCCACAGAACGAGCACTTGAGCAGATCGCCGCCGTCACCGATGCGTGCCACGGTGTGCTTCCCCTTCGCCTGGGAGACGCCTAGGTCCAGCGGCTCCTGGTGCTGCCTTATGTCCGACGGTACCTTGCCGAGCCCCCCGTTCGGGCCCCCCTTGGCGCGGTTCACTTTGTCGTGAACCGCGCCAAGGAGCGGCAGATGCTACAGGGATACGTCAGACGACCGCGTTGTTGTTCATCTTCCGGGTGGAGATGATCTGGTCGATCAGGCCGTACGAGAGCGCGTCCTCAGCGGTGAGGATCTTGTCGCGCTCGATGTCCTCGCGGATCTTCTCGATCGGCGTGGTCGAGTGCTTGGCCAGCATGTCTTCGAGCTGCGCACGCATCCGAAGGATCTCGTTCGCGGCGATTTCAAGGTCGGAGACCTGCCCGCGACCGGTCTCACTGTACGGCTGGTGGATCAGCACGCGCGCGTTCGGAAGTGCCATGCGCTTGCCGGGCGTTCCGGCGGCGAGCAGGATCGCGGCGGCCGAGGCAGCCTGTCCCATGCAGACCGTCTGAACGTCCGGCTTCACGAACTGCATCGTGTCGTAGATGGCCGTGAGTGCCGTGAATGAGCCACCGGGGCTGTTGATGTAGACCGAGATGTCACGGTCGGGGTCCATCGACTCCAGGCACAGCAGCTGTGCCATGACGTCGTTGGCGGAGGCGTCGTCGATCTGCACGCCGAGGAAGATGACGCGCTCCTCGAACAGCTTCGCGTACGGGTCGTACTCGCGCACGCCCTGCGATGTGCGCTCGACGAAGCGCGGGATGACGTAGCGGGACTCCGCGCGAGGACCGGTGTACTCGGCCTGCGTGCGGGCGAAGAGGCCGCTGCCGGGGAAGTCGTTCACTGTGTCTCCTGAAGAGCCTGATAAAGGGCTGAGGCGGTCGGCTGGAGGCGCTGGGACGCCTGCGCCGCCCCTGGGGGCGGATGAGAGGCCCGCGCCGCCCTGAGGGGCGCTGAGGGGCTTACGCCGCCCCGGTGCCGCCGCCGCCCGGCATGGCGGACGCGGTGGGCATGATGTCGTCGATGAGGCCGTACTCCTTGGCCTCCACCGGGTCGAACCAGCGGTCGCGGTCCGAGTCGCGGGTGACCTGCTCGACGGTCTGGCCCGTGTGGAAGGCGGTCAGCTCCGCCATCCGCTTCTTGGTGTGCAGCAGCCGCTCGGCGTGGATCTTGATGTCCGACGCGGAACCGGCGAGGCCGGCCGAGGGCTGGTGGATCAGGATCTCGGCGTTCGGCAGCGCGAAACGCTTGCCGGGGGTGCCGGCGCTGAGCAGGAACTGGCCCATCGAGGCCGCCATGCCCATGGCGATGGTCACCACGTCGTTCTTGATGTACTGCATGGTGTCGTAGATCGCCATGCCGGCGGTGATCGAGCCGCCGGGGCTGTTGATGTAGAGAAAGATGTCCTTGTCCGGGTCGGAGGCCAGGAGAAGGAGCTGGGCCGTGATCTTGTTGGCGATGTCATCGTCGACCGCCTGGCCGAGGAAGATGATCCGCTCGCCGAGCAGTCGGTTGTAGACCTGGTCGCCGAGGCCACCACCGATGGGGTCGCCGGCAGCTGTGGGCATCAGATTCGTCACGTATCCACCTGCTCGTCTTACGACGGCGCCGGGCCGTCTCACGTCTTCTGCTGGGGCGTGGGACCCCGGTACACACCGCCATGGGAGCGGCTGTACTCCGCCTCCGGGCGGCTTCGGGGACTCCCCTGCCCTCGTCTTCATGGACCCTAACGCGCGGGTCCCTCCGGGGAATCCCGCAGATGGAACTGTTCGCTGTGAGCGCATGCGCTGCGCTGGCTTGAGCGGGGGTTCAGTGGACCCCGGCCCGGGGGGTGCGGGGAACTTGCGTGGGCCGCACCCACGGGCCGGGGACGCGACTGCCGGGGGCGGACCATCGGCGAGTGCGGCTCGCAGGGGCTTGCCCCGGGGTCCGCCGTGCCCCCGCCAGGGGCGCAGGGAACTGCGCGGCCAGCCCGCACGGGCCGCAGACGCGACTGCCACGGGCGGTCCATCGGCGGGTGCGGCCTGTGGACGGTTGCTCGCGCAGTTCCCCGCGCCCCTACAACCGCGGCCCCGCAAGGGGCGCGGGGAACTGCGCGGCCAGCCCCCACGAGCCGCAGACGCGACTGCCACGGGCGGTCCATCGGCGAGTGCGGCCCGTGGACGGTTGCTCGCGCAGTTCCCCGCGCCCCTACAAAGCGACGCGCCCCGGGGGCAAGCAGTCCCCGGGGACTGTCGTGGCCCCGGCAGGGGCGCGGGGAACTGCGCGGCCAGCCCCCACGAGCCCGCAGACGCGACTGCCGCGCGCGGTCCATCGGCGAGTGCGGCCCGTGGACGGTTGCTCGCGCAGTTCCTCGCGCCCCTACAGCCGCGGACGCGACTGCCGGGGGCGGATCGTCGGCGGGTGCGGCTCGCAGGGTCCTCGCGGCCCTGCAGGACGACGGGCCCCCGGGGGCTGGAAGTCCCCGGGGGCCCGTCGTGGTGTTGAGAGCGGGGCGGTCAGGCCTCGGGCTTCTCCTCGGTGGGGGCCTCGACGGCGTCGCCGTCGGTGGCCGCGGCGGGAGCCTCGTCCTCGTCCTCGTCGTCGAGGTCGACGACCTCGCCGTTGGTGTCCTTGACGACGGCGGCCTCGACGACGACCGCGAGGGCCTTGCCGCGGGCGACCTCGCCGACCAGCATCGGGACCTGGCCGCCTTCGACGACGGCCTGGGCGAACTGGTCCGGGGACATGCCGGAGGAGGCCGCACGCCGCATGAGGTGCTCGGTGAGCTCCTCCTGGCTGACGTTCAGCTTCTCCTTGTTGACGAGCTCGTCCAGGACGAACTGCGTCTTGATGCCCTTGACCGCGGCTTCCTCGGTCTCGGTGTCGAACTCCTCGGCCGTCTTGCCCTGGATCTCCAGGTACTTGTCGAGGTCGAGGCCCATCTGACCGAGCTGGTGGTGCTCGAGGTTGTGCTTACGGGTGTTGATCTCGTCCGCGAGCAGCTTCTCGGGGACCGGGATCTCGACCAGTTCGAGCAGCTTCTCCAGCACGCGCTCCTGGGCCTGCGTGGCCTGGTCGTACTGCTTCATGTTCTCCAGGCGCTTGCGGCTGTCGGCCTTCAGCTCCTCGATGGTGTCGAACTCGGAGGCGAGCTGCGCGAAGTCGTCGTCCAGCTCGGGCAGTTCGCGCGCGGCGACCTGGGACACCTTGACGGTGACCTCGGCCTCCTTGCCGGCCGCCGAGCCGCCCTTGAGCTCGGAGGCGAAGGTGGCCTCGCCACCGGCCTCCAGGCCCTTCACGGCCTCGTCGATGCCGTCCAGCAGCTCGCCGGAGCCGATGGTGTAGGAGACGTCGGAGGCGATGCCGTCCTCCAGCACCTCTCCGTCGACCTTGGCCGTCAGGTCGAGGGTGACGACGTCGCCGTCCTGGGCGGCGCGCTCGACCGGGGAGGTCGAGGCGAAGCGCTCGCGCAGTTCGGTGACGGCCTTCTCGATGTCCTCGTCGGTGACCTCGACGGCGTCGACCTCGACCTCGATGCCGGAGTAGTCCGGGATCTCGATGCTCGGGCGGACGTCGACCTCAGCGGTGAAGTTCAGCGTCTCGCCGTCCTTCAGGTCGGTGATGTCGACCTCGGGCTGGCCGAGGACGTTCAGCTCAGCCTCGTTGACCGCTTCGGTGTAGAACTTCGGGAGCGCGTCGTTGACGGCCTCCTCCAGCACGGCGCCGCGACCGAACCGCTGGTCGATGACGCGCGCCGGGATCTTGCCCTTCCGGAACCCCTTCACCGTGACCTGCTGGTTGATCTTCTTGTACGCCGCGTCGAGGCTGTCCTTGAGCTCCTCGAAGGGCACCTCGATGCTGAGCCGAACCCGAGTCGGGTTCAGGGTCTCCACGGCGCTCTTCACGGTTCGGTCTCCTTGTGGCTGACTTCTTGGGGGTTCTGCTGCGTGCTGCTGCCGTGCAGGGCAGAGCCTTGGGCGGATTTCGCGGCCCTTGAGAGACGTCGTACACAGTGCAGACACACGGGCGCGCAGCTTGCATAGTAACCGCAGGCGGTACACGCCCCAAAAGGTGATGTCGGCGATCGTCCGGCTCACTGGTCCGGCACGGTGGTCGGGGTGGCGGGATTTGAACCCACGGCCTTCCGCTCCCAAAGCGGACGCGCTACCAAGCTGCGCCACACCCCGTCGGTGCGACACGTAGGGTACATGCCCCCGGCGGGTACGGCTGCCGCCTTCCGGAGCGTGCAGGGGACACGTAACGGGGTGTGCGACGAGGGGGTGCGACCCGCTACGATGCTCTCTGTACCGCGGTCCGTGACCTGCGGTGTGTGCTGTGCGGGCGTAGCTCAATGGTAGAGCCCTAGTCTTCCAAACTAGCTACGCGGGTTCGATTCCCGTCGCCCGCTCCATATGACGTAGGGCCAGGCAGAGATCGAATCTCCGCCTGGCCCTTGTCGGTTGCGGGGGCGGAGTCCGGTCCGTGGTGCCCCGCGTCAGCGCAGGGCGGCCTCCCCCGCGTGGACGGCACGCATGGCCCGTGCGACGGTCTCCTCGTTCTCGCCGACCGGGGCCACGTAGTCCATGACGTCGCGGGCGGCGTCGTCCCCGAGGGTCCGGGCGATCACCCATGTGGCGAGGTACTGGGACGCCAGGCAGCCGCCCGCCGTGGCGATGTTCCCCTCGGCGTGGAACGGCGCGTCCAGCACGGTGACTCCGCAGGCCTCGACGAAGGGCCGGCTCGTCATGTCCGTGCTGACCGGCATGGCGCCCAGCAGTCCCAGCCGGGCGAGCACCAGCGCGCCGGAGCACTGCGCGCCGATCAGCTGCCGTGCGGGGTCGAGCGAGAGCCGGGAGACCAGGTGGTCGTCGGCGACCACCTCACGCGTCCGCACCCCGCTGCCGATCAGCACGACGTCGGCCTCGGGCAGGAACTCCATCGGGCGCTGGCCCGTCACCTCGACACCGCCCATGGAGGTGACCACGGGCGTCGGCGTCGTGATGAAGGCTTCGAGGCCGTCCTTGCGGCATCGGTTGATCAGCGCCGAGGCGATGAAACTGTCGAGTTCGTTGAACCCGTCGAAAGTGACCACGGCTACCTGCATCACAGCTCCTCCACGTACGGCGTCGGGTCCCGAGTGTCACCGGGCACGTCGTTGCCGAGGGAGGGCCAATCCGCGGCAGGTGGCATGCCCCTCGGCGGTGTCCGCGGAGGGGCGTAGGAGGGCACCGCGGCCCGGCGTTCGCCGCCGGGCGGGGCCCGCCGCTCAGAACTGGATGGAGTTGATGGTCTCCGCGAGGGAGTTGAGGAACCGCTGTATGTCGTCGGCCATACCTGTCGAGGCGAGGAAGAAGCCGAAGAGCACCGCCACCACTGCTGGCCCCGGCTTGATCGATCCCCCTCGGATCAACACCACCAGGACGATCGCCAACAGGAGCACCACTGACAGCGAAATGGCCACAACTGATCACACCCTACGGTCGGTCCGCTCTCCCGGCCCGGAGGTGCAGCCCCGCACACCCCCGCCAGAACCATCGTGCCACCAACCCGGCTCCCGTATGCCGCGGGTGACACATCGTTGGTCACGGACAGGCGTCCCCTGTACGGCCGTTACCCCCGTCGCGGACTGAACGGCGGTACCGCGCAGAGCAATTGGACGGTGCGACCTCATAGGGAATTCAGGGCGATCGTTTCCATGTCCACACATCCCGTTCGCAGGTAATTCCAATTGCCGTCACAGGCGCATCGAAGGCGTCACGGGCGGGCCGTTAAAGACCAATGAACCGGACATATCTTCAGAGTCGCCCGCGGACCTTATGCACCATTTAGTCGGGATGAATCAGGACGTAACAGCCGCATGCGGTAAGCGGATCGACGTCTGAAGGCCCTGACGATTCAGGTAGTGAGTATCCGCGGATCCTGGGTATACGCGGGCAATGGGCAGACTTCACGACGACAGTTTTACGAGCACGCACAGACGACGCTAGGGTGCCTCAGATGTTCCACGCCGCCACGTCCCCCGTATGCGCAGCGAGGTCACGAATCGTCTCCCCGACTTCTCGGCCGGAGAAACTGTGACGAACTCGCTACGACCGCAAGGCCCGCTCGGCATCCCGCTTCCCCCGGCGCGGCAGCCGACGCGGGGAGTGCCGGGTCCGCGGTCCTCCCCGGCATCACCGGGGGCGGATGCGGCTTCCGCCGCCCCGGGCACCGCGCCCGCCAAGCCCGCGAAGCAACGCGACGCGTTCTTCGACAACGCCAAGTACCTGGCGATCGTGCTCGTCGCCATCGGTCACTCGTGGGAGCCGGTGAAGAGCCACAGCCGCGCCCTGGAAGCGCTGTACACGGTCGTGTACGCCTTCCACATGCCGGCGTTCATCCTCATCTCCGGCTACTTCTCACGCGGTTTCGACATGCGGGCCGACCGGCTCAAGCGGCTGGTGACCGGTGTCGCCGTGCCGTACGTCGTCTTCGAAGTGGCCTACTCCCTCTTCACCCGCTGGGCCGACGACGACCCCGGGCAGGCGATCAGCCTGCTCGACCCCCTGTACCTCACCTGGTTCCTG
This sequence comes from Streptomyces sp. NPDC088747, assembly GCF_044751025.1. Lineage (NCBI taxonomy): Bacteria > Bacillati > Actinomycetota > Actinomycetes > Kitasatosporales > Streptomycetaceae > Streptomyces > Streptomyces sp. NPDC088747. The sequence continues at coordinate 11,767 of NZ_JBIVKZ010000031.1, forward strand.
GTCGCGCTCTTCGTCTGGCGGCTGACGACACCGCTGTGGAAGCTGGTGCGGTGGCCGCTCCCGGTCGCGCTCCTTATCGCCATGCTCGCGAGCGTCTCACCGGACATCGGCGACGACCTGGACCTCCAGCGCGTGCTGCAGTTCCTGCCGTTCTTCGTGCTGGGCCTGTACATGAAGCCGGAGCACTTCCAGCTGATGCGCCGGCGTGAGGTCCGGATCCTGTCGGTCCCGGTCTTCGCCGCCGCGCTGGCGGTCGGCTACTGGGCGGTGCCGCGGATGAGCACCGGCTGGTTCTACCACCGCGACAGCGCGCAGGAGTTCGGCGTCCCGTGGTGGACCGGACCCGTGATGGTCCTCGTGCTGTTCGCCTGCTCGCTGCTGCTCACCGCGTGCTTCTTCTCGTGGGTGCCGCGCCGCAGAACGTGGTTCACGGCGCTCGGCGCCGGCACGCTGTACGGCTATCTGCTGCACGGCTTCCTGATCAAGGGCGGCGTCTACTGGGGCTGGTTCGACCGCGGGTGGCTGCACGAGCCGCTCGGTCAGGCCTTCGTGACGCTGGTCGCCGCCACGGTCGTGACCCTGCTGTGCACCCCGCCCGTCCAGCGCGTCTTCCGCTTCGCGATGGAGCCCAGGATGGCGTGGGCCTTCAAGCGGGACGCGACGGAGATCGCCCGTGAGCGGGTCGGAGCCGGCAGGTCCTAGCCGGCGGCAGGGCTTTGCCGCGGGCCGGGACGGGACCTCAGGGAGCGAGACCCAGCAGTGCGCGCATCGAGGCGTACTTCTTCGTCAGCCGGGCCCTGGTGTGTTCGTCGAGGACCGCGAGGCGGGCCGGGTCGGCGTTGTGCGCCAGGTCCGAGGCCTTCACCAGGAGGGCGCCCGAGGTCGTGCGGATACGTTTCGCGTACGACTCGGGGGCCTCGCCCTCCCGCTTGGTGAGCGCCAGCACGATGTCCTTCGTGCGGTCCGTCAGGGCGGCCTCGCTCAGCCACTCCTGCGACAGCGCGTCGTCCTCGACCGCGTCGTGCAGCCAGGCCGCCGCTATCTGTTCGTCGTCACCGCCGCGTTCGCGTACGCCCTCCGCGACGGCCTGGAGGTGCTCGGCGTAGGGCCGCCCGGCCTTGTCGGTCTGGGCGGCGTGCGCCTTGCGGGCGAGGGCCTCGACTTCGGCCAGGGTCAGGAGAGTTCGCGTCACGGGAACAGTGTCGCTCCCTGGGGGTGCTGTGGGGGGTCGGACGGGGGTGCAGTCTCAGGGGTTTTCGCCCCCTCCGCCCCTTCCCTTCCCGTTTCCGGGGGCTGCGCCCCCAGGCCCCCGCCGCCGCGCTTCGCGCTCGTCCTCAAGCGCCGGACGGGCTGGAAGAGACTTCTCAGACGATCGCCGCGGGTGCGGCCGGGCCGCCCTCGCGGCAGATGAGCAGCAGCGCCCTGTCGTCGTTGACGTCCTTGGCGACGGCCTCGATCAGGTGCCAGGCCGCGCCGTGGAAGCCGCCCGCGACATAACGGTCGGCCTCACCGGTGAGGCGGTCGATGCCCTCCACGATGTCGCGCTCCGAGGTCTCCACGAGACCGTCGGTGAAGAGCATGAGGACGTCGCCGGGGCGCAGGGAGCCCTTGACGGGGTCGAACTGGGCGCCGTCGTACACCCCGAGGAGCGGGCCCTCGGCGGCCTTCTCCTCCCAGCGGCCGTTGCCGGCGCTGAGCTGGAGGCCGGGCGGGTGTCCCGCGGAGAAGAGTTCGTAGTCGCCGGAGTCGAGGTCGAGGACCAGGTGGATCGAGGTGGCGAAGCCCTCGTCCCAGTCCTGGCGCAGGAGGTAGCCGTTCGCGGCGGGGAGGAAGGCGTGCGGGGGCAGCGAACCGAGCAGGCCGCCGAAGGCTCCGGACAGCAGCAGGGCGCGGGAGCCCGCGTCCATGCCCTTGCCCGAGACGTCGGTCAGCACGACCTCCATGGTCCGGCCGCCGTTCGTCCGCGCCGCGACCACGAAGTCGCCGGAGAACGACTGCCCGCCGGCCGGGCGCAGCGCCATCTCCCGGTGCCAGCCCAGCGGCAGCTGCGGGAGCTTGCTCTGCACCCGGATGCGCTCGCGCAGGTCGAAGAGCATGGTGCCGCCGCGTCGCCACGGCACTCCCACCCGGCTGCGGAACTGCGCGATCAGCAGACCGAAGAAGCCGCAGGCCGCGACGACGAGGACCACACCCGGCGTGACTCTGGCTGGGCCCTCCGTGTACGGGCCGAGCTTCACGGACTCCACTATCAGGGCGGTGGCGGCCGCGGCGTACAGGCTCAGCAGGCTGGCGGGGCGCAGCAGCAGGCCGCCCGCCACGATCGGCAGGACCAGCACCGCGGGTGAGATCCACACCGAGTTGACCAGCGTCGTGGCCGCGATCACCGGGATCGTCAGCAGCAGACCCGCCAGCGCGATCCAGTCCGAACCGTCACCGCGGAAGTAGTCCACGGCGGATCTGCGCAGGCCTGTGCGTGCCCGGTGCACCTGCTTCTTCAACCGGGCCGTGAACGTATCGGCTTCAGCGCGCCGCTCTCGTCCTGCTGCCATTAGTTCGGGACCCTATCCATCGGACCAGGTGCTTGGCACGGGAGGTCCCACTTGTCCCCCGTCCGAGCGCTCAACTTCACAGTGAAATCCGCGGGAAGGCGTCCGGTGAACGCCCTGGAAGCCGTCACACGGGTCCGCGTACGGAACGTCCGCGGCGACGCGAAGAAATTCCCTGGCCCGTACCGCAATGCCCTGGTAGGCATGGCCTATGACGACTGACGTGCGGGTACTTCAGCAGACCGAGTGGAACGCGTGGTACGACAACCTCATCCGCGCCTTCGGCGGAGTGCCGGAGTCGTCCGAGGAGCGCGAACTCTACAACGCGCTGACAGAATACGACCGTTTCATCGGAGTTTGGGACAGTGACCAGGTGGTGGGCACCGCGGGTGCCTTCAGTTTCCGGGTCACGGTGCCGGGCGGCGCCTCCGTACCGGCCGCGGGCATCACGATGGTGAGCGTCGCGGCCACGCACCGCAGGCGCGGTGTGCTGCGGTCGATGATGCGCCGCCAGCTGGACGACATCCGTTCCTGGGGCGAGCCGCTGGCGGTCCTGACCGCGTCGGAGCCGGAGATCTACGGCCGGTTCGGCTACGGCATCGGGACGTACGCGCTGAACGCCGAGATCGACACCAGCCGCGTACGACTGTCCGTGCCGCCCGGCACGGACGACGTACTGCTGCGGTACGCGCCGCCGGCCGAGGTGCTGGACGCGTGCGAGGCGGTGTACGCGCGGTTGGTGCCGGGGCGTCCGGGCATGCTGGCGCGGCAGCCGGGCTGGGAGCGGGAGCGGCTGCTCGACCCGGAGAGCGACCGGGGCGGCGCGTCGCCGATGCAGTGCGTGGTCGCCGAGCGGGACGGCGAGGTGGTGGGTTACAGCCGGTTCCGCGTCAAGCCGGAGTGGGACGAGGGCGGGCCCAAGGGCAACGTCGTCGTGGAGGACCTGGAAGGGCTCGACCCGGCGGCGCGGGCCGCGCTGTGGCGGTTCCTCTTCGACATCGACCTGACCGCGACGCTCCGCACCCGCGGCCGTCCCGTCGACGAGTCCTGGCAGCACATGGTCTCCGACATCCGGCGCTGCGGTCTGCGGCTGAGGGACGCGCTGCATGTGCGGCTCGTCGATGTCGGCGCCGCGCTGGAGGCCCGGACGTATCAGGCGCCGGTGGACCTGGTGTTCGAGGTCGAGGACGCGTTCTGCCCCTGGAACGAAGGGCGTTGGCGGCTGTCGGGGGACCCGAAGGGCGCGTCCTGCGTGCGCACCGACGATCCGGCCGATCTCGCCCTGTCCGTCAAGGAGTTGGGGTCGGCCTACCTCGGCGGGATCTCCCTCGCCTCGCTCGGCGCGGCCGGGCTGGTCCGGGAGCTGCGGCAGGGGGCGCTGACCGAGGCGTCGGTGGGCTTCACCTCGCCGGTCGCCCCCTGGCTGCCGCACGGCTTCTAGCCCCACAGTGGGCGGGGCGGCGGGGAGTTGCCGGGCAGGCGCTAGGAGCGCTGGCAGTCCGGGCACCAGAAGAGGTTGCGGGCGGCGAGACCGGCGGTGCGGATCTCGCCGCCACAGATGTGGCAGGGCAGTTGGGCCCTGCGGTAGACGTAGACCTCGCCGCCGTGGTCGTCGACGCGCGGCGGGCGCCCCATGGCTTCGGGGGTGTGTTCCGGGCGGACGGTGTCGATGCGGTTGTTGCGGACGCCCTCGCGCATGAGGTCCACCAGGTCCGTCCAGATCGCGTCCCACTCGGCGGGAGTGATGTCCTTGCCCGCCCGGTACGGGTCGATGCCGTGCCGGAAGAGGACTTCGGCGCGGTAGACGTTGCCGACGCCCGCGATGACCTTCTGGTCCATGAGGAGGGCGGCGATCGTCGTACGGCTGCGGGCGATCCGTTCGTACGCGGTCGACGGGTCGGCGTCCGGGCGCAGCGGGTCGGGGCCGAGGCGGGCGTGGATGGCCCGCTTCTCGTCGTCCGTGATCAGGGCGCAGGTGGTGGGGCCGCGGAGGTCGACGTAGCCGGTGGGGTTCGCGAGGCGGAGCCGGACGGTGTCGGTGGGCGGGGGTGCGGGGGCGTCGCCGAAGGTGACCTTGCCGAAGAGGCCGAGGTGGATGTGGATCCAGTCCTCGGCGCCGAAGTGCAGGAAGAGGTGTTTGCCGTGGGCGTCGGCGGACGCGAAGGCGGTGCCGTCGAGGAGGGCGGCGGCGTCCGCGAACTTGCCCTGTGGGCTGGTTACGCGGGTGGGGGTGCCGGTGAATCTGGCCGCGTAGTCCTTGGCCAGGCGGTGAATCGTGTGCCCCTCGGGCACGGGGTCCTCCTGCTTTTGTGATCCCCGGGTGGGCGGGGGGTTTTCGCCCCCTCCGCCCCTTCCCGTCCCGTATCCGGGGGCTGCCGCCCCCAGACCCCCGCATCGGCCTGAACGGCCTCGTCCTCAAACGCCGGACGGGCTGTTCGGGTGGTGGGGCGGGATCGGGGGCAGGTCGCCTGTCGTCTCGTAGGCCGTGAGCATGTTGATGCGGCGGACGTGGCGTTCCTCGCCGGTGAACGGGGTGTTGAGGAAGATCTCGACGAACTTCGTCGCGTCTTCCTGGGAGTGCATGCGGGCACCGACGGCCACCACGTTGGCGTTGTTGTGCTCGCGGCCCAGGGCAGCGGTCTCCTCGCTCCAGGCGAGGGCGGCGCGTACGCCGGCGACCTTGTTCGCGGCGATCTGCTCGCCGTTGCCGGAGCCGCCGATCACGATGCCGAGGGAGCCGGGGTCCGCCGCGGTCCGCTCCGCGGCGCGGAGGCAGAAGGGCGGGTAGTCGTCCTGGGCGTCGTAGATGTGGGGCCCGCAGTCGATGGGCTCGTGCCCGGCGGCCTTGAGCCACTCGACGAGGTGGGTCTTGAATTCGAGACCGGCATGATCGGAGCCGAGATACACGCGCATGCTCCGAGTGTGACACGGCTGTTTCGCTTCGGCCTCGCCGGGTGCCCACGAGGAAAAGTGCGGGCAACACTACAGAACCTCAAGCAAACCTCAAGTAACGATCTGGAATCAAAGGTTCACGAATTCCTTTACCTCCGATTCACTGGACCGGCTCGTACGCCCCACCGCTACCGCTCGTACGGGCGATCTGTTCGACCGGCGAAAAGGAATCCCCCCTCATGACCTCGCAGCCGACCCCCACGAAGGCCGCAGACGGCCCCGGAGGCCCCGCGGAACCCGACGGCGGCCTTCAGGCCGGACTCAAGAACCGTCATCTGTCGATGATCGCCATCGGCGGTGTCATCGGAGCCGGGCTCTTCGTGGGCTCCAGCTCCGGCATCGCCACCGCCGGGCCCGGCATTCTCCTCTCCTACGCCCTGGTGGGGACGCTCGTCGTCCTCGTCATGCGGATGCTCGGTGAGATGTCCGCCGCGAATCCCACGTCCGGTTCCTTCTCCGCCCACGCCGACCGCGCGCTCGGCCGCTGGGCCGGCTTCTCGATCGGCTGGCTGTACTGGTTCTTCTGGGTGGTCGTGCTGGCCGTCGAGGCCACCGCCGGGGCCAAGATCCTCGAAGGGTGGATCCCCGCCGTCCCCCAGTGGGGGTGGGCGCTCATCGTGATGGTCGTCCTCACCGCGACCAACCTGGTGTCGGTGGGGTCCTACGGCGAATTCGAGTTCTGGTTCGCCGGGATCAAGGTCGTGGCGATCGGCGGGTTCATCGTGATCGGCGTGCTCGCGATCCTCGGTGTGCTGCCGGGTGCCGACACCGACAAGGCCGGCATAGGGAACCTCACCGACCACGGCGGCTTCCTGCCCAATGGGCCCGGCGCGATCCTCACCGGTGTGCTCCTGGTCGTCTTCTCCTTCATGGGCAGCGAGATCGCGACCCTCGCCGCCGGTGAGTCCGAGGACCCGCAGCGTGCCGTCACCAAGTCCACCAACAGCATCATCTGGCGCGTCGGCGTCTTCTACCTCGGCTCGATCTTCGTGGTCGTGGCCCTGCTGCCGTGGAACGACCCGTCGATCAAGGAGCAGGGTTCGTACGTCGCCGCCCTGGACTCCCTCGGCATCGCGCACGCCGGTCAGATCATGAACTTCATCGTGCTGACCTCCGTACTGTCCTGCCTCAACTCCGGGCTCTACACGGCCTCCCGGATGGCTTTCTCGCTCGGCCGGCGCAAGGACGCGCCGAAGGCGTTCGCCAGGACCACCTCACGCGGTGTGCCCAGGACCGCCATCCTCGTCTCCGTCGCCTTCGGCTTCGTGGCCGTCTTCTTCAACTACAAGTTCCCGGACTCGGTCTTCCTCTTCCTGGTCAACTCCTCGGGCGCGGTCGCCCTGTTCGTCTGGCTCGTGATCTGCTTCTCGCAGCTGCGGATGCGGAAGATCATCCAGCGGGAGGCGCCCGAGAAGCTCGTCGTGAAGATGTGGCTGTACCCCTATCTGACCTGGGCGACGGCCGCGTTGATCGTGTTCGTGCTCGGCTACATGCTGACCGACACCGAGCACGACGGCCGCGAGACGGTCCTGCTCTCGCTGCTCGTCGCGGCGGTGGTGCTCGTGATCGCCGTGATACGGCAGAAGACCGGAGCGGGCGCGTCGTCCGTGGAGGCTTCGGACGACCCGCGTGACGGGGCCGAGGTGAAGGTCGGCTGATCCGGGCCGGGGGCGCCCGGCAACGGTCCTAGAGCACGGTGAAGTCCTTCTTGACCTGTTCGTAGACCTTCAGTGCCTGGTCCTCGATGTCCGGCTGGTACCAGGTGTTGATCTGGTACGACTTCCCGTCGGCGTCGAAGCCGAGCAACTGGGCGTGCCAGCGCGTCCCCTGGAGCATGAAGAGGTACTCCCAGACGATCGCGGGGCGGCCCCGGAAGGTCGTCTCCTCCAGGCGGATCTTCTGGTAGCCCTGCCCCTGACGGGCGTTGCGCTCCGAGGTCCGCCAGGTCTCCATGAGGTCGCCCTTGGCCAGGGAGGACTTGGCCGCGAGCTCCTGTTTGCCGTCGGGCGAGGTGTAGTGCACCTCGGAACCCGTCTTCAGGTCCCGCCGCCAGCCCTTGGGCGTCACCCACGCGTACCCGCCTGCCTCTCGGTGCGCGCCCGGGGCCAGGCTGGGCGGGCGTGACGTGCCCTCGACGGTGGGAGAGGAACTGGCCGCCGGGCCGGTCGCCGACGAGGGGTTCGATGAGCTCGCCCTGTCGTCGTCGGGCGGTCCGCCGCTCGCCGCGACCACCAGCCAGACGACCACTCCCGCCGCGACGACACCACTGCCGGTGAGCAGCCCCAGACGGCGCCGGCTCGAACGCGGGCGGGCGGGTACGGCGGGGCCGGGGAGCTCGCCGGGGGGTTCGCCGTGAGACGGGGGCGCGGTCGTGGTCGGGGTCGTGGGGACGGGGGCCGGGAGGAACCGGGCCTCGGTCACGGCTTCCGCGGTGCGCGTGGGGGACGCGGAGACCGAGGGCGTCGCGGAGCCGACCTCCGTGCGCAGTTCGGACGGGACTTCGGTGGAGGCGTTGGCGGCGCTGGACGCGTTCGAGGCGTTCGAGGCGTTCGAGGCGTTCACGGCATTCGCATCGTTCGAGGCGTCGGACGCCTTGGACGCCTCAGATGTGCCGCCGGGCTCCGGGGCGCCGGGGGCCTCCGGCGGGGCTTCCGGGACGGCGGGCGCGGGTTGCTCCGGACGGGGCTTCTTGAAGTCGAGCGCGCCCTTGCGCGCCGGGGCGTGGCCGGGCGGTATCGCGTCCTCCACGGGGTCGGGCTCGGGATCGGCCACGTCGGGATCGGTCCCGGATTCGGCCGCCGCCGCTGCCTCGGCCTCGCGCTTCGGCGCACGGGAGACCTCGGGTTCCGGCTCCGGCTCCGGCGCGGGATCAGGCTTCGGATCGGGCTCCGGATCGGGCTCCGGATCCCGCTCACGTATCTCCCCCACGAGCTCCGCGCCCAGGTATACGGGCGTGGGCGACTCGATGCGGACGGGAGAGACGGGGGGCGCCGAGGTCTCGGCCGCCTCGCGCTCCGACGCCGGACCGGGGTCCGCCGCCAGGCCCCCAGGCGCCGTCTCCGGCAGGGGGACACCGCCCGTCGCCGGTCCCGGGAACACCAACCGCCCGAGCTGCGACTCGAGTTCCTCCAGGCCTGGGCGGACCGACGGCTCCTTCTCCAGGAGGGCCGCCAGGATGTCGCGCAGGTCGCCCGCGGAGGAGGGGAGTTCGGGTTCCTCGTACAGAACGGCGTGCAGGGTGGCCAGGGTGGTGGCGCGGGAGAAGGGGGAACGGCCGCCGAGTGCCGCGCAGAGGGTCGCTCCCAGCGACCACACGTCGGACGGCGGGCCCTGCGGCCGGCCGGAGATGCGCTCGGGCGCCATGTAGTCGGGGGAACCGACCAGCATCCCCGCCATGGTCAGCGCCTTCGCGTCCTGCATCGCGGCGATGCCGAAGTCGGTGAGGACGATTCGGCGGCCACCGCGCTCGACCAGGACGTTGCCCGGCTTGATGTCACGGTGCAGCACTCCCCCGGCGTGCACCTGGCGCAGCGCCACGACCAGTTCGAGCCCGATGCGGGCAGCCTCGCGCGTGCCGAGCGGTCCGTCCTCCACGACGAGCTGCTCCAGCGAGCGGCCCGCGACCAGTTCCATGACGATCCAGAGCCGCTCGCCCTCGTCCACGACGTCGTAGATGCGTACGACATTGGGATGGTCTATCCGGGCCGTGGCCCTGGCCTCCCGCAGCGTGCGTTCCCGTCGGGTCCGGGTGTCCTCCGGGTCGAGTCCGTCTATCCGCATCTCCTTGACCGCGACCTGCCGGTCGAGCATGTCGTCGGCGGCTCGCCACACCCGCCCCATTCCCCCCTGCCCAATACTTTCGACCAGCCGATATCGCCCCGTCACCAATAGTCCCGGAACACCGCCCCGCACATTCCCCGACAATCCCCGCACCCCCTCGACACCCGTCACAATCGGCCGTCACACCAGCACCACTCAGAAACTCAATGGTCACACTTCAGGCCGTACCAGCATAGTGCGGAGAAATCTTGTGGTACCTCTTCAAGTACTGCGAATTCAGGCGCAGCCAAGGGGGACGAACATGAGTTCTCGTCGTACGACGACCATCGCCGGATCGCTGATCACGGCCTCTTTCTCGGCCGTGATGATCCTTCCCGGCGCAGCCGTCGCGGAAGACCAGGGGCCGGGGAGCAGCAAGGGGGGAAAGGCGGTCGACGAGGCACCGGCGGATGTGAAGCTCACCACGCTGCTGCCGGAGAAGATCTCCGTGGACAACAGTTCTCAGAAAACGGCGATCACCGCCACCGTGAAAAACGAGGGGACCAAGGGAAGCGGCGACATCCGGCTTTTGGTGGTCGGTTTCGACGGCTTGACGGTCAAAGGCGTAAAGGGCTGTTCAGCAATCGCCGAAGGGGATCTTCCGGAGGGGTCGAACAGCGGTTTCAGCTGCGCCGTCGGCAATCTGGCGGCGGGCAAATCGAAGTCGTACGCCGTCGATGCCACGTTCGATCTGAGCAAGACCGGAAAGATCTGTCTGCCGGTGCAGACGAGCGATGGGGCGAAGACGTTCTGGCAGCAGGGCCCGGTGCCTTTCGGGACGACGAACCCGTCACCGAACGCCCCGGCCACCCCGCTGCTGCTCGGCACCGACAACACGCCGGTGGCACCCGGCGGGGACACGCTGCCGAAAACCGGTGGCGAGAGCGGGGTCCTGCCGCTCGGCGCGGCGGGCGCGGCGCTGCTCTCGGCAGGGGCGGCCGGTCTCTGGTGGGTCCAGCGGCGGCCGCGGCGGGACCGAACCGTGTGAGGTGAGAGCGGAGGGGGCCGGAAGCCGGGCGTGGCTTCCGGCCCCCTCCGTACCCGGGACCACTGGTGACTTGCGGGCGGAACGTCAGCGGTCGAGGAACTTCCAGGCCGTGGGCAGGACGCCCATCGCCAGGGCCGCTTTCAGGGCGTCGCCGATCAGGAACGGGGTGAGGCCGGCCGCGACCGCCGCACCGAACGACATGCCGGTGGCGACGGCGAGGTACGGGACGCCGATCGCGTAGATGATCGCCTCGCCGAGCAGCATCGTGCCCGCCATGCGCAGCACGGAGCGGTCGGCGCCGCGGCGGGCGAGGGCGCCCACGACGGTGGCGGCCAGCAGCATGCCGAGGACGTAGCCGAAGGAGGGCGCCGAGGTGCCGGAGCCGCCGCCGGCGAACCACGGCACGCCCGCCATGCCGACGAGCGCGTACACCGCGAGCGAGAGCAGGCCGCGCCGCGCGCCGAGGGCCGTGCCCACCAGGAGCGCGGCGAAGGTCTGCCCGGTCACCGGCACCGGGGAACCGGGGACGGGCAGCGCGATCTGGGCGGCGATGCCGGTGAGGGCGGCGCCGCCGACGACCAGGGCGGCGTCCCTGACGCGGGAGACGGGGAGCAGGTCGGCGAGGACCTCGCCGGGGCGGATGCCCTGGCGGGCGGTGGCGGCAGCGGTGCTCATGGGGACTCCGGCGGGGTGACGGCAGTTCGGGACACGGTGACGCTATCCCAGGGGTGCGCGGGCGATCACCGTCAGCGGTCGACAAAGCGGGGAGCCGGGGGTTGGTCGCCTTCTCACAAAGGAGGCGGGGTATGCCGTCTTCGGCGTGACGCTGGTCACTGAGGTGGGGTCGTTTCTGCAACGCGGGTGGCGTGCGGGTGGGCTGTGGGGTTCCGCCAAAGACGCCTCGCTCCCTCTTCCCCCGCCGCGAAGAACCCTTTTGCGCGTCCGAGCACACACCGAGCCATCCTGCTGCTAGCGTGCAGTTGCAAGCTTGTTGCAATAAGAGGTCGGAGAGGACCTGGCATGGCCGTCTACACACTTCCCGAGCTGCCGTACGACTACTCCGCGCTCGCCCCGGTGATCAGCCCCGAGATCATCGAACTGCACCACGACAAGCACCACGCGGCGTACGTGAAGGGTGCGAACGACACGCTGGAGCAGCTCGCGGAGGCGCGGGACAAGGAGTCGTGGGGGTCGGTCAACGGCCTGGAGAAGAGCCTGGCCTTCCACCTCTCCGGCCACATCCTGCACTCCGTCTACTGGCACAACATGACAGGCGAGGGCGGCGGTGAACCGCTGGCCGCGGACGGTGTGGGCGAACTGGCGGACGCGATCACCGAGTCCTTCGGCTCCTTCGCCGGATTCAAGGCGCAGCTCACCAAGGCCGCCGCGACCACCCAGGGATCCGGCTGGGGTGTGCTGGCGTACGAGCCGCTGAGTGGCCGCCTGATCGTCGAGCAGGTCTACGACCACCAGGGCAACGTGGGCCAGGGCTCGACGCCGATCCTGGTCTTCGACGCCTGGGAGCACGCCTTCTACCTCCAGTACAGGAACCAGAAGGTCGACTTCATCGACGCCATGTGGGCCGTCGTCAACTGGCAGGACGTGGCCCGGCGTTACGAGGCCGCCAAGTCCCGCGCCGACGTGCTGCTGCTGGCCCCCTGAGGCCCGTACGGCCTGAGGCCCCGGCACCCGCGCCGGCACCCGGGGCCCGTGTGAAGCGTCCTGCTCGTGATCGTCTTCTCAACCTTCACGTGGCGGGCGGATGAAAGGGCGGCCCCCGCGAGGACGTGACTCGCGGGGGCCTTCCCCTGTCTCCGGGCACGGCGGCTTGGCTATCGCGCGCACGGCACGTTGAGCGACAGCAGGGCGACGGCGCCGTCCTGGACGCGGAGTTCGCTGACCGCCGCGTTGCGCAGCTGCGGGAACACCCGCCGGTACTCGCCCAGCGGGATGGACAGGAGCGAGCAGAGGACCAGCCGGAACAGGGTGTTGTGGGCGACCACCAGGACCCGTTCGCCGGTGTGCGCGGACGCGATGGCGTGCAGGGCACGCACGCCGCGGGCGGCCGCCGTGCGGAGGTCCTCCGCCTCCGGGAAGGGGTACGCCACCGGATCCGTCCGGAACGCCTTCGCGCGCATCGGGTTCTCGGCCTCGAACTCGGCCAGGGTGCGGCCCTCCAGGACCCCGAAGTCGCACTCCCGCAGGGCGGGTTCGCGGCGCGGGGCGACACCCAGGGCGCGGCAGGCGGGCTCCGCGGTGGCGGCGGCGCGCGAGACGGTGGACGTCCAGACCGCGTCGACCCGTTGCACGGCACACCAGCGGCCCAGGGCCTCCGCCTGGGCCCGGCCCTCGGCGGTGAGGGCAACGTCGCTCACCCCGGCGTAGCGCCGCTCGGCGTGCCAGACGGTCTGCCCGTGCCGGGCGAGGAGGAGGGTCGTCATTGACCCGAGGGGCGTACTCATGACCAAGCAGTATCCAGGTGGCGCCCCCGTGGTGTGGGGTTTTCCCGGCCCCGCCGCTCCTGGGGGTGTGCTTCCGGACATCCTTTGTCACCACCCCTGGTCACCACTTTCGCCCCGCGGGCCGCGTTCCGCACTGCCGCCCCGGCCCGCGGGCGTTTAGGCTCGCGGGTCCGGAGCGTCCTAACGGGAGGCGTACATGCGATACAGGTGGTGCGAGAACTGCCACGGAATGCGGGTCTTCAGGCATCTGGCGACCGACGCGGAGCGTGCCGCGGCCAGGGTGGCCACCGAGCGGACCAACGTGGACACCTACATCCGCTGCGCCCACGCGGGCTGCGTGCGGGTCCAGAGCACGTACAGACACCGGGACGGCGGGGACCTCCCCGAGGAACTCCGGATCCCCGCCGCCGCGAGCGACTAGAGGTTGCTGAAGTCCGGCCCGGCCGTACGCGACCGCTTGATCTCGTAGAAGCCGGGTGTGGAGGCCACCAGCAGCGTGCCGTCCCAGAGCCTGGCGGCGGCCTCTCCCTTGGGTGCCGGGGTGACGACGGGGCCGAAGAAGGCGACCTGCTCGCCGTCGGCGCCGGGGACGGCGATGACGGGGGTGCCGACGTCCTGGCCGACCTTGTCGATGCCCTCCTTGTGGGAGGCGCGCAGCTCGGCGTCGAACTCGAAGTTCTCCTGGTCGGCGTAGTCGAGCAGGGACGCCGGGAGGCCGACCTCGTCCAGCGCGGCGGCGATCGCCTCGATGGTCGGGCCCTGGCCCTCGTTGTGGATACGGGTGCCGAGCGCGGTGTAGAGCGGGCCGAGGATGTCGTCGCCGTGCTTCTGCCAGGCGGCCGTCACCACCCGGATCGGCTTCCACGCCTTGGTGGAGAGCAGCTCGCGGTAGTCGTCGGGCAGCTCGTCCAGCTTCGGCTCGTTCAGCACCGCGAGGCTCATGATGTGCCAGCGGACCTCGATGTCACGGACCTTCTCCACTTCGAGCACCCAGCGCGAGGTCATCCAGGCCCAGGGGCACAGCGGGTCGAACCAGAAGTCGACGGGGGTCTTGCCGGAACCGGAACTCGTCGTTGCGCTCTGCTCAGGCATGGCTCTCCTCGGAAAGTGGTCTTTGTCGCTGCAACACCAACGGTCACCCGGCCAATTCCCCGGGTGCCCGGTGTCAGGGGCACGTGGCAGGATCGGCCCTGTACCGAACTGTCCGGCCAGCCCAGAGGGAGTGCACCCGTGCCCGGTGAGAATCTGTCCCGCGACGAGGCCCGGGAGCGGGCCGCGCTGCTGTCCGTCGACGGGTACGAGGTGTCCCTCGACCTGCGCTCGGCCGTCGGGGACCAGGCCGTCGACGGCGCGCCGCGCACCTTCCGCTCGGTGACCACCATCCGCTTCCGCTGCGCCGAGCCGGGCGCGACGAGCTTCGCCGACCTGATCGCGCCGAGCGTGACGGCCCTGTCGCTCAACGGCAGGGATCTCGACCCCGGCGAGGTCTTCGACGGGACCAGGATCGTGCTGGAGGACCTGGCGGCCGACAACGAACTCGTCGTCGACGCCCGGTGCGCCTACTCCCGCACCGGCGAGGGCATGCACCGCTTCGTCGACCCCGAGGACGGCGAGGTGTATCTGTACACGCAGTACGAGCCCGCCGACTCCCGGCGCGTCTTCGCCAACTTCGAGCAGCCGGACCTCAAGGCCCCGTTCCGCTTCGAGGTGCGGGCCCCGGAAGGCTGGACGGTGTGGAGCAACGGCGCCGGCGTGCTCACCGACGGCGTCTGGCAGTTCGCCGAGACGAAGCCGATCTCGACGTACATCACCGCTTTCGCCGCCGGTCCCTACCACTACGTGACCGACAGCTACACCCGCACCTTCGACGACGGTACGACGCTGGAGATCCCCCTCGGCGCGATGTGCCGCAAGGGCCTGGCGCCCTACTTCGACTCCGACGACGTCTTCCTCGTCACCAAGCAGGGCCTGGACTTCTTCCACGAGCACTTCGACTACCCGTACCCCTTCGGGAAGTACGACCAGGCGTTCGTGCCCGAGTACAACCTCGGCGCGATGGAGAACCCCGGACTGGTCACGTTCCGCGAGGAGTACATCTTCCGCGGCAAGGTGACGCAGGCGTCATACGAGGGCCGGGCGAACGTCATCCTGCACGAGATGGCGCACATGTGGTTCGGCGACCTGGTCACCATGGAGTGGTGGGACGACCTGTGGCTCAAGGAGTCCTTCGCCGACTTCATGGGCGCCTTCTCGCTGGTCGGGGCGACCCGCTTCAAGGACGGCTGGATCACCTTCGCCAACCGCCGCAAGGCGTGGGCCTACCGCGCGGACCAGCTGCCGTCCACGCACCCGATCACCGCCGACATCCGCGACCTCCAGGACGCCAAGCTCAACTTCGACGGCATCACGTACGCCAAGGGCGCCTCCGTCCTGAAGCAGCTCGTCGCCTACGTCGGCCAGGACGCCTTCCTGGAGGGCGCGCGCCGCTACTTCAAGCGGAACGCGTACGGCAACACGCGCCTGGGCGACCTGCTGTCGGTGCTGGAGGAGACCAGCGGGCGTGACCTGGCGTCCTGGGCGCGGTCCTGGCTCCAGACGGCGGGCGTCAACTCCCTCACCCCGCAGGTGATCCTGAGCTCGGAGAGCCGGATCACCGAGCTGGCGATCGTGCAGGAGGCCGCGGAGTCGCACCCCGAACTGCGCCCGCACCGGGTGGCGGTGGGCCTGTACCGGCGTACGCCGGACGGCGCCGTCGAGCGGTACGCGCGAGTGGAGACGGACGTCGACGGCCCCCGTACGGTCATCGCCGAACTGGTGGGCGCCGAGGCCCCCGACCTGGTCCTGGTGAACGACGACGATCTGACGTACTGCAAGATCCGGTTCGACGAGGGCTCGTTGGACACGCTGCGGGAGCGGCTCGGCGACATCACGGACCCGCTGGCGCGCGCCCTGTGCTGGTCGGCGCTGTGGAATCTCACGCGTGACGCGCTGATGCCGGCCCGCGACTTCCTCGACCTGGTGCTGCGGTTCGCGGGGCGCGAGTCCGACATCGGCGTCCTGCAGACGCTGCACGCCTGGGCCGACTCCGCGCTCACCTTCTACGCCGCGCCAGACTGGCGCGCGACGGGTGAACGCCTGCTCGCCGAGGGCGCGTTGAAGGAGCTGCGGCTCGCGGAGCCGGGCAGCCAGCACCAGTTGACCTGGGCCCGTTTCTTCGCGCGGGTCGCGTCCGGGGCGGCCGACCTCCAGCTTCTCGGGGGCCTGCTGGAGGGCACCGCGAAGATCGACGGTCTCGATGTCGACCAGGAGCTGCGCTGGGCGTTCCTGGAGCCGCTGGCCGCGCACGGGGTCGCCGACGAGACCGCGCTGGCCGCCGAACTCGCCCGCGACGACACCGCGTCGGGCAGGCGTCACCAGGTCCGCTGCCTCGCCGCCCGGCCCTCCGCGGCGGTCAAGGCGCAGGCCTGGGCCTCGGTGGTCGAGTCGGACGCGCTGTCCAACGCCCTGGTCGAGGCGACCATCGCGGGCTTCGGCCCGCCGTCCCAGCGCGAGCTGCTCGCCCCGTACGCCACGAAGTACTTCGACGCCATCGAGCGTGTCTGGGCGGACCGCTCGATCCAGATCGGGATGGACGTCGTGCGGGGCCTCTTCCCCGCCCTCCAGGACTCGCAGGAGACCCTGGACGCGACGGACGCGTGGCTCGCGGCCCACGAGAGCGCGGCGCCCGCGCTGCGCCGGCTGGTGCTGGAGGCCCGGGACGACCTGGCGCGCGGGCTGCGGGGGCAGGCGGTCGACGCGGCCGCGGCCGGCTGACGGACGGGACCAGACGCGGGGGGCGCGGGCCGTGCAGCCCGCGCCCCCCGGCGTGTGAGCAGCAGTGGTGACCGGGCGTCGGTCCCGGACCGGCGGTCATGAAATACCAGCGCACGCAGTGGTGACGAAGTACAGATACTCAAAGCCGTAACCCCTACTGATCCCCGTCCGGAGCAGCGCCTTTCGGCAGTCGAACGTCCGTACTTTAGGGCGAGCTTGTCCCGGTTTGTCGACGAGCGTGTAACAGCGGTTAGAGGGCGGCCCCGGCGCGGGAAACCCCGGGTCATGAACCACAACACCCCGCTCTCGCACTCCCCCCGCCCCCTGCGTCACCTGTCCCACGTACAGCGGCGTGTGCTGACCACCGCACAGCTGAAGGCGCACGGTGTGAGCGCCGCCGAGACCAACGAGCAGTGCCGGCCGGGCGGCCCCTGGCAGCAGTTCCTGCCGGGTGTCTTCCTCCTGCACCCCGGCCCGCCCACCTCCGAGGAGCGGCTGCACGCGGTGCTGATGTTCGCCGGCCGCTCCCCCGCGCGGCCGGCGCCGGCGATTCCGGCGCAGCCCGGAGCCGAGGCGCCGCACGCCCAACGGCCCTACACGGACGCGGTCATCACCGGCCTGGCGGCGCTCACCCTGCACGGGTTCACCTCGGCTCCGCCGCTGCTCTCCCTCGACTCGATCGACGTCCTGGTCCCCCGCCTGCGCCGACTGCGCTCCACCGGCTGCGCCCGCGTCGTCCGTACGCCGTCCATGCCCACCCCCTCGTACGTCACCGGCGTCCCGGTCGCCCCCGTGCCGCGCGCGCTGGCCGACGCGGTGGCGGAGCTGTCGGACGCGAACGCGGTGCGCCGGCTGCTGACGGAGGCGGTGCGCGCCGGGCACTGCGAACCGGCCGCGGTCGTGCGGGAGTTGACGCAGGCCCGGCTGCTCTCGCGGCCCCATGTGGTGGACGCGGTGGACTCGCTCCTGGCCGAGGGCCGGTCGATCGCGGAGGACCGCCTGTACCGGATGGTGCGGGAGTTCGGCCTGCCCGACCCGGTGTGGAACGTGGATCTCCGGCTCCCCGGCGGTCCCCACCTCGGCGGTCTCGACGCCTACTGGCCGGAGCAGGCGGTCGCCCTCGAACTCGACACCCGCGCCCCTCGCCAGGACGAGGACGCGCTCTGGTCGGAGTACGCCCGCAAGCGCGAGCACCTGGAGCGGCTGGGCATCACCGTCGTCCACATCACGCCCAAGAAGCTGCGCGACGCGATGGAACAGCAGGCCACCGTCGTACGCACCGCGCTGATGGCGTCGAACGACCGCGATCCGGCGGCGTATGTCGTGGTGCTGCCCCGGTAGTGACGGACGGGGCCGTATCAGGAGGGGGGAGGAGGGGCCGCCGGGATCTCGGCGGCCCCTCCTCGTGCGTATCTCCGGGGAGGGCTAGTAGTGCTTCGTTAGGTCTTTCCGTTGATGCTGATCAGGAGCATGTTGGGTGTGTGGACGCGTATGAAGTGAGCCGGTTACGGGCGGCGTTG
>NZ_JBIVKZ010000032.1:0-18173 GCF_044751025.1 Streptomyces sp. NPDC088747
GGTGGCGGCTTGGTAGCCGCGTTCCTCGAAGATTTTGGCCGCGGCGGTGAGGATGGTGCGGCGGGTGCGGATGGCGCGGTCCTGTGTGGCCATGGTTGGTCTCCCTCGGTCGGTGAGCCCGGAGACCCCGGAGACCCAATAAAAACCGTCCAGTTTGTATCTTAGTGGCTTGCATTTTGCACCACCGCTGAATCGGATTCAATGAGTTGCGGGGAAGTGGCCGTAACGGGCAGGTCGGTGCGGAGCGGCGACACCGAAGTCGCCCTCGTGGGCGCCCTGTTCACGCGGACGCGCAGCCCACCTCCCCGCCGTCCCGTAGCCGGCGTCGACGACGCGAACGGTTCCTTCGTGAGCCGGCACCGAGTCCGGGTGAAACGCTGGACTACGCGCTACCCAGGCCGAGTTGAGTACCAGTGCTCATGCCCGAGGGGTGGCCGCAGGGCGAGGATCAGTGCATCGCCTTCGACGAGGGCGCCGAACGAACCGCCCGACACCCTTACGGAGAACAAGCCATGTCCCGACATATCGCCCTGTCCGTGGCCGCTGGAGCAGTCGTCCTCGGAGGCGCCGGTGCACTCGCTTTCGCCTCCGGTGAGGACAGGGCGCCCGCCCTCCAGGACAGTTCCGCCCGCTACTCCGCCCCTGCCGGGGACCGGAACGGATCATTCACCTTCACCACCGACGTCGAGGCGGCCTCGGGTGTCAAGAGCCTGAAGGTGCTGCCGTGGCCCGCCGACTCCGACTTCGCGGACAAGGGGCTGACCGAGAAGGAGATGGCCGCCACCGAGGTGGAGTCGGCCTCCTGCGAGCCGGCCGGCGGCAAGACCGTGCGCTGCACCTACGTGAGCGAGATCAGCCGCACCGAGGCCGCACCCGAGCGCGGTTCCTGGTACGTCTCCGTGCTCGCCATCGCCAAGGACGGCACCACCACCCTGGACACCAAGGCGGCGGAGTTCGCCGTGAAGTGACAGCGTCCACCGAGGGCCCGTACTCGTCGAGGACGCCGCACGGGAGGGCGATCACGGGCGGTGGCAACCAGGAGTGTACGTTCGTACTCTCTGCCTATAGGGTCCTCGGCATGACTGTCGACGTACTGAGCCGGGCCGCCCCGGCCGAACGACGGGCTCGCGCAGCCGTAGCCGTGCTGTTCTTCACCAACGGAGCCCTTTTCGCCAACCTGCTGCCGAGATACCCGCAGATCAAGGCGGATCTCGGCATAGGCAACGCCGCCTACGGCCTGGCCGTCGCGGCGTTCCCCGCCGGCGCCATCACGGCGGGCCTCACGGCCGGAATGGCGATCCGGTGGCTGGGCTCGGCGCGGGCGGCCGTGGCCGGAACCCTGCTGACCGGTGCCGGGATCCTCGCCGCGGGCCTGGCCGACTCGGTGCTGATGTTCGCGGCGGCGCTGTTCGTGGCCGGAGCGATGGACTCGGTCACCGACGTCGCGCAGAACGCCCATGGCCTGCGGGTGCAGCGCCGCTACGGGCGCTCCATCATCAACTCCTTCCACGCCGTCTGGTCCATCGGCGCCGTCGTCGGCGGATCCATGGCCGCCGCGGCGATCGCGCTCGGCCTCTCACGCGGGCAGCACCTGACGATCTCCGCCGTGGCGTTCGCGATCGCCGCGTGCGTCGCCCTGCGGTTCTGCCTGCCCGGCCCCGAAACCGAGCCGGGCGCGGAACCCGACGCCGACAGCCCCCAGAAGCGCCGGCCGGAGCGTAGGGGGGCGGGCCTGCGCACCGGCTACGTACTCGCCGCACTCGTGCTCATCGCCACGGCCGGCACGCTCGTCGAGGACGCGGGCAGCTCCTGGGCCACGCTCTATCTCTCCAACTCCCTGCACGCGACAGTCACGTTGGCGGCCTGCGGCTACATCGCCCTGGTGGGAGCCCAGTTCATCGGCCGCATCATCGGCGACCGGCTCGTCGACCGGTTCGGTCAGCGCGCCGTGGCCCGCGTCGGCGGCCTCATCGCCGCGGTGGGCATGGGACTGGCGCTGGCCGTGCCCACGGTGCCCGGCACCATCCTCGGGTTCGCCGCGGCCGGATTCGGGGTGGCGACGCTGGTTCCCGCGGCGATGCACGAGGCGGACGAACTGCCAGGGCTCAAGCCCGGTTCGGGGCTGGCCATCGTCTCGTGGCTCATGCGTCTGGGCTTTCTGCTCTCCCCGCCGGTCGTCGGCCTGGTCGCGGACGCGACCAGCCTCCGGGTCGGCCTGCTGGTGGTGCCCTTCGCCGGCCTGATCGCACTGCTCCTCGCGGGAATGCTGCGGACCCGGCGACGATAGGCGGCACCCGGGGGCATTTTCGGAACGGGGGCGGCCTGCCGACCGTGAGTGTACGATCGTACGCATGTCGCCGGACTATTTCGCGCAGGATCCGCGCACGAACCTCGAACGCATGCTGGCGGGCGACCTGTATGTCGCCGACGACCCCGAGATCGCCCGCCGGCAACAGCAGGCCGTGCGTCTGGCCGCCCGCTACCAGGCCGCCTACGTCGAGGACGCCGACGCCGCGCGGCCGATCCTCGCCGAACTGCTCGGTTCCCTCGGCGAGGAGGTGCATGTGCGCCCACCCCTCCACGTCGACTACGGCAGCAACATCACCATCGGGGCGCGTACCTTCGTCAACTACAACCTGACCGCGCTGGACGTCGCGGCGATCAGCATCGGCGAGGACTGCCAGATCGGGCCGAACGTCCAGTTGCTCACCCCCACCCATCCCCTGGAACCGCAGCCCCGGCGCGACAAGCTGGAAGCCGCCCGTCCCATCACCATCGGGAACAACGTGTGGCTGGGCGGAGGCGCGATCGTCCTGCCCGGCGTGAGCATCGGGGACAACGCGGTCATCGGCGCCGGCGCTGTCGTGACGAAGGACGTGCCCGAGGGTGTCGTCGCCGTCGGCAACCCCGCCCGCCCGGTCCGGACTCTCTGAGGGGGGCCTGCCATGGCAACCGGGCACACCGACCCGCGGCGGCGCGAACGCATCATCACCGCGACCCTCGATCTCATCGCCGAGGAAGGCGTCGCCGGTGTCTCCCACCGGAAGATCGCCGCGCGCGCCGGTGTCCCCCTGGGATCGATGACCTACCACTTCAGCGGCATCGAAGAGCTGTTCCGGGAAGCGTTCACCCGCTTCGCCGACCACATCGTCGCGGTCTTCGACGCCCATCTCGCCTCCCCGGGCGACCGGGAGCAGGCGCGCGAGGCGGTGACCGATCTCGTCCACGTCCTGTCCGAGGGGAGTCCGCGCGATCTCGTACTCACCCAGGAGCTGTACACCCTCGCCGCCCGCCAGCCGGTCTACCGGCAACTCACCCAGGAGTGGATGCGCCGCAGCCGCGTCCACCTGGAGAAGCACTTCGACCCCGACACGGCCCGCCAACTCGACGCCCTCATCGAGGGGTTGACCCTCCACCGCGCACTGTCCCCCGAACCCCACGACCGCGCCCTGACACGCGAGGCGATCACCCGTATCACCACGACGGGCGAGCCGGACCGGTAGACCGGCCCGAGCGGCCCGAAACCTGAACCCGTGCCGCGCGGGCGTCGCCTCATGGCTTCCATGCCACCAGTGCGGCGCACTTCCTCGACCCCGCCCTGGAGTCCGGCCGGATCGTCCTCCCCGCGGACGGGCCGGTCAGCTGGACGGCGCACGCCGACCTCGCCGGCGCGGCCGCCGCCAGTCGTGTGGGTGAGTTCGCGACCGCGGACCCGACGTTGGCCAGCCTGCTCAGCCGTGAATCGGGGCCGTGACTCTACGGAGTGACCCTGTCGGAGGCCGGCCAGACGTAGGGCAGGTCGTCGGGGACGCCGGGGAAGAGCGGGGTGTAGAACTCCGGTGCCTTGCGTACCAGTGCCGACCGGTGGCTGCGGTGGAAGGCGGGGTCTCCCAGCCAGGGCGGCAGCTCGCCGTCGTCGGCGAGTTCCTCCTGGGCGCGTACACGAGGAGCGCCGGGGCGGTGCCGGCCGAAGTCGGAGACGAGCGTGGCGGCGCAGGTGTCGGCGCGTCCCTCCGCCACCCATGTGGCGCACATGTCCAGGCCGTAGCGGACCAGGGCCTCCTCGTAGCCGGTCCACATGCGCACCGCCGGATGGTGCCGCCACCCGTAGCCCGGCACGGTCAGGCCGCGCAGCACCTGAAGGGCCTCGACCCGCTGCTTTCCCAGACGCGCCTGGTCCAGGATCGCGGCGGACCGCACGAAGTCGGAATACGGAAGAAAGGTCTGCACCCCAAAATGCCTACCGCGGACGGCCCATTCCCATACGAGCGATTCGGGTGCACCTTTCCGCGGGGCGCGAAGTCCTCGCGGACCTGTGTGACGCCGTCGCGCCCTTTCACGTGCCGGCTACCGCTCACCGAGTGGTGAGCGCCCCGCCGACGGCACGCCAGTCGACCAGGCCGCGGCTCATGTTCACCGCTTCGAAGCCGTTCTCCACGAGGAGGTTCGCCGCACCGGCCGACCGGATACCGCCGGTGCAGAAGGTGATGAGGAGTCGGTCGTCGGGGAGTTCCAGGCAGCGTTCCGGGAGTTCTTCGAGCGGCATGTGAACGGCGCCCGGGATGTGCACCCGGTTCCACTCGAACTCGCGGCGGACGTCCACGACGAGCGCGCCGTCCGCCACCAGGCGGACCGCTTCGGCGGCGGTGACGGTGGGCGGGCGGCGCAGGTAATGGCGAAAGCTCATACGCGTCGCGCCTCCCGTCGCTGGAAAGGCGGCGACTGGGATTCCATGAGCTCCGGCTGGGATTCCATGACCTTCAGCCTAGCTGAAGGTCAGCCGGGTTCCGAGACCGCCCGTGCCCGGTGGGCACGCAGTGCCTCGGCCAGATCGGGATGCCGCGCACCGAACTCCGCGTCGAGGCGCCCCAGCACGTCGGCGGCCCTGGTCAGCAGCGACTCGCCCTCGGCCGTGACCCGCAGGCTCGACGCGGATCCGGCATGCGCGGTCCCGTCGTCGACGAACCCCGCGTCGACCAGCGCCGCCACCGCGGTGTGCGTGCTCTGCACGGTGATACGTGAGCGCCGGGCGAGCTCGCTGAACGAGATGCCGGGAGTTCCTCGGACGTGCCCCAGCAGCCCGTATTTGCGGGTGGTCAGCCCGAGTGGCTTCAGGGACTCGGTGAGCGTGGTCTCCCACACCCGGGCCAGGGTGAGCAGCATGACGGTGGGGCTGAAAGGGGGCGGCTCGGGCATGGAGGGAGGTTATCAACGGGGCACAGCGCTCTTCCGTGCCTGCCCGCCGTCGGGCGCCATGGTGGTGGCCGGTTCGTCCCGGGGTGAATTCCCCCGGATGTGTGGGCGCCCGGATGTCGGGCACTCGATGTCCCGAGCGCGTCACCGAATTCTGGAGACGCCGATCTGAACCCACAGCCCCGGCTGTGGAGAGTCAGAAGATTTTCGATGAAGGAGCCGTTTTATGAGTGACAGCATCTGGGGCTACCCGTCGACCGCGGGACACATCGTCGGTACCGACCTGACCGGATACAAGGTCGAGGCCACCGACGGATCCGTCGGCAAGGTCGACAAGCACTCGGACGACGTCAACTCCTCGTATCTGGTGGTCGACACCGGTGTCTGGATCTTCGGCAAGCACGTTCTGCTGCCGGCCGGCACCGTACGCGCCGTGGACCAGGCCGAACGGAAGATCTTCGTCGACCTCACCAAGGACCAGATCAAGGACTCCCCGGAGTTCGACAAGGACAAGCATGTCGGCGACGCGGGCTACCACGAGCAGCTGGGCGGCTACTACGGCAGTCACCGCCGTAGCTGACCCGCCCGCACCACCTCACGAGACGGGGCCGACCGCGGACACCGCGGTCGGCCCCCGTCCGTGCGCGTCCGCGGGCGCTCCGCGCGACGCGGGAGCCAGGGTGGGGGAGCCTGTGAGGAACGCCCTCGTTCGTTCCGGACCGATCGCACAGCTCACAGCCCATACAGCCCACAGCCCACAGCCCACGGCACACCGCTCGCGGACCCGGCCGCACCCGCTCCGGGATTCCGCGGTAGGCCCGCCCGCCGCGGAGGCCCCGACCACACCGTCGTACGACTTCAGACAGGAGAGTGATCACCATGGTGACCGTGAGTCTCACCGGGACGTCCAAGGAGGACGCCGCCACCGTCTTCGGCATCCTTCAGGAGGCCTTCCCCACGGACAACTCCCGTGACGCGTCGCTCCAGGAGCCGCCGAGCGACCACCCTGCCGTATGGACCGGTGAGTTCGAGCCGACGCAGGAACGCGTTCCGACGGGGCCCACGCCGCTGGGCGCTCCGGTCACGGCCACCCTGCAGGGCGGATACGCGGCTGTGGACCGGCTCTGCGAGGCCCTGGGCGACTCGTTCGCCGTGCAGGAGAAGGGCACGGCTTCGGGAGACCAGGAGAAGGAAGTCGAACTCCAGCTCGGCACCAAGCAGTAGAGGACCGGGATGGCCACGAAACGCGCCGCGATCTTCGATGTCGACGGGACGCTCGTCGACACCAACCATCTGCACGTCGTCACCTGGTGGGAGGCCTTCCGTCAGGCCGGGCACCGCGTTCCCATGCGGGAGATCCACCGGGCCGTGGGGCTCAGCGGCGGCGACCTGATCGAGCACCTGCTCGGTGACGAGCGCGACCCTGAGCAGGACGACCGGCTCTCCGCGGCCCACCACGCGCTCTACGGCACCTACTTCGAGCGGCTCCCGGCACTCGGCGCCGCGGGTGACCTGCTGCGCGCACTGGCCGGACGCGGCTGGGAGATCGTCCTGGCGACCTCGGCGGGCGACGCCGAACTCACCGCCCTGCGGCGTGCCATCGACGCGGACGACGTCATCCTCGGTGCGGCCAGCGCCGACGACGTCGCCGACGGCAAGCCTGCTCCGGGGCCTGTCGAAAAGGCCAGGAAACTGGCCGGTGTGCCCGCCGACCGGGCGGTGTTCGTCGGTGACACGGTCTGGGACATGAAGGCCGCCGATCGCGACGGCGTGACTCCCGTCGCGGTCCTGTCCGGCGGGATTCCGCGGGCCGACCTCGAATCGGCCGGTGCCCGCGCGGTCTACCGGGACCCCGCCGACCTGCTCGCCCATCTGGACGAGAGCGTCTTCGCCGACCTGGAGTGAGTGACGTCGGGGGCGACGGCCGACGGCCGATGGGCGTTCAGGGACGGAAGACCACGGCGGGGAGGACGACATCCTCCCCGCCGTGAGTCGTGATCCGTACGCCGCGCAGCCGCCGGTGAATCCGCTGGCCGGCCCGCCGGTCAGTCCGCCGGATGTCCCGGGGAGATGCCGTGCGCGTCGGCCAGGGTCAGCAGGCCGAAGCCGCTGTCCGCGGGGTGCTGTGCCGCCTCCGGAGTGAGCAGGAACCCGACGTGGTCGCCTCCGTCGAGGTGGCTGTCGACGCGGCCGACGAACCAGGCGGGCGCCTCGTCGAGGATCGGTGCTCCGCCCGGACCCGGATGCCAGGCGGCGCGGGCGAACTTGTCGGTGTGGTCGCCGGTCTCGCCGCCGAATAGGCGGGCCAGGTGGTCCTGGTCCTGGCGGAGCAGGTGGACCGTGAGCCGGTCGGCGCGAGTGGCGACACGGTAGGTCCGGTTGGCTTTCGAGAGCCACACCATGAAGCGGGCGGGCCGGATCGAGCACTGTGAGCCGAAGCCGACCAGACAGCCGGCCCGTTCACCGGCCGCCTCGGCGGTCACCACGTAGAGCGGATAGTCGAGCGCGTCGGTGAACGGATCCAGATCGGTCACGGTTCTTGGCTCCTTGCCGGGAGATCGGGTACTGGGGTCGTGGTCGACGGCTCCGAGCGGCGGCGGTCCGCAGCCGCTGCCCCGGCGCAGGTCAGTGGCCGCTCTCGTCACCGTGACTGCGCAGCAACTCCTTCACCTTGGCGACGGCGAATCCCCAGCCCTGTTCGACGGTGGGCTTTGCGGGTACGGCGATCTCGTCGGGGTTGGTGAGGACGTCGAGGAGCACCGGGCCGGGGGTGGCGAAAGCACGCTTCACCGCGTCGTCGAGGTCGCCGGGGTCGGTGACACGGATCCCGGTGATGCCGATGGCGGTGGCGACGGCGGCGAAGTCCGGGTTGTCCAGCACGGTTCCGAACTCGGGCAGACCGGCCTGCTCCTGCTCCAGCTTGACCATCCCGAGGCGACGGTTGTCGAAGACGACGAGCTTGACCGGCAGTCGGCAGGTCTTGAGGGTGATGAGATCGCCGAGGAGCATGCTCAGGCCGCCGTCGCCGCAGAACGCGACGACCTGGCGGTCCCGGTCCAGGTACTGCGCACCGAGTGCCTGCGGCATGGCGTTGGCCATGGAACCCAGGTTGTAGGAGCCCAGGAGTCGGCGCGCCCCGCGCATCTCGACGAACCGTGACAGCCAGACGGTGGCCATGCCGGTGTCCGAGGTGAAGATCGCGTCCTCGTCGGCGCTGCGGTCCACCGCGGCGGCCAGCGCCTCGGGGCGGATGCCGTGCTCCTGGTTGTCCAGGGCGGAGCGGACCCGGCCGATCAGCCCCTTGTCGTGGGCGGGGTCCGCCAGGTGCGCCTGGCCCTTTCGCCAGCTCAGGAAGTGTTCCCGCGCGCGCTCAAGGTGCCCCCGGTCACGGGTACCGGCTGTGTCGTCCGCCCCAGCCGTCTCACCGGCCTCAGCCGCCCCGGCCGTCTCGACCGCCCCGGCCGTCTCGACCGGCACCGTCGGTCCGGTCGTGAGGTGGGCGAGCAGGTCGCGCACGGTGGCACCCACGTCGCCGACCAGGCCGATGTCCACCGGGACACGGCGCCCGATGTGCGCGGGTTCGGTGTCGACCTGGATGACGGTGCGGCCCTCGGGATACCAGTCGCGGTAGGGGAAGTCGGTTCCCAGCAGGAGCAGGGTGTCCGCGTCCTGCATCGCCCCCGCCGCGGCCGGGTTCCCGATCAGACCGGTCTGGCCGACCTGGAAGGGGTTGTCACCCTCGAAACCCTCCTTGGCTTTCAGCGTCAGCACCATCGGGGCCGCGAGGCGGTCGGCCAGCGCCAGGACGTCGCTCCGGGCCGCCCGTGCGCCCTGCCCGACGAGCAGGGTGATCCGGTCCGCCCGGTCGAGCAGCTCGGCGGCCTGCCGTACGGCGGACTCCTCGGGGCGGGTGGTGGGCGTGGTGAGGGAGAAGCGGGCGGGGCGGTCCTTGGTCAGCTCCCGGTCGCCGAGGTCGCCCGGCACCGTGAGGACCGCGACGCCCTTGCGGCCCAGGGCGTTGCGTACCGCTGTCTCCAGGAGCTGCGGCAGTTGGTCGGGGTCGGTGATCGTGGCCCGGAAGACCGCCACGTCACGGAAGAGCAGGTCGTTGTCGACTTCCTGGAAGTAGTCGCTGCCCAGCTCGGACAGCGGGACCTGGCCCGCGATGGCCAGTACGGGGGTGCGGCTCTTTGCCGCGTCGTAGAGGCCGTTCAGCAGGTGGACCGAGCCGGGGCCGACGGTGCCCATGCACACCCCCAGGCTCCCGGAGAGCTGGGACTGGGCACTCGCGGCGAAGGCGGCCGCCTCCTCGTGGCGGCACCCCACCCATTCGACGCCCTCGGTGGTGCGGATCGCGTCGGTCAGGGGGTTGAGCGCGTCTCCGACGACGCCGAACACCTGGCGGACACCGAGTTCGTTCAGGGCGTCCACGATGACGCGTGCGACGGTTCGTGCCACGAATTCCTCCAGGTTCAGATGGTGAAGTGGTCGGGGTCGGCGGCCTTCCAGTCGGCCGCCCACAGGGAGGGCGGCTCGACCAGCAACTGGCCGGGGGAGAGCCATTCATGCAGCTCTTCATAGGAACGTACGATGTGCGGCGCCACGCGACGGCGCAGCATGTGCGGCCGAAGCTGCGCGGGATCGGTGACTCCCATGGACGCCATGATCTCCAGCGCGCTGCTGACGGTGGCCTCCTGCAAGCGTCGCACCCGCTCCGCCTTGTCGCCCACGTCGAGCGCGCGGGCCCGTCGCGGGTCCTGGGTGGTGACGCCGACCGGGCACCTGTTGGTGTGGCAGCGCTGGGCCTGGATGCAACCGACCGCGAACATCATGGCGCGGGCCGCGTTGCCGTAGTCGGCGCCCTGGACCAGCCGCTTGACGAGGTCGGCGCCGGTGGCGATCTTGCCGCTCGCGCCGATCCGGATCCGGTCCCGCAGGCCCGCCCCGACCAACGCGTTGTGCACGGTGACCAGGCCCTCGGTGAGCGGCGTACCCACGTGGTCGGCGAATTCGAGCGGGGCGGCACCGGTGCCGCCTTCCGCGCCGTCGACGATGATGAAGTCGGGCGTGATGCCCTCTTCGATCATCGCCTTGCACACGGCGAGGAACTGGCGCCGTGAGCCGGGGCACAGCTTGAAACCGGCCGGTTTGCCGCCGGACAGTTCCCGCATCCGCGCGATGAAGAGGACGAGTTCACGAGGCGTGGAGAACACCCGGTGGTAGGGCGGTGAGATGACCGTCTGCCCCTCGGGGACATCCCGCACCCGGGCGATCTCCGCGTTCACCTTGGCTCCGGGCAGGACACCCCCGATGCCGGGCTTGGCGCCCTGCGACAGCTTGAGAGACACGCACTTGACAGTGTCCCCCGAGGCCTTCTCGGCGAACTCTCCCGCGTCGAAGTCCCCGTCCTTGGTACGGCAGCCGAAGTAGCCGGTACCTATCTCCCAGACCAGGTCACCGCCGGAGCGCAGGTGGTACTCCGACAGTCCGCCCTCACCCGTGTCCTGGGCGAAACCGCCCTTGGCGGCGCCCCGGTTGAGAGCCAGCACGGCGTTGGCGGACAGCGAGCCGAAGCTCATCGCGGAGACGTTCAGCAGCGCCATGTCGTACGGCTTGGTGCAGTCGGGGCCCCCGATCCGTACCCGGGGCGGGTCCTCGGGGACCGGACGGGGAACCATCGAGGGGACCAGGTACTCGTAGCCCGCCTCGTACACATCGCGTTCGGTGCCGAACGGCTCCTCCGCGGCCGTGCCCTTGGCACGCTCGTAGACGATGCTGCGTACGTCGCGGTCGAAGGGCCGCCCGTCGAAGTTCCGCTCGACGAAGTACTGCTGCAGTTCGGGGCGGATCCGTTCCAGCAGGAAGCGGGCGTGCCCGAGCACCGGGTAGTTGCGCAGCACCGAGTGGCGGCGCTGGGTCAGGTCCCACACCCCGATCACGCCGATGGCGGCCAAGGGCACGGCGGCCGCCCAGTACCAGGGCGACATGACCGCGGCCGCGCCGGCCGCTGCGAGGGCGGCGGCCACGGCCGCCATGATGATTCCGGTTCTCAGCACGACTCCCGCATAACCCGGCGGCACTGATTCACACGGATCCACCGCACAAGCCGCGACCACATGCGCGATCTTTACGAAAGGCGGTGCTGTACGGACCTTACGAAAAGCGGCGCTTTACGAAGGGCGGCGCTGGGGACGGAAGCGACATCGCGCGACTGGCGTAAACGGATACGATAGGACCGAAAGTCCTGTTCCGGAAACCCGCCCCTCCGTGGATCCGGCCGTAGAGAGGGGCACCGCTTCATGGCTTCGGAAGTACAGCCCGCCCCGGGAAGCCCCGCCTGGTGGGCGAGCCGGACGCCCGCCCCCGCCTACCGGCGAGGCCGTCCCCCGATGGACGCCGGGCGGATCGTCGACAAGGCCCTGGAGCTCATCGACGAGGTCGGGATCCAGGCGTTGACCCTGCGCATGCTCGCCGACGCCCTGAACTCGGGCACGGCCACGCTCTACCGGCGTTTCGAGGGCAAGGACGAACTCCTCGCTCTCGTCGCCGACAGGATCCTGGGCGAAGTCCGCGTCGATCCCGAGGAACTGGACGGCCTGCCCTGGCGGGAATCCGTCACGGTCGCGGCGAAGGCCTTCTACGGCACCCTGGGCCGGCACCCCAACGCGCTGAGCCTGCTGGCGGCCCAGGTACCCGTCGGTCCGAACGGCCTGCGGGGCAGGGAACGGCTCATCGGGCTGCTGCTGGGCCATGGTTTCTCCGTCGGTCTGGCCGCCCGTTCCTTCACGGCCATCGGCCACTATGTGATCGGGTTCGCCATCCAGCAGTACGGCCCCGGAACCCCCCGCCCGGAGGACCGGACGCAACTGCGGGACTACTACCGCTCTCTCGACCCCGCCGCGTTCCCGGCCACCACGGCCGCCGCCGACGAGCTGACCTCAGTACCTCTGGACGACGAGTTCCTGTTCGGCCTGGACCTGCTCCTCGACGGCCTGGAACGGGCGAGACTCGATGAGCCGTCAGGCCGTACGGCAGTCGGGCCGTCGGTCAGTGCCAGCCGATCCACTCGGCCACGGCACGGCCCATGACCAGCTCCAGGTCGCGGCCCCGGAGCCAGGGCAGTTCCTCGGTGAACATCGTCACCGCCTCGCGCCACGAACAGCTCAGGCGTGTGATGTCAGTGCCCAGAACATGCGCTCGGCGCCGTAGGAGTCGAAGACCCGGCGCAGTACGCCGTGTGTGCCCGCGAACGGGTACGGGTCCGTCGCCATGCCCGGTACGCCCGTCGCCTTAACGCCGATGTTGGGGTGACGCGCGAGGGCGAGCAGGGCGTCGAGGTGTGCTGCCGCGGTGGGCAGCTTCTCGAAGGGGTTGACGGCGAGGTGGTCGATCAGCAGGCGCATGTCCGGGTAGCGCGCGGCGATGTCGCCGACGGCGGACAGGTACGGGGGCAGCACCATCAGCCCCACGGGAATGCCGCGCCGGTCGGCGGCAGCCCACAGCCAGTCGAGCCCGCCCGACGCGAGGCGGTCGGCCATCTCCGGCGCCGCCAGCATGAAACGCAGGCCCAGCATGCCGGGTCTGTCCAGCCAGACGTCGACGAGGGACTCGTCCGCGGCCTTGTCGAGGGGGAACCAGCCGAGGGTCGCGAACCGCTCGGGATGCCGGACCGACGCCTCTACGGCGTAGTCGTTGGCACCGGCGTCCCAGATCGCCGGACAGTTGACGGCGCGGTCCACGTGCGCCTCGTCCATGTCACGCAGAGCGGATTCGACCGTGTACGGCGCACGCCAGTGGTGCGGGGGCGCGTTCTCGCCGACCCAGAGGTGGATCTGCGCGTCGATGATCTGCACGGGGACTGTCCTCTCAGTTCGTGATCTCGGAACTCGGCAGGCCGCACAGGCGGGCCGTCATCCAGTCGGCGACGAGCGCGTCACGGTCGTGCTTGTGGTTGTAGACGCAGTGGTTGCCGTCGGAGAAGACGACCATCCGCTTGTCGTCCGTGGGCGCGCCGCGCAGCAGGATCCGCCCCAGGTCGGTCGAGACCATGGGGTCCTCGCCGCCCTGCACGACCAGCAGGGGATAGCCGGCGTTGGGTCCGTCGGCGAGCGGTGTGACGGTCTTCCAGACGTCCACGGCTCGCTCGGCGTCGTCGGCGCCGCAGGCGGCCACCATCTTCGAGAAGAAGGTCCCCATGGTCGGCGGCACGAGCCAGGGGGCGTGGATCCCGCCGTTGTCCACGCAGGCCCGGATCCGCGTGTCCCGCGCCGCGACGGTCATGGCGGCGCTGCCGCCCATGCTGTTGCCGACGATGCCGATCGGCCGTCCGGGGGAGCGCTCGTCGAGGAAGCCGACAGCCCGCTCATAGGCATCGAGCCAGTGGGGGGTGAGGTAGTGCTCGTGAGTGAGCCGCGTTTCGCCCTGGCCGGGACCGTCCAGCAGAAGTGCGTCGACGCCGCGTGCCGCGAGCGCCTCGCCGACGCTGTCGAAGTCCATCGCCCAGCCTTCGACGCCGCCGATGACGATGGCCGAGCCGACCGCTTCGCCGCCCGCCGGGACGAGCCAGCCCGCCAGGGGGCCGCCGTCCGTTTCGATCGTGACCCGCTCGCGGTCGCCGCTCGCTTCGGCGGCCCGGGCGTAGAGCTCCGCGGCGCGGGCGAAGATCGCCCGGCGTTCCGCGGTGTCGGACACCATCATCATCTGGCTCATACGCAGCAGGGTGGACGCGCGGCGCAGGTACGCGATCCGCGTGGTCCTCCAGACGGGTTCCGCGGCGCCCTCGACCCGGCGCAGACACACGTCCGCCAGCTCCGTGGCGGCCGAGCACCAGTCCTGCTCCTCGACAACGCGGCCACGCAACTCGACGGCGTCCGCGTGGTCGACGCCGTAGCCGGTCATACGCTCCAGGGGGAACTGGCGCAGCCCGGCCCGCGATTCGGCCGTGAGCCCCGAGGTGGCCTCCTCCGTCTCCGCGCGGCTGCCGACGAACGGCAGGGTCACGACCGGAGCCCCGTGTTCCGTGGTGACCTCCTGGTGGGCAGGTCCGTGTGCGGATCGATGTGCGGATCGGCGTGCAGACATTCCGAAGCTCCTCCTGATCGGCCTGGCGTGCAGTCGTACGTCAGGCGGGCTGGTACCTGGTACCCGGTATCCGCCTTCGGCGGGTCGAGGACTCCGCGCGGTCTCGAACGCGCGGGAGATGCCGTCGCTGACCGCTCACCCCGGGGTGAGCGCCTTGGACGTGGTGGCGAAGGAGGTCGCCCAGTCGCCGGTGATGATGTCGCCGATGTATCCGTCGGGCCGGACCAGGATCAGAGCGTCGCCGTCGACGCCGTAGATGCGGGCGAGCCCGCCGGTGTCGTCGGTGAGGTGGGCACTGTCGGTTCCGTGCCCGCCGCGCCCGCTGCCGACCGCGTAGCGGCGTAGGTCCGCGCCCTCGGCCGGCCACGCCAGGCTCGGGAGGGCTCCCGTCGCGCCGGGGCCGAAGGCCAGCAGGGTGAAGTGCGGCCCGCGGTAGAGGTCGAAGAGGCGCCTGGAGCCCTGTGCGGTGCACGGCGCGTCCGGTGCCCGGTCGCCCACGTGCAGGGTCTTGGTGGCCGGAGCGTCCGCGGGGGCGAGCGGACCGCCGGCGTAGGAGAGCCCGAGCTGCCGCTCCTCGTCGCCGCGCTTCAGACCGGCGACGCGGTGCTTGCTGAGGCTGCGGTAGAGCTCGGTGGACTTGCCGAGCACCCCCGCGGCGATCGGGAGACGTTCGGCTTCGTAGCTGTCGAGCAGGCTGTCCGGTGCTCCGGCGACGGCCTGGCCGAGTTTCCAGCCGAGGTTGTAGGCGTCCTGCACACCCGTGTTGAGGCCCTGCGCGCCGGCCGGGGTGTGCACGTGCGCGGCGTCGCCCGCCAGGAAGACCCGGCCCTGGCGGTAGTGCTCGACGAGGCGGACGTTGGGCCGGAACGCCGAGGTCCAGGTGATGTCGCGGAGCTTGAGACCCGTGAGCGCGTGGAACCGTTCGGCCAGGGCCGCATGGCCGAGGTCCGGCGTGTCGCCCGGCTTCAGCCGGATCATCACCTGGAACTGGTCGGAGCGCGGCAGCGGACATGCCCCCGCCGATACCCGGGGCCACATGTGCCACCGGTCGCGGGACAGTCCGTCGATGGCGCAGTCGACGATGAGGGTCCTGTCCGAGTCGTCGGTCTCCCCGACGAAGCCGAGACCGGTGGCCCCGCGGACGACGCTGGCTCCGCCGTCGGCACCGACGAGGTACTTGCCGCGCACACGCTCGCCGGTGGACAACGTCGCCGTGACCCCGTCCGCGTCCTGCTCCAAGCCCTCAAGGGCGACCCCGTACTCGACGCGCAGTCCGAGGCGTTCGAGCAGACGGTGCAGGATGGCGTCGGTGCGATGCTGCGGCAGCAGCAGGATGTTGGGATAGGGGACGTCCGGAGTGGCCTTGTTCCGTTGCTGCATCCTCCACGGAGCGGTGACCGGCCCGAGGTGGAGTCCCGCGAGAGGGTAGGGGCCGCCTTCCGCGTGTGCCTCGTGCAGTACGCCGAGATCCTCGAGGACTTCCTGGGTGCGGGGCTGGATCCCCTTGGCGCGTGAGCCCTCGAAGGCGTGCGGCGCCTTGTCGATGACACGGACGCTCAGGCCGCGCCGCAGCAGGTCGGCCGCCAGCGTCGAGCCGGTCGGACCGGCTCCCGCGACGAGCACGTCGATGTCCTGGTGTTCTGCCATGGTGATCGACCTCAATGGGTTCTCGGAACGGTGATCGCACGCTTCGGCTTGTCCGTCCCCAGGTATTGGATACGCCGTAGCCGATTAATTATGGGCACAGCGTAGCCGTTTACTGGAGACGGGGGCAAGGGGGGGGTGCGGGCCCTCCCTGTGGCGCCAAGTGGTGCCACTCGGTGCCACTCGGTGCCAATTCAGGGTCTCGCGAGCGTGTGAAGGGGGTGTGGCACCACAGTGGGGCGAGGTCTCACCCTCGTGTTCTCGCAGGTCAGGGGTGCAGGCGTCCATATTGATGTGCGGCGGGCGCCATTCAGTCTTGCGTGTGGCGCCAAGATGGTGCCATGATGGCGTCATGGACCTCACCCCGTATGTCGACACCCTTCGCCGCGAACTCGCGGTGGCCGCCGAGGCCGGCGGCGAGGAAGCCCGCGAGCTGGCCGAGAGGCTGACGGCTCCCTTGGAGTCGGCCACCCGGCTGACCATGCTCAGCGTGCTCTCCGCCGCGATGGACGAGGTCACCCGCGAACTCGCCCCCGGTTCGGTCGACGTACGACTGCGCGGGCTCGACCCCGACTTCGTGGTGACGCGACCGCCCACCGACGGCGGTGCCCCCTCGGAGCCGTTCGCGCCCCTCGACCCGCTCAAGGCCCCCGCTCCGGTCGACGGCGACGAGGGTGGCGCCGCCCGCGTCAACCTGCGCCTGCCGGCTCACCTCAAGGCCCGCGCCGAGGAGGCCGCGGCCCGAGAGGGTCTGTCGGTCAACGCGTGGCTGGTCCGGGCCGTGTCGGCCGCGGTCGACGGCGGCACCCGGCCGCGTACGACGGACAGGACCCAGACCATCGGACAGAGCATCACGGGCTGGGTCCGCTAGCCGCGGCCCGTCGGTCATCAGCCCACCCACACCACGTCCCACCAGCGGGGACGCCCCAAGGACTCAAGAGGACGGGACAGCCATGCCTACTTTCGACACTCCCGAACCGATCTCGGCCACGGCTCACGTGGAGGCCGGTTCGATCCGCTTCACCGCGGGCGACCGCCTCGACACGGTCGTCGAGGTGAAGCCCCGCGACCCGAAGAAGGATCAGGACGTACGGACGGCCGACCAGACCGAGGTGACCTACGCGGGCGGCGCGCTGACCGTCAGGACGCCCAAGCAGCGCTATCTGTTCGGACGTACCGGCACCGTCGACGTGACGGTCGAACTGCCCACCGGCTCGCGCGTGGACATGACCGGAGCCTGGGCGCAGGTGCTCGGTGAGGGCCTGCTCGGCGAGGTCCGTGTGAAGACCTCTTCCGGCGACGTGCGCCTCGACACCACCGGCCCGCTGAAACTGACCGCCTCCCACGGCTCGATCACCGTGCGACGGGTCGAGGGCAAGGCCGAGATCACCACCAGCTCCGGCAGCTTGCGCGTCGGTTTCGTCGACGGCCCCGCCGCCCTGAAGAACTCGCACGGCATGACGACCATCGGCGCCGCGACCGGCGAACTGCGCGCGAGTGGCGCCAACGGCGACATCATGATCGAGCGCGCCGAGGCCTCGGTCGTCGCCACCACCGTTCACGGCGCCCTGCGCGTGGGCGAAGTGGCCCGCGGAGAAGTCCAGTTGGACACGTCCTACGGTGCCATCGAGGTCGGTATCCGCGAGGGCACCGCCGCCTGGCTCGACGTCAGCTCCGACAACGGGCAGGTGCGCAACACCCTCACCGCTTCCGACGCCCCGGAGAAGACCGAGGACACGGTCAAGGTCCGCGCCCGCACCCGGTACGGCAACATCGACATCCTCCGCGCCAAGGCCTGAAGGGCCCCGCCCCGACGCCGCACCGCCGGGCCCCAACTCGCCCGTGCACCACTTCGCTTCCCCTCGCTCACCTTGTCACCTCAGCCTTCGAACGGGAGGGCTCCATGCCTTCATCTGTCATGCCCACATCCAGCCCGGACGGCGTTCGCCCGTCGCCGGCCGCCATCTCCGCCGCCGGGCTGCGCAAGTCCTACGGCGAGAAGACCGTGCTCGACGGGATCGATCTGCGCATCCCTGCGGGGTCGGTGTTCGCGCTGCTCGGTCCGAACGGTGCCGGCAAGACCACCGCCGTGAAGATCCTCTCCACGCTGATCGGCGCCGACGGCGGGCAGGCGCAGGTCGCGGGGCACGACCTCGCCATCGACCCGCAGGGCGTGCGGGCCGCGATCGGTGTCACCGGTCAGTTCTCCGCCGTCGACGGCCTGATCACCGGCGAGGAGAACATGTTCCTGATGG
>NZ_JBIVKZ010000033.1:0-10954 GCF_044751025.1 Streptomyces sp. NPDC088747
GACCTGCTGAGGTGCTGGACCGGCATCTGCACCACCTGCGGCCGCCCTCTCATCGCCAGCAGACCCAGAGCACGAACCTAACGAAGCACTACTAGTGCCG
Organism: Streptomyces sp. NPDC088747; assembly: GCF_044751025.1. Classification (NCBI taxonomy): domain Bacteria; kingdom Bacillati; phylum Actinomycetota; class Actinomycetes; order Kitasatosporales; family Streptomycetaceae; genus Streptomyces; species Streptomyces sp. NPDC088747. The sequence goes on from NZ_JBIVKZ010000033.1 coordinate 101, forward strand.
GTCAACTCAAGCCGCTTGAACCGCTTCTCGCAAGATCTCGACGTGCTGTTCGTCTACGGCACGCTCCAGTTCGATGCCGTCCTCAATGCCCTGTTGGGCCGAATACCGGAGCAGGTCCCTCCCTTCGCCCCCGGCTCCCGCGCGGCCAAGCTCAAGGGCCGGGTCTATCCAGGTCTCGTCTATGCGGGTGGCAGATCGGCTCCCGGCGCGGTCTTGCTGTACCTCGGCAACGACGAGTGGCGCATCCTCGACGCATTCGAGGACGAGCACTACGAACTCCAGGAAGTCCCCTTGTCCAACGGCAAGTTGGAGTGGGCGTACGTCTGGCCAGGCGGAGACGTTCAAGCGGCCGTCTGGAGCGCCTCAGAGTTCGAGGACCATCACCTTGAGGAGTACGCGGCGCGGTGCGCCCGAATCGCTCCCGGACTGGCAGTCGGCGAGCCGAAGAGCGAATACATGCCAGCGCGGCGTACGGCGGCCAGCCCGCGTTAGCCGCTCTGGTGCCCAGGGCCCAGGCGACAGCCGGTGGCGCAATGTCGCCTCCTATCGGACCCCTTCGGAGGCTCGATAAATGAAGACACGGAGCGACCCTCGGGCCAGCGCGGTCTTCGTCCGGGTCTGGATGCGGCTGCGTCCCGGTGATATCTGTTGAGATCGCCAAGCGCAGCAAGGGGGATGGCGTGACGAGCCAGCATGACGGTCAGCCTGGGGGCAAAGAGCAGCGGGCACTGACAGTGCTGCCGCCTAGGCTCAGCATGCCGAGGATGGCGACGCCGAAGCAGACGGTCACTTTCCTGTACGACCCCGACGAATTCGAGGAGTTCGTGAAGGAATGGGTGCCGACGCAGAGGGCGAAGTACGACCTCGTTGAACGGCAGGGAGGCGCGGGGGACCACGGCATCGACGTGGCGGGCTTCCTGACGCAGGCGAAGCTGGAGGGTGAATGGCACAACTACCAGTGCAAGCAGTACAAGCGGGATCTGTCCTGGACCACTGCGGCCCAGGAGATGCGGAAGATGTTCGTGGCCGCGGCGGGCGGTCATTTCACCGTCCCCAGCCGTTACGTCTTCGTTGCTCTCACCTTCGCTGCAAGCCTGAAGCGCCTCATCTCGAAGCCGTCCGAGTGCCAGGCAAAGTTCCTGGAGGACCTGTCCACGACTAGGGACAAGCTCGTGACCCAGCTCGATAATGACGAGCGCCGCAAGGTCGAGGAGCTGGCGGAAGACACCGACTTCGGCATGTTCTCGTGCATCGATCTCGATCAGGTACTCGAAGAGCACATGACCACGCCGCACTGGCTCGCGCGCTTCCCGCACGTTCCGCCGGCGAACGGGCCGATCAAGCTGACTCCTCCCGAGCGGCCCCGCCACGACGAGGCACGGTATGTGCAGCGCCTCGTCGATGTCTACCGGGAGCGGTTTCCCGACAAGGTCAACGCCCTGGAGCAGGTCGAGAACGTGGCTGAGGCCAAGGGGCACCTTCTGAGGCAGCGGGTGGCCTTCTTCGCCGCCGAGTCCGTGCGCGTGTTCGCGCGGGACTCGACCACGCCGGAATACTTCGACCAGGTCAAAGAGGATATCTATACAATTGTCGTAGAGGAGTCGGAGCGGTCTCACCCGAACGGCTGGGAACGCCACGCAGCCGTCATGATCTGCGCGGGAACCGTGGAAGTGACCGAGACGATCCTCAAGCCCTACGTGGGGCCGGAGGTCCGCAAGGGGGTATGCCACCACCTGGCGAACGACAACCGCCTTATCTGGTGCCGGGAGGGAGAACAGTGACCCCGCTCAACAGCCCGCTCGAGGTGGGCGTGCGCGCTCTTGTCCTCCTGGCCGAGAGTCACCCCCAGCCCTTGGACCTCACCCAGCTCGTCGCGCTGGACTACCTCGTACTCCACAGCGGTGAGTTCGACGGCCCGCACAGCCTCCACCCCGACCTGCCGGCTCGGGAAGGCGAACTCGGCAGGAAGCGAGAGCTCCTCGAACAAGGTCTTCTCGTGCTGATCCGGGCCGGGCTGGCCGACCTCGTCAGCAACGAGGGCGGCCTCATGTACGCGGCCACGGAGAACGGCCCCACCTTCATCGAAGTGCTCGAAGCCCCCTACATCGCGTCTCTGCGTGAACGCGCCGAGTGGGCCCTCCGCCATTACGCCTCCCCGGCGCACGCCCGCAGCGTGACCCGTCAGATCATCGACCGCGCCGCAACAGGCTCCGCATCCGAAGGGGCTGGCCATGGCTGACCTGCGTCTGACACACCTCACCTACGCCTCCGCGGTCAAGCCGCTCGCCACAGTGGACTTCGACCCGTCCCTCACCGTCGTCTACGGCGCCTCGGACACCGGCAAGTCGTTCGTCGCGGAGTCCATCGAGTACATGCTCGGCGGCAGCAAGCTCGACCTCGTCTCCGAAGCCGAGGGATACAGCCAGATCCTCCTCGGCCTCGAACTCGACGACGGCACCCCGCTCACCCTGCTGCGTGTCCCGGAATCCAACGCCATCCACGTGCACCGGGCGGACCTGCGGGAGCTGGTCACTCGCTCCTCCGACTTCGACGTCACGGCCAAGCACACCGCGCGCAGCAAGAACAGCCTCTCCCAGTTTCTCCTGGGCCACCTGGGATGGGACGACCTGCGCATCCGCACGAACGATGCAGGCGGCACACGCGAGCTGCGCCTGAGCGACCTGGTCCACCTCTCGGTCGTTCCCGAGAACCGCATGGTCGACAAACACTCCCCGGCCCTGCACTCCTCCTCGGCCAGCGGGAAGACCGCGGCGGCCTCCGTAATGCGGCTGCTGCTGACCGGAGAAGGCGACGCCGAGGTCACCACCGGCATGAACGCCGGCCAGCGCCGCGTCAACAAGGGACAAGTCAGCCTCCTCGACCGGATCATCGTCGACCTGCAGAACAAGCTCAGCACCTCCGAGAACGTCCGGGAACTCCGCGACCGGCACCGGCGCCTGCAGACAACCATCGACGGCTACTCCCGCGCAGTCGAGACCATCACCCAACAGCACCTGAACTCCGTGGCCGAACGCATGTCGGTCGCGGAGGAGCTGGCCGGGATGGAAGCGCGCCTGGCCGAGGTCGGCGACCTCATGTCCCGGTTCACCCTGCTGGAAAAGCAGTACCGCTCCGACATCGACCGGCTCGTCATGGTCACCGAGGCCGGCAACCTCCTGGGATTCTTCAAGGTCGGCACCTGCGTCTTCTGCGGCGCCGAACCCGAACACCAGCACCCCGACCACACCGAACGCGAGACGACTCAGCTGCATCTCGCAGTGGAGACCGAGATGGCCAAGACCACCTCCCTCCTCGATGACCTTCGGCCGACCATGCGCGACCTGCTCGGCCAGCTCGAAGAACTCCGCACCAGCAGGGAGGAGATGAAGGCATCCGCAGCTCGCCTCGACGCAGACATCTCCGTCACCCGGGAACGGCTCGCCCCGCTGCGCGAGGACATGGACCAGCATCTTGAGGTCCGCTCGGCCATCGAACGCGACCTGGACCTTCACCAGCGCATCGAGGAACTGGAAGAACGCCGGTCGCAGCTGGACGGTGAAGCCGCAACGCCCGCCCACCGGCCCACCGACTACATTCCCAACCGGGTACTCTCCGCCTTTGACCAGGTCCTCCAGCACACACTAGAGGCGTGGAAGGTGCCCTCCGTCGAGTACGCGGAGTACGACCAGTACCAGATGGAGATCCGGGCAGGTAACCGGCTGCGGGCCTCCCGGGGCAAGGGCGTCCGCTCCGTGCTGCACTCCGCATTCACCACGGCCCTGGCCCACTACTGCCGCGAGCACGACCGGCCGCACCCCGGGCTCGTCGTCCTCGACTCGCCCGTGGTCACCTACCGCGGCCCCCATAGCGACCCCCAGGGCGACGCTCCAGGTGACGACGTACCAATGACATCGACCGTCGTCGATCACTTCTACCGGACCATGCTCACCTTCCCAGGACAGGTGATCATCTTCGAGAACGGTGACCCGCCCCACGACGTCATCGCCCAAGCCCGCACCCACCGGTTCGGCCTGCAAGAAGGCGACCGTGCCGGCTTCTTCCCCGCAAGGGCAGGTGAGGCGGTCAGGTCCGTAAGCGGCTGAGGTCACGAGCTGCGGGCCATAGGAGCGGCGACCACGGTCCACTTCCCTACCACGTGCTAGGGAAACACCGCGCCCGATCGCTGTCGGCCGTCATCCGTCGAGGCAGCCCAGCTGTGCTGTTTGAGACGTCGCCGTACCGGTCAGCGCGCGCCTCGGAACCGGTCGGGCCGGCCGGTGATCCTGGCGCGCATCCGGCCAGGGCGAGTGCGGCGGTGGCCGTGAGGGCCGTTCTCCACGCCGTGCGTGATGTGGTGCTGCGTCCCTGACGGGAACGCTGCGGCTCGTTCGACATCGACATGACTCCGTTGTCCGTGTGCGGGTCCATGGAAGGAGGCCTGGCAAGGCGCAGGCGACCGTCGGGCAGCGCATAGCCGGGATCCGCAGGGAGATGGCCGAGCGCGGACTACGGTTCGCTGCCGAGGAATCGTGCCGGGACTGGGAACTCCGCCACGGCTACGACGCGACCCGCGCCCTCCTGGAACATCGCGGCGACCTCCGCGCCCTGCTCTGCATGAACGACCGCCTCGCGTTCGGTGCGTACCAGGCACTTGCCGACCGCGGCCTCTCCGTTCCGCGTAACATCTCGGTCGTGTCCTTCGACAACGACGAACTCGCCTCGTACCTCAGGCCTGGTCTGACAACCGTCGCGCTGCCCCACGAAGCCATGGGCCGCACATCCGTCGAACTCCTCCTCGACCGCGGTCGACGTCCCGACTGCCACCTGATCCCCATGCCGGTCGTCGGACGAGGCTCGGTCCGCCCACCCGCCGGCTGACGCCGCACGGCGAACGCTCGCGTACCTCTCGGAAGTGAGGTCACGCCGGTTAGTGGATGCCTTGCGCGAAGTGCAGACTGCGTTGCACCGTCATGTACAGACTCCGGCTGTCGCCGATTGGCTAGAGGGATATCGCACCGTCACCAGTGCGCGCTGAGGAGCCCCTGTGAATCCCACGAAAACGAGCACCACGGTCATCCGCATGTACGGCGCCAGCCAGACGGAACCGTTGGTCGACGCACTCGCGGACGTCTGGGTGGATGCCCACCCGGAAGCTACGGATGAGCTTCGGCAGGAAGAGGATTCGCCGGTTGGCGCCTTCCGTCGGCAGATAGCTGGACACTTCCGACACTCAGGGTTCAGCCTTTCCGCTGCTTACAACGCAGACACTCTTGTCGGGTTCGCCTACGGATTCCCCTGCAGTCCCGAGTATTGGTACGGAGCTGAGCTACTCCCGCGTATCAATGCGAAGGCCAAAGAGGGCCGCCTTATGGGACTGTGCGAGCTGGCGGTTCGCCCCGGCTGGCAGGGCCGCGGCATCGGCACTCAGCTTCATGAGCAGCTGATCCGTGCGATCGCCCCAGATTGGTCTTCCCTGCTCGTCCGCCCTGACAACCCGAGAGGGCGCGCCCTCTACACACGGCTTGGCTACGCCTATGCCGGGGAATACCGCAACACCCCCGGCGGCCCGACCTACGATTTGCTCTTGCTTTCAGTAACCGGCCTTCCAGATAAAAGCGGGCAAGCCAGCAACGACTGACTCCGACGAAGCCCTGCTAGAACCCGGCCCGTTCTGGCAGGGCTGCATCTTCAACCTGGAGGCCGGCGAGGACATTTGAAGGCTTCCGCGCCACTTGTTGCCGGAGGGCATCACTCACGTTCCCGGCCGACGGAAACCACTGGTGGCTGTACGACGGCCGGATACTTCCGTTGGCCACTTCGGCCCGGAGGGTCGGGTGTTGGGGTCGGAACTCATCGAAGACCCGGCCACTGTGGCTGAGTGCGTCCGTCTTCGTGGCCTCCTCTCGACTGTCGCCATCCCACACGCCGAGTACAAGCCCTGACCCATCAGTGAGCTTTTTCAGCACGGCCACTGATCGGGTGACGCCGGCGGTGTGCGCAACGCACGAGGCTCCCATGCCGTTGGGGGAGGTGTTCGACGTCTCAACCCACAGGCACAGGAGCCGCGTTGGTTCCGTATTCTGCCGCACTCGACCTGCCCCACGCCCTGGTCGAGTGGGTCACCAGTCACCCGCGAGGGTGACCGTCGCTTCAAGCTCCCGCCGCACCAGCGTGCGCTGATCGGCCTGGTGTACCTGCGCCGGCACGACACCCTCGCCCAACTCGCGGCCGGCTTCGGCATCTTCACTGCGCTCGGCACGTTGAAAGCGGAAGCCTGCGCAGTGCACCGGCGACTGGTGCCTTTGTGGCGGCGCAGGACCCGGCACGGGCGGGTCCTGTCGCTGGACGCTGACCTGGGCGACGGGCTGTCGCTGTACGACCTGGTCACCACCGAGTTGGTCTACCTGGCCCACGCAGCGGACGGGGTGTACGAGGACGAGCGGCTCAACAGGGTGCTGCGCGGCCTCGACCCGATCGAGCAGCAGATCGTGTTCGCCTACGCCGCAGGTGAGGGCACTACCTGGACCGAAGCCGCCACCGTGGCCGGCGCCCCCGACCCGGAAGCCTTCGGCGAACGGGTGCGGCGCAAGGCCAAGCGGCTCGCCGCCGATCAACGTCGGCGCGCAGCGCAACAACGAGTCGGGTGATCCGCCGCCCGCTGTGCTGGGGGGAAGCATGTTCATTACTGCCGGCGCCGGTCGTACCGGAGGGGCGGGAAGGTCAAACGAGCGGTGTGACCGGGTTAGTTGAGGTGGTTGACGGCTGCGGACAAGCGGTCATTCGAGAGTGTCGGCGAGCCGTTTCCACAGCTGGTTGTGGAGCCTCATGACGACCATGCGGCACTGACGTACACCCGTGTAACTTCCGCTAGCCTGCGTCAGAGCGAGGCTAAGTTCCTCAACATCCTGACCAGGCCCTTTGCGGCGCTCGAAGATCGCCCGCCGCCCCCGGGTTCCTAGGCCACACGGGAGCGGCGGGATCTACCAGACCCGTCTCCCATGGCAGGAGCAGTCCGATGCGTTCCCAGCATGCCATCTCATCCACAACTGACCACGTCTCCAACCCCGGAACACTCTGGCCCCACGCAGGCCGGGCCAGCGCGAGCACCTCGACCAGGACTCGGCAGCCGCCGTACTCGGCAGCACGTCCGCCGACTTGGTGCCGAACACGTCGTCGTGGCGGTCACTGCGGCGCCAACCGCCACGAGGACATCGTGCACCGCATCCTCCAGCGCGCGGCCGGTGCCGAACACCAGGCCGTCGCGCAGCGGATCGGCCACGGTCCGCAGCGCGGCGAGCTGCTCCTGCAGCTCGGTCTGCCGCCGCTCGTGGACGCGCTGCTCCTCGGCGATCGTCTCGACAAGCCGGGCTTTGGCGTCGGTGGCGAATGCGGGGTCGCGCACCAGGGTCGAGCGGGCGCGGGTCAGCGCGCCGGGCACGTACGGGGGAAAAACCGCTGGGCCTGCGGGGACTGTCCAGTGGTTTGCCACGTGTACTCGGGACCGTCGGCGAGTGCCCTGAGGATCAGACGCCGCCCGAGGCCCTGCCTCTGAAGGCCGTCTGTGATGGAGATCTTGTTGATGCTGCCGACGCGGCAGGTGTCGCACACCTTCCACACCAGCGTGCCGACGTCGTATCCGTCACGGTCGAACATCCGGATACGGCGATGGCCGGTCGGCTGCCGTGGTGGCCCGTACACGAACCGAACCTCCTGGTGCCGGGTGGTGAACAGGATCCACCGCCACCGCAGTGGGGACAGGTGCCCGGGAACGGGTGGGGTCACCGGATTCTCCTTCGTCTCGTCTCGTCCTGTCCTGGGATGTTCCCCAACTCTCCCTGCTCCTGGTGCAAGAAGCCGGCGAGAGGGAGCAGTTCGCCGGAGTGTCGGCTTCGGCCTCTTGCTCTGAGCGGCCTGCTTAGACGATCATTCAAAACTCATGGTCCGGGTCGCCTCGGCGACCTAGTGTCGGCGACAGCGTGACAGGTTGCTGAGTCAACTGCCGGGAGCCCGCGAGTGGATGCGCCGTTACTCAAGGCCACGTCAGGGTGTGGGGTTGTGACGCGCTCACTGCGCAGCAATCGAGTTGCCCCCACATATCGGACGCTCTCTCGGTGCGGCTCGGCAGTGAGCCGGGCAGCGGTGAGGGCGACCGATGAGTTGGGCACGCGGTCTGGGCAGATTGATGGCGGCACTCGGGCCGGACATGGTCCCCACCGAGATGCGCCGTCTGTCGGTGAGCGGATTCCCGACGAGTTCGAGGTCACCGGCGTGTGGATCGAATTCCACGATTTAGGCCTCGTGGTCGTCGAAGAGCGCGCCGAGCATGTGCCGCAACTCGGCATCCTTGGTCGCGAGTTGCGGCACATACGACAGGGACACCACCCTCGCCACGTCGACGCGACGGCCGCCGCGGCTCGCACTCTCGCGGGCGGCACCGACTGGCCGGCGATCGCCCTCACCGTGGCCGCCAGTGATTCCCACGCTGCCGACGAGGCAGAAGCGGAGGAATTCGGCGTGCGTCTGGCGAGTGCCCTCCGCGGTCGTCTCGACCCCTGCGGTGGCCCGGAGGGGACTCCCGTCGACCCGGTCGGGATGGCCATCCATGCGTCACTGGGGGCTTTCGCGGACCGCAGGACTGATAGCTGATGAGCACTTTCTTCCTCGACGGCCTCTACATCGTCTTCTGGGTTCCAGCGCTGGTCCTGACCACAGCGTTGGTGATCAAGCTGCCCAGCATCGTGAAGCTTTGGAAGGACCCGCTGCTCAGATCTGTGGGTGGCCTCCTCGTCCTGGCCTGCGCCATCTTCGTCTTCGCCGCGCCGCCGACCATCGCCTGGACCAACCGCGTCACCGGCGTACCGAATATCTCGGCACCGCTGGTCTACAGCCTCCTCACCACGTACTGCGGGTCCTGTCTGCTCCTGGTCGCCGCCTGGAGGAACGGCATCTCCGACCGCTCAGCGGTCACCAGCCGTGCCATGCGGTGGGTTCTCCTCGCCTACTCAGGCGTGATCGTCGCGCTGTGGGTGCTCTTCGCGCTCGCCGACGTCCAAGAAGAGCGGCTCCGAGATTTCGACACGTATTACGCCAACGCCGCCTTCATACGCGAGCTGATCGTGCTCTATCTCCTCGCGCACGCCGTGGCCGGTCTGATCACCGCCAAACTGATCTGGAACTGGGTGCGTACCGGCGGGCTCGATGCATGGCTGCGCGCCGGCCTGACCTGCCTGGGCGCGGGCAACGCAACGAACCTGATCTTCGACAGTGCGAAACTCTCGGCCGTCGTCGCCCGATGGAACGGCGATGATCTCGACTGGCTGAGCACCGAGCTCGCCCCGCCTGTCGCCTCTATCGCCGCCATTCTGATTGCGGTGGGCTTCGTTCTGCCCCACGTCGGCCAGTACCTGTACCGCCGATCGCGCATCTGGTTGAACCACTGGCACCTGCGGCCCCTCTATCGGCTGATGCGCACCGTCAGCGACGACCGAATCCCTTTCAAACTGGGCTCCGCGGCCGAACTGCGGCTGACGCGTCGCGAAACGTTCATCAGGGACGCGCTGCTGCGCCTTGGCCGGTACGTCGACGAGGACCTGGCCCAGCGTGCGTACGACGCCGCACGGCACCTGGAGTACGCGCCCGGCCGGGCGACCTCCCTCGCGCACGTCGTGACGATCCACGACGCCCTCGAGACCCGACGACGTCTACGCGAGGAGGGCGCCACCGGCCCGCCCGACAGCCCCGACACGGAAGACCTGCTGGAGGGGATCGAGGACGTGTCCCGCGCCCTGCGCCACACCGAAGACATCCGGGCGGTCCGCGAACGCGCGGCCACCGCAGCAGGAGAGAGAGTGCCCCCCATATGAATGCCAGCCCCACAAACAGGTCCCGCTCCGCCGCGCAGCCGGTGAAGTCCGCTGTCGTCCTCGGCGGCAGCCTCGCCGGCATGCTCGCGGCCCGCGCCCTCGCAGAGTCCGCGGACCTCGTCACGATCGTCGAGCGCGACGCACTGCCCGAGGGCCCCGAACGCCGCAAAGGCCTCTCCCAAGCGCCGCACGTTCATCTACTGTGGTCCGGCGGCGCGCGGGCGATCGAGGAACTCCTTCCCGGTCTCACCGCACGGCTCGCCGAGGCAGGGGCGCACCGCCTGGCGCTCACCACCGACATGGTGGCGCTGTCGCCGCAGGGCTGGTTCCGCCGCTGGGACGAGTCCCACTACATGATCCTCGGCAGCCGCGACCTCCTCGACGCGACCGTCCGCGCGCAGGTCCTCGCGGACGACCGGATCCGGCTCGTCGAGCCCACCGAGGTGCTCGGCCTGGAGAGCACTCGCGCGGAGGTGACCGGAGTCCGCGTCCGCGAGGGCGGCGGAGCCGAGCGGGTCCTCGCGGCCGACCTGGTCGTCGACGCCACCGGCCGCGCCTCCCGCGCACCGCAGTGGCTCGACACGCTCGGCCTGCCCGCCCCGCGGCAACGGCGGGTCGACTCGGGCCTGGCGTACGCCAGTCGGTTCTACCGTGCCCCCGAGGGTGCGAGGTCCGGCTTCCCGGTGGTCAACGTGCAGGCCGCCCCGCGCGAGGGCCGCCCCGGCCGCTCGGGCGTCCTGATGCCCATCGAGGACGGACGCTGGCTGGTCACTCTCACCGGCACCCGAGGCGGCGAACCCAGCGCCGACGAGAGCGACTTCGAGCGGTTCGCCACCGAGGAGCTGCGCCACCCCGTGATCGGCGAACTCCTCGCGGGCGCCGAGCCGCTGTCCGGCGTCGCCTTCACCCGGTCCACCGCCAACCGCCGTTACTACTACGAGCGTTCGCGGGACTGGCCGGACGGCTTCACCGTCGTCGGCGACGCGCTCGC
>NZ_JBIVKZ010000034.1:0-8857 GCF_044751025.1 Streptomyces sp. NPDC088747
GTACCGAAAGCCTCCGCGGCTGACGTCACTTTCTCCGGGGGCGGTTCCCAGGACGCGCTGGCGAGCATCACCCGGGACGGAAAGACCTACCGCGTCGGCTCACCGTGGGCATTGCCCGTGCCGGTGTTGTCGGGCTCCACGGCGACGTATGCGGATGTCATGCCCGGGACGGATTTGGCCGTGCAGGCCACGCCGGACGGCTTCAGCGAGAACCTGGTGGTCAAGTCCCGGGATGCGGCCCAGGCTGCCGGACTGTCGAGCATCAGTTTCCCGGTGTCCGTCGAAGGTGTCTCCGCCCATGACACGGGCTCCGGCGGCGCCGCGTTCGTGGACGGCCAGGGGCGCCCGGTGTTCACCACGGGCACGGCCCTGATGTACGACTCCTCGAACGCCGTACCCGCTCCGGCCGCAGGGTCGTCCACGCTCTCCAAGGCGTCGTTCGCCGTCACGGCAGCCGCCTCGGAGGCGGCCGCGGACGCCGGCCCACTGGACGGCCCGGCCCCCGGGGCCAGGTCCACGGCCATGGATGTGACGGTCTCGGACGACGCGCTGACGCTGAAGCCCGACCGGTTCTTCCTCGACGACCCCGACACCACCTACCCCGTGGTGCTGGATCCGCAGACGGCGAGCGCGTCGCTGTCGGGCTGGACAACGGTGTGGTCGACTTCGCCTTCCACCTCGTTCTGGAAGACCTCGCACGCGCTGGGTGTCGGCTACGACGCGTGGGTCGACAACAAGAAGGCCCGTTCGCTGTACCAGTTCGACACCCACACTCTTGGCGGCAGGAAGATTCTCTCGGCGACCTTCACGGCGCTGGAGGTGTGGTCGGCGAACTGCACGGACAGGGCCGTGCAGTTGTGGCGTACCGGATCGATCTCGTCGTCGACGAAGTGGTCCGCGCAGCCGTCGTGGGCCGCCCAGGTGGACTCGGTGAGCACGGCGAAGGGGTACTCGTCCTCCTGCCCGGGGGGAAACGTTTCCTTCGACGCGACCAGTGCCGTCAGCTACACGGCCGGCCAGTCCGGCTCGACGACCACACTCGGTCTGCGAGCCGCCGACGAGAACGACGAGATCGCGTGGAAGCAGTTCGCCTCGCCGTCGGACACCAAGCCCACCCTGTCGGTGACGTTCGTGTCCAAGCCGAGTGCCCCGACCGGTGTGAAGATGTCGAACCCGAGCCTGGCGTGTGCGACCAGCCTGGGCACCGCCGCGGTGATCCGTGACACGACCCCCACGCTGGCGGCGGCGCCGAAGTCGGCGGACGGTTCGCAGGCGACCCTGCGCCCGAACTTCGAGGTGTACCGCTACGACGCGAGTGCCGCCGACCCCTCGGCCGGCTCCGGTAGTCCGTCCGCCTACACGGCCTCGGGCACCGCGGGGACGTGGACGACACCGGCGCTGACGAACGGGCAGACGTACTGGTTCCGGGCGCGCAGCCAGTACAAGTACTCCTTCGGCGGCACGACCGGCTACATGTATTCGGCCTGGAGTCCCGGCTGCTGGTTCCGGATCGACAGCACGGCTCCCGTACAGCCGGACGTGGATTCGACGACATACCAGGAGTGCGCGAACCCGGACACCCCGGATGACTGCACGGCCTACGGGGGTGTCGGCGCCCCAGCCGCTTTCACTCTCAAGGCCAACGGCGCCACCGACGTCGTCAAGTACACCTACCAGCTGAACGACAATCCGGTGCGGACCAAGACCTTCGCCACCGCGACGAGCAGCTATGCCGTGTCACTGGCTCCCGACGTGCGGGGCGTGAACACCCTCACCGTGCAGACCTGGGACTCGGCGGGCAACTCCTCAGCCAGCTACACCTACACCTTCAAGGTCGAGCCCGGCGCCGGTCCCGTCTCCCAGTGGTCCATGGACGAAGGCACCGGCACCACGGCCGCCGACGCCGTGGGCGGCAAGGCGGCAACCCTGGGCGGGGCGGCCACCTGGTCCGACCGCGCGAGGCTCGGCAAGGCGTGGCAGGGGGACGGCAGTTCCGCGTACGCGGCCACCACCTCGTCGGCGTTGGACACCACCAAGAGTTTCACGGTCGCGGCGTGGGCCCGGCTGACCGGCAACTCCCACAACGCCGTGGTCGTGTCCCAGCCGGGAACCACCGTGTCGGCGTTCGCCCTGTACTACTCGACCGCCTACCAGGCGTGGGTCTTCAACCGGACCGCCTCCGACACCGTTTCACCGACCACCACCCGGTCGATCTCCACCACCACTCCAGAAGTCGGCGTCTGGACCCATCTGATGGGCGTGTACGACGCGCAGGAAAAGACCGTCCAGCTCTTCGTCAACGGAGTTCCGCAAGGCGATCCCGTCTCCTTCACCACCCCCTGGCAGGCCACCAGCGGACTGCAGATCGGCCGGAGCGAGACCGGCGCTGTGTTCTCCGACTATCTCCCCGGCCAGCTCGACGAAGTGACCGCCTGGAACCGCATCCTGTCCGAGGAGGAGATCGCCGACCTCCAGTCGATGACCGACCCGGCTACGGGCCAGGCCCGCCCGGCACTGGCCGCCGACTGGACCATGGAGGAGACCTCGGGCACCAGTGCCGTGGACTCCTCCGGCTACGGCCACAGTGCCACTGTGGCCACGGGCGGCACCTGGACCACTGACACCGACGGAGGCAAGGGCAACGTCCTCTCCCTGGACGGGACGTCGACCGCCAACGCCACCGCCTCCGGTCCGATCGTGGACTCTCAGGGCGACTTCACCGTGGCCGCCTGGGCCAACCTGGACGTGGCCTCACTCGCCGACACCAGCGTGGCCCACCACCGGCGCATCGCCACCCAGTCCGGTGGTGTCCGCGACTCCTGGGGCCTGTGGTACGACCAGGCGGCGGGCTCGGCGCAGGGCATGTGGGTGTTCGGCCGAACCAACGCCGACACCACCGGCAGCGCGGTCGTCAAGGTGCCGGCCAACATCGCCTCCGCGCAACTGGTCGACCCGGGCGGGTGGACCCTGCTGACCGGCGTCTACGACGGCGCCCACCACCAACTCTTCCTCTACGTCAACGGAGTTCGCCAGGGCGCACAGGGCGACACCGACATGGACGACGACACCGGGGACGGCGCCGTCTTCACCTCGCCCTGGCAGGCCACCGGCACCTTCAACATCGGCCGCGGACGCATCAGTACAGGCGCCTACAGCGACTTCACCTACGGCCTGGTGGACGACGTGCGCGTGTGGACGGGCGTCATGTCTGCCACCGCGATCGACCAGATGTACGTCACCGAAGTGCCCATCCCTCTGTAACGCCAGCCGTTTTCCGGCAGGCGTCACAGAAAACCTTCAGCGGACTTTCACACGAACTGGGAGTGCAGTCATGGGTGGGCTACGCCGGACACGGCTGTGGGTCGTCGCCGTCACAGCGAGCGCCCTGGTGGCGACGGGGCTCGGAACGGCCCCGGCTGTCTGGGCGGCCGAGCAGCACGGACACCGCACGGTGGACGTGCCCGAAGCCAGGAACGGCACGGCCGTGCCCTTCAAGGCCAGGACGACGCCGTCGAAGGACCCCGCCAAGGCCGCTGCCGCTCGTACGGCCACGCAGGCGGCGAAGCCGACCCTCTGGCCCACGGCCTCCACCGCCACCCTGTCCGTGGCGGATACGGAGAGCACCGCCAAAACCACATCCGTCGGCAAGCTTCCGCTCAAAATCAGCGCACCGGCCAAGGGGGCAGCGCCGGCCAAGGTGACGGTCAAGGTCGCCGCACACGCGACCGCCACCGCCCTCGGCATCAATGGCACGGTGCTCTCCGTGTCCCGCGCCGACGGCCGCAAGGGCACCGGCCAGGCCCGGCTCACGCTGGACTACTCCGGCTTCGCGAACGCCTACGGCGGCGACTACGCATCCCGCCTCACCCTCGCCCGGTTGCCCGCCTGCGCCCTCACCACTCCCGCTTTGAAGGAGTGCGGGACGACGACCCCGGTCGCCACCACGAACGACGTCGCACACCACACCCTGACCACCACGGCAGCGGTCAGCTCTACGGCCGTCACCGCTTTCGCCGCGACCGCCACCGCCGCCACATCCGGCGCCGGTTCCTACCAGGCGACCTCCCTCAACCCCTCGGCCGCATGGAACGCCGGTGGCTCCAGCGGCGACTTCACCTGGTCCTACCCGCTGTCGGTACCTCCGTCCAACGGTGGCCCCGCGCCGAACCTGGCCATCACCTACGACTCGCAGAGCGTCGACGGCCGCCTGCCCTCCACCAACAACCAGCCGTCCTGGATCGGCGAGGGCTTCGACCTCTCCACGTCCTACATCGAGCGTTCCTACGACTCCTGTGACGACGACGGCCAGTCCGGCAAGAACGACGAGTGCTGGGCGAACGACAACGCCACCCTCGTCCTCGGCGGCAAGTCCAGCCCGCTCATCAAGGACACGACCTCCGGCGACTGGCACCCCAAGACCGACGACGGCGAACGCGTCACCCACTCCACCGGCGCCACGAACGGCGACAACGACGGCGAATACTGGACCGTCACCACCCAGGACGGCACCCAGTACGTCTTCGGCAAGAACCGCCTCCCCGGCTGGACCACCGGAGCCGCCGTCACCAACTCCACCTGGACCGCCCCGGTCTTCGGCGACGACTCGACCGAACCCGGCTACGACCAGGGCACGTCCTTCTCCGGCCGCGCACTCACCCAGGCATGGCGCTGGAACCTGGACTACGTCGTGGACCCGCACGGAAACGCGATGTCGTACTGGTACACCAAGGAAACCAACTACTACGCCAAGAACGGCACCACCACCGACAACGGCACCGTCTACGACCGCGGCGGCTACCTCAACCGGATCGACTACGGCATCACCGCTACGACGTTCTTCGGCACCGCCCCCGAGAAGGTCGCCTTCACCACCGCCGAACGCTGCCTGGTCACCAGCACGGAAACCTGCACCTCGCCCACCTCCGCCACGGCCGCGCACTGGCCGGACGTGCCCTACGACCAGATCTGCGCCTCCGGCAAGGTGTGCGACGCCACCGGGCCCACCTTCTTCTCCCGCAAACGACTCACCGGTGTCACCACCAGCGTCTGGGACGCCAGCCTGCCCACGCCCGCCTACCGGGACGCCGACTCCTGGGCCCTGGACCAGTCCTTCCCCGACCCCGGCGACGGCACCTCCGCAGGGCTGTGGCTGAAGTCCATCACCCGCACCGGCAAGGACGGCGGCACCGTCTCCATGCCACCGGTCACCTTCGGGGGCATCCAGCTCTACAACCGCGTCGACACCACCCACGACGACATCGCCGCCCTCGTCAAATGGCGCGTCCGCACAGTCACTTCGGAGACCGGCGCGGTCCTCACCGTCAACTACTCCGACCCCCAGTGCGTCGCCGGCACAACCATGCCCAGCAGCCCCGACGCGGACACCCTGCGCTGCTTCCCCACCTACTGGCAGCCGCCGTACACCGCCGATCCCCAACTGGACTGGTTCCACAAGTACCTCGTCACCCAGGTCACCGAGTCGGACCCCACCGGCGGCGCCCCGCTGAAGGAGACCGACTACACCTACAACGGCTCCCCGGCCTGGCACTACGACAGCGACAACGTCACCTCACCGGCCAAACGCAAAACCTGGTCGCAGTGGCGCGGATACGGCAGCGTCACAACCACGACGGGCGACGCCCAGTCGACCCGCACGAAAACGGTCGCGACGTACTTCCGCGGCATGGACGGCGACAAGCAGTCCGACGGCACCACCCGCACCGCCAAGGTCACCGACTCCACGGGCACCACGGTCACCGACTCCGATCCACTGGCCGGCACGGTCCGCGAATCCATCACCTACAACGGCAGCGCCGAGGTCTCCGGAACCATCACCGACCCCTGGCTCCACCAGACCGGCACGGACGGCACCCGCGCCTCCAACTACACCCGCGCCCGCACCGTCCACAACCGCACCGACCTCTCCTCCGGCGGCACCCGCAACACCACCGTCACCACGGACTACGACGACGCGACCGGCGCGGCCCTGACAGTCGACGACTCCGGCGACAACGCGGCAAGCGGCGACGAACAGTGCACCCGCACCACCCTCGCGAGCAACACGGCCGGCTGGCTGATGGCCTTCCCCATACGGGTCGAAACGGTCGACGTAGCCTGCGACGCCACCACCAGGCGACCGGACGACGTGGTGTCCGACGTCCGCACCCTCTACGACACCCAGGCCTACGGCACAGCTCCGACCCTCGGCGACGAGACCTCCACCCAGCGCCTGTCCTCCTACTCGGGCAGCAGCCCGGTCTACCAGACGGTCTCCACCAGCCACTTCGACACACAGGGCCGGGTCGACTCGGTCAAGGACACCAACGGCGCGACCGTCAGCACCACCAAGTACACGCCCACCACCGGCGGCCCGCTCACCAGCACCGTCACCACCGACGCCAAGACGTACGCGAGGACCACCACCTTCGACCCCGCCCGCGGCATCGCCACCGCCGTCGTGGACCCCAACAGCAAGCGCACCGAGTACACCTACGACGCCCTCGGCCGCGTGACCGCCCTGTGGCTGCCCAACCGGTCCAAGGCCTCCAGCCAGTCCGCGAGCCTCGTCTACACGTACGCGATCTCCAAGACCGCGGCCTCGGTGGTCTCCACCGGCAAGCTCAACAACGACGGCACCACGTACGACACGACGTACGCGCTGTACGACGCACTCCTGCGCCCCCGCCAGACCCAGACCCCCGCACCGGACGGCGGCCGGGTCATCGCGGAGACGAAGTACGACAGCCGGGGCCTGTCCGTCGAGGCCGACGCCGACTACACCGACACCACAGCACCGTCCGGGACGCTGGCCACCATCACCTCCGCCGTCCCCTCTCAGACCCTCACCACCTACGACGGCGCGGGCCGCGCCACCGCCGCCGACTACTATGCCAACGGCACCAAGCGGTGGACGACCTCCACGTCCTACGGCGGCGACCGCACCACACTCACCCCACCCCAGGGCGGCATCGCCACCACGACCCTCACCGACACCCTGGGCCGCACCACCGAGACCCGCCAGTACGACAGCGGCAGCCCATCCGGCTCCTACACCTCGATCAAGTACGCCTACGACGCGAAGAGCCGCCTGAAATCGGTCGTCGACGACGACGGCAACACCTGGTCCTACGGCTACGACCTGATGGGCCGCAAGACCAGCTCCACGGACCCGGACGCCGGCACCAGCACCACCGCGTACAACGAACTCGACCAGGTCGCCTCCACCACGACCGCTGTCGGTACCTCCCAGGAGAAGACCCTCAGCTACACCTACGACGCCCTCGGCCGCCGCACCGACATGTACGACGGCGTCACCAAGGACGCCGCCCACGAACTCACCAAGTGGACCTACGACTCCCTGGCCAAGGGCCTGCCCACCTCATCGATCCGCTACGTGGGCGGCAGTTCGGGCAAGGCGTACATCAGCCAGGTCGGCGCCTACGACTCCCTGTACCGGCCGACCCTGACCCGGGTCACGATCCCGTCGGTCACCGGTGAAGAGGCCCTGGCAGGCTCGTACACATCGACGATCGGCTACAACCTCGACGGCACCGTCCAGCTGACCTCCGACCCGGCAGCCGGCGGCCTGCCCGGCGAATCCCTCGAGTACGGCTACAACAGCCTGGGCATGCCGACCACGCTGAACGGCGCCACCGGCTACGTCCAGAAGACGGGATACACCAAGCTCGGCGACATCGGCCAGCTCACCCTCGGCGTCTCCCCCTCCGACACCGCCAAGTGGCTCCAGATCACCAACACTTACGAGGACGGCACCCGCCGTCTGAAGCGCGAACTGGTCACGGACGACGCCCAGACCGCCCCCGTCCAGGACACCGCCTACACCTACGACGACTACGGCAACCCCACCCAAACAGCCACGCACGCCGACGGCACCGACGACGTCCAGTGCTACCGCTACGACGGACACGACCGCCTCACCCAGGCCTGGACCGCTACCGATGGCTGCGCCGCCGACCCGTCGACAGCCGTCCTGGGCGGCCCGGCACCCTACTGGCAGAGCTTCGCCTACGACGACCTCGGCAACCGCAAGACCCAGACCGACCACGCAACGACAGCCGGAGCCGACGACACCACCACCTCTTTCACCTATCCGCCGGCCGGCACGAGTCAGGCCCACACCCTGACCTCGTCAACGACGACCACCGGCACCACCACGACCAGCAACTCCTACACCTACGACGCGACCGGCAACACGCGTACTCGTGTGCTGGACGGCAAGACCCAGACCCTCGACTGGGACGACGAAGGCCACCTCGCCAAGGCCACCAACGCCGACGGCACGTCCGTGTCGTACCTGTACGACGCCGACGGCAACCGGCTGCTCTCCCGAGACGACTCCGGCACCACGCTCTACCTCGGCGACACCGAAGTCCGCCTCGCCAAGGGCACCACCACGACCACCGGCACCCGCTACTACACCTGGGCGGGCCAGACCATCGCCGTCCGCACCAGCTCCGGCAGCCTCCAATGGCAGGTCACCGACGCCCACGACACGGCAGAGACGGCCGTCGACGCCACCACCCAAACCATTACACGCCGCCGCCTGGACCCCTTCGGCAACCCCCGCGGCACCCAGCCGACCACCACTGCATGGCTCGGCGACAAGGGCTTCGTCAACGGCATCCAGGACACCACCAGCGGCCTCACCCACCTGGGCGCCCGCGAATACGACCCGACGATCGGCCGGTTCATCTCCGACGACCCGGTTCTGGAACTGACCGACGCCCAGCAGATCGACGGATACACGTACGCGGCCGACAACCCACTCACCGGCAGCGACCCGAACGGGCTCATGCGGGTGTACGAGACGGGCGGCGGAGACGGCACCGCGTCGGCC
>NZ_JBIVKZ010000035.1:0-8250 GCF_044751025.1 Streptomyces sp. NPDC088747
TTGCGGCGAGTTGTTGGGCCATGCCGGGCCATTGGGAGCCTTGGCCGGGGAGGATGAAGACGGTTTTGCCGCGGTCGGGGTCGAGGGTTCCGGTGGTGAGGGCGGGGTGTTGGCGTCCTTGAGTGAGTGCGGTGAGTGCGGTGAGGAGTTCGTTGTGGTTGTGGGCGACGATGGCGGCGCGTTCGTCGAACGACGTCCTGGTCACCGCCAACGCCCGCGCCAGGCCGGGCAGCGAGGCCCCGGGGTCGTCGGAGATGCGGCGAGCAAGCCGGGCCGCCTGCGCGCGCAACGCGTCCCGCGTACGCGCCGACAGCAGGAACAGGTGTGCGCCCGCCTCCTCGACCGGCGGCTCAGCCGGGACCGGCTCGGCTTCCGTGAACTCCTCGATGACGGCGTGGGCGTTGGTCCCGCTCACGCCGAACGCCGAGACGGCGGCGCGGCGCGGGTGGCCCTTCCGCTCCCACGGCCGCGCCTCCGTCAGGAGTGAGACGGCCCCGGATGACCAGTCCACGTGCGGCGTCGGCTCGTCCACATGCAGTGTCTGCGGCAGCGTGCCGTGCCGCAGCGCCATGACCATCTTGATGACCCCGGCCACGCCCGCCGCCGGACCCGTGTGGCCGATGTTGGACTTGACGGAGCCGAGCCACAGCGGCTGTTCGGCGGGTCGGTCCTGGCCGTAGGTGGAGAGTAGGGCGTTGGCCTCGATGGGGTCGCCGAGCCGTGTTCCGGTGCCGTGGGCGTCCACGGCGTCCACCTCTCCCGGCGCCAAACGGGCGTTGGCCAGCGCGGCGCGGATGACGCGCTGCTGCGCCGGCCCGTTCGGGGCGGTGAGGCCGTTGCTCGCGCCGTCCTGATTGACCGCCGAGCCGCGCACCACAGCCAGCACACGGTGACCGCTGCGACGGGCATCGGACAAGCGCTCCAGCACCAGCACCCCCACACCCTCGCCCCAGGCCGTGCCGTCGGCCGCGCCCGCGAACGCCTTCACCCGCGCGTCCGGCGCCAGCCCGCGCTGCCGGCTGAAGTCGATGAACGCCCCGGGCGCCGCCAGCACGTTCACCCCGCCCGCCAGCGCCATGGCACAGTCGCCCTGCCGCAGCCCCTGGCAGGCCAGGTGCAGCGCCACCAGCGAGGCCGAGCACGCCGTGTCCACCGACACGGCCGGCCCCTCAAGACCCAGCACGTACGACACGCGACCCGAGGCCACACTGCCCGCGACCCCCGTCAGCCGGTGCGCCTCGATGTCCTCGTCCGTCTGGGCCAGGAACATCCCGTAGTCGTTGGTGGCCACCCCGGTGTACACGCCGGTCGTCGTGGAACGCAGCGAGGCGGGGTCGATGCGGGCGTGCTCGATCGCCTCCCACGCCGCCTCCAGCAGCAGCCGCTGCTGCGGGTCCATCGCCAGCGCCTCGCGGGGGGAGATCCCGAAGAAGTCGGCGTCGAACGAGGCGGCGTCGTAGAGGAAGGCGCCCTCGCGGACGTACGAAGTGCCGGGCTGGTCGGGATCAGGGTCGTAGAGTCCGGCCAGGTCCCAGCCACGGTCGGCCGGGAACGGGCCGATGACGTCGCGGCCCTCGGCGACCAGCCGCCACAGGTCCTCGGGGGAGCGCACCCCGCCCCCGTACCGACAGGCCATGCCGACCACCGCGATCGGCTCGGTGCGGGCCTCCTCCTCCGCCCGCAGCCTCCGGCGGGACTCGGCCAGCTCGACCGTGGCCCGTTTCAGGTACTCGCGCAGCGTCTTCTCGTCGGACATGGCGGCGTTCACCGGCTCTCGTTGTCGATGAAGTCGAAGAGGTCCTCGTCGGAGGCGTCCTCGATACGGTCCTCGATCCGCTCGGTGCCGTCTTCGGCCCCGTCTGTGGCGGCCGGGCCGGACAGCTCGGTGAGCAGTGAGGTGAGGCCTTCGAGAATCCGCCCGCGCGACGCGCCGTCGGCCCCGGCCTCGGCGTACGCGGCGCGCAGCCGGTCGAACTCGGCGTGCACGACGGGCGCTGCCCGCGTGCCGGCCGCCAACTCCGCCGCCACGTACGCCGCGATCGCCTTGGGCGTCGGGTGGTCGAAGGCGAGGGTGGCGGGCAGCCGCAGGCCGGTGGCGAGGTTGAGACGGTTGCGCAGGTTGAGGACGCCGAGCGAGTCGAAGCCGAGCTGCTTCAGCGGGTACCCGGGGTCCACGGCCTCGGGCCCCGGATGCCCGAGTACGGCCGCCGCCTCGGTGCGCACCAGCGTGAGCAACTGGCGTCCCCGGTCGGCCTCGTCCAGGTCCGCGAGCCTGCGGGCCAGGTCGGTGGCCACCTCGGCCGCGGTGTCGGCCTGGGGCACGACCGGCAGCGCGGTGTTCACGGCCGCCGCGCGTTCGAGCTGCTGCCGCCGCCAGGTGGCGAGCGCGGGCAGCGCACTGCTCAGCGGCGTGCCGGGCCGTACGCCCAGTGCCTCCGCCAGACCCTCGGCGTCGTCCTCCTCCACGACCCGCCAGAACTCCTCTTCGGCCGGGTCGGCTCGCCGGGCCGCCACGGCGGTGTCGGCGTCGATCCAGAAGGTCCGGCGCTGGAAGGCGTACGTCGGCAGGTCCACGGCCCTGGTCGCTTCGCCGAGCAGCGCGCCCCAGTCCACGGCTACGCCGCCCGCCCACGCCTCGCCCAGCGAGAGCAGGAACCGTCCGAGCCCGCCCTCCTGACGGCGCAGCGAACCGACCGTCAGCACCTCGTCCGCACCGGCCTCCTCGGCGGACTGCTGCACGCCCAGCGCCAGCAGCGGGTGCGGGCTCATCTCGATGAACACTCGGTGCCCGGCCGCCAGCAGGGTCCCGGCGGCCAGGTCGAACCGCACCGGCTCGCGCAGGTTGCCGTACCAGTACGCCGCATCCAGCCGCGCGGTGTCGGCGGCGTGCATCCCGCCGGTGACGGAGGAGCAGAACGCCACGGCGGGCGGGGCCGGTGCGAGCGGCGCGAGCGCGGTCAGCAGCTCCTCCCGGGCGGACTCGACGTACGCCGAGTGGCCGGCCTGCGCCGCGCGCAGCCGCCGTACCCGCACGCCCTCGCCCTCGCACTCGGCCGTCAGCGCCTCGCAGGCCGTCACGTCGCCGGCGACGACCACGGACGACGGGCCGTTGACGACCGCGACCGACAGCTTGCCCTCCCAGCGGGTGAGGCGCTTCTCCAGTTCGGCGATGGGCATCGCGACCGACACCATGCCCCCGGCCGGGAGCGTGGTGATCGCCTTGCCGCGCAGTGCCACCACGCGGGCGCCGTCCTTCAGCGACAGCGCGCCCGCGACGCACGCCGCCGCGATCTCGCCCTGCGAGTGGCCGACGACGGCGTCCGGGGTGACCCCGGCCGACTGCCACAGCGCGGCCAGCGACACCATCACGGCCCACAGCACCGGTTGCACGACGTCCACGCGCTCCAGCAGTTGCTCGTCGTGCAGAACCTCGGCGGGCGCGAAGTCCACGAAGGGCTCCAGCGCCTTCGCGCACTCCTCGAAGCGGGCCCGGAACACCGGGGACGCGTCGAGGAGCCCGGCGGCCATGCCGGGCCACTGCGAGCCGTGGCCGGGAAAGACGAACGCCGTCCTGTCGCGCTCGCGAGCCCGGCCGCGCACCGTGCCGGCGGGGGTCTCGGCACGGGCCAGGGCGTTCAGGGCGGCCAACAGCTCCTCGCGGCCCTCGGGGGTGTGGGCGTCCGCCACGACGACCGCGCGGTGGTCGAACGCGGTGCGCGTGGTGGCCAACGCCCGCGCGACGTCCGGCAGTGGCAGCCGGGGGTGGCCGGCCAGGTGGGCCCCGAGCCGGGCGGCCTGTGCGTGCAGTGCCTCCGGTGAGCGGCCGGAGAGCAGGAACGGCAGCGGCCCGCCGACGCTGCTCTCGTGCCCGGACGACTCTTCGGAAGCCTCGGGTTCGGTTTCCTGCGCCTGTTCGATGATGAGGTGGGCGTTGGTGCCGCTCACACCGAACGCCGAGACGCCCGCGCGGCGCGGACGGCCGGTCTCCGGCCAGGGCCGTGCCTCGGTCAGGACCGAGACGGCCCCGGACGACCAGTCGACCTGCGGCGTCGGCTCGTCCACCTGGAGCGTCTTGGGCAGGGTGCCGTGGCGCAGCGCCATGACCATCTTGATGACGCCGGCGACCCCGGCGGCGGCCTGGGTGTGGCCGATGTTGGACTTGATGGAGCCGAGCCACAATGGCCGTTCGGCGGGCCGGTCCCGGCCGTACGTGGCGAGCAGGGCATTGGCCTCGATCGGGTCGCCGAGCGGTGTGCCGGTGCCGTGGGCCTCCACGGCGTCCACCTCTCCCGGTTCCAGGCGGGCGTTGGCCAGGGCGGCGCGGATGACGCGCTGCTGCGCCGGGCCGTTGGGGACGGTGAGGCCGCTGGACGCGCCGTCCTGGTTGGCCGCCGATCCCCGGATGACGGCGAGCACCGGGTGGCCGTTGCGGCGGGCGTCCGACAGCCGCTCCAGCAGGACCATTCCCGCGCCCTCGCCCCAGGCGGTGCCGTCGGCCGCGCCCGCGAACGCCTTCACCCGGCCGTCGGCGGCCAGCGCCCGCTGGCGGCTGTGCTCCACGAAGACGAACGGCGTCGCGAGCAGCGCCACCCCGCCCGCCAGCGCCATGGCGCAGTCGCCCTGCCGCAGCCCCTGGCAGGCCAGGTGCAGGGCCACCAGCGAGGAGGAGCACGCGGTGTCCACCGACACGGCCGGCCCCTCCAGGCCGAGGAAGTAGGAGACGCGGCCCGAGGCCACGCTGCCGTGGCTGCCGGTGGTGAGGTAGCCCTGCAGGTCCTCGGGCGGCTCGGCCAGACGGCTGATGTAGTCGTGGTACATCACGCCCGCGTACACGCCGGTCGGGGTGGAGCGCAGCGTGGTCGGGTCGATGCCGGCACGCTCGATCGCCTCCCAGGAGGTCTCCAGCAGCAGCCGTTGCTGCGGGTCCATGGCGAGCGCCTCGCGCGGCGAGATCCCGAAGAAGTCGGCGTCGAACTCGGTGGCGTCGTGGACGAACGCCCCCTCGCGGACGTACGAGGTGCCGGGGTGGTCGGGGTCCGGGTCGTACAGGCCCGCCAGGTCCCAGCCCCGGTTGGCGGGGAAGTCACCGACGGTGTCCTCGGCGGCGTCCGCCAGCGCCCAGAGCTCCTCGGGGGAGGAGGCACCGCCGGGGTAGCGGCAGCCCATCCCGACGATGGCGATCGGCTCGGAGGCGGCGGTCCGGAGGTCCTGGTTCAGCTTCCGCAGCCGCGCCGTCTCCTTCAGCGAGTTCCGCAGCGCCGTGACGACTTCCTCAGTTGGATTGCTGGCCATGGTCTGTCCCGTCCTCTTCCTCTTCGTCTCCGACTTCGTTGCCCGGGTCGTCACTGGCCCGTTCACTCGGCGCTCTGGTCGGCCAGGCGGATCAACTCCTCGACGTCGAGGGAGTCGATGCGTTCCGCCTCCTCGTCCGCCCGTTCGTCCGCCCCGCCATCGGCGGCGGCCGGCTCCTCCTCCGGGAACAGCTCCGACAGCAGCCGCCGCGCGAGCGCCTCCGGCGTGGGGTGGTCGAAGGCCACGGTGGCGGGCAGCCGCAGGCCGGTCGCCTTGCCGAGCCGGTTGCGCAGCTCCACCGAGGTGAGCGAGGTGAAGCCGAGGTCCTTGAAGCCACGGCGGGCCGGGATGCCGTCCGTCCCCGCGTCGACATGCCCGAGTACGGCCGCCACCTCGTCCCGAACCAGGGTCAGCAACGCCCGCTCCCGCTCCGCGGCCGGCATGTCCGCCAGTCGCTGGGCGAGCGACTCCGGCCGCCGCGGCGCCGCGCGGCGTGCCGTCGGCGTCCGCAGCAGGCCGCGCAGCATCGCCGGCGGTTCCTCGCCGCCGGACCTGGCGCGCAGCCCCGCCAGGTCGAGCCGCGCCGGGACGACGTGCGGCGTGCCGAGGGCGAGCGAGGTGTCGAACAGCTCCATGCCCTGCTCGGCGGAGAGCGCCACCATGCCCGTGGTGCGGGCGAGCCGGTCGATGTCCGCCCGGCTCAGCGCGGCCTCCATACCGCCCTCGGCCCACAGGCCCCACGCCAGCGAGACCGCCGGCAGGCCGTGGGCCGTCCGGTGCTGGGCGAGAGCGTCCAACGAGGCGTTGGCCGCCGCGTAGTTGGCCTGGCCCGGTCCGCCGACGACGCCCTGCACCGAGGAGAAGAGGACGAACGCCGCCAGGTCGTGGTCACGCGTCAGCTCGTGCAGGTGCCGGGCCGCCTCCGCCTTCGGGCGCAGCACGGCGTCGAGGTTCTCGGGGGTCAGGGACTCCACGACGGCGTCGGCCAGCACCCCGGCGGTGTGGACCACGGCGGTCAGCGGGTGCTCGCCCGGTACGCCCGCGAGCAGCGCGGCAAGCGCGTCCCGGTCGGCGACGTCGCAGGCGGCGACGGTCACCTCGGCGCCGAGCGCGGCGAGTTCGGCGGTCAGCTCGACGGCCCCAGGGGCGCCGTCACCCCGGCGGGACGTCAGAAGCAGGTGCCGCACACCGTGCCGGGTCACCAGGTGGCGGGCGAGCAGCGCGCCCAGCGCGCCGGTGCCGCCGGTGATCAGCACGGTGCCCTCCGGGTTCCAGGCGAGACCGGTCTCCGCGGGCGGCCGAACCCGCGTCAGGCGGGGGGCGAGCAGGGCGCCGCCCCTGAGGGCGAGTTGCGGCTCGTCGGCGGCGAGCGCGGCGGGCAGCGCCATGGGCAGCAGATCGAGGTCGTCCACGTCGAGCAGCACGAAACGGTGGGGGTGTTCGGTCTGCGCCGAGCGGACCAGGCCCCAGACGGGCGCCTGGCCGAGACCCGGCACGTCCTCGTCGGGGCGGGCGGCGACAGCGCCCCGCGTCACCAGCACCAGCCGGGTCGCGGCCAGTCGCTCCTCGGCGATGAACCGCTGCACCAGGGCCAGCGCCTCGTGCGGGGAGGCGGGCGTCGCCACGACGGCGTCGAACGCGGCGGAGGCATCGCCGAGTTCCTCCAAGTCTCCCCAGCGGAGAGCCGGGGGCGCGGAGGGCGTCGTCACCGGCGTCCACTCCACACGGAAAAGGGTGTCCCCGACGCCGCCGACGGCGGCGGCGAGCTGGTCGGACGCGACGGGGCGGCGCGCCATGGACTCGACCGACGCCACCGGCCGCCCCTCGGCGTCGGTGAACTCCAGCGACACGGAGTCGGGCCCGGCTGCGGCCGACAGCCGTACGCGGGCGGCCGACGCGCCGACGGCGTGGAGGCGTACGCCGCTGAAGGCGAAAGGCAGCCGAAGGTCGCCGGTCTGCGGCAGCGCGCCCAGCTCGATGGCGTGCAACGCCGAGTCCAGCAGCGCGGGATGGATGCCGAAGCCGTCGGCGTGGCCGGTCTCGTCCTCCGGCAGCGCCAGCTCGGCGAAGACCTGGCCGTCGAGCCGCCACGCGGCCCGCAGGCCCTGGAAGGCGGGCCCGTACTGGTAGCCGCTCTTCGCCAGAGTCTCGTACCAGCCGTCGAGTGCCACCGGCTCCGCGCCGGGTGGCGGCCAGGCGGAGGTCGCCGGGTCAGGGGCCGGGTCAGGGGCCGAGCCTCCGGGGGCGAGCACGCCGCTGGCGTGGCGGGTCCACCGGTCCCCCGATCGGGAGTGGACGCTGACCGCCCGTCGGCCGGACTCGTCCGCCTCGCCCACCCGCACTTGTGCGTCGACGCCGCTGCCCTCGGTCTCCGGCAGCACCAGCGGGGCTTCGAGGGCCAGCTCCTCCAGCAGCTCGGCGCCGACCTGCCGGCCGGCGTGCAGCGCGGCCTCGACCAGCCCGGCGCCGGGAAGCAGCACCGTGCCGAGGGCGGCGTGGTCGGCGAGCCAGGGGTGGTCGTCGAGCGAGAGGCGGCCGGCGAGCACCAGCCCGTCGTCGGCGAGCGGCACGGCGGTGGTGAGCAGCGGGTGCCCGGTGTCGCTCTCACGCCGTCCGGCACCGGTGGGCGATTCCAGCCAGTAGGTGTGGTGTTGGAAGGGGTAGGTGGGGAGGTCGGCGGTCGGTCCGTCGTGGGGGGTGGGGGTGACGTGGTGTCCGAGGATCCAGGCGCGGCCCAGCCCGGTCAGGAACTGCGCGGCGGTGCCCTCGTCGCGCCGCAGAGTGGTGACGGTGTGGGCGTCCTCGATGTGGTACGTGAGGACGGGGTGGGCGCTGGTTTCGATGAAGGTGTGGTGGCCGTCGTTGATGAGGTTGTTGATGGTGGGGTGGAAGGCGACGGGTTGGTGGCAGTTGTCGTACCAGTATTGGGGGGTGAGTTTTTCGCCGGGGTGGGGGTGG
>NZ_JBIVKZ010000036.1:0-5230 GCF_044751025.1 Streptomyces sp. NPDC088747
GGTGACCCTACCTTCGCCGCCCTGTTGGGGCAGGTCCGTGAGAGGGGTCTGGCGGCGTTCGCGCATCAGGACGTGCCCTTCGAGCGGCTGGTGGAGGACCTGGCTCCGGCCCGCTCGATGGCCCGCCACCCCCTCTTCCAGGTCATGCTCACCCTGCAGAACAACACCCAAGCCGTCCTCGACCTCCCCGGTATCGACGCCGAGCCCCTGCCCACCGGCGAACCCGCAGCCAAATTCGACCTGTCCATCACGTTGGGCGAGACCTTTCGTACCGACACCAGCACAGTGGCCGGTACTGGGAGCGGCAACCGCCCGGCCGGTCTGCACGGTGCCATCGACTACGCCCTCGACCTGTTCGACCACGAAACGGTGGAGGCCCTGGCCGAGCGATTCCTCCGAGTCCTGGACACCGCGACAGCCAACCCTCACCAGCACGTCAACACCGTTGAGATCCTGGCCCCCGCGGAGCGAGAGCGGATCCTGGTCGAGTGGAATGACACCGGCCGGGAGGTGCCTGCGGCGACGTTGCCGGAGTTGTTCCAGGCGCAGGCTGCGCGCACTCCGGACGCGGTTGCGGTGGTTTTCGAGGGTGTTGAGGTGAGCTATTGGGATCTCAACGAGCGTGCCAACCGTCTGGCCCGGCTGCTGATCGAGCGGGGTGTGGGACCGGAGTCGCGGGTCGCGGTGATGATGCACCGGTCCGTGGACCTGGTGGTCGCGCTTCTCGCGGTGGTCAAGGCGGGCGGTGCGTATGTGCCGGTTGACCCGGACTACCCGGCTGAGCGGATCACCTTCCTCCTCACCGATGCCCGTCCTCTTCTGGTGCTGACCAGCACGGAGTTGGCCTCTCGCCTCGCCGACAGCCACCCGCCGTACGTGGCCGTCGATGATCCTCGTACCGTCGCGGCGCTAGGGGACTTCGACGGCATGGACCCCACGGACGCCGAGCGCTGTGCCAGGTTGCTGCCCGCGCACCCGGCATACGTCATCTACACCTCCGGCTCCACCGGACGGCCGAAGGGCGTGGCGGTCACTCATCAGGGACTGCCGAGTCTGGTCACTGTGCAGGCGGAGGAGTTCGGGATCACGGCGGGCAGCCGGGTGTTGCAGTTCGCTTCGGCGAGTTTCGACGCGGCGGTCTGGGAGACGGTGATGGCCCTGGGCAACGGGGCTTGTCTTGTCTCGGCCGCGCCGCACGACTTGTTGCCGGGCCAAGCACTCGTCCGCCTGGTCGCGGAGCAGTCGGTCACCCACGCACTCCTGCCCCCCGCCGTACTGGGTCTCCTGGAGCCGGACAATCTGCCGTCGATCACGACCCTCATCGCCGGCGGCGACGCCCTGAACCAGAACCTGGCCACCCGCTGGGCCGACGGCCGCCGTCTCGTCAACGCCTACGGGCCGACGGAATCCACCGTCTGCGCCACCACCAACCTTCTGTCCGTTGACGACCACCACACCCCGTACATCGGCACGCCCGTCCCTAACACGCGGGTCTACGTGCTGGATTCGGCGCTGCGGCCAGTACCGGTGGGGGTTGAGGGCGAGTTGTACATCGCGGGCGCGGGCCTGGCGCGCGGCTATCTGGACCGGCCGGGGCTGACCGCGGAGCGGTTCGTGGCGAATCCGTTCACGCCGGGGGAGCGGATGTACCGCACCGGCGACCTGGCCCGCTGGAAGCCCGAGGGGAAACTCGAATACTTGGGCCGTACGGATGACCAGGTCAAAGTCCGTGGGTTCCGGATCGAGTTGGGTGAGATCGAGGCCGCGCTGCTCGCCGACGCGGGCGTCGCGCAGGCAGCGGTGATGGTGCGCGAGGACCGCCCGGGAGACAAGCGCCTGACCGGCTACCTCGTGCCCGTCACCGGTCACACGGGCGGTGACGATACTGACGCCCTGCGCGCTCAACTCGGCGTGAGGCTGCCGGAGTACATGGTGCCGTCCGCGCTGGTGGTGCTTGATGCCCTGCCGCTGACGGCGAACGGCAAACTGGATCGCAAGGCTCTGCCCGCTCCGGACCATCAGCCGACCGACGGCGGCCGGGGACCGTCGACGGTGCAGGAGGAGCTCCTCTGCAACGTGTTCGCCGAGGTCCTGGGCCTGCCCACGGTCGGCGTGCACGACAACTTCTTCGAACTGGGCGGCCACTCCCTCCTCGCGGTGCGGGTGGTGGAGCTGCTGCGCGCCCGGGGGATACCGGTTGACGTGCGTTCGCTGTTCGCGGCGCCGACGGCCGCCGGACTGGCCGCGTCGGATGGCCGGGCCGAGGTTGCGGTACCGGAGAACCGGATCCCGGAGAACGCCCTGGCCATCTCTGCCGACATGCTTCCCCTGGTGGATCTGTCCCGCGAGGAGATCGACCGGATCGTGGCCCGGGTTCCCGGCGGAGCGGCCAACGTGGCGGATGTGTACCCGCTGGCACCCTTGCAGGAAGGGATCCTCTTCCACCACCTGATGGGTGAATCCGGTGACGGGTCGGATGTGTACGTGCTGCCGGTGGTGTTGGGGTTCGACTCCCGGCAGCGGCTGGACGGATTCGTGAACGCCCTGCAGAAGGTCATGGACCGGCATGACATCCTCCGGACCGCTGTCCTGTGGGAAGGACTGCGCGAACCGGTCCAGGTGGTGGTGCGCCGTGCCGTGATCCCGGTGGAGAACATCGACCTGCCCGAGGGGCCCGACGACGAGGTGACCGGCCGGCTGCTGGCCGCGTGTCCTGGATCGATGGACATCGGTCAGGCGCCGCTGATCCGCGTCTACACGGCGACCGACCCGGCGAACGGCCAGTGGATCGCGCTCGTTCAGGCCCATCACCTGATCTCGGACCACACGACCCTGGACGTGCTGTTGGAGGAGGTGCGCTCGTTCGTCGAGGGGCGCGAGGACACCCTGCCCGCGCCTCTGCCGTTCCGGAACTTCGTGGCCCAGTCCCGCCTGCGGGTGGCGCAGGAGGAGCACCAGAAGTACTTCTCCACCCTGTTGGGGGACGTGACCGAGCCGACCGCGCCGTTCGGTCTGCTCGACGTCCGCGGCGACGGCACCGGCGTGACGGAGTCCCGTCGCGTGATGGACGCGGAACTCGCCCGGCGACTGCGGGCCCAGTCACGCCGCCTGGGCGTGAGCCCGGCCACGGTCCTGCACGTGGTGTGGGCGCGGGTCCTGGCGGCCACCGCGGGCCGGGACGACGTCGTCTTCGGTACCGTCCTGTTCGGCCGCATGGCCGCGGGGAGTGGCGCGGACCGCGTGCTGGGCTTGTTCATCAACTCCCTGCCCGTACGGGTGCGGACGCAGGGCGCGCAGGTGTTGGACACGGTCCGGTCGGTGCAGAACCAGCTCGCGGACCTGCTCGTCCACGAACACGCCCCCTTGAAACTGGCCCGGCAGGCCAGCGGGATCAGGGCGGACACTCCGCTGTTCACCTCCCTGTTCAACTACCGGCACTCCAGGCGGGCCGAGTCCGGGACGGACAACAGCCTTGACGGCATCGAGGTGCTGTACGACCAGGAGCGCACGAACTACCCGATCGGGCTGAACGTCGACGACGCCGGCGACGGATTCACCCTGACCGTGCAGGTCGTCGGACCTGTCTCGGGTGAATCACTGTGCGCCATGGTCCATACCGCGGCCGAAGGCATCGTCACCGCCCTGGAAACGGCACCGCACCAGCAGGTCAACGCGGTGGACGTCGTCGATCCCGGGGAGCGGGAGCGGGTCCTGATCGACTGGAACGACACCGCCCGGGAGTTGCCCGCGGTGACGCTGCCGGAGCTGTTCCAGACCCAGGCCGCCCGCACCCCCGACGCGACCGCCGTCGTCTTCCAAGACACGGAACTGACTTATGCGGAACTCAACGCCCGCGCCAACCGCCTCGCCCGGCTGCTGATAGAGCGAGGCGTAGGACCCGAGTCGCTTGTCGCGGTGATGATGCACCGCTCCGCCGATCTCGTCGTCGCACTCCTCGCGGTGACCAAGGCCGGCGGCGTCTACCTCCCCATCGACCCGGACTATCCCGCCGAGCGGATCACGTACGTCCTTACCGACGCCCGGCCCGTCCTCGTGCTGACGAGCACGGAGTTGACCTCGCGCTTCAGCAGCGGACAGCTGTCGTACGTGGCTGTCGACGATCCTCGTGCCGTCGCGGCGCTTGGGGACTTCGACGACACGGACCCCATGGATGCCGAGCGCCGTGCCAGGTTGCTGCCCGCGCACCCGGCCTATGTCATCTACACCTCCGGTTCCACCGGCCGGCCGAAGGGTGTGGCGGTCACTCATCAGGGACTGCCGAGTCTGGCCGCTGTCCAGGCGGAGGAGTTCGGGATCACGGCGGGCAGCCGGGTGTTGCAGTTCGCTTCGGCGAGTTTCGACGCGGCGGTCTGGGAGACGGTGATGGCCCTGTGCAACGGGGCCTGCCTCGTCACGGCCGCGCCGCAGGACCTGTTGCCCGGTCAGGCACTCGTCCGCCTGGTCGCCGAGCGGTCGGTCACCCACGCCACCCTGCCCCCCGCCGCACTGGCTGTTCTGGAACCGGACAGCCTGCCGTCGATCACGACGCTCGTTACCGCCGGCGAAGCCCTGAACCAGAACCTGGCGACCCGCTGGGCCGACGGCCGCCGTCTCGTCAACGCCTACGGGCCGACGGAATCAACCGTCTGCGTCACCACCACCAGGCCCCTGTCCGCCGACGACCACCACACCCCGCACATCGGCACGCCCATCGCCAACTCCCGCGTCTACGTGCTGGATTCGGCGCTGCGGCCAGTACCGGTGGGTGTTGCTGGGGAGTTGTACGTCGCGGGCGCGGGCCTGGCTCGCGGTTATCTGGACCGTCCGGGGTTGACCGCGGAGCGGTTCGTGGCGAGTCCGTTCGCGCCGGGGGAGCGGATGTACCGCACTGGAGACCTGGCGAGATGGCGAGCGGACGGTGTCCTGGACTTCCTGGGCCGTACGGATGATCAGGTGAAAGTTCGTGGGTTCCGGGTCGAGTTGGGTGAGGTGGAGGCCGCGTTGCTCGCTCACGCGGACATCGGCCAGGCGGTGGTGATGGTGCGTGAGGACCGCCCAGGAGACAAGCGCCTGACCGGCTATGTCGTGGCGGCGAGTGGTTCGGTTGGTGTGGACGTCGCTGCGGTGCGCGGGTTTGTGCAGGGTGTGTTGCCGGAGTACATGGTGCCGTCCGCGTTGGTGGTGCTGGATGTTCTGCCGCTGACGGTGAACGGCAAGGTGGACCGCAAGG
>NZ_JBIVKZ010000037.1:1438-4644 GCF_044751025.1 Streptomyces sp. NPDC088747
GTTCGGGGTGGTGGGTGGTTGGTCGTTGTTTGAGAACTGCACAGTGGACGCGAGCATCTGTGGCCAAGTTTTTAAGGGCGCACGGTGGATGCCTTGGCACCAGGAACCGATGAAGGACGTGGGAGGCCACGATAGTCCCCGGGGAGTCGTCAACCAGGCTTTGATCCGGGGGTTTCCGAATGGGGAAACCCGGCAGTCGTCATGGGCTGTCACCCATACCTGAACACATAGGGTATGTGGAGGGAACGCGGGGAAGTGAAACATCTCAGTACCCGCAGGAAGAGAAAACAACCGTGATTCCGGGAGTAGTGGCGAGCGAAACTGGATGAGGCTAAACCATATGCGTGTGAGACCCGGCAGGGGTTGCGTATATGGGGTTGTGGGATCTCTCTTTCACGGTCTGCCGATCGTGAGACGAGTCAGAAACCGTTGATGTAGGCGAAGGACATGCGAAAGGTCCGGCGTAGAGGGTAAGACCCCCGTAGTCGAAACGTCAACGGCTCGTTTGAGAGACACCCAAGTAGCACGGGGCCCGAGAAATCCCGTGTGAATCTGGCGGGACCACCCGCTAAGCCTAAATATTCCCTGGTGACCGATAGCGGATAGTACCGTGAGGGAATGGTGAAAAGTACCGCGGGAGCGGAGTGAAATAGTACCTGAAACCGTGTGCCTACAAGCCGTGGGAGCGTCGCTCACAGAGTTTACTCTGTGGGTCGTGACTGCGTGCCTTTTGAAGAATGAGCCTGCGAGTTTGCGGTGTGTTGCGAGGTTAACCCGTGTGGGGAAGCCGTAGCGAAAGCGAGTCCGAATAGGGCGTTTTAGTAGCGCGCTCAAGACCCGAAGCGGAGTGATCTAGCCATGGGCAGGTTGAAGCGGCTGTAAGAGGTCGTGGAGGACCGAACCCACCAGGGTTGAAAACCTGGGGGATGACCTGTGGTTAGGGGTGAAAGGCCAATCAAACTCCGTGATAGCTGGTTCTCCCCGAAATGCATTTAGGTGCAGCGTCGTGTGTTTCTTGCCGGAGGTAGAGCACTGGATAGGCGATGGGCCCTACCGGGTTACTGACCTTAGCCAAACTCCGAATGCCGGTAAGTGAGAGCGCGGCAGTGAGACTGTGGGGGATAAGCTCCATGGTCGAGAGGGAAACAGCCCAGAGCATCGACTAAGGCCCCTAAGCGTACGCTAAGTGGGAAAGGATGTGGAGTCGCACAGACAACCAGGAGGTTGGCTTAGAAGCAGCCACCCTTGAAAGAGTGCGTAATAGCTCACTGGTCTAGTGATTCCGCGCCGACAATGTAGCGGGGCTCAAGCGTACCGCCGAAGTCGTGTCATTCCAGCACATACCCCCAACGGGGGCTGGGATGGGTAGGGGAGCGTCGTGTGCCGGGTGAAGCCGCAGCGGAAGCTAGTGGTGGACGGTTCACGAGTGAGAATGCAGGCATGAGTAGCGATACACACGTGAGAAACGTGTGCGCCGATTGACTAAGGGTTCCTGGGTCAAGCTGATCTGCCCAGGGTAAGTCGGGACCTAAGGCGAGGCCGACAGGCGTAGTCGATGGATAACCGGTTGATATTCCGGTACCCGCTGTGAAGCGTCAAACATTGAATCCAGTGATGCTAAGCCCGTGAAGCCGTTCCGGACCCTTCGGGGAATGGAAAGTGGTGGAGCCGGCGATCCAGGCTGGTAGTAGGTGAGTGATGGGGTGACGCAGGAAGGTAGTCCATCCCGGGCGGTGGTTGTCCCGGGGTAAGGGTGTAGGACGTTGTCCAGGTAAATCCGGGCAGCACATAGTCTGAGACCTGATGCCGAGCCGATTGTGGTGAAGTGGATGATCCTATGCTGTCGAGAAAAGCCTCTAGCGAGTTTCATGGCGGCCCGTACCCTAAACCGACTCAGGTGGTCAGGTAGAGAATACCGAGGCGTTCGGGTGAACTATGGTTAAGGAACTCGGCAAAATGCCCCCGTAACTTCGGGAGAAGGGGGGCCATCACTGGTGAGAGGACTTGCTCCTCGAGCTGGGGGTGGCCGCAGAGACCAGCGAGAAGCGACTGTTTACTAAAAACACAGGTCCGTGCGAAGCCGTAAGGCGATGTATACGGACTGACGCCTGCCCGGTGCTGGAACGTTAAGGGGACCGGTTAGTCACTCTTCGGGGTGGCGAAGCTGAGAACTTAAGCGCCAGTAAACGGCGGTGGTAACTATAACCATCCTAAGGTAGCGAAATTCCTTGTCGGGTAAGTTCCGACCTGCACGAATGGCGTAACGACTTCTCGACTGTCTCAACCATAGGCCCGGTGAAATTGCACTACGAGTAAAGATGCTCGTTTCGCGCAGCAGGACGGAAAGACCCCGGGACCTTTACTACAGTTTGATATTGGTGTTCGGTTCGGCTTGTGTAGGATAGCTGGGAGACTGTGAAGTGCTGGCGCCAGCCAGTGTGGAGTCGTCGTTGAAATACCAGTCTGGTCGTGCTGGATGTCTAACCTGGGTCCGTGATCCGGATCAGGGACAGTGTCTGATGGGTAGTTTAACTGGGGCGGTTGCCTCCTAAAGAGTAACGGAGGCGCCCAAAGGTTCCCTCAGCCTGGTTGGTAATCAGGTGTTGAGTGTAAGTGCACAAGGGAGCTTGACTGTGAGACCGACGGGTCGAGCAGGGACGAAAGTCGGGACTAGTGATCCGGCGGTGGCTTGTGGAAGCGCCGTCGCTCAACGGATAAAAGGTACCCCGGGGATAACAGGCTGATCTTCCCCAAGAGTCCATATCGACGGGATGGTTTGGCACCTCGATGTCGGCTCGTCGCATCCTGGGGCTGGAGTCGGTCCCAAGGGTTGGGCTGTTCGCCCATTAAAGCGGTACGCGAGCTGGGTTTAGAACGTCGTGAGACAGTTCGGTCCCTATCCGCTGCGCGCGTAGGAATATTGAGAAGGGCTGTCCCTAGTACGAGAGGACCGGGACGGACGAACCTCTGGTGTGCCAGTTGTCCTGCCAAGGGCATGGCTGGTTGGCTACGTTCGGGAGGGATAACCGCTGAAAGCATCTAAGCGGGAAGCCTGCTTCGAGATGAGTATTCCCACCAACTAGATTGGTTAAGGCTCCCAGTAGACGACTGGGTTGATAGGCCAGATGTGGAAGCCTCGTAAGGGGTGAAGCTGACTGGTACTAATAGGCCGAGGGCTTGTCCTCAGTTGCTCGCGTCCACTGTGT
>NZ_JBIVKZ010000038.1:0-1193 GCF_044751025.1 Streptomyces sp. NPDC088747
CTAGTGAGCTGGTTTTGAGTTCTCCCGTCGCCACTTGAGTCGTGTTCTGTTTCGGATTGTGGCTTGGGCGGTGACGGGGCTGGTGGTTTGCGGTCTGCTGTGGGGATGGGCGACAGCAGGCTTGCGCCGCTGGTGTTATCCGATGCCGAGCGGCGGACGTTGCAGGGATGGGCCCGGCGCCGGACGACCGCGCAGGGCCTGGCCCTTCGGGCACGGATCGTGCTGGCCTGCGCGGACGGCGGCAGCAATATCGCGGTGGCCGCGCGGCTGGGCGTCAACCGGGGCACCGTGACCAAGTGGCGGGCGAGATTCCTGCGCGACCGGCTGGACGGGCTCAGCGACGAGCCGCGCCCCGGGGTGCCACGCACCATCACCGACGCCCAGGTGGAGGAGGTGGTGGTGCGCACACTGGAGGAGACCCCCGGGGGAGCGACGCACTGGTCGAAGCGAGAGCTGGCCAGGGTCGTGGGGATCTCCCCGGCGAGCGTGCTGCGGATCTGGCACGCCTTCGGCCTCCAGCCATGGCGGACCGAGACCTTCAAGATTTCCCCGGACCCGCTGCTGATCGACAAGATCCGCGATGTCGTCGGCCTCTACCTGGCCCCGCCGGCCAACGCCGCGGTGTTTGCGGTGGACGAGAAGCCGCAGATCCAGGCCCTGGAACGGACCGCGCCGGTGCTGCCCATGCTGCCCGGAGTGCCCGAGCGGCGCAGCTTCGACTACGTCCGGCACGGCACCGTCGATCTGTTCGCCGCCCTGAACACCGCGACGGGCAAAGTGATCTCGAAGCTGTCCGCGCAGCACCGGGCCGTGGACTTCCGTGACTTCCTCGACGAGATCGACTGCCAGACCGAGCCCGGCCTGGCAGTCCACGTGATCTGCGACAACCTCTCCGCCCACAAGGCGCCGGCGGTGCACAAGTGGCTGCTCGCGCACCCTCGCTTCCGCCTCCACTTCACGCCCACCTACTCGTCGTGGATCAACCAGGTCGAACGATGGTTCGCCGAGTTGGAACGGCGCTGTCTCGAACGCGGGGTGTTCTGCTCCCTCGACAACCTCAAGGCCGCACTCGAGGACTGGATCAAGGTCTGGAACGACCAGGCCAGGCCCTTCAAATGGACCAAGACCGCCGACCAGATCCTCGACCGCATCTGCCGCTACTGCTCACGCATCTCCGAACCAGCTCACTAGGC